>NZ_CM168060.1:0-1042500 GCF_057031095.1 Planococcus alkaliphilus
TTGGAACACTTAGACGAATTATGGTCAAGTGTCTTAGCCCAAGTTGAAACCAAAATCTCCAAACCGAGTTTTGAAACTTGGTTGAAATCGACAAAACTTTTATCTTATCAGAATGAGACAGTCACAATTTCAGCGCCTAATTCGTTTGCACGTGATTGGTTGGAAAACCATTACGTGCATTTAATTACTGGAATATTATCAGACCTTACTGGTGACGATCTGCTGATAAAATTTGTCGTGCCCAAAGATCAAGATATGGATGATTTTCAACTTCCTGCACCTCGCGTTAAACCCGGTCAGAATGAGCATCAGGAATTTCTTCCTGGCATGTTGAATCCAAAATACACATTCGATACGTTTGTCATTGGATCCGGCAACCGCTTTGCTCATGCTGCATCACTCGCCGTGGCCGAAGCGCCGGCGAAAGCGTATAATCCGCTGTTTATCTATGGGGGAGTAGGTCTAGGCAAGACACATCTAATGCATGCAATCGGACATTACGTCCTCGAACACAACCCGGATGCCAAAGTGGTTTATTTGTCATCTGAAAAATTCACGAATGAGTTCATCAACTCGATCCGTGATAACCAAACCGTAGATTTCCGCAATAAATACCGGAGCGTCGATATTCTTTTGATCGATGATATTCAATTCTTGGCAGGCAAAGAGCAGACACAGGAAGAATTCTTCCATACTTTCAACACGCTCCACGAAGAATCGAAGCAAATTATCATCTCGAGTGACCGGCCTCCAAAAGAAATTCCAACTTTGGAAGATCGCCTGAGATCCCGCTTTGAATGGGGACTTATTACAGACATCACACCTCCGGACCTGGAGACCCGGATTGCGATTCTTCGCAAAAAAGCGAAAGCCGACGGTTTGGACATTCCAAACGACGTCATGACGTATATCGCTAATTCGATCGACTCGAATATCCGTGAACTTGAAGGGGCTTTAATCCGCGTAGTCGCTTACTCTTCCTTGATCAATCGGGATATGAGTGCTGAACTTGCGGCTGAAGCATTAAAAGACATCATGCCGAATTCGAAACCGAAAGTCATCACGATTTTGGACATCCAGAACGCTGTCGGCAGCCAGTTTAATGTGAAATTAGAAGATTTTAAAACGAAGCGCCGGACAAAAGATATTGCCTATCCACGTCAAGTCGCCATGTATTTATCAAGGGAAATGACAGATTTTTCTCTGCCTAAAATCGGGGAAGAATTCGGTGGACGAGATCATACAACGGTGATTCATGCACATGAAAAGATTTCAACAATGCTGAAAGACAATCAGCAGCTCCAGCAAGATGTAAAAGATATTAGAAGCGCGCTAGGCAAAGGGTGATTCGCTTGTGGATAACCCGATAAGTTACAAAGCAGTTTATGCACATTCTATCTACATGTGGATAAGCTGCTTTTATTCACTATTTCAGGGTTATCCACATATTCACAGCCCCTACTACTATTATTACTTTAAAGATCTAAATAAAATATATATATAAGCGAGGTTCCATAATGAAATTTGAGATAAAGCGTGAACGTTTAGTTGAAGGTTTAAATGATGTAATGAAAGCAGTCAGTTCAAAAACAACGATTCCGATTTTGACAGGGATCAAAATGGATGTCTCATCAGAAGGAATGCGTTTGACAGGAAGTGATTCAGACATCACGATCCAAACGTTTATTCCAGCAGAAGAAGATGGCGAGCAGATCATTGGAGTTTCTCAAGGAGGAAGCATTGTCCTTCAAGCGAAAGTATTCGGTGAAATCATCCGAAAACTGCCAACTAATGAAGTAGAAGTGGAGATTACAGGAAATTTCCAAACGCATATCCGTTCTGGTAAGTCCGAATTCCATTTAATCGGCTTGGATGCGATGGATTATCCACAATTGCCGGATATCCAAGACGACCGTCTATTTTCAATTCCTGCAGATCTGTTGAAAACTATTAACAGAGAAACCGTTTTTGCAGTTTCAAGTTCTGAAACACGCCCAGTATTAACTGGTGTCCATTGGGAGGTAAAAGACGGAGAATTGGTTTGTGTAGCAACTGACAGCCACCGTTTAGCACGCCGTAAAACCAAATTGGAGACTCTGCCAGAAGGCGAATACAGTGTCGTCATTCCCGGCAAGAGCTTAAATGAGTTGAACAAAATCCTTGATGATACGTCAGAACCGGTTGAAATCGTTATGACAAACCAGCAAGTCCTGTTTAAATCCAAGCATATTTTATTTTTCTCACGTTTATTAGAAGGGAATTATCCGGATACTTCACGCCTGATTCCTTCTGAATATAAAACGGAAGTTGTCGTAAATGGACGTTCATTATTGCAAGCGATTGACCGCGCTTCTTTATTGGCACGCGAAGAACGCAATAATGTTGTCCGTTTCTCCACAAATGCTGGCAATGAAGTGGAAGTTTCTTCTAATTCACCGGAAGTTGGGAAAGTAGAAGAGCAGCTTCAAGCGCAAAGCATTGAAGGGGAAGAGTTGAAAATCTCATTCAGTGCGAAATTTATGATGGACGCCTTGAAAGCAATCGATGGACAAGATGTTCTGATCCAATTCACAGGAGCGATGCGTCCATTTATTTTGAAGTCGGCATTAGACGACTCGATTTTGCAGCTGATTCTTCCTGTCCGGACCTACTAAAATTGAAAAGCACCCTCGAGGATAGCCATATAGGCTATCCTTTTTACTTTTCACCCTATTTAGGGTAAAATAGAGGGATAGACTACGAATCGAAGGATGAGTGCATTTTGAAGGAAATAGGAATTGAAACAGAATACATCACATTAGGCCAATTATTGAAAATGACCGATACCATCAGTTCGGGTGGAATGGCGAAATGGTTTTTAAGTGAACATGAAGTGTTTGTGAATGGCGAAGCGGAGGATCGCAGAGGCCGGAAACTTCGTCCAGAAGATACTGTGGCAATTCCGGAGGTTGGGGAGTTTCGTATCGTTGTTGCTGAAGGCATGAGCTTCGATGCGGATTGACCGTCTCGAACTGTTAAATTACCGCAACTATGAAAGCCTGGATTTGTCGTTTTCACCGGAAATCAACGTATTCATCGGTGAAAACGCCCAAGGCAAAACCAATATTATGGAATCGCTGTATGTTTTATCCATGGCAAAATCTCACCGCACGTCAAATGACAAAGAATTGATACGCTGGGACGCCGAATATGGTAAAATAAAGGCTGATGTGCACCGTAAATACGGTAAATTGCCTTTAGAAATAATATTGTCAAAAAAAGGCAAAAAGGCGAAAGTCAATCATTTAGAGCAGCGGCGGCTTAGTGATTATATCGGTCAGTTGAATGTGGTCATGTTTGCTCCTGAAGATCTTAATTTGGTCAAAGGCAGCCCTCAAGTACGGCGGCGATTCATCGATATGGAAATTGGGCAGATTTCTCCTGTCTATTTGCACGATCTATTGATTTATCAAAAGCTTTTAAAGCAAAGAAATCATATTTTAAAGCAGCATTACGGCAAACAATCAATCAATGACGTGATGTTTGACGTCTATACAGAGCAGTTTATTGAAGCTGCCGTTAAAATCATCCGAAAAAGGTATCAGTTCATGGATTTATTGCAAAAATGGGCAGAACCGATCCATCACGGCATTTCCCGCGGGTTGGAACAACTTCAAATCCGCTATCAACCGATCAGCGGTTTAAAGCCCGAATGGACGCCTGAAGAGATGGCGTCTTTTTTAGAGCAGAAACTGGCAGAATTGCGGAAACGCGAAATCGAACGCGGTTCCACGCTTGTCGGTCCGCACCGGGATGAATTGCAGTTTTTTGTAAATGGCTATGATGTCCAGACCTACGGTTCTCAAGGCCAACAGCGTACAACGGCGTTGTCGTTGAAACTTGCAGAAATCGAATTGATTAAACAGGAAGTCGGCGAGGCTCCTGTCCTCTTATTGGATGATGTGTTATCGGAGCTCGATGATTATCGGCAGTCCCATTTATTGAATACCATCAAAGGGTCGGTCCAAACTTTTGTAACCACTACCAGTGTGGAAGGCATCCATCATGAAACGATCCAGAATGCCTTGCTTTTCGAAGTATCGAAAGGGACCGTTAAGGAGTGAACGCTCATTTACATTTCTATTAGTAAAGAGCAAAGCATCCGTATAAAGGAAATCATCGCTGTCATCCATTATGAAAATTACGTGCCGGCTGCTTTTGTGCGGCTGCTCGTGCCGATAGAACATGTAAAGTCTTACGTGGTTACCGACGAATTCGTCTATGGTTCGCCTTTGAAGGCGCAAGCAATTGTTAAGCATCTTAACGAGCAAATTTATAGCAAGCCAATTTGGAAATAGAATGTTGTAGGGAAGAGCAGGTGAACGGAATGGCAATGGAAGAAAATGAACTTAAACAATCTTATGATGCAAATCAGATTCAAGTTCTTGAAGGATTAGAAGCTGTCCGCAAAAGACCCGGAATGTATATCGGTTCGACAAGTTCAAAAGGGCTTCACCATTTGGTTTGGGAAATCGTGGACAATAGTATAGACGAAGCACTGGCTGGCTACTGCGATGAAATCCAAGTAACGATCGAGCAGGACAACTGGATCCGTGTAGAAGACAACGGACGCGGAATTCCTGTCGGCATGCAAGAAAAAATGGGCCGTCCGGCAGTAGAAGTCATTATGACGGTCTTGCACGCGGGCGGTAAATTCGGCGGCGGCGGATACAAGGTATCCGGCGGACTTCACGGTGTTGGGGCTTCAGTCGTCAACGCTTTATCTGAAGTTACTGAGGTTTATGTCAACCTTGACCAAAAAAAGCATTATATAAAGTTTGAACGAGGAGCGGTTACGGAAGAACTTAAAGTAATCGGCGAATCTAACCATACTGGAACAACAATCCGCTTTAAAGCAGATGCAGAAATTTTTAAGGAAACGACTGTCTATGAATTTGATATTCTGGATCATCGTTTACGCGAACTTGCCTATTTGAATCGCGGTTTACGGATTGTGATCCGGGACGAGCGCGAAGGCGAAGAAAAAGAAAAGGTCTATCATTTCGAAGGCGGTATCAAATCGTACGTCGAACATCTGAACAAAACAAAAGATCCGCTTCATGAAGAAGCGATTTTTGTGGAGTCTGAAAAAGACGGCATTTCTATTGAAGTAGCGATGCAATATAATGCCGGATACGCGGCAAATATCTTTTCATTCGCTAATAACATCAATACACATGAAGGCGGAACGCATGAATCCGGTTTTAAAACTGCTTTGACACGTGTAATCAACGATTATGGCCGCAAAAATGGCATGTTGAAAGAACAGGATGCGAATCTAACGGGAGATGACGTGCGTGAAGGACTGACAGCAATCATTTCTGTTAAGCACCCAGATCCGCAGTTCGAAGGGCAAACGAAAACAAAACTTGGCAATACGGAAGTCAGTACAATCGTCAATAACTTGTTCTCAGCTGGCTTCGAGCGATTCCTTTTGGAAAATCCATCCGTTTCGCGCAAAATTGTGGAAAAAGGGATTATGGCTTCCCATGCCCGCATGGCAGCTAAAAAAGCACGTGAATTCACGCGCCGCAAATCGGTCCTTGAAGTTTCCAGCTTGCCGGGTAAACTGGCTGACTGCTCTTCACGCGATCCGAAAATCAGTGAAATCTATATCGTAGAGGGCGATTCGGCAGGCGGATCAGCAAAATCAGGACGCGACCGTCATTTCCAAGCGATTTTGCCTCTGCGCGGAAAAATTCTTAACGTTGAAAAAGCACGCTTGGACAGAATCCTGACAAATGCTGAAATCCGCAATATCATTACAGCCCTTGGCACAGGAATCGGGGAAGAGTTCAATTTGGATAAAGCCCGCTACCATAAAGTCGTCATTATGACAGATGCCGATGTCGATGGTGCCCATATCCGTACATTGCTGCTGACGTTCTTCTTCCGTTACATGCGGCCATTGCTTGAAGCTGGCTATATTTATATCGCGCAGCCGCCTTTATTCCAAATTAAGCAAGGCAAGCATGTGGAATACGTTTATACCGATGCCCAATTGAAGACGGCGCTTGAGAATCTATCGAGCACGCCGAAACCGAATGTTCAGCGCTATAAAGGACTCGGGGAAATGAACGCGACCCAGCTATGGGATACCACAATGGATCCGGATGTCCGTACATTGCTTCAAGTTACGTTGACGGATGCAATGGTGGCAGATGAAACTTTCCATATCCTAATGGGCGATGATGTAGAACCACGCCGGAACTTTATCGAAGAAAACGCGAAATACGTTAAAAACCTGGACGTTTAAGTGATATAGAGTTGAGAGGAGGCTGCGGATATGGCTGAACGGCCTAGCAGTGGTGTTGAAGAAATAAATATAAGCACGGAAATGCGGACCTCATTCTTGGATTATGCAATGAGTGTTATCGTTTCCCGCGCTTTACCGGATGTGCGAGATGGGCTAAAACCTGTTCATCGCCGCATCCTTTATGCAATGCATGATTTAGGGATTACGTCAGACAAAGCCTATAAAAAATCAGCACGTATCGTCGGAGACGTTATTGGTAAATACCATCCTCACGGGGATACGGCTGTTTACGAAACCATGGTACGGATGGCGCAGGATTTCAGTTATCGTTATATGCTGGTAGACGGCCACGGAAACTTTGGATCGGTGGACGGAGACGCAGCAGCAGCTATGCGTTACACTGAATCAAAAATGTCAAAAATTTCCATGGAATTATTGCGTGACTTGAATAAGAATACGATTGACTATCGCGACAACTACGATGGCCAAGAAAAAGAACCGATTGTTTTGCCGAGCCGATTCCCGAATTTATTGGTAAACGGAACTTCAGGGATTGCCGTCGGTATGGCTACCAATATTCCGCCGCATCATTTGGGCGAAACCATTGATGGCGTGTTGGCATTGGCTGAAAATCCAGCCATTACAACGGAAGAACTGATGGAATTCATCCCAGGTCCGGATTTCCCGACTGGCGGGATTATTCTAGGGCGAAGCGGAATCCGCCGAGCTTATGAAACAGGCCGCGGCTCGATCATGATCCGTTCAGTTATCGATATTGAAACAAAAGCGAACGGCAAAGAAGTCATTATTGTAAACGAACTTCCTTACCAGGTGAATAAAGCCCGTTTGATCGAAAAAATTGCGGAACTTGTGCGTGACAAGAAAATTGACGGCATTACGGACTTGCGCGATGAATCTGACCGCAACGGAATGCGTATTGTCATCGAAGTCCGCCGAGATGCAAGTGCAAGTGTACTATTGAACAATTTGTACAAACAAACAGCGATGCAAACAAGCTTCGGGATCAATATGCTGGCTCTTGTCGATGGCCATCCGAAAGTTCTTGGATTGAAAGAAGTTCTTTATCATTACTTAGAACATCAGAAAGTTGTCATCCGCCGCAGAACTCAATTTGATTTGACGAAAGCGGAAGACCGCGCACATATCCTTGAAGGTTTGCGCATTGCGTTAGACCATATCGATGCCATCATTGCATTGATCCGTGGATCACAAACGACCGAAGAAGCCCGCAACGGCTTGATGAACAATTTCAATTTATCTGAGCGCCAATCCCAAGCAATCTTAGACATGCGTTTGCAGCGTTTAACGGGACTCGAGCGCGATAAAATTGAAGATGAATATCTAGGATTGGTAAAACTGATCGATGAGCTTCGTGAAATCCTGGCGAATGAACATCGCATCCTTGAAATCATCCGTGAAGAATTGCTCGAAGTGAAAGAGCGCTTCAGCGATAAACGCAGAACCGAAATCACTTCAGGCGGAACAGAAATGTTTGAAGATGAAGATTTGATCCCTCGTGAAGATTCTGTTTTAACGTTGACTCACAATGGGTACATTAAACGCTTGCCTGCGAACACCTACCGCAGCCAGAAACGCGGAGGCCGCGGCGTACAAGGAATGGGAACCAACGAAGACGACTTTGTTGAACACCTTCTATATACATCTACACACGACACCATCTTATTCTTTACCAATAAAGGGAAAGTCTATCGTAAGAAGGGATATCACATTCCAGAATACGGACGGACAGCTAAAGGCCTTCCTCTAGTAAACTTGTTGGAAATCGAGAAGAACGAGAAAGTTACAGCGGTGATCCGAGTAGAAGAATTTAAGGAAGATGCATTCTTCTTCTTTACTACACGTGAAGGCGTGAGCAAACGGACGCCGGTGTCGAATTACGCAAACATCCGTCAAAACGGTTTGATTGCCATCAGCTTGCGCGAAGAAGATGAGTTGATCTCGGTTAAATTGACAGACGGATCCAAAGAGATTGTCATTGGTACACGCGACGGCGCCTTAATCCGATTCCCAGAAACGGATATTCGCAGCATGGGACGGACTGCAAGCGGCGTACGGGGCATCCGTTTACGCGAAGGCGATAATGTAGTCGGCATGGAGATTCTTG
Organism: Planococcus alkaliphilus; assembly: GCF_057031095.1. NCBI lineage: Bacteria > Bacillati > Bacillota > Bacilli > Caryophanales > Caryophanaceae > Planococcus > Planococcus alkaliphilus. The sequence continues at coordinate 8,442 of NZ_CM168060.1, forward strand.
AGCCAGGCGATAACATTCTTGTCATTACGGAAAAAGGATACGGGAAACAAACGAAAGAAGCGGAGTACCGTGTTCAATCCAGAGGCGGCATGGGAATCAAAACTTGCCAAATCACCGATAAGAACGGCCCATTGGTTGCTGTTCGTACTGTGAATGGCACAGAAGATATCATGCTTATTACAATCAATGGCATTTTGATCCGTATGGATGTGAACGATATCTCCACTACTGGCAGAAGCACTCAAGGCGTCCGGTTGATTCGCTTGTCTGAAGACGAGACCGTCGCTACCGTTGCTAAAGTGAAAAAAGATATCGATCTTCCGGAAGAATCCGAGAATCCGGATGAAAATATCGAAGCAACTTTGATTGAAGAAAGCGCTGAAGCGGATGTGTATACAGAAGCGGACGATGTAGTTGCTGATGAAAATATCGAAGTTGAAGAAGTAATAGAAGAAGACGAAGAGTAATTTTTATCCCACTGGATTGCCAGTGGGATTTTTTCTTGCCTATCAAATTGTTAGTAGCTGCAAAGTAATAAAGAAGTCCAAAGAAGCGTTCATCAGTTGGCCTTGAATAAAGAGTGGGCGAACACTTTGTTCATTGAGTCTTGTTAATAGAGCTGCTTCTATAAAGAAGAAGTTTCCTTGAAGAAAAAGATTTTACTCTTTGCAGAAGTTTTTTCTCAAACCTATTGACTATTGCTTGTTTACTTGGTATATTAATAAGCGTCCTCAAAACAACTTGATTGAAACGAAATTATAAATTTTATAAAACTGTTGACATCGAAATTGAATTGAGCTATACTAATAAAGTTGCTGAGAAAAAGCAGTGACAACATGAACCTTGAAAACTGAACAGCAAAACGTCAACAATAACGGCAACGGACCTTCGGGTCCCGCGCCACAACTTACTGATCAGGCTTAGCCAGATCAAAGCGAATCGCGCGTCTTTTTTAAAAGGCGGCGATGCGCCAGCATTGAGCAATCAATACTACTCTATAATGGAGAGTTTGATCCTGGCTCAGGACGAACGCTGGCGGCGTGCCTAATACATGCAAGTCGAGCGGAACACTTGGAGCTTGCTCCAAGCGTTTAGCGGCGGACGGGTGAGTAACACGTGGGCAACCTGCCCTGCAGATCGGGATAACTCCGGGAAACCGGTGCTAATACCGAATAGTTTGAAGCCTCACCTGAGGCTTCACGGAAAGACGGTTTCGGCTGTCACTGCAGGATGGGCCCGCGGCGCATTAGCTAGTTGGTGGGGTAACGGCCCACCAAGGCCACGATGCGTAGCCGACCTGAGAGGGTGACCGGCCACACTGGGACTGAGACACGGCCCAGACTCCTACGGGAGGCAGCAGTAGGGAATCTTCCGCAATGGACGCAAGTCTGACGGAGCAACGCCGCGTGAGTGACGAAGGTTTTCGGATCGTAAAACTCTGTTGTGAGGGAAGAACACGTACCAACTAACTATTGGTACCTTGACGGTACCTCACCAGAAAGCCACGGCTAACTACGTGCCAGCAGCCGCGGTAATACGTAGGTGGCAAGCGTTGTCCGGAATTATTGGGCGTAAAGCGCGCGCAGGCGGTTCCTTAAGTCTGATGTGAAAGCCCACGGCTCAACCGTGGAGGGTCATTGGAAACTGGGGAACTTGAGTGCAGAAGAGGAAAGTGGAATTCCACGTGTAGCGGTGAAATGCGTAGAGATGTGGAGGAACACCAGTGGCGAAGGCGACTTTCTGGTCTGTAACTGACGCTGAGGCGCGAAAGCGTGGGGAGCAAACAGGATTAGATACCCTGGTAGTCCACGCCGTAAACGATGAGTGCTAAGTGTTAGGGGGTTTCCGCCCCTTAGTGCTGCAGCTAACGCATTAAGCACTCCGCCTGGGGAGTACGGCCGCAAGGCTGAAACTCAAAGGAATTGACGGGGGCCCGCACAAGCGGTGGAGCATGTGGTTTAATTCGAAGCAACGCGAAGAACCTTACCAGGTCTTGACATCCCGCTGCCCGCCTTGGAGACAAGGCTTTCCCTTCGGGGACAGCGGTGACAGGTGGTGCATGGTTGTCGTCAGCTCGTGTCGTGAGATGTTGGGTTAAGTCCCGCAACGAGCGCAACCCTTGATCTTAGTTGCCAGCATTCAGTTGGGCACTCTAAGGTGACTGCCGGTGACAAACCGGAGGAAGGTGGGGATGACGTCAAATCATCATGCCCCTTATGACCTGGGCTACACACGTGCTACAATGGACGGTACAAAGGGCAGCCAACCCGCGAGGGGGAGCCAATCCCAGAAAACCGTTCTCAGTTCGGATTGCAGGCTGCAACTCGCCTGCATGAAGCCGGAATCGCTAGTAATCGTGGATCAGCATGCCACGGTGAATACGTTCCCGGGCCTTGTACACACCGCCCGTCACACCACGAGAGTTTGTAACACCCGAAGTCGGTGGGGTAACCCTAGTGGAGCCAGCCGCCGAAGGTGGGACAGATGATTGGGGTGAAGTCGTAACAAGGTAGCCGTATCGGAAGGTGCGGCTGGATCACCTCCTTTCTAAGGATTTATTCGGAAACAAGATCTCCGGATCTTGTGTTGACGTTTTGCGTTCAGTTTTGAAGGTTCACCCTTCAGGCGTGAGCCTGTTTTGTGACTTCAAACTTGTTCTTTGAAAACTGGATAAAACGACATTGAAACAAATGAAAACAAGCAATTCATGCAAGCACGATCCCAATTGGGATCCACTTTTTAACAAACCACTTGGTTAAGTTAGAAAGGGCGCACGGTGAATGCCTTGGCACTAGGAGCCGAAGAAGGACGGCACTAACACCGATATGCTTCGGGGAGCTGTAAGTGAGCGATGATCCGGAGATTTCCGAATGGGGGAACCCACCGCCTTTAATGGGGCGGTATCCATGTGTGAATACATAGCACATGAGAAGGCAGACCCAGGGAACTGAAACATCTAAGTACCTGGAGGAAGAGAAAGCAAATGCGATTCCCTGAGTAGCGGCGAGCGAAACGGGAACAGCCCAAACCAAGAGGCTTGCCTCTTGGGGTTGTAGGACACTCATTGTGGAGTTACAAAATTCGAATTTAAGCGAAGCGACCTGGAACGGTCCGCGAGACAAGGTAACAGCCCTGTAGCTGAAAGGTTCGGATCTCCCGAGTGGATCCTGAGTACGGCGGAACACGTGAAATTCCGTCGGAATCCGGGAGGACCATCTCCCAAGGCTAAATACTCCCTAGTGACCGATAGTGAACCAGTACCGTGAGGGAAAGGTGAAAAGCACCCCGGAAGGGGAGTGAAACAGATCCTGAAACCGTGTGCCTACAAGTAGTCAAAGCCCGTTAATGGGTGATGGCGTGCCTTTTGTAGAATGAACCGGCGAGTTACGATTGCATGCAAGGTTAAGCTGAGAAGGCGGAGCCGCAGCGAAAGCGAGTCTGAATAGGGCGAATGAGTATGCAGTTGTAGACCCGAAACCAGGTGATCTACCCATGTCCAGGGTGAAGGTAAGGTAACACTTACTGGAGGCCCGAACCCACGCACGTTGAAAAGTGCGGGGATGAGGTGTGGGTAGCGGAGAAATTCCAATCGAACCTGGAGATAGCTGGTTCTCTCCGAAATAGCTTTAGGGCTAGCCTCAATCGTTTAGAATCCTGGAGGTAGAGCACTGTTTGGACTAGGGGCCCATCCCGGGTTACCGAATTCAGACAAACTCCGAATGCCAGTGATTTATGATTGGGAGTCAGACTGCGAGTGATAAGATCCGTAGTCAAGAGGGAAACAGCCCAGACCACCAGCTAAGGTCCCCAAATATCCGTTAAGTGGAAAAGGATGTGGCGTTGCTTAGACAACCAGGATGTTGGCTTAGAAGCAGCCATCATTTAAAGAGTGCGTAATAGCTCACTGGTCGAGTGACACTGCGCCGAAAATGTACCGGGGCTAAACGGATTACCGAAGCTGTGGATGGACCTCATCTGAGGTCCGTGGTAGGAGAGCGTTCTAAGGGCGTTGAAGTCAGACCGGAAGGACTGGTGGAGCGCTTAGAAGTGAGAATGCCGGTATGAGTAACGAAAGACGGGTGAGAATCCCGTCCACCGAATGCCTAAGGTTTCCTGAGGAAGGCTCGTCCGCTCAGGGTCAGTCGGGACCTAAGTCGAGGCCGATAGGCGTAGACGATGGACAACAGGTTGATATTCCTGTACCACCTCCCCGCCGTTTGAGCAATGGGGGGACGCAGAAGGATAAGGTGAGCGCGCCGTTGGTTGTGCGCGTCCAAGCAGTGAGGCGTGGAATGAGGCAAATCCCATTCCTGATACGTTAAGCTGTGACGGCAAGAGGATTCATCCTCGAGTCCCTGATTTCACACTGCCAAGAAAAGCCTCTAGCGAGGCGGGAGGTGCCCGTACCGCAAACCGACACAGGTAGGCGAGAAGAGAATTCTAAGGTGAGCGAGTGAACTCTCGTTAAGGAACTCGGCAAAATGACCCCGTAACTTCGGGAGAAGGGGTGCTCTGGTAGGGTGAATAGCCCGAGAGAGCCGCAGTGAATAGGCCCAGGCGACTGTTTAGCAAAAACACAGGTCTCTGCAAAACCGTAAGGTGACGTATAGGGGCTGACGCCTGCCCGGTGCTGGAAGGTTAAGGGGAGTGCTTAGCGCAAGCGAAGGTGCGAACTGAAGCCCCAGTAAACGGCGGCCGTAACTATAACGGTCCTAAGGTAGCGAAATTCCTTGTCGGGTAAGTTCCGACCCGCACGAAAGGCGTAACGATCTGGGCACTGTCTCAACGAGAGACTCGGTGAAATTATAGTACCTGTGAAGATGCAGGTTACCCGCGACAGGACGGAAAGACCCCGTGGAGCTTTACTGTAGCCTGATATTGAATTTTGGTGCAACTTGTACAGGATAGGTAGGAGCCTTTGAGCCCGGAGCGCCAGCTTCGGAGGAGGCGTCGGTGGGATACTACCCTGGTTGTATTGAAATTCTAACCCACACCCCTGATCGGGGTGGGAGACAGTGTCAGGCGGGCAGTTTGACTGGGGCGGTCGCCTCCTAAAGAGTAACGGAGGCGCCCAAAGGTTCCCTCAGAATGGTTGGAAATCATTCGCAGAGTGTAAAGGCACAAGGGAGCTTGACTGCGAGACGTACAGGTCGAGCAGGGTCGAAAGACGGGCTTAGTGATCCGGTGGTTCCGCATGGAAGGGCCATCGCTCAACGGATAAAAGCTACCCCGGGGATAACAGGCTTATCTCCCCCAAGAGTCCACATCGACGGGGAGGTTTGGCACCTCGATGTCGGCTCATCGCATCCTGGGGCTGTAGTCGGTCCCAAGGGTTGGGCTGTTCGCCCATTAAAGCGGTACGCGAGCTGGGTTCAGAACGTCGTGAGACAGTTCGGTCCCTATCCGTCGCGGGCGCAGGAAATTTGAGAGGAGCTGTCCTTAGTACGAGAGGACCGGGATGGACACACCGCTGGTGTACCAGTTGTTCTGCCAAGGGCATCGCTGGGTAGCTATGTGTGGCCGGGATAAGTGCTGAAAGCATCTAAGCACGAAGCCCCCCTCAAGATGAGATTTCCCATTGCGCAAGCAAGTAAGATCCCTCAAAGACGATGAGGTAGATAGGTTCGAGGTGGAAGCGTGGCGACACGTGCAGCTGACGAATACTAATCGATCGAGGACTTAACCAAAATGGCTTTCTGAAGAGCGCGTTTCCTGTATTCAATGTCGAATATCCAGTTTTGAGTGAACAAGTCACTCTGAAAAAAATAGTCCAGTGATGATGGCAAAGAGGCCACACCCGTTCCCATCCCGAACACGGAAGTTAAGCTCTTTTGCGCCGATGGTAGTTGGGGGTCTCCCCCTGTGAGAGTAGGACGTCGCTGGGCACGTGGAAAGTCGTTACCGTAGCCGGTAACGGCTTTTTTTGTTGTTAATTCAAATTTCTTGTAACTCATTAATTTTGGATATACTCTAAAAGAAATTGAAAAGACGATTGAAAATGAGTGCAGTTTATCAAGTTGAAACTTTTAAGCGTAGTGGGAAGATGGAATTCGACTGAATTTCTGACCATAAAGAAGGCAAGATAGTTAATCCTATGCTTCGCAAAGTTTCCCTTTAAAAATGAAAGAAAAAATCAAAAAATGCTTTCATCAAGAAGTCCGAATACTTTTTCTTCTTCAGGTTTCCTTGACACTGCATAGCGGCGCTGATAACCTTACAATAATATTTAAAAGGAAGCAGGAGGCGTGTCCATAATGTGGGAGTCTAAATTTGTAAAAGAAGGTTTAACGTTCGACGATGTATTGCTTGTACCAGCTCGATCAGAAGTATTGCCGAAAGACGTAAGTTTATCGGTGGAATTAACTTCTACGATAAAGTTGAATATACCTATCATCAGTGCCGGCATGGATACTGTAACAGAAGCGAAGATGGCTATTTCAATGGCACGTCAAGGCGGCTTAGGGATTATCCATAAAAACATGAGCATCGAAGAACAAGCGGAACAAGTAACTACTGTAAAACGTTCTGAAAATGGTGTTATTACCGATCCTTTCTTCTTAACTCCAACACATCAAGTATTTGATGCGGAACATTTGATGGGGAAATACCGTATTTCAGGCGTACCGATTGTAAATAACGAAGAAGAACAAAAATTAGTTGGAATTATTACAAACCGCGATCTGCGTTTTATCCAAGATTATTCATTGCAGATTGATGAAGTGATGACTAAGGAAAAATTAGTTACGGCTCCAGTCGGTACTACGCTAGAAGATGCGGAAAAAATCCTTCAGCAATACAAAATCGAAAAATTGCCGATCGTTGACAATGATGGCGTATTAAAAGGCTTAATTACAATCAAAGACATCGAGAAAGTAATTGAATTCCCGATCGCTGCTAAAGATGCCCATGGGCGCTTGCTTGTTGGAGCTGCTGTTGGCGTTACTTCCGATACGATGAAACGCGTTGAGCAATTAGTGAAAGCTTCTGTCGACGTAATTGTTTTAGACACAGCACATGGACATTCAAAAGGTGTTCTTGATATGGTGCAGCAAATTCGTCAAGTGTATCCCGATTTAACCATCATTGCAGGAAATGTAGCGACTGCAGAAGGCACAAAAGCATTGATTGAAGCAGGCGCAGATGTTGTTAAAGTAGGAATTGGACCCGGTTCGATTTGTACAACACGCGTAGTTGCGGGTGTGGGTGTTCCTCAAATCACAGCTGTTTACGATTGTGCAACAGAAGCACGCAAACATGGAAAAGCGATTATCGCAGATGGCGGCATCAAATATTCTGGTGATATTATCAAAGCCTTGGCTGCTGGCGGACATGTCGTTATGCTAGGAAGCTTGCTTGCAGGTACCACTGAAAGCCCTGGAGAAACCGAAATTTTCCAAGGACGCCGTTTCAAGACTTACCGCGGAATGGGATCAATTGCTTCAATGGAAAAAGGTTCAAAAGACCGTTATTTCCAAGATGATGCTAAAAAATTAGTTCCAGAAGGTATTGAAGGGCGCCTGCCGTATAAAGGGCCTTTATCTGATACGATCCATCAATTATTGGGAGGCATTCGTGCTGGTATGGGATATTGCGGAACAAAAGATTTGCAGACTTTGCGCGAAGAAGCTCAGTTTATCCGTATGACCGGCGCTGGCTTGCGTGAAAGCCATCCACATGATGTTCAAATCACAAAAGAATCGCCTAACTATTCTATTTCATAATGAATAAACCTTTTAGCACCCTTTTTCGTCTTATTTTAGGCGCAAAGGGTGCTTTTTACATGTTTTTGTTTCAGGACCTATATAATATGATAGAATAGCATGGGTAAACTTATAGATGGAGGTATTTATACAGGTGAAAAATGTTTTAAAAATGACAATGCTACTTACTGTAATGGCTGTATTCTTAACGACAATTATCATTCCGCAGCAAGCTAAAGCGGAGAATTCATTGAATATAATGGCGGATGCTGCAATTTTGGTTGATGCTGAGACAGGGAAAATATTATACGAACAAAATTCTGAAGCGCCGCTTGGAATTGCAAGTATGACTAAAATGATGACTGAGTATTTATTATTTGAAGCGATTGAAGAAGGCCGCATCACGTGGGACCAAGAATACAAAGTGACTGATTACACTTATAAAATATCCCAGGACTTGCGTTTAAGCAATGTTCCTTTGCGTAAAGATGAAAGCTACACAATCCAAGAGTTGTATGAAGCAATGGCGATCTACTCTGCGAATGCAGCGACAATCGGAATTGCTGAAACAATTGCGGGGACAGAAGGCGAATTCGTTCGCTTAATGAATGAAAAAGCTGCTGAATTCGGCTTGAAAGATACAAAATTCGTCAACTCTACAGGATTGAGCAATAAAGACTTGATGGGCATGCAGCCAGAAGGCACAGGCCCTACAGATGAAAACGTGATGCCGGCAAGTTCCGTTGCCCTATTGGCGAAGATCTTATTAGACACCTACCCTGAAGTGTTAGAAACGACCAAGATTCCTCAAAAGGTTTTCCGTGAAGGCACGGATGATGCAACGAATATGGAAAACTGGAACTCCATGCTTCCTGGCTTGATCTACGAATATGAAGGTGTAGACGGCCTTAAAACTGGAACTACGGATTTTGCAGGACATAGCTTTACAGGTACTGCAAAACGTGGAGACACACGTCTTATTGCTGTTGTCATGAAAGCGGTCGATAGTGAAGGCGTCGGTTCATACAAAGCCCGTTTTGATGCGACACGCGCGTTATTTGATTTCGGTTTTGGCCAATTTACTACAGAGGAAATTGTACCAGCCGGATATCAGTTTGAAGGAAAAGAAACACTGCCTGTTACGAAGGGCAAGGAAGACAAAGTGAATATCGCAGTCAAAGAACCTATTACGATGTTGATCCGCACAGTCGACAAAGATTCCTACAAACCGGAATTGGTTATCGATGAGTCCGTGCTGACGGATGGAGAAATGGAAGCAGGCGTCGATAAAGACAAAGTGGTCGGCTCCGTTAAAGTGGCAAAAATGGAAGGCACAGATTATGGCTATCTAAATGGAAAAAACGCTGCAGCTGAAGTCGTAACGACTGAAAAAGTAGAGCGCGCCAACTGGTTCTCTCTATCGATGCAGGCAGTCGGAAGCTTTTTCTCTACCATGTGGGTTGGAGCAGTTGATTTCGTTACAGGTTTATTCTAATAAAAAGCAGTTCCCCTTTTGAATAAGGGAACTGCTTTTTTGTGCTTTTAAAGGGGATCGATTCCCCAGCAGCGCATAAGTTTTGAAATGCCCTGTTCGATTTCAGCTTCCGATAAGCCGCCAAATCCCAGGACAATTTTAGGGGGAGTCAGCGTTCGGCCAGAAATATCGTATGATTCCAAACCGAAGACCCGGATTTTTTTCTGTTTGGCCAGCTCAAGCAGATCTTTTTCAGATAAGCGTGTTTGCACCGTCAAGACGATGTGCATGCCTGCTTGTTCACCCGAAACTGTGACTGCCGGCGCATACGGGGCCAATATGGAAGTCAGCCGTTCCAATTTTTTCTTGTAAAGCTTCCGCATGCGATTCAGGTGGCGCGAAAAATGGCCGTCTTTCATAAATTCAGCGACGATTTGTTGATCGGTGCGCGGAACGGAAGACGAATAATGAAGAAAAGTCTGTTGATACGCTGTAAGCAAACGTTTTGGAAGTACCATATAGGCGATGCGCAAGGAGGGCATCAATGATTTCGAGAATGTGCTGAGATAGATGACGCGTCCGCTCAAATCCATGCTCTGCAAAGCGGGGATGGGCCGGCTTGTGTAGCGGAATTCGCTGTCGTAATCGTCTTCGATAATGAACCGTTCCGGCTTTGCAGCGGCCCAGTTCAATAATTGGGCCCGCTTCGCTGCACTCAAGACCGAACCGCTCGGAAATTGGTGGGACGGCGTTACATAAGCTACATCCACTGATGAGCCTTCTAATTCGCTAATATCGATGCCGTCTTCTTCTACCGCAATCGGCACCGCTTTCCGGTCATGGTGGGCAAAAATGCTATGTGTAAGCGGATATCCTGGATTTTCAAAGCCGTAGACGATATTTTTATCCAGCAGCCGTATCAACAGGGGCATCAATTGCTCGGTGCCTGAACCGATGATGATTTGCTCTTTATCGCAGACTACGCCTCTCGATTGAAATAGATAACGGGCAATTTCCTGTCGAAGTTCTTCATCTCCTTGGGGATGGCCGGAAAGAAGCAGTTCGTGATTGCCCTCGTCCATCACTTCTTTGGCGATTTTTCGCCAAGCGGCAAAAGGGAAGGACTGTGTATCAATTTTCCCTGAGTTGAAATCATAGTGATACACGAAATGCTCCGCTTGAACCGGTTCTTCTTGAGGGAGATCCAAATAGGCCAGCTCTTCAATGGCCTGGGCATAATAACCTTTCCGGTCCCGCGCTTCAATAAACCCTTCAGCGACGAGCTGACCATAAGCCAGTTCAACAGTGGTCTGGCTAATATCCAGGAAATCTGAAAGCTTCCGCTTGCTTGGCAATTTAACGCCGACCGAAATCTTGCCGCTGATGATGGCTTGTTTGATTTCCTCGTAAAGCTGTTTATATAAGGGGATGGAGTGGTTGCGTTTGAGTTGGAACATTAACATATCCATAAAATTCTCCTATCTGACCTTTTAAATTTATAAGGAACTGAGTCTTTTTATAGGGTCACTCTTTATTATACTGAATATATAAATAAAAGAGGAGGGATTTTTAATGAGTGAACAAGGAACAAATCGCGTTAAACGCGGAATGGCTGAAATGCAAAAAGGCGGCGTCATCATGGATGTGGTCAATGCGGAACAAGCACGGATTGCTGAAGCTGCAGGCGCTACGGCTGTAATGGCATTGGAACGCGTACCTTCGGATATCCGGAGAGACGGCGGAGTTGCCCGAATGGCGGATCCGCGCATTACCGAAGAAGTGATGAAGGCGGTATCGATTCCAGTGATGGCAAAAGCTCGTATTGGCCATATTGTGGAAGCGCGGGTGCTGGAAGCGATGGGTGTCGATTATATTGATGAAAGTGAAGTATTGACGCCAGCAGATGAAGAATTCCACTTATTAAAAAATACATATACGGTACCGTTTGTCTGCGGATGCCGCAATTTAGGCGAAGCAGCCCGCCGCATCGGTGAAGGAGCATCCATGCTCCGGACAAAAGGAGAACCGGGAACGGGCAATATCGTCGAAGCGGTGCGTCATTTGCGGCAAGTGAATGCGGAAGTTCGCAAAGTGGTGACGATGAGTGAAGACGAATTGATGACAGAAGCCCGGAACTTAGGCGCTTCTTATGAATTTTTGAAAGAAGTAAAACGGTTAGGGCGGTTGCCGGTCGTTAATTTTGCGGCAGGCGGCGTTGCAACGCCAGCTGATGCCGCATTGATGATGGAACTGGGAGCGGATGGAGTATTCGTCGGATCCGGCATCTTCAAATCGGATCATCCTGAAAAATTTGCTCATGCCATCGTCGAGGCGACAACACATTATCAAGACTATCGATTGATTGCTGAACTTTCAAAAGACCTTGGCATCGCGATGAAAGGAATTGAAATGTCCACAATTGCTGCGGGTGAACGTATGCAAGAGCGGGGCTGGTAAGATGAAGCGAATTGGAGTCTTGGCCTTGCAAGGGGCTGTCCGTGAGCATATGCGTTCAATTGAAGCGTGCAAGGCGGAAGCCGTTGCGGTGAAATGGCCGAAAGATTTAGAAGGATTAGATGGGCTGATTCTGCCGGGCGGCGAAAGCACCGCGATACGCCGAGCCATTGATCGCTACGGATTGATGGAGCCGTTGTGTGAGTTCGCGAAAACCGGCAAGCCACTATTCGGCACATGTGCCGGATTGATTTTATTGGCAGGTACCGTTGTCGGATACGAAGAGCCGCATCTCGGCGTTATGGACGTGGTAGTAGAGCGCAATTCATTTGGCCGACAAGTGGACAGTTTTGAAGCACCGCTATCCATCAAAGGGATGGAAGTTGCTTTTGAAGCGGTATTCATCCGGGCGCCTCATATCGTCAGCGCCGGTCCTTCGGTTGAAGTGCTGTGTGAACATAAGGGCAAAATCGTCATGGCGCGGTGCGGGCAGTTCCTCGGCTGCTCGTTCCATCCCGAATTGACCGATGATCACCGGATCATGGAATACTTTCTGAACATGGTTCCCCGCGCAACGGACGCTCTCTTGCCAAACGATTCAATTTATAGTAAAGTATGATTAATTTAAAAGTAGAAACGTTGATGGGAACTAGTAGGACGTCTGTTTTTCCAAAGAGAGCCGGTGGTTGGTGCGAACCGGTGAAAAGCGCGTGTGAATCCACCCCTGAGTTGCATGGCGAAATAAGCCATTGCCGGTTTAAAGGCCGTTATGTAATGAAGAGGACTGGCTTTTGCCGGTCAATCAGGGTGGCAACGCGGGTAGCTCTCGTCCCTTTTACCAAGGGATGGGGGCTATTTTTGTTGCCTTTTTTCCATGGACTGAAAATTTGAAGGAGGAATTTACATGTTAGACATTAAATTTGTACGTGCGAATTTTGAAGAAGTGAAAACGAAATTAGCGAAGCGCGGGGAAGACATTTCCGTGTTGGACGATTTTGAAACAGTGGATGCAAAACGCCGCGAATTGATTGCCCAGACAGAGAAATTGAAAGCGGAGCGCAACGAAGCCACTCAAAACATTGCTCTCATGAAGCGCAATAAAGAAAACGCAGACGAAGCGATTGCCAAAATGCGTGAAGTCGGCGACCAGATCAAAGTGATCGATGATGAATTGCGTGAAGTGGAAGAACGCTTGAATTACATCATGATGCGCGTGCCGAACATTCCGCATGACAGCGTGCCGGTCGGCGATTCTGAAGATGACAACGTGGAAATCCGCACGTGGGGAACAAAGCCGGAATTCACGTTTGAAGCAAAGCCGCATTGGGATCTGGGTACGGATTTAAATATCATCGATTTTGAACGTGCAGCGAAAGTGACAGGCAGCCGTTTTGTGTTCTACCGCGGGCTCGGCGCACGCCTTGAACGTGCACTTATCAACTTCATGATGGACCTGCACCAGGAAGAGCATGGCTACGAAGAAATGCTGCCGCCGTACATGGTCAACCGCGACAGCTTGACGGGCACAGGCCAATTGCCGAAATTCGAAGAAGATGCGTTCTTGATTGAAAAAGAGGATTATTTCCTGATTCCGACGTCTGAAGTGCCGGTGACGAACTTTTACCGCGACGAAATCCTATCAGGGGATATGCTGCCGCAAGCCTTTGCTTCATACAGCGCGAATTTCCGCTCTGAAGCCGGTTCTGCGGGGCGCGACACACGCGGGTTAATCAGACAGCACCAATTCAATAAAGTCGAGCTGGTGCGCTTTGTGAAGCCGGAAGATTCTTATGATGAGCTGGAGAAATTGACAGGACACGCTGAAAAAGTGCTGCAGCTTCTCGGCCTCCCTTATCGCGTCTTGAAAATGTGCACAGCCGACCTCGGCTTCACCGCTGCGAAGAAATACGATATCGAAGTATGGATTCCGAGCCAGGAAATGTACCGCGAAATTTCTTCTTGCAGTAATTTCGAAGATTTCCAGGCGCGCCGTGCGAACGTCAAATTCCGCCGCGAAGCAAATGGCAAGCCGGAATTTGTGCATACCTTAAACGGAAGCGGTTTGGCGATCGGGCGTACTGTGGCAGCCTTGCTTGAAAACTGCCAGCAGGAAGACGGAACCATCTTGATTCCTGAAGTGCTGCGTCCTTATATGGGCGGCAAAGAAGTCATCAAATAAAATAAATGAACAGAGCCTGGAAATGTAAGGTTTCCAGGCTCTTTATTTTTGTGAAATCGGGTAAAGAAGGGGAAAGGCTGATCGAAAGGAATGATAAAAGTGGAACAAGTCTCTTTTGAATTTGTCAAAACGAACGGCATTACCCTTCATGCGGCTGTAGCGGGTCCCGAAAACGGGCCGCTTGTCGTATTGCTGCATGGCTTTCCTGAATTTTGGTACGGGTGGATTCATCAAATTGAACCGCTTGCAGCAAAAGGCTACCGCGTTGTGGTGGCGGATCAGCGCGGCTATAATTTGAGCGATAAACCGGAAGGCATTGAAAACTACACATTGGATTTATTGCGCGATGATATTGTAGGATTGATCGAAGGGTTTGAACGAACGAGTGCAACGGTGATCGGGCATGATTGGGGAGGTGCGGTCGCCTGGCATTTGGCTGCAACCAAACCGCAATACGTCGAGCAGCTGATTGCTGTGAACATCCCCCATCCAAAGGCAATGCCGCGTGTCATGAAGAAAAATCCGGCGCAATGGGTGAAGAGTTCCTATATCGCTTTTTTCCAAGTGCCTGAGCTTCCTGAGAAAACATTGGCAGCGGATTATTTTAAAACGATGGTCAGCAGTTTGGTGTCGACGAGCCGGCCGAATACTTTTTCAGAAGAGGAGATTTCCGCTTATCAATCCGCTTGGGCGCAGCCCGGTGCATTGACGGCGATGCTCAATTGGTACCGGGCGATCCGAAAAGGCAGCATGCTGCAGACGCCCGAAGAGAAAATCGGGGTGCCCGTGCGGATCCTCTGGGGACTCGGGGATCAGTTCTTATCTCCGATGCTCGCAAAAGAAAGCCTGAATTTCTGTGAAGACGGAGAACTGGTCTTTATCGGAGAAGCTACCCACTGGGTGCATCATGAGCAATCTTACATTGTAAACAAGTTAATTGCCCATTTTTTAGACGAGAAAAAAGCGGAAGCTCCTTTAAGATAAGGACTCCCGCTTTTTCTTCTTCTTTTTTTCCCGGAGAGCACGGAAGAAATGGGTCAGCAACTGGCCGCATTCTTCTGCCCGTACATTTTCCGTCACATCGCATTGATGGTTAAAGCGGTCGTCATTCAGCAAACGGTAAAGCGAATCGACGCTTCCGGCTTTCACATCGCGCGCTCCGTAAATCACACGCGGAATACGGGATTGCAGGATGGCACCGGCACACATCGGGCATGGCTCTAACGTTACGTAAAGTTGGGTGTTTTCCAAACGCCAGCTGCCGAGTTTCTCACAGGCTTCCTGGATGGCTAATAGCTCGGCATGCGTAACGGCGTTTTGTGTCGTCTCCCGCAGGTTATGGGCTCTTGCAATAACTTCCCCGTCGCGGACAATGACCGCGCCAATCGGCACTTCTCCTTTTGCTGCTGCTTTTTCAGCTTCTTCAATTGCCAATTGCATATAGAAATGATCTAATTCGCTGCCATTCATCAAACATCGCTCCTTATTTGATAGTGTAGCATTTTTTTATGGTTTTAGAACCTTCTCTTCACATCGCATCAAGACAAACGTCCCGATAAAAGGTAAAATAAAAATGGACTAAAAGACAAAGGTGAACATTAGGGGAGATTTGATGGTAAAAGAACATAAAAAGGAGTCTTTTCGGCATTTGATCGGGCGTTTTTGCCTTATTTTATTAGGTGCGACCATGGCTGCTGTTTCAATCGAACTTTTTTTAGTGCCGAATTCGATCATTGATGGCGGCATTATCGGGATTTCGTTGATTTTGGACTATTTAACGCCCATTCCTTTTGGTATTTTGATGGTAGTGATCAATTTGCCATTCCTCTTCTTTGGATACAAACACATCGGAAAAAACTTCTTTATGTCTTCGATTTTTGCAATTGTCGCGCTGGCCATTATTGAATTTCCTCTGCACCCGATTCCGGGAGTGGTTGATGATCCGTTGCTTGCCACGGTTTTTGGCGGTCTCCTTCTGGGGGCTGGGGTAGGGCTCGTCATCCGAAACGGCGGGGCGCTAGATGGAACGGAAATCCTCGGTATTTTGTTGACCCGCAAATTGCCTTTTTCCGTTGGTGAATTCGTTATGTTTGCCAATATCTTCATTTTCCTATGGGCCGGATTTGTACTTGGATGGGAACATGCGATGTATTCCATTTTGACTTATTACATTGCTTCGAAAACCATCGATATGGTGATCCAAGGCTTAGATGATACAAAAGCCGTACTGATCGTTTCAGATGAGTTCATCGAACTGGGCGCTGCCATCAATTCACGTCTTGGCCGAAGCGTCACCAAACTTCACGGCAAGGGCGGGTTTGAAGAATCGGCGAAAGATGTCATTTATGTCGTCGTTACGCGCTTGGAAATTTCAAAGCTTAAACAAATTGTCGCAGACATCGACCCCAATGCATTTGTCACCATCATGGACACCCAGGAAGTCCACGGCGGAACCTTCAAAGCAGCTATCCATTAAACTGGACGGCTGTTTTTTTTCTACTTTTCATGTTCTGTCTATGGTAAAATAAATGGCATTGCATCACACTTGAAAAGAAAGAGGGGGACTTCCCATGCCGGTGCCATTTATCACGGTAGAAGGTCCGATAGGCGTTGGCAAAACGTCATTGACGAAAGTAATTGCTGAACAAAACCAATTCCAACTGCTAAAAGAAATCGTGGACGAAAACCCGTTTCTCAATAAATTCTATGAAGATATTGAAGAGTGGAGCTTCCAGACGGAAATGTTCTTTTTATGCAATCGCTATAAACAATTATCCGATATCCAGAAAAAGTTCATCTCGAACCGTGAACCTGTCGTAGCGGATTACCATATTTTTAAAAACCTCATTTTTGCAAAGCGGACATTGCCGGAAGCGGAATATGCCAAATACGAAGCGATTTACCGCATCTTGACGGCGGATATGCCGAAACCCAATGTCATCATTTATTTGCATGCGAGCTTGGATACATTGATGAAACGCATCAAGCTGCGTGGCCGCGAATTTGAAAAGATGATTACGCCGGAATACATGGAACAGCTGGCTGCAGATTACCATGCCTTCATCGAAGTTTTTGAACAGGCGCATCCGGAAATACCGGTTCTTCGTTTTAACGGAGATGAAATCGATTTCGTCCAAAATGAAGCAGACTTGCAGCTGATTTTAAGCAAAGTGGACGAAACTCTACAACAAAGGAGCTTATCAATATGAATTTACGTGAAAAATACGGTATCCCTTCGGATGCAGTAATAACGATTGCAGGGACTGTAGGTGTCGGCAAGTCGACGATGACGAAAGCTTTGGCAGATGCCTTGCATTTCCGGACATCGTTTGAAAAAGTGGATACAAATCCTTATTTGGATTTGTTCTACGATGATTTCGAGAAATGGAGCTTCCATCTGCAAATTTATTTCCTGGCTGAACGCTTCAAAGAACAAAAGCGGATGTTCGAATATGGGGGCGGCTTTATCCAGGACCGTTCGATTTACGAAGATACCGGTATTTTCGCGAAAATGCACTGGGAAAAAGGCACAATGAACAATGTCGACTACGAAACCTATACGAATCTGTTCGAAGCGATGGTCATGACGCCGTATTTCCCGCATCCGGATTTGCTGATTTACCTAGAAGGATCGCTTGAGGACATTCTTGGACGCATCCAGGAACGCGGCCGCTTGATGGAGCAGCAGACGCCTGTTGAGTATTGGGTGGAAATGCACGACCGCTACGAAAAGTGGATCAACAGCTTTAACGGCTGCCCGGTACTTCGCTTGAACATCAGCGACTATGATTTGATGAACGATCCGGATTGTTCGGAAAAAATCGTTGAGCGCATCGGGAACTTTCTTCAGCAAACGGCTGTATTAAAAAAATAAACCTTAACCCCCTTAGGCACTAAAGCCTGAGGGGTTCTTTATTTCCCAGGAAATAGAAAAAGCAGAAGGCGTAAGCCCTCTGCTTGAATGAGTATGTATCAAAATCTTCAGACATATAACTGTTAAGAAAAATTCGCTACTTGCGTAACGAATCCAATCTCGAATTTATATGCGCGTGTAAATTCAAAAAATGGAGGAGGAAGAGGGATTCGAACCCCCGCGGGATTTGACTCCCCTGTCGGTTTTCAAGACCGATCCCTTCAGCCAAACTTGGGTATTCCTCCGTATCAGACAAGAATTAATTTATCACGGATTGATATTTGCTGTCAACACTTTCAAAGAATTTTTTTGAGATTTTTTTAATTTCGTGGAAAATCGTGATTGGAACAAGGAATTTAACGGGATTTCATTTTAATAAAGCTTACGGATTGATTTTTTTTAGAAATATTCGTATACTAGTAAATGCCGTGCTAGGTGGGAAGGTAGCGGTGTCCTGTAACCTGCAATCCGCTCTAGCAGGACTGAATTCCTTTCTGAGGCTGTTTGTATGCAAGGTCTGCCTCTTGCACGTAGTGTTGACGTCTGGGTCCTGCGCAATGGGAACCCATGAACCATGTCAGGTCCGGAAGGAAGCAGCATTAAGTGGAACTTTTCATGTGCCGCGGGGTTGCCTAGATCGAGCCAACGACAAGGGTAACGCTTGTGTGCAACAGTCGAAGAAAGGTGCACGGCATTAACTTTAAAACTCAGAGCCTGTCCGCAAGTTATTGCGGGCAGGTTTTTTGTATGTTCTCAAGGGGGATTCACCGGGAGAAATCATTCAGAAGAACCCCCTATTTATGGTATAATAAAAGGACCGAAAACAGATTTTACAAAAGGAGAGAAAACCGTTGGCGTATCAAGCTTTTTATCGTGTGTACAGACCCCAGTCCTTTTCTGAAATGTCAGGTCAGTCGCATATCAAACAAACCCTTCAAAATGCTCTCCTTTACAATAAGACCACGCATGCTTATTTGTTCTCGGGACCAAGAGGAACAGGGAAGACAAGTACAGCTAAAATTTTCGCCAAGGCATTGAACTGTGAACAGGCACCCGTTGCAGAACCATGCAATGAATGTGCTTCTTGCCGCAGCATCACCGAAGGTTCGAATACAGACGTCATCGAATTTGATGCGGCGTCCAACTCGCGTGTAGAGGAAATGCGGGAAATTATCGAGAAAGTCCGTTTCTCTCCAGCGAATTCGCGTTTTAAGATTTACATCATTGATGAAGTCCATATGCTATCCAACAGTGCTTTCAATGCTTTATTGAAAACGTTAGAAGAGCCGCCGGAACATGTGGTGTTCATTCTCGCAACAACCGAGCCGCATAAATTGCCGCTAACCATCATTTCACGCTGCCAGCGCTTTGATTTCAAGCGATTGACACAGGCGGATATTGTAGACCGCATGATCGAAGTGTTGACGGATGCAGAAATTCCGTACAACGAACAAGTGCTGAAAGTGATTGCACAAGCTGCTGCAGGCGGGATGCGGGATGCCCTTAGTTTGCTCGACCAAGTGGTTTCTTTCAGTGGAGATGAAATGACTTTGGAAGATGCCCTTTTGGTGACTGGTTCCATCAGCCAGGACATGTTCTACGATATTGCAGAAGCGTTGGTGGCAAAAGACATCGGACAAGCGCTCACGCTGCTTGAACAATTGGTGCGGGACGGGAAAGATCCGGTTCGTTTAGTAGAAGATTTCATTACATTCTTCCGCGATCTTTTATTGATCCAGACAGCTCCTGATTTGCACGATATGCTGGAGCTTGCAAGCCATGAACCGCGTTTTGAGGAGTTAGCGAAACAATTCAATCCGGTGACTCTATATGAATGGATTGACGTGTTGACGAAAACGCAGCAGGAAATGCGTTTTTCCAACCATACGAAAATCTATATGGAAACAGCCTTGCTGAAAATGGTGCAAGCTGATGCACCCGTGTTAAGTTCATCTTCCCAAGTTTCCGCTTCGCCGGAACTGGAAGCGAAAGTGAATCAGCTGGAGCAATTGGTCATCCAGCTTCAGCAGCAGCTGAAAAATGGTTCAGCAGCGGCTCCGGCCGGGGCAGCAGCTGAACCAAAAAGACGTCAGCGTTCGCAAAGCAGTTATAAAACGCCGGTTGGCCGGATTGAAGATGTCTTGAAAAATGCGACCAAACCGGATATTCAAGCGATTAAAACCAATTGGGCGACGGTCATGGCGCAATTGCAGAAATCCCATTCAGCTTTATTGAATGAAGCGGAGCCCGTAGCGGCTTCACCGGATGCTTTTGTGTTAAAATTCAAGTATGATATTCATTGTCAGATGGCAGCAGATAACCAGACCTTTTCTGTCGCTTTCAGCCAGCTGCTTGAGCAGTATACAGGCAAAGCGTATACGCCCATCTTTGTACCGGATGAAAGCTGGCTGAAAATCCGAGAAGACTTCATTAAGAGCAATGGATTGAAATCAGGTGCAGAGGAAAGACAGACAGAGTCGGAAGAAGAACATCCTTTCTCGGCGGAAGGCGCAGCAGCGGAAGAAGATCCGTTCATCGCTGAAGCTGAGCGGCTTTTCGGAAAAGACTTTGTGGAAGTACAAGAAGACTAATTAAACGAATCTTAAGGAGGAAACAATTATGCGCGGTGGCGGAAATATGCAAGGCATGATGAAACAAATGCAGAAAATGCAAAAACAGATGGCAGAGGCCCAAGAAGAACTAGGAACGTTGAAATTTGAAGGGTCAGCTGGCGGCGGCATGGTGAAAGTTACCGTTTCAGGCCACAAAGAAGTTCTAGATTTCGCATTAGACCCATCTGTTGTTGATCCGGAAGATGTTGAAATGCTGCAGGATTTATTAATCGTAGCTACAAACGAAGCGTTTAAAAAAGCGGATGAACATGCGAATTCCACAATGGGGAAATTCACTAAGGGCTTAAATATTCCTGGCATGTTCTAGGAGGAAACGATATGCATTACCCTGAACCAATTTCGAAATTAATGGAGAGTTTTATGAAATTGCCAGGAATCGGGCCGAAAACAGCGGCCCGTCTGGCATTTTTTGTGCTTGGAATGAAAGAAGATACCGTTCTTGATTTTGCGAAAGCGTTAGTGGATGCAAAGCGGAATTTAAGTTTTTGCTCGAATTGCGGGCATATTACCGATATTGATCCTTGCCATATTTGCCAGGATCAAAGTCGAGACCGTTCCACTATCTGCGTAGTGCAGGATCCAAAAGATGTCATTGCGATGGAAAAGATGCGCGATTATACGGGGCTGTACCATGTGCTGCAAGGTGCGATTTCTCCAATGGATGGAATCGGACCGGAAGACATTAACGTACCGTCATTGTTGAAGCGGCTTCAAGATGAGACTGTGAAGGAATTGATCCTGGCAACAAACCCGACCATAGAGGGAGAAGCAACAGCTATGTATATTTCTCGTCTCGTGAAGCCATCCGGCATTAAGACGACGAGAATTGCGCATGGCCTTCCGGTCGGCGGAGATCTGGAGTATGCAGATGAAGTGACTTTATCGAAAGCTCTAGAAGGCCGGCGTGAACTCTAAGGCAAGATGCGTATTTATAGTTTAGTATTCTCCCACTTGTAAAAGTGGGAGTTTTACTGCCCGTCAATAGGGCTGAAGAGGGGATTAACGAATGCTGTTTTCAAAAAGAGGGAAATTGAAAAAAGAATTCGATGAACAGCTCATCGATCAGTTCATTGAAACAAAGCAAAGTCTTCAGAAAGCCCAGAGGCTTGAGGAACTCTCGGATGATTACGATCTATTTGTCATTACGGAGAGAAAGATCATTGAAAGCAAATATCTGTTTCTGCTGAAAGAAGCAAGAAACCGAAAAGTGAAGATTAGATAAAAGGCCGGCGCTTATAAAACAAAGCGCTGCTTTTTATTGCTAAAACCTTGAAAATGAAGATAAGCGACAAAGGTTCGAAGCGCTTTTTATCGAACGCTTATATAGAAGAAACTCATTAGCAATAGTGGAATACTTTTTAAATATAATATTTATCGTCAAAAGTGTTGACACTTATGGAAACATGCTTTAATATAATAGGAGTCGCCAAGAGAGAAACAAAAAACGAATAACATCTGGTGGCAACATGAACCTTGAAAACTGAACAGCAAAACGTCAACGAAAGACGTCACGAGCGCCTTGGCGCGAGAACGGCTTTTGCGAAGGTTGCCTTTGGGCAATCGGAGCAAGGCTGCTTCCATCACCGGGTGCCCGTGACCTACATTACTGATCAGGCTTTTGCCAGAGCAAAGCGAATCGCGCGTCTTTTCGGAGGCGGCGATGCGCCAGCATTGAGCAATCAATACTACTCTATAATGGAGAGTTTGATCCTGGCTCAGGACGAACGCTGGCGGCGTGCCTAATACATGCAAGTCGAGCGGAACTGGGGGAGCTTGCTCCTTCCAGTTTAGCGGCGGACGGGTGAGTAACACGTGGGCAACCTGCCCTGCAGATCGGGATAACTCCGGGAAACCGGTGCTAATACCGAATAGTTTGAGGCCTCTCCTGAGGCTTCACGGAAAGACGGTTTCGGCTGTCACTGCAGGATGGGCCCGCGGCGCATTAGCTAGTTGGTGGGGTAACGGCCCACCAAGGCCACGATGCGTAGCCGACCTGAGAGGGTGACCGGCCACACTGGGACTGAGACACGGCCCAGACTCCTACGGGAGGCAGCAGTAGGGAATCTTCCGCAATGGACGCAAGTCTGACGGAGCAACGCCGCGTGAGTGACGAAGGTTTTCGGATCGTAAAACTCTGTTGTGAGGGAAGAACACGTACCAACTAACTATTGGTACCTTGACGGTACCTCACCAGAAAGCCACGGCTAACTACGTGCCAGCAGCCGCGGTAATACGTAGGTGGCAAGCGTTGTCCGGAATTATTGGGCGTAAAGCGCGCGCAGGCGGTTCCTTAAGTCTGATGTGAAAGCCCACGGCTCAACCGTGGAGGGTCATTGGAAACTGGGGAACTTGAGTGCAGAAGAGGAAAGTGGAATTCCACGTGTAGCGGTGAAATGCGTAGAGATGTGGAGGAACACCAGTGGCGAAGGCGACTTTCTGGTCTGTAACTGACGCTGAGGCGCGAAAGCGTGGGGAGCAAACAGGATTAGATACCCTGGTAGTCCACGCCGTAAACGATGAGTGCTAAGTGTTAGGGGGTTTCCGCCCCTTAGTGCTGCAGCTAACGCATTAAGCACTCCGCCTGGGGAGTACGGCCGCAAGGCTGAAACTCAAAGGAATTGACGGGGGCCCGCACAAGCGGTGGAGCATGTGGTTTAATTCGAAGCAACGCGAAGAACCTTACCAGGTCTTGACATCCCGCTGCCCGCCTTGGAGACAAGGCTTTCCCTTCGGGGACAGCGGTGACAGGTGGTGCATGGTTGTCGTCAGCTCGTGTCGTGAGATGTTGGGTTAAGTCCCGCAACGAGCGCAACCCTTGATCTTAGTTGCCAGCATTCAGTTGGGCACTCTAAGGTGACTGCCGGTGACAAACCGGAGGAAGGTGGGGATGACGTCAAATCATCATGCCCCTTATGACCTGGGCTACACACGTGCTACAATGGACGGTACAAAGGGCAGCCAACCCGCGAGGGGGAGCCAATCCCAGAAAACCGTTCTCAGTTCGGATTGCAGGCTGCAACTCGCCTGCATGAAGCCGGAATCGCTAGTAATCGTGGATCAGCATGCCACGGTGAATACGTTCCCGGGCCTTGTACACACCGCCCGTCACACCACGAGAGTTTGTAACACCCGAAGTCGGTGGGGTAACCCTAGTGGAGCCAGCCGCCGAAGGTGGGACAGATGATTGGGGTGAAGTCGTAACAAGGTAGCCGTATCGGAAGGTGCGGCTGGATCACCTCCTTTCTAAGGATTTATTCGGAAACAAGATCTCCGGATCTTGTGTTGACGTTTTGCGTTCAGTTTTGAAGGTTCACCCTTCAGGCGTGAGCCTGTTTTGTGACTTCAAACTTGTTCTTTGAAAACTGGATAAAACGACATTGAAACAAATGAAAACAAGCAATTCATGCAAGCACGATCCCAATTGGGATCCACTTTTTAACAAACCACTTGGTTAAGTTAGAAAGGGCGCACGGTGAATGCCTTGGCACTAGGAGCCGAAGAAGGACGGCACTAACACCGATATGCTTCGGGGAGCTGTAAGTGAGCTGTGATCCGGAGATTTCCGAATGGGGGAACCCACCGCCTTTAATGGGGCGGTATCCATGTGTGAATACATAGCACATGAGAAGGCAGACCCAGGGAACTGAAACATCTAAGTACCTGGAGGAAGAGAAAGCAAATGCGATTCCCTGAGTAGCGGCGAGCGAAACGGGAACAGCCCAAACCAAGAGGCTTGCCTCTTGGGGTTGTAGGACACTCATTGCGGAGTTACAAAATCCGAATTTAAGCGAAGCGACCTGGAACGGTCCGCGAGACAAGGTAACAGCCCTGTAGCTGAAAGGTTCGGATCTCCCGAGTGGATCCTGAGTACGGCGGAACACGTGAAATTCCGTCGGAATCCGGGAGGACCATCTCCCAAGGCTAAATACTCCCTAGTGACCGATAGTGAACCAGTACCGTGAGGGAAAGGTGAAAAGCACCCCGGAAGGGGAGTGAAACAGATCCTGAAACCGTGTGCCTACAAGTAGTCAAAGCCCGTTAATGGGTGATGGCGTGCCTTTTGTAGAATGAACCGGCGAGTTACGATTGCATGCAAGGTTAAGCTGAGAAGGCGGAGCCGCAGCGAAAGCGAGTCTGAATAGGGCGAATGAGTATGCAGTTGTAGACCCGAAACCAGGTGATCTACCCATGTCCAGGGTGAAGGTAAGGTAACACTTACTGGAGGCCCGAACCCACGCACGTTGAAAAGTGCGGGGATGAGGTGTGGGTAGCGGAGAAATTCCAATCGAACCTGGAGATAGCTGGTTCTCTCCGAAATAGCTTTAGGGCTAGCCTCAATCGTTTAGAATCCTGGAGGTAGAGCACTGTTTGGACTAGGGGCCCATCCCGGGTTACCGAATTCAGACAAACTCCGAATGCCAGTGATTTATGATTGGGAGTCAGACTGCGAGTGATAAGATCCGTAGTCAAGAGGGAAACAGCCCAGACCACCAGCTAAGGTCCCCAAATATCCGTTAAGTGGAAAAGGATGTGGCGTTGCTTAGACAACCAGGATGTTGGCTTAGAAGCAGCCATCATTTAAAGAGTGCGTAATAGCTCACTGGTCGAGTGACACTGCGCCGAAAATGTACCGGGGCTAAACGGATTACCGAAGCTGTGGATGGACCTCATCTGAGGTCCGTGGTAGGAGAGCGTTCTAAGGGCGTTGAAGTCAGACCGGAAGGACTGGTGGAGCGCTTAGAAGTGAGAATGCCGGTATGAGTAACGAAAGACGGGTGAGAATCCCGTCCACCGAATGCCTAAGGTTTCCTGAGGAAGGCTCGTCCGCTCAGGGTCAGTCGGGACCTAAGTCGAGGCCGATAGGCGTAGACGATGGACAACAGGTTGATATTCCTGTACCACCTCCCCGCCGTTTGAGCAATGGGGGGACGCAGAAGGATAAGGTGAGCGCGCCGTTGGTTGTGCGCGTCCAAGCAGTGAGGCGTGGAATGAGGCAAATCCCATTCCTGATACGTTAAGCTGTGACGGCAAGAGGATTCATCCTCGAGTCCCTGATTTCACACTGCCAAGAAAAGCCTCTAGCGAGGCGGGAGGTGCCCGTACCGCAAACCGACACAGGTAGGCGAGAAGAGAATTCTAAGGTGAGCGAGTGAACTCTCGTTAAGGAACTCGGCAAAATGACCCCGTAACTTCGGGAGAAGGGGTGCTCTGGTAGGGTGAATAGCCCGAGAGAGCCGCAGTGAATAGGCCCAGGCGACTGTTTAGCAAAAACACAGGTCTCTGCAAAACCGTAAGGTGACGTATAGGGGCTGACGCCTGCCCGGTGCTGGAAGGTTAAGGGGAGTGCTTAGCGCAAGCGAAGGTGCGAACTGAAGCCCCAGTAAACGGCGGCCGTAACTATAACGGTCCTAAGGTAGCGAAATTCCTTGTCGGGTAAGTTCCGACCCGCACGAAAGGCGTAACGATCTGGGCACTGTCTCAACGAGAGACTCGGTGAAATTATAGTACCTGTGAAGATGCAGGTTACCCGCGACAGGACGGAAAGACCCCGTGGAGCTTTACTGTAGCCTGATATTGAATTTTGGTGCAACTTGTACAGGATAGGTAGGAGCCTTTGAGCCCGGAGCGCCAGCTTCGGAGGAGGCGTCGGTGGGATACTACCCTGGTTGTATTGAAATTCTAACCCACACCCCTGATCGGGGTGGGAGACAGTGTCAGGCGGGCAGTTTGACTGGGGCGGTCGCCTCCTAAAGAGTAACGGAGGCGCCCAAAGGTTCCCTCAGAATGGTTGGAAATCATTCGCAGAGTGTAAAGGCACAAGGGAGCTTGACTGCGAGACGTACAGGTCGAGCAGGGTCGAAAGACGGGCTTAGTGATCCGGTGGTTCCGCATGGAAGGGCCATCGCTCAACGGATAAAAGCTACCCCGGGGATAACAGGCTTATCTCCCCCAAGAGTCCACATCGACGGGGAGGTTTGGCACCTCGATGTCGGCTCATCGCATCCTGGGGCTGTAGTCGGTCCCAAGGGTTGGGCTGTTCGCCCATTAAAGCGGTACGCGAGCTGGGTTCAGAACGTCGTGAGACAGTTCGGTCCCTATCCGTCGCGGGCGCAGGAAATTTGAGAGGAGCTGTCCTTAGTACGAGAGGACCGGGATGGACACACCGCTGGTGTACCAGTTGTTCTGCCAAGGGCATCGCTGGGTAGCTATGTGTGGCCGGGATAAGTGCTGAAAGCATCTAAGCACGAAGCCCCCCTCAAGATGAGATTTCCCATTGCGCAAGCAAGTAAGATCCCTCAAAGACGATGAGGTAGATAGGTTCGAGGTGGAAGCGTGGCGACACGTGCAGCTGACGAATACTAATCGATCGAGGACTTAACCAAAATGGCTTTCTGAAGAGCGCGTTTCCTGTATTCAATGTCGAATATCCAGTTTTGAGTGAACAAGTCACTCTGAAAAAAATAGTCCAGTGATGATGGCAAAGAGGCCACACCCGTTCCCATCCCGAACACGGAAGTTAAGCTCTTTTGCGCCGATGGTAGTTGGGGGTCTCCCCCTGTGAGAGTAGGACGTCGCTGGGCACGTGGAAAGTCGTTACCGTAGCCGGTAACGGCTTTTTTTGTGCGTTCATTTATATGGATGAATCTGTCGGTTTTAAAATGAAGGAAGGATTTCTGTATAATGGACTATATTAAAGCAAATAAGGATGGCGATTATGACACAGCAAAAACCATTAGTAGCAGCATTAACCGAATTTCAACAGAAGCGACCCTTTTCTTTTCATGTGCCTGGGCATAAAAACGGGATGCTTTCAGGATTGCCAGCCGACTTTAAACAAGTACTTCCATATGATTTGACAGAGCTCACCGGCTTGGATGATTTGCATTACCCGGAAGAAGTCATCAAAGAAGCACAGCAACTGTTAGCTGAAACTTATGCCGCCGAGCATAGCTTTTTCTTAGTGAATGGTTCAACTGTTGGGAATTTGGCGATGATTTATGCGGTTTGCGGAGAAGGAGATCATGTAATCGTCCAAAGAAATTCACATAAATCCATCTTCCATGCTTTGGAGCTTGCAAAAGCCCGTCCAGTGTTCATATCGCCTGAATGGGACCAAACATCATTGACTGCTGGAGGGGTAAGGTTAACGGATGTCGAAGCGGTGATTCGAGAATATCCACATGCAAAAGCTATAGTTCTCACGTATCCGAATTATTATGGAATGGCTTCAAACGAAATGGGGAAAATCATTGAATTGTGCCATGAACAAGGGATGCCGATTTTGGTGGATGAAGCCCACGGAGCTCACTTTCAATTAGGAGCCCCTTATCCTATATCCTCTTTAACGATGGGAGCAGATGCGGTCGTCCATTCCGCACATAAGACATTGCCGGCCATGACAATGGGATCGTTTCTCCATATCCAAGGGTCGCTCATTGCCGTAGATAAAGTAAGGAAGTATTTGCGGATGCTTCAATCCAGCAGTCCGTCTTATGTCATTATGGCATCATTGGATGATGCGAGATCCTACATACAAACTTATTCCCAAGCAGACAAAAAGAGTTTTGAAGAAAAGCGCCACCAATTTGTAGAAAGCTTGAAAAGCTTGCCGAATCTAGAAGTTTACGAAGCTGATGATCCGTTGAAATTGATGCTTCGTGTACCTTATCACAGCGGGTATCAGTTAAAGGAACAATTAGAGCAAGAAGGGATCCATGCCGAGCTGGCCGATCCTTATCAAGTATTATTGATTTTGCCTTTATTGAAGCGAGAGCACGGTTTTTCGTTTGCAGAGGTGAGAAGGCGAGTCAAAGGCGCTTTGGAAAAACTAAAAGAAGTTCCGCGTAAAGCAGTGGATGTGACGGTGAAGTCGCAAGAGGCGTTAAGTACGCTTGAAGCGACGTTTGCTGAACTGGAGGGTGAAGGGGAATGGATTTCTTATACGAAGGCCCAGGGGCGCATATCGGCAGCCATGATTGTGCCATATCCTCCTGGAATTCCGCTCGTGTTGGCAGGGGAGAGATGGAGCACCGATAAATTAGAGAGTTTGATGGACTATATAGCAACAGGTGCACAGATTCAAGGCGAACATCGGCTTTCTGAAAAATTAATTCGGGTGCTTCCTGAAAAATATCGTCCATGAGGGCTTAGAAATGGGTATGGAGGAGTATACGAAATTCTACAGTCAGGAAGTGATGATCATGATGAGTGAGGAAAAGTACGCAATTGTGGATATCGGATCTAACACGATGCGATTGGTCATTTATACGCGGGATAAAAGTGGAAGATTGACGGAAAGCGAAAACGTCAAGGCGGTCGCGCGCTTGCGGAATTATTTGACAGCGTCAGGAGAAATGGGAAGTGAAGGAATTGATGTCCTGGTACATACTTTGCAGAGTTTCCAGGAAGTCACGCGGCATCATAATTTGCAAGAAGTGAAATGCGTCGCTACTGCAGCGATTCGCCAAGCCAATAATCAACAGGAAATTATCGACCGCGTAGAGGCAGAAACAGACTTTTCAATCCGGATTTTGTCGGAATACGAAGAAGCCAATTATGGCTTTTTGGCAGTTGTCAATTCAACGCCTTTCAAGGACGGGATTACGGTGGATATTGGCGGAGGCAGTACCGAGATTACGTTTTTCGAAAATCGCAAATTGATTTATTTCTATAGTTTTCCGTTCGGGGCTTTGTCTTTAAAACAACAGTTTATCAAAGGTGATATGCCAACAAAAGATGAATTGCGGAAGCTTCGGAAGTTTTTGCAGGAGCAGTTTGCGAGCTTGCCGTGGCTGGCAGATAAAAAATTGCCATTGATCGGCATCGGGGGAAGTGCCCGGAATCTGGCTCAGGTTCACCAGGAGTATATTGAATACCCGGTCGCAGGCATTCATCAATACATGATGTCCATCAGCGAAGTCAAAAAGATGAATGCGATGCTATTATCCTTGGATTTTTCTGAAGTACAGAAAGTAGAAGGACTCTCAAAAGACCGTTCCGATATTATCATTCCAGCCATTGAAGTCTTTTCTTGCCTCATGGATTTGATCAAGGCTGAAACCTTTGTCTTGAGCCGAAAAGGACTGAGAGACGGCGTGTTTTATGAAGAATTGACAAAAGACTTCGAGCTGTCCATTTTCCCGAATGTCATGGAAGAAAGCTTTTATGAGCTAGCGAGTGATTACGACATCAATTTGACGCATGCCACCCATGTCAGTACGTACGCATTGATGATTGCGCACGAATTGGAGAGAATTGGGCTGCTCGAATTGAATGAAGAGGATTTGAAATTCATCCGTCTTGGCAGTGCGTTGTATAACTTAGGCACTTATATCGATGCGGAAGCGAGCAACCAGCATACCTTCTATTTGCTGGCGAACCGCACCATCGACGGATTGCTTCATAAAGAGCGGCTGACTGTCGCTTTGGTTGCTTCCTTTAAAAATAAAGAAGTGTTCAAACGGAATGCAGCCCTCTACCAAGACTGGTATTCAAAAGAAGAGTTGGCAAAATACAGCCTTTTTGGCGCTATAGTCAAGCTCGCTTATAGTCTGAATGCGACAAAACGCAATATTATTGAATCTGTCCATGTCGATCCGGCTGCAGACGGTTTATTGTTCAATGTCGAATGCAATAATGACTGGAAACCAGAACAATACCAGGCAGAAAAGCAGAAAAAGCATTTGGAAAAGCAGTTGAAGAAAAATATCGATTTTCAATTTACATTATCTTAACAATCAAATCAGCCTTTAGGGAGCAACCACTAATTTCAACATGATAAAATTGAAAGAGCGGAAAATTGCAGGTAAAGGTGGCGGTGACGGTGAAAACGATGAACAAGCAGGAGGAAGCGTTGAATAGCCCTTCTTACTATAACAATAGGGAACTTAGCTGGTTGGCTTTCAATGAGCGTGTGTTGATGGAAGCGTTGGATAAGCGAAACCCGTTATTAGAGCGCTTTAAGTTTTTGGCCATTTTCAGCTCGAATCTGGATGAGTTTTTCATGGTTCGGGTAGCAGGGCTGCAAGACCAAGTGAAAGTGGGCTTTAGCAAGCCGGAAAACAAAGCCGGCATGTCTCCGAGGCTTCAATTAAAAGAAATTGCGAATAAAACCCATCAATTGGTGGAACTGCAGCATGAGACCCTTCAAAATGCATTGATTCCTGCGATGAAGCACGAAGGCGTCAAGTTTTTCAAAATGGAGGAATTGAATCCGCATGATTTGGAGTTTGTGGAGCGTTATTACGATGAACAGATTTTTCCGGTGTTGACGCCTATGGCCATCGACGCTTACCGGCCATTTCCCATGCTTCTCAATAAGAGCATCAATTTGGCGGTCGTCTTGGAAGACCGTAATGAAGAAGCTGAAGTGCGCTATAAGACGGCCATTGTCCAAGTCCCTTCTGTCATCGACCGTTTAGTGCAATTGGATGCCAAAGCAGGAAAAGAACGCATCGTCTTGCTCGAGGACATCATTAGCCACTTTATCGGGAAGCTGTTTCATGGCTTTACCGTTAAATCGGTATCGGTATTCCGGATTACTCGAAATGCAGATATGACCATCCACGAAGAAGGCGCACGTGATTTGCTGAAAGAAATTGAAAAAGAGTTGAGAAAGCGCAAATGGGGAGCAGCTGTCCGGCTGGAAATTCAAAAAGAAAGATTTGACCAGGAACTGCTGCCGTATTTGATGGATGAACTGGAAGTGCATAAAAAAGATGTTTATGAAATCCATGGACCGCTTGACCTGACTCTATTTTTCAACTTTTATAAAACGATGCAGAAAACCCATGAAAAGTTAATCTATAGTGCCCGTATTTCCCAGCCATCACCAGATCTTGCGTTCAATGAAAATATTTTTTTAAAAGTCATGGAAAAGGATTTGTTTCTCCACCATCCGTACCAGTCTTTCGAGCCGGTAGTCGAATTTGTTTCAGGAGCTGCTGATGATCCGGAAGTGCTTGCCATCAAACAGACGCTTTACCGGGTAAGCGGTGATTCTCCGATCATCAAGGCGTTAAAGCGAGCAGCTGAAAAAGGCAAGCAAGTGATGGTACTCGTCGAATTAAAGGCCCGTTTTGATGAAGAAAACAACGTTCAATGGGCAAAAGAGCTTGAACAAGCAGGATGCCATGTAATTTACGGAATGACCCATCTGAAAACGCATAGCAAAATTACGCTGGTGGTGAGAAAAAGAGACGACCACATCGAACGCTTTGTGCACTTAGGGACGGGGAATTACAACGACCAGACCGCCAAAGTCTATACGGATATGAGTTTATTTACCTCAAAAAAGGAATTCGGTGTGGATGCGACGAACTTCTTTAATTACTTAAGCGGTTATACCGAAAAGCCGGAATTCCACCATCTTTCAGTCGCCCCTTTTACGATCCGGCATGACTTTATCCAATTGATTGAAGATGAAATCGAATTTCAGAAAAAGCATGGCAACGGCCGCATTATCGCTAAAATGAACTCCTTGACCGATAAAACCATCATCAAAAAATTGTATCAGGCTTCGATTGCGGGTGTTCGAGTGGACTTGATCGTAAGGGGCATTTGCTGTCTGCGTCCAGGGATTAAGGGAATTAGCGATCATATCCGGGTGATTAGCATCGTCGGCAGGCTATTGGAGCATAGCCGCATCTATTATTTCCACCATAACGGCAAGGAAAAGGTATTTTTGTCTTCGGCCGATATGATGACCCGCAATATGGAAAACCGCATTGAAATCCTTTTCCCGCTTTACGATAAGGAGATCAAAAACCAAGTAAAGCATATTTTGGACGTGTCGTTGCAGGATAACGTAAAAGCGAGGGAACAGGATGCGCATGGGCGCTATCATTATGTAGAACGCAAAAAAGGTGAGCCCGAAATCAATAGCCAGCTTGTTTTATACAATGAAGCTTACCGAGTGGCAGAAGATGAAGAGTAAAAGGCAAAAGCAGGTGCGCTTGGCATCTGTTTTTTCATTTAAGGACAAGGCTTACAATGTATTAAGCCGCGCCTTTCCTGTATAGTTAAAGGAGTAGAACATCAGGAAAACGGGTGAATGAATAGTGGGTTATTTGATTACATTAGAAGGCGGAGAAGGCTCAGGCAAAACGACGGTCTTGAAGCTGGTGGCGGAAGCGCTGCAGCAGCAGGGATTCGAAGTCGAATGCACAAGAGAGCCGGGAGGCATTGAAATTGCCGAAGAGATCCGCCACGTCATTTTAGATAGCAAGAATACGAAAATGGATGGCCGTACAGAAGCTTTATTGTATGCGGCTGCCAGAAGACAGCATTTGGTCGAAAAAGTCATTCCGGCATTAAATGCCGGGAAAATCGTCTTATGCGATCGCTACATAGACAGCAGTTTGGCTTATCAAGGGCATGCAAGAGGGCTTGGGATAGCGGAAATCTACTCCATCAACAAATTCGCAATCGACGATTATATGCCGAATCTAACCTTGTATTTTGACGTCGATCCGGAAATCGGCCTTAGCCGTATCCAAAAAGATCTGGTCAGAGAAGTGAATCGCCTTGATTTGGAGTCGATGAAATTCCACCTCTCTGTCAGAGAAGGGTACCAGATTTTGGTGGAACAATACCCGGAACGCATTCAAGTGATTGACGCATCAAAAGAATTAGCACAGGTAGTTCAAGAAGCTTTGCAGAAAGTGGAAGCTTTTATCAAAAATCCGCAATGAAGGCAGTTGCAGCGATGAAAATGTATGGAATGTTGACTTATGAAGTTTACAATTCATGGTATACTAATTATAGAAAGACTATAAAAAGGAGTGAGTGCTGATGAAACTCGTCGTAGCAGTTGTGCAGGACCAAGACAGTAACCGATTATCCAACGCCTTAACCAAAAATGATTTCCGGGCTACAAAACTTGCCAGTACAGGAGGGTTTTTGCGCTCAGGAAATACCACCTTTTTAATCGGGGTGGAAGATGGCCTTGTACCGAAATTGATGGATTTGATCCGCGATAATTGCCGTTCACGTGAACAAATGGTCGCGCCGGTTTCGCCGATGGGCGGAAATGCCGATTCGTATATCCCGTATCCGGTAGAAGTAGAAGTAGGCGGAGCCACGATCTTCGTCTTGCCAATCGAGCAATTCCACCATTTCTAGAATCCCATTAATAGCATTCACGGTTGCCAGTCAACTATTATACAAGACACCCGTGCTCCATTTGGAACACGGGATTTTTTACAGAGGCTGAAGGTGAAAATGTGCAGAAGACAATTGAAGAGTTTCAAGAAATGCAGCCGGTCGTGATGAAAAGGCTGCAAGGTGCTTACGCGAAGGATCGATTGGCCCACGCCTATCTGTTCGAAGGCCCTGCAGGTTCCGGATTGACCGAAATCACACATTTTTTCGTGAAGCTTTTGCTTTGCGAAACTCCTTTAGAAAATGTTCCATGTGAAACATGCCGAAGCTGCCAGCTTTATAATTCCGGCAACCATCCGAATATTCTCTTCATAGAACCGGATGGCCAAAACATCAAAATCGATCAAATCCGGGAATTGATCTTCAAGATGAATAAAACAGGCTTTAGTTCCGGCCGTAAGATATATGTGATCCAAGAAGCAGACCGTATGAATAATTCTTCTGCCAACGCGTTGTTGAAGTTCTTAGAAGAGCCAGAATTCAACGTAACGGCCATTTTGCTGACAGAGCGTTTAAATGCCATCATGACAACCATCCGTTCCCGCTGCCAGCTGGTGTCTTTCCAACCGTTATCGAGGAAAAAAGTGATGGAAAAGTTGGTGCAAGATGGCATGACCGCTTCAATGGCGGCGACGGTCAGCATGTTGACGCAGAGCACGGAAGAAGCAGTTCAGCTAGGTTCAGATGAAGATTTCATCCAACAGCGCAAGCTTGTGTTAAAATTAGTCGATGTTGCCAGCCAGAATGTCCACGAGGCGCTTTTATTGCTTCAATCGGAATGGCTTCCTTTATTTAAAGAAAAAGAGGATGCCGAAAGAGGGCTGGACATGTTATTATTTGCATATCGGGACATTGCTTCAGTAAAAGCGGGTCTCGAGACGGCAAGAACATATCCAGACATGGAAGAAACTTGGAAGCAGATGGCGTTGCAGCGTTCGTTTAACGTATTGTCTAAGCAATTGCAGGCTGTTTTGCAAGCTAAGCAGCAATTGCCGCGCAATATGAACCGGACACTGTTGATGGAGCAATTAATGCTAAATCTGCAGGAGGGGTAAGCGAGTGTATAACGTAATTGGTGTCCGCTTTAAAAAAGCGGGTAAAATATATTATTTTGACCCAGGAGAATTTGTGATTGAAAAAGACGATTACGTCATCGTTGAAACTGCACGAGGTGTGGAATACGGCAAAGTCGTCGTTCCCACCAAGACAGTTGAAGAACATGACGTCGTATTGCCGCTTAAGCAAGTGGTGCGCGTAGCAAGCGACCGCGATCGCCAACAGGTAGAAGAAAACCGCCTGGAAGCGAGCCGTGCGTTCGAGATGGGAACGGAAAAAATCGAAGAGCATCGCTTGGAGATGAAATTGGTTGATGTGGAATATACATTTGACCGCAATAAAGTCATTTTCTATTTCACGGCTGAAGGCCGTGTCGATTTCCGCAACTTGGTAAAAGATTTGGCGTCCATTTTCCGGACACGCATCGAATTGCGCCAGATCGGCGTACGTGATGAAGCGAAAATGCTTGGCGGCATCGGTCCATGCGGCCGCATGCTTTGCTGTTCAACATTCCTCGGCGATTTCGAACCGGTTTCGATCAAAATGGCGAAAGACCAAAACTTATCGTTGAATCCTTCGAAGATTTCAGGTTTATGCGGCCGTTTGATGTGCTGCTTGAAATACGAAAACGATGAATACGAAACAGCGAAAAAAGAAATGCCGGATGTAGGCGCACGTGTATCCACTCCGGATGGAGACGGCCGTGTAGTCAGCATGAATATTTTGGAGCGCGTCTTAAAAATCCGTCTTTCTGAGCAAGAACAGACACTAGAATATGCATTAAGTGAGATAATGGGCCAAGGAACGAGAGCGTGAGGTGGTTTAAGTGAAAGAAAAGAACTTTTTAGACACGGTGATGGATTTTGAACAGCAACTCGAGTCAATGCAAGAACAATTTCGCGAATTGAAAGCGGTAGTGGCCCATACAATGGAAGAGCATCATGCACTGCAGCTAGAGAATCATCATCTGCGTGCACGGCTGGATGAACTTCATAAAGCTGTTCCTGAAACAGCAGTAGTGGATCCAGTGAAATTGAAAAAAGCGGTCATGGACATCGGAGAAGGCTATGATAATTTAGCGCGCCTTTACCATGAAGGGTATCATGTCTGCAATGTTCATTTCGGCAGTTCCAGAAAAGGCGACGATTGCCTGTTTTGTTTATCGTTCTTAAACAAACAAAATTAAAATGCCAGTTTAACCGAAAGGCTTCCGACACTCCGTGTGGCGGCAGCCTTTTGTTATTAAATAAGAAAATGGAGAATGCAGACTTGCGTGTTCTGCCTTAAAGCAGGATGGCTGCGACAAGGAACTTAGGTTGCCTGCCTCAGATGGGCGCTTGCGCATTTCTTTAGAGGAGTTGAAACAAATGTTGATAGATGACGAACGGCTCGATTATTTATTGGCAGAAGATTTACGGATTATCCAGAGCCCTTCGGTGTTTTCGTTTTCGTTGGATGCGGTGCTCTTGGCACGGTTCGCTTACGTTCCTTTGAAGCGTGGGAAAATCGTCGATTTGTGTACGGGAAATGGTGCCATTCCACTATTCTTGAGTGCCCGGACGGAATCGTCGATTATCGGTGTGGAACTGCAGGAGCGGTTGGTCCATATGGCGCGCAGAAGCGTTGCGTATAATAACTTAACGGAACAAATCGAAATTATCGAAGGCGATGTTAAAGAAATCCCGGCACGCTTGGGAATCGAAAAATACGATGTGGTCACATGCAACCCGCCTTATTTTCCAGCCCATGAAATGAGCGATAAGAACATCAGTGAGCATATGGCGATTGCCCGGCATGAACTCCATTTGACATTGGATGAAGCTGTAAATGCCGCGAGCAAGCTATTGAAGCAAGGCGGAAAAGCGGCATTCGTCCATCGTTCGGGAAGGCTGATTGATATCATTTCTGCTATGCGGGCGAATCGATTAGAGCCGAAACGCATTCGCCTCGTGTATCCGAAAGAAGGAAAAGAAGCCAATACCTTATTGATTGAAGGGATTAAAGACGGCAAGCCGGATTTGAAAATCCTTCCGCCGCTGATTGTCTATAATTCCGAAGGCGAATACACAGAAGAAGTGAGAGCGTTGCTTTATGGAGACAAATAATCATTATTTCTATGTATTGGAATGTGCAGACGGTTCCTACTACGCCGGCTACACGAATGATTTAGAGAAACGCTTGGCAGCACATAATGCAGGAAAAGGCGCGAAGTATACCCGAGCTAAAGGGCCTGTAAAAATGATTCATCATGAACGTTTTGACACGAAACCGCTGGCGATGAAGGCGGAATATGCTTTTAAGCAATTGCCGAAGCCGAAGAAGGTCCGTTATATTGCTGAAGGGAAGGGAGAGAGCCGATGAAATCTCAAAAAAGTTTTTTGGAAAACAAAGCCACGCTTTATCTCGTAGCCACACCAATTGGCAATTTGGAGGACATGACGGTACGGGCGATCCGCATATTAAAAGAAGTGGATATTATTGCTGCGGAAGATACCCGCAATACGAAACAGCTTTGCAATTATTTTGAAATCCATACGAAGCTTGTCAGCTACCATGAACATAACCAGGAAAGCGGCGGATTTAAAATTCTTTCGTACTTGCAGGAAGGCAAGTCCGTTGCGCTCGTCAGCGATGCCGGCATGCCTTGCATTTCCGATCCAGGGGAAGACATTGTCCGCCGGGCAGTAGCGGAAGACTTCCCTGTGGTGCCAGTGCCAGGAGCCAATGCTGCACTCAGCGCTTTGATTGCATCGGGCATTTCGCCGCAGCCATTCCTTTTTTATGGATTCCTATCGCGCAATAAAAAAGAGCGGCAGGCTGAACTGGAAATGCTCAGCCAAAAACAGGAAACGCTGATTTTTTATGAAGCGCCGCATCGTTTAAAGGAAAGCTTGAAATCGGTGCAAAAAGCATTCGGAGACGACCGGCAGATTGTTATGGCACGCGAAGTGACCAAAAAGTTTGAAGAGTTTCTGCGAGGCACGGTTGGAGAAGCTGTCTTATGGGCTGAAGAGAATACCATCCGTGGTGAATTTTGCATTATAATAGAAGGAAATGATTCGCCGGAACTTGAAATCCAGGAGCAATGGTGGGAATCGTTGTCGATTTCTGCACATGTCGAAGAATTGATGAAGAAAAAAGACCTTTCCTCGAAAGAGGCTATCAAAGAAGTCGCAGTGGAGCGAAAAATGTCGAAACGCGACGTGTACCAAGAGTATCATGTCTGATAAAAACGGCGCCATTTGCAGGAATCAAAAAAAACCGAAACGCATCATGCGTTTCGGTTTTTCTATCTGATTTACTTTTTAAGATTGCTCTGAATCTCATTAACGAGCATTTCTGCGCCTTCTTTGCTCAAAATCAGCTTACCGCCAACAAGTTGCATGTTTTCATCGGAAACTTCTCCGGTAACAGCGCAAGTCATATTTGGTAAGTATTTTTTTAATATAATTTTGTCGTCATCTACGTAAATTTCCAATGCGTCTTTCTCAGCAATCCCTAGTGTGCGGCGTAATTCAATTGGAATAACAACGCGGCCTAATTCGTCAACTTTACGTACGATCCCTGTTGATTTCATGTTTATAATCTCCCCTCAAATTTGTCGGATGTTTTCGTCAAAATTCGACATTTACCACTTCCTGTCATAAATCATACCAACTACTGGCAATTTGGTCAATATAAAACTATCGAAATCATAATAAATTTTGCTAATTTGTGACGCTAATTTGATATATTTTTTCATTTTTTTATTCTATTTTTGAAATTTCCTTTTAAAGGCTTAAAACCGCCTTTTTTTATGGGATAATTTGTATTTATTTTGTCGAAAAAGGGTGAAGGAATTGAAAGATTGTACAAAATTGTCGACTTCGTTAAAATAAGAACTATACAAAGAAACTGGAGGAATTTTTCGTGACTGCTAAAAACAAAACATTTTACCTCACTACACCCATTTATTATCCAAGCGGAAAATTCCATATCGGAACGGCTTATACGACAGTCGCGTCCGATGCAATGGTCCGTTACAAGCGCTTGCGTGGTTTTGACGTCCGGTTTTTGACGGGAATGGACGAGCATGGCCAAAAAATTGAAGAGAAAGCGCAAGAAGCAGGCCTTGCGCCGCAAGAATATGTCGACAACATGGCAGCGGCAGCTAAAAACGTATGGTCGATCATGGACATCACTTATGATGATTTCATTCGTACGACTGAAGATCGCCATAAAAAAGGCGTCGAAAAGATTTTCCAGACGTTCTTGGATAATGGCGATATTTACAAAGGGCAGTACGAAGGCTGGTACTGCACACCGTGTGAATCGTTTTATACGGAAGCGCAGCTAGTGGACGGAAAATGTCCGGATTGCGGACGCCCGGTCCATAAAGTGAAAGAAGAGTCGTATTTCTTTAATATGAAGAAATATGCCGACCGCTTATTGGATTACTACGAGAATCATTTGGAGTTCATTGAACCGGAATCACGGAAAAATGAAATGATTAATAACTTCATCAAGCCGGGTCTGGAAGATCTTTCGGTTTCACGTACTTCCTTTGATTGGGGCATCCCGGTTCCTGGAGATCCAAAACATGTTATCTACGTGTGGGTAGATGCTTTATCCAATTACATCACGTCTCTTGGATATGGATCGGACGACGATTCGGCATTCAATAAATACTGGCCGGCAGATGTGCATGTAGTCGGAAAAGACATTGTCCGTTTCCATACAATCTATTGGCCGATTTTCTTGATGGCACTTGATCTGCCATTGCCGAAGAAAATCTTTGCGCATGGTTTTATCATGATGAAAGACGGCAAAATGTCGAAATCAAAAGGCAATGTCGTTTATCCGGAAATGCTGGTTGAACGTTACGGTTTGGATGCAACCCGCTATTTCCTTTTGCGTGAACTGCCATTCGGCTCTGACGGCGTCTTTTCACCGGAATCATTCGTAGAACGCACCAACTATGACTTAGCGAATGACTTAGGAAATCTCTTGAACCGGACAGTTTCGATGATCAATAAATACTTCAATGGGGAAATTCCTCAAATTCAAGGGCAAGTAACGGAATTTGACGGCGTGCTGCAAGAAGTGGCGAAACAGACGGTTGCAACGTATGAACAGCATATGGAAAAAATGCAGTTCAGCATGGTCTTAAGCGAAATTTGGGTATTGATTTCCCGGACGAATAAATACATCGACGAAACGCAGCCATGGGTTTTGGCAAAAGATGAAGCGTTAAAAGATCAATTGGCTTCTGCGATGGCTCATCTGGCAGAAAGCTTGCGCATGACAGCAGTTATGCTGCAGCCGTTCTTGCCTAATGCCCCTAAACAAATTATTGAACAGCTTGGTTTAACAGAAGAGTCACTGGCATGGGAGACATTGGATAGCTTCGGTAAAATTCCAGCGGGCACAAAAGTGGCAGCAAAAGGAACGCCGATCTTCCCGCGTCTTGAAGTAGAGCCGGAAGTGGCTTATATCCGTGACCAAATGCGCGGAGACACAGCCCCTGCAGAAGTTGAAGAAACAATAGAAGAAACTCCGGAAGTGCCGGACGTTCCAGAAATCACCATCGATGATTTCATGAAAGTCGATTTGCGGGTCGGAACGGTCACAGCTTGTGAACCGGTGCCGAAAACGTCGAAATTATTAAAGCTTCAACTTGATATGGGATATGAGCAGCGCCAAGTAGTATCTGGCATTGCCGAGCATTACAAACCCGGCGAATTAGTCGGCAAAAAAGTGATTGTTGTGGCGAATTTGAAACCGGTGAAACTTCGTGGAGAACTGTCGCAAGGAATGATTTTAGCTGGAGAGAAAAACGGCTATTTGACCTTAGCGGAAGTTGATCAGAAACTGCCGAACGGTGCTCAAGTTAAGTAAATTGCCAGAATGCACAGACAACAAAAAAATAATAAAATGGCCTGTTTATTGATGCAGGCCATTTTTTATTTTGGCTTAAATTGGTTAATATTTATCAGGAAAAGTGTACTTTGATATCGAAAAAACATGTTTTGTTATACAAATGTAATATTGGTGTGAAGAAAGAAATAGGATAAACCATTAAAATAAGGATTAATGTGAGGAGAATGAATATGTTTATTGATACCCACGTACATTTAAATGCAGATCAATACGATGAAGATTTACAAGAAGTCATTGACCGTGCATTAGAAAACAATGTTACAAAAATGATTGTTATTGGCTTTGACCGCAAAACGATCGAAAGAGCAATGGACCTAACGGAGAAATACGATTTTATATACGCAGTGGTTGGTTGGCATCCGGTCGACGCCATTGACTGCACGCCTGAAGATTTGCAGTGGATTGAAGAATTGGCAGCCCACCCGAAAGTGGTCGGCATTGGCGAAACCGGTTTGGATTATCATTGGGACAAATCGCCGAAAGAAGTGCAGCAGGAAGTTTTCCGGAAACAGATTCAGTTGGCAAAGAAAGTTCAGTTGCCGATTATTATCCATAACCGAGAAGCAACAGAAGATGTGTTGCGCATCTTGAAAGAAGAAAAGGCCGAAGAAGTAGGCGGCGTGATGCATTGCTTCAGCGGCAGCGTCGAAACTGCCCGTGAAAGCATTGACATGAATTTCATGATTTCGTTAGGAGGTCCTGTTACATTCAAAAATGCCAAGAAGCCGAAAGAAGTAGCCGAACTGATTCCGATCGAACATTTGATGATCGAAACAGATGCCCCGTATTTGGCGCCGCATCCTTACCGCGGCAAACGAAATGAACCTTCCTATGTGCCTTTGGTGGCCGAGGAAATTGCCCGCTTAAAAGGATTGACGATAGAAGAAGTGGGAGAAAAAACAACCAAGAACGCCGAGCAATTTTTTAAGTTGAAATGATGAACCCAGATACTCAGCAGGATGATTTAATTCTTGCTGAGCCTTTATTTGGGGAAAATGTAGTGCTTGTCCCTAAAAGCCTTTAAGTTGACACCTTGAATTCGAGACTATATAATCACTCAAGTGAATGAGGAGGAGTTATTTTTGACAGAAAAAGCAAATAATAGTAAGTCCGTAAATGTGTTCAAAGGAAAATCTTTAGTTGTTGCCATCGCGACTGTTTTACTTTTTGCTGCTGTTTTGACGTTCGCTATTTATGAAGGAACGAAAAACACAGTAACAATGACAGCGAATGGAAAAACGACAGAAGTTAAGACACATGCGGACTCAGTAGGGGCATTTCTTGAAGAACAAGAAATCCAAGTCAGTGAACATGATTATTTAAGCCAATCCATGGATGCTGCCATCGAAGAGGATGTAGCGATCGAATGGGAACAGGCAAAAGAATATAAAGTCGAAGTAGACGGCAAACAACAAGCTGCTTGGACAACAGATAATACAGTGGAAGCAATTTT
Source organism: Planococcus alkaliphilus (assembly GCF_057031095.1). Lineage (NCBI taxonomy): Bacteria > Bacillati > Bacillota > Bacilli > Caryophanales > Caryophanaceae > Planococcus > Planococcus alkaliphilus. The sequence goes on from NZ_CM168060.1 coordinate 50,384, forward strand.
AGCGAAAGCGGACATTGAAGTAACAGAGCACGACAAAGTATCACCAGCATTAGAAGAAGAGGTAGATGCGGATACAGCGATTTCTGTAGAAAAAGCATACGAGGTTACAATCCTTGATGGTTTGGAAGAGAAAAAAGTATGGTCCACTTCGACTACGGTCGCTGACTTTTTAAAACAGCACAAGATTTCTTTAGGCGAACTTGACCGGGTTGAAAATGGAATGGATGAAATGGTCGTTCCAAATTCGAAAGTAAAAGTAGTTCGCGTCGAAAAGGTCACCGATGTAGTTGAGGATTCTGTGGAATTTGCCCAAGAAACGAAGAAAGACGCTTCGCTTCTAAAAGGGAAAAAGAAACTTGTTCAAAAAGGTGAAAATGGAGTCGTTGCGAAAACGTACGAAGTGATCAAAGAAAACGGCAAAGAAGTAAAACGCGCGTTGAAAAAAGAAAAAACAGTTAAAGAACCAAAGAAACACGTAGTAGCGGTCGGAACAAAAGTAGTGGTAGCAAGCGTTTCCCGTGGAGCAGATTCCAAAGCTCCCGCTAAGAAAGCTTCTTCCAAACAGGCAGTCGTCAAAACGGCTGCTGCAGCTAATGCAGCGCCATCGGGCGGCAAAGAGTTTTATGTATCTGCAACTGCCTATACGGCTAGCTGTGCAGGATGCTCCGGCATTACGGCTACAGGCATCAACTTAAAAGCCAATCCCGGCTTAAAAGTGATTGCTGTAGATCCAAACGTTATTCCCCTAGGCTCAAAAGTCTGGGTTGAAGGCTATGGCTATGCGGTGGCTGGCGATACAGGCGGTGCGATCAAAGGAAATAAAATCGACTTATTCGTTCCAAGCCAATCGGATGCATTGGCTTTCGGACGCAAGCAAGTAAAAATTAAAGTCCTTAATTAGTATAGAAAGATTTTCCGAAAAGGCTTTCCCTATCCGGGAAAGCCTTTTACATATTCAGGCGGCTGCGTGTAAAATGGAACAAGATAGGCAGGAAAGAGGAAGACGAATGAAGATTAATGAAATCATCGTTGTAGAAGGCAAAGACGACACTGTGGCTATTAAGCGTGCAGTGGATGCAGATACAATCGAAACAAATGGCTCAGCCATTTCCAAAGAGACGCTTCAGCGTATTCGCCATGCTCAAGAAAAGCGCGGCGTTATTGTATTTACAGACCCTGATTATCCAGGGCAGCGAATCCGTGCTATTATTGAAGAATATGTGCCTCAAGTGAAACATGCATTTCTTGCGAAAGAAAAGACCATTGCGAAGAATGGCAAAGGGCTTGGCATCGAACATGCGTGTGATGAAGACATTCGAGAAGCATTGTCCGCAATTTACACGCCGCGGGAAAAAGACAGCGCGATAGAGATTACAATGGAAGACTTGATCGATGCAGCGCTTGTTGCGCATCCTCAAGCTAAAATACGCAGAACACGAATAGGAGAGCTTTTGCAGATCGGCTATACGAACGGAAAACAGCTTCAAAAGCGGCTCCACATGTTCGGGATTACAAAAGCGCAATTTATAGAAGCGGTACAAGCGGTAAATCAGGAGGAACTTTGATGACTAAAGATATTGCAACACCCATTCGGACCCAGGAGATTATGGCCAAATACGGTTTGAAAGTGAAGAAAAGTTTAGGCCAGAACTTTTTGATCGATCCGAATATTTTACGGAAAATTGTGGGCCAGGCGAATTTGACGAAAGAATCAGCGGCTATTGAAATCGGGCCAGGCATCGGTGCCTTAACCGAGCATTTGGCAAGAGATGCTGGGAAAGTGCTGGCGTTCGAAATCGACCAGCGGCTTTTGCCGGTTCTAGAAGATACGCTGTCGCCTTATGACAATATTTCCATCGTCCATTCAGATGTGTTGAAAGCGGACGTCCTTGCAGAGATTGAAAAAGAATTAGCCGGCTATGAAGACATCATGGTAGTGGCGAACTTGCCTTATTACGTCACGACACCGATCATTATGAAGCTATTGCTTGAAAAACTGCCGATCCGGGGCTTGGTTGTTATGCTGCAAAAAGAAGTGGCGGAGCGTATCACGGCAAAGCCTGGCAGCAAAGCTTATGGATCGTTGTCCATCGCCATCCAATACTACACAGAAGCGGAAATGGCTTTAACGGTGCCGAAAACGGTCTTTCTGCCGCAGCCGAATGTGGATTCTGCTGTGATTCGGATGACCAAGCGTCCGGAGCCGCAAGTCAAAGTCATCGATGAAGATTTTTTCTTTACGGTTACAAGAGGTTCTTTTGTCCAACGGAGAAAAACGATTTTAAACAACCTTCAATCGGCGATGCCACTGGGCAAAGAGAAAAAGGAATTCATTTTGAAAGCGTTGGAAGAAGCCGGGATTGAGCCTTCGCGCCGGGGAGAAACCTTGACGATTAAGGAATTCGGTTTGCTTGCAGATAAGCTTTACGCATATTTCAAATAAAAGCGGAAGCTTGTTACAAAATTGGCACATGAGCTTCTCGAAAAAGATATTTCGGATAAAAAAATATTGACAGTAACTATACAACGCTGATAAAATATTAAATTTGCTTGACAAAATAGTCGTATTTTGCTATAATTTATTTATAGTGAGGTGTAGACAAGATGCCCAAAACTTTGGCGGATATTAAAAAATCGTTAGATCTACATTTAGGGAAACGATTGATTTTGAAGGCAAACGGAGGACGCAAGAAAACGGTGGAACGTGCCGGGATTTTGCGGGAAACGTATCACTCCGTGTTCGTAATTGAGCTTGATCAAGATGAGCATGCATTTGAACGTGTGTCTTACAGCTACGCAGACATCCTGACAGAAGCAGTAGAGATTACTGTTTATGAAGGAACAGAAGAAGAACTTGTTGTTAGATAATGAATTCATATTTATATTTTGTAAAATCCACACCTGTTGCTTGAACAGGTTCGTGGATTTTTTTGTTTTTTCAGGGTTACTGGATTTCAGATTTTCTTAATTCTTCCTATTCGAGCCGCTTGTGTTAAAATAGTGTTCATCAGAATAGTAAAGGAGGCAGTGGAATGCTCTACGTAAAGGCGCCTGCCAAAATCAATTTAACGTTAGATGTTTTACATAAAAGGCCGGACAATTACCATGAAATCGAAATGATCATGACAACTGTCGACCTGGCTGACCGCATCGGCTTGAAAGCGACAGAAAGCGGAATCCATATTGAATCCGCTGACCGCTTTGTCCCAAACGATTCGCGCAACTTGGCTTATCAAGCCGCCCAGTTGCTAAAAGATAAGTTCCATATCAAGTCGGGAGTCATCATTTCTTTGGACAAACAGATTCCTGTAGCAGCCGGCCTTGCTGGAGGAAGCAGCGACGCAGCTGCCACTTTGAAGGGATTAAACCAATTATGGCAATTAAACTTGTCGTTGGATGAACTCGCAGAGCTTGGCGCGCAAATCGGATCAGACGTCTCGTTTTGCGTATACGGAGGCACAGCGCTAGCCAAAGGGCGTGGAGAAGTCATCCAGGAGCTGCCGACACCGCCGAACTGCTGGGTGATATTGGCGAAACCGACGATTGGCGTTTCGACGGCAGATGTCTACGGGGCTTTTGATGTTACAAAAGCGGAGCATCCGAATACCCAAGCGATGATTGAAGCGTTGGAGACTGGCGATTACCAAGCCATGTGCGACAATCTTGGCAATGCATTGGAAAGCGTGACCTTAAATCTGTATCCGGAAGTGGCACAGATCAAAGAACAAATGAAGAAGTTTGGTGCAGATGCTGTATTAATGAGCGGAAGCGGTCCGACCGTCTTCGGCTTGGTTCACCAGGAAGCCCGGATTCCCCGTATTTACAACGGTTTAAGAGGATTTTGCGCAGAAGTCTATGCCGTGCGTTTGATTGGCGAACGGGATCCCCTTGCTTAAATACGTATATTTATGGTAAATTTTCTATAAATCATTCGTGTTTAGGAGAGGGTAGTATGAAGTGGAAGCGCAGTGAACGTTTAGTTGATATGACGCATTATCTTTTGGAACATCCACATAAGTTAATTCCTCTTACATATTTTTCGGATCTTTACGAATCCGCTAAGTCTTCGATCAGCGAAGATTTGGGGATTGTTAAAGAGACCTTTGAAGAAAAAGGAATTGGGTTATTGATGACCGTGCCGGGAGCAGCAGGCGGCGTAAAATACGTACCGAAACTGCAAAAGCCAGAAATCAAAGCCATTATGGATGAATTGATCGAAGAATTAAGCCATTCGGACCGGCTATTGCCGGGGGGCTATCTTTACATGACCGATGTGCTTGGCAATCCAAGCATCATGAACCGGGTCGGCAAAGTGTTTGCAACAGCTTTCGCCGATGAAAAAATTGACGTCATCATGACGGTGGCTACAAAAGGCATTCCGATTGCCCATGCTATCGCCCGCCATTTGAATGTGCCGGTTGTCATTGTCAGACGAGACAGCAAGGTAACAGAAGGATCTACAGTCAGCATCAATTATGTGTCAGGTTCATCTCGCCGCATCCAGACCATGGTGTTGTCGAAGCGGAGCATGAAGAGCGGTCAGCGTGTCTTGATCACCGACGATTTTATGAAAGTCGGCGGAACGATGAATGGCATGAAGAATTTATTGGAAGAATTTGAATGCACCCTTGCCGGAGTCGCGGTACTCGTCGAAGCCGAGCATTCAGATGAACAACTTGTTGAGAAATACCTATCATTGGTTAAATTGCGTGAAGTCAGTGAAAAAGAACGCAAAATTGCTCTTGAAGAAGGAAACTATTTTACAAATGGAGGGTTTTAACATGAAATTTGTAGCAACCGATCAAGCAGCCGCAGCAATTGGCCCATATTCGCAAGGTGTGATTGCAGGAAATCTGTTTTACAGTTCCGGCCAAATTCCATTGACGCCGTCAGAGGAAATGGTGGAAGGGTCGATTGTCGACCAAACGCATCAAGTATTCGCCAACTTGAAAGCTGTCCTGGCAGAAGCAGGCTCTTCGCTTGAAGGCGTGATCAAAACCACGGTATTCATTAAAGACATGAATGATTTTGCTGAGCTGAACGAAGTCTATGCTTCGTATTTCGGCGACCATAAACCTGCCCGCTCTACTGTAGAAGTGGCACGGTTGCCAAAAGATGCAAAAGTTGAAATTGAAGTCATTGCAGCACTTGCTGAATAAGCCATCCTTCGGGGTGGTTTTTTCTTTGCTCTTTTGTACCCCGTAAAACTCAGACGGGCGGTTTCCGCATTTCTTTCTGTCCAGCTCCGGCAGCCAGATTGACTTATGCCCGGCGAATCTGAACGGGCGGTTTCCGCTTTTCGTTATTGTCCAGCTGTAAGAGCCAGCTTCTCGGTCGTAAGTCAGTCCACTGCGGCGGCAACAGCCTCCTCGCGGTCTGTCTTACGGCTGCCGAAGCTAAGCGGCTCTTTCCGCTTTTCTGTTTATTAATTAAATTTTCTAATAAATTTTGTAATTTATGAAGGAGTTTAGTCCTTTGCATCGAATTACCTTAAGAGCATTCTATTTTGCAACTTAGAAGAGAGGTGGTGAAACAATGGAAGTAACTGATGTAAGGCTTCGGCGAGTACAAACGGATGGTCGGATGCGGGCTATCGCTTCCATCACGTTGGACAACGAATTTGTTGTACATGATATCCGGGTGATCGATGGCAACGAAGGGCTGTTTGTGGCAATGCCAAGTAAACGGACACCAGATGGGGAGTTTAGAGACATTGCCCATCCGATCAACTCCAGCACGCGCAATAAATTACAGACTGCTGTATTAACTGCTTACCAGCAAAGTGAAAATGATCCGGTTTTTGAAGAAGCCGGTGTTTAATTGAGCCACCTCTTGAGCCTTCGCCCATTGAAAGGCTCTTTTTTATTTTCGTGAAATAATGTCATCGGATTGTCATGCCCCGAAACCTTGAAAAATCAAGGTTTTTCGGATATAGTTAAGGATAGTGCAGGAGTTTGACATTCAACAGAAGCTTTCAAATCAGCACTTTTTTACTCATCAATCGCTTGTTAACGTGTTCTGCTTCCATACGCAAAGTCCAAATCGTCGAATCGGCGTTTTTTTTTGGAGATTTAGTTAACGTGTTGGCAGAACAGGGAATATGGAAAAATAGATAATAAATACATACAGACGGAGGATCGACTATATGACAAATACATACGCAGTCATTTTAGCTGCTGGGCAAGGAACACGCATGAAGTCAAAGCTTTATAAAGTGCTTCACCCTGTTTGCGGCATGCCGATGGTAGAGCATGTTGCTAACAATGTACAACAATTGGGTGTTGAAAAAATTGTTACGATCGTCGGCCACGGTGCTGAAAAAGTGCAGCAGCAGCTCGGAGAAAAAAGCGAGTATGCGCTGCAAGAAGAACAACTTGGAACGGCGCATGCCGTCCAACAGGCAGCTTCCATGATCGAAGGTTTGCCCGGAACGACTTTAGTTGTTTGCGGCGATACACCGTTGATCCGTCCGGAAACAATGGAAGCTTTGCTTAGCCATCACGCAGAGACAACTGCGAAAGCCACTATTTTAACTGCGATTGCCGAGAACCCAACCGGCTATGGCCGAATTCTTCGCGATGAAACAGGCGGCGTTTCAAAAATCGTTGAACAAAAAGATGCTTCTGCAGAAGAGCAGAAAGTGAAAGAAATCAATACCGGCACTTATTGCTTCGACAATGAAGCACTTTTTGATGCATTGAAACACGTGTCAAATAACAATGCCCAAGGCGAATATTACTTGCCAGACGTCATTGAAATCCTTCAAAAACAAGGCGAAGTGGTTGCGGCTTACGCGACGGATAGCTTTGAAGAAACACTTGGTGTCAACGACCGTGTCGCTTTGAGCCAAGCTGAAGGAATCATGCGCAGCCGCATCGCTGAAAAGCACATGCGTGCAGGCGTGACGATCATCGATCCAGCAACTGCCTATATCAGCGCAGAAGCGGTAATCGGAGCAGATACGATCATCCAGCCGAATGTAACGATTGAAGGAAATTCAGTAATTGGTGAAGATTGCATCATTACATCCAACAGCCATATAAGCAACAGCACGATCGGCAGCCGGACAGAAATCCGTTCTTCGCATGTCTACGACAGCAAAGTCGGAGAAGATACAGCAATTGGTCCATTTGCGCACTTGCGTCCGGAAACAGAGCTTGGCAATGAAGTGAAAATCGGCAATTTTGTCGAAGTGAAGAAATCCAATGTCGGAAACGGCAGCAAAGTCTCCCACCTAAGCTATATCGGAGATGCCCTTGTAGGAACAAACGTCAATATCGGCTGCGGCAGCATCACAGTCAATTACGACGGTAAAAATAAACATTTGACAACGATTGAAGACGATTCGTTTATTGGCTGCAATTCCAACTTGGTTGCACCGGTGACGGTCGGCAAAGGGTCGTTTGTCGCAGCGGGATCAACGATTTCAAAAGACGTTCCAGCAGATTCCTTAGCTATTGCACGCGCTCGGCAAGAAAACAAAGAAGGCTATGTCAGTAAATTAAACCTGAAAAAATAGGAGGCTACACACGTAATGAGTTATCAAATTGATGCAGCGACCACTAAAATGAAAATCTTTTCATTGAATTCCAATCAAGGATTAGCAGAGGAAATTGCAGAGCACGTAGGTTTGCCATTAGGAAAAAGTTCAGTCACCCATTTCAGCGACGGTGAAATCCAGATCAATATCGAAGAAAGCATCCGCGGCTATGATGTCTTCATCGTTCAATCTACTTCACAGCCGGTCAACGAAAACCTGATGGAATTATTAATTATGATCGATGCTGTCAAACGTGCTTCTGCTCGTACAGTAAACGTTGTAATGCCTTATTACGGCTATGCGCGCCAAGACCGCAAAGCCCGTTCACGTGAACCGATCACGGCTAAATTGGTAGCAAACCTATTAGAGACTGCAGGAGCGACTCGTGTCATTGCACTCGATTTGCATGCTCCTCAAATTCAAGGATTCTTTGATATCCTGATTGATCATTTGGTAGCTGTGCCTCTTATTTCAGACTACTTCTTAAAAGAAAGCGGCATCGATTTGGAAAACGTTATCGTTGTTTCTCCTGACCATGGCGGTGTAACGCGTGCCCGCAAAATGGCGGATCGCCTGAAAGCGCCGATCGCGATTATCGATAAACGCCGTCCGCGTCCGAACGTAGCGGAAGTCATGAACATCATCGGGAATGTGGAAGGCAAAACGGCCATCATCATCGATGACATCATTGATACAGCTGGAACGATTTCAATTGCTGCAAGCGCATTGATCGAAAGCGGAGCAAAAGAAGTCTATGCATGCTGTACACATCCGGTTCTTTCAGGGCCTGCTGTCGGCCGCATCAACGATTCTGTCATCAAAGAATTGATCATCACGAATTCAATTGCGTTGCCGGAAGAAAAGAAATCACCAAAAATCAAGCAGCTGTCTGTTGCGAAATTATTGGCTGAAACAATCGTCCGCGTACACGAACAAAAATCTGTCAGCACATTATTTGACTAAGTTTGAAACCTCGGTAAGCTGAAATGAAGAATGGGTAACCACAAATCGATTCGCAGCTACATCGCGGAATTTCACTTAAATGAGTAAATGAATTTTACGCTGTTTATACAGCTCGTTTTCCTGAAAGGTTTGGCTTTTGCAAGATAGGGTAAATACTCACTATGCATAATTAAACTGGAGGATGAAGAATATGAGCACAAAAATTACAGCACAAAAAAGAGAAAGCGGTACACCGCATTCATCGTTAACTGAATTAAGAGGAAAAGGTGATGTTCCTGGAGTCGTTTACGGCTTCCAGACAGAAACCACTCCTTTAGTGGTATCAGAAATTGATTTGATTAAAACCTTGCGTGAATCTGGACGCAATGGCGTCATCAACTTAGAGATTGATGGAAAATCCATAAACGTAGTATTGAATGATTTCCAAAGAGATGCGTTAAAAGGAAACTTTGAGCATGTCGATTTCTTAGCGATTAACATGTCTGATGAACTTGAAGTTTCAGCGGCGGTCCATATGGTCGGCGAATCTCCAGGAGAAAAAGAAGGTGGCGTTGTCAATCAGCCTAACCGCGAAGTGACCATCAAAGTGAAGCCTTCTGACATTCCGGATGCAGTAGAAGTGGATGTTTCCAACTTGGCGATTGGCGATACATTGACAGTCGGCGATATCCGTGGAAACGTTTCGTATGAAATTTTAGATGAAGATGACTTCATTTTAGTCTCTGTTACAGCTCCTCGTTCTCAAGAAGAGTTGGATGAACTTGAAGCGCCTGCTGAAGATGCAGCTGGAGAACCAGAAGTAATCAATGGCGACGCTGAAGACGGCGAAAAAGAAGCTTAATCAAAAAAGAAAAGGGGCTGTCGAGAGACAGCCCCTATTTTTCTGTTTTAATAAGTATTTGTGGTAAAATGTGAAGCAGTGAAAACAGCAAAGGAAGATGGCTATGAAATTGATTGTGGGCCTGGGAAATCCCGGGAAAGCATATGAATCGACCCGGCATAATGTCGGTTTTCAAGTAATCGACTATTTGGCATCCAAATGGAATGCCCCTTTGACTCAGTCGAAGTTCAAAGGAATGTACTCGATCATCCACCGGCCGGAGGGAAAAGTCATGCTATTGAAGCCGCTGACTTATATGAATTTGTCAGGTGAGAGTGTCGGCGCTTTAATGGATTATTACGATGTGGCAATTGAAGACTTGGTGGTTATTTATGATGATCTGGATTTGCCTACCGGGCAGCTGCGGCTTCGCCAAAAAGGCAGTGCCGGGGGACATAACGGCATCAAATCGCTCATTCAGCATTTAGGCACTCAGCAATTCAATCGCATGCGTGTGGGCATCAGCCGCCCGCCTGCCGGGATGAAAGTGCCGGATTACGTGCTCGCGCGTTTCTCGGAATCCGAGGCTCCGGAAATTTCCGAAGCGATCAAGAAAAGCGCAGAAGCCTGTGAGTTATGGCTTTCTAAACCGTATCTTGAGGTCATGAATGATTATAATGCAGCCGTTAAATAGAATTTCGCTTTGGCGCAAACAGCGTCCAGAGCTTTTTCTGTTTCTGAATGAGGCAGGAAAATCACGAATACACTGTTTATTTTGAAAGGGGGAATCGGGATGGATCGTATATTAAAATCGTTTGCTGGGGATTCTCATACGCAGGCATTGATTGCAGACTTGAAAAAAGGGCAGGACCACCAGTTGATTTCGGGATTGTCCGGCAGTGCACGCCCTATTTTTTATCAGACGGTTTGGGCTGAATCGAATACCCCATTATTGGTTGTAGCGCCGAATTTATTGCATGCACAGCGCACTTATGATGACTTGGTCAAATTGATGGGGGAAGAGCTTGTCCATCTCTATCCGGCAGATGAATTAATAGCGGCAGATGTATCATTCTCCGGCCCAGAACTGCGCGCCCACCGAATTGATACGCTGGATCACATGAAAAATGTCGGAAAAGGCATTTACATCACGCCGGTTGCAGGGATGCGGAAGTTGATGCCATCCCATGAGCAATGGAGATTTTCAACCTTGCGTACCCATACCGGAGATGAAATTGATGCAGAAGAATGGATTGGGAAATTGGTGGCGATGGGCTATTCACGTACGCCGATGGTCACGACTCCAGGCGAATTCGCCTTGCGCGGCGGAATATTGGATATTTATCCTTTGAATTTTGAACACCCAGCCCGCATTGAGCTATTTGATACGGAAGTCGACTCCATCCGCCAGTTTTCAGCAGAAGACCAGCGTTCACTCGATAAGATGGAATCCTTGTGCATCTTGCCGGCCAGTGAATTGGTGCTGACGCGTCTGCAAAAGCTGGAATTGGCAGAGAAAATCGAGGAGAAGCTAGCTGCTACATTGAAAAAAGTGAAAGCGGACGACACAAAAGAAGCGTTGCTTCAGCATATCCAGCATGATATCGACATGCTTCGGGAAGGCAATGTACCGGATCAAGTGGCGAAGTATGCAGCATTGGTGGACAGCCAATCGGCATTCTTAGGCGATTATTTCCCGGGGAATGGCGTCATTTTCTTTGATGAACTCGGCAGAATCCAGGAAATGACCGAAACCTTGGAGCGGGAAGAAGGCGATTGGATCGTTTCGCTGCTCGAAGAAGGTAAGTTCCTTCAGGACCTCCCGCTATCGTATACGTTCCGTGAAGTGCTCCAGAAAACAAAACAGCAAGTTGCTTTTCTTTCTTTATTCGTCCGGACATTCCCGTCGATTCAAGTGAAGAAATCGATTACGTATTCGTGCAAGCCGATGCAGTCTTTCCACGGACAGATGAATTTGCTGAAAGCGGAAGTGGAGCGCTGGACGCTAGCTAAGTTCCAAGTGTTTATCATCGCAGAAGGCGAAGAGCGGATGCGGAAAGTCCGTTCGGTGCTTGAAGACTACGGAATGGAAGCGGAAATCATCACGGCTGCGACAAACGTTCAAGGCGGCCACATGTATTTAGTCGATGGCGACTTGTCCGGCGGATTTGAAATGCCGCTTCAGCGCTTGGCTGTCATCACGGATGCGGAAATGTTCAAACTGCAGGCGAAGAAAAAGACGCGCCCGCAAAAGCTGACCAATGCGGAGCGCATTAAAAGCTATTCGGAAATCAAACCTGGCGATTATATTGTCCATATCCATCACGGCATTGGCCGTTATGTCGGCATTGAAACTTTGGAAATCGGCGGCGTCCATAAAGATTATTTGCACATTGTCTATAAAGCGGATGATAAATTATTCGTGCCCGTCGACCAAATCGATTTAATCCAGAAGTACATTGCTTCTGAAGAAAAAGAACCGAAGCTGCATAAGATGGGCGGAGCGGAATGGAAGAAGACGCACCGGAAAGTCTCCGCTGCGGTTCAGGATATTGCCGATGACCTCATTAAACTCTATGCGGAACGCGAAGCATTAAAAGGCTATGCGTTTTCCGAAGAACAGGACATGCAGCGCCAATTCGAAGCGGAATTCCCTTATGAAGAAACCGTGGATCAGCTGCGTTCGATCACCGAAGTAAAGCGCGATATGGAAAAAGAACGGCCAATGGACCGTTTGATATGCGGCGACGTCGGCTACGGCAAAACCGAAGTGGCGATTCGTGCCGCATTCAAAGCAGTGCTTGATGGCAAGCAAGTGGCCTTTTTAGTGCCAACGACGATTCTCGCCCAACAGCATTTTGAAACGATGAGCGAACGGTTTAAAGACTACCCGATTACGGTTGGGCTGATGAGCCGCTTCCGTTCGAAAAAGCAGCAAACCGAAACCGCTAAAGGCTTACGTAACGGTACAGTTGATATCGTCGTCGGAACGCATCGTATCTTATCCAAAGACATTGGCTATAAAGATTTAGGGCTGCTGATCATCGATGAAGAACAGCGCTTCGGGGTTACCCATAAAGAAAAGATTAAGCAAATGAAAACGAATGTGGACGTTTTGACATTGACGGCGACACCGATTCCGCGGACGCTTCATATGTCCATGATTGGCGTACGTGACCTTTCCGTTATCGAAACACCGCCGGCCAACCGTTTCCCGGTGCAAAGTTATGTCATGGAACATAACGGTGCCCTTGTGCGCGAAGCGATTGAACGTGAAATGGCACGGGGCGGCCAAGTGTTCTATCTCTATAACCGGGTGGATGATATGACCCGGAAAGTGGAGGAAATTCAAGCCTTGGTGCCGGAAGCACGTATCGGACATGCCCATGGGCAAATGTCGGAAACGGAATTGGAGTCTGTCATTCTCGGATTCCTGGACGGCGACTACGATGTGCTCGTAACGACGACAATTATTGAAACCGGGATCGATATTCCGAACGTCAATACCTTGATCGTCCATAATGCGGACCGTATGGGCTTATCGCAATTGTATCAATTGCGTGGCCGCGTCGGCCGTTCAAGCCGTGTCGCTTATGCGTACTTTATGTACCAGCGCGATAAAGTGCTGACCGATGTAGCGGAAAAACGCCTCATGGCCATCAAGGAATTTACGGAACTTGGATCCGGCTTCAAGATTGCGATGCGGGATCTGTCCATTCGCGGTGCTGGAAATCTGCTCGGTTCGCAGCAGCACGGCTTTATTGATTCCGTCGGCTTTGATCTGTACTCGCAGATGCTGGAGCAGGCCATCGAAGAGCGCCGCACCGGCATCAAGAAAGAGGAGATTCCGGAAGTCGAGATTTCGCTTGATGTGGATGCTTACATTCCTGACAGTTATATCGGGGACGGCTACCAGAAAATCCAGATGTATAAACGCGTCAAAGGCATCGAAACAGAAGAGGAAGTTGCCGAACTACAAGATGAATTGATCGACCGGTTCGGCGATATGCCGATTGAGACCGATCGCTTGCTGAGTGTGGCGCGCATGAAAGTTTGGGCGCGCCTGACCGGTGTCGAGTCGATCAAGCAAACCGGAAAAATTATTACAATCAAGCTATCAGCAGAAGGCACTTCTGCGATGAATGGCGGCAAGCTCGTCGAAGAATCGGCAGCTTACGGCCGCGCTGTCGGTTTCAGTATGGCTGGACAGCAGCTGGTGATGACCATTGATGAAAACAAAACCAAGAAGCATCATCCGTTTGATGTGCTTGAAGGCATAATGAAGCTGCTTCCGGAATCGCTTCGGGAAGAAAAGCCGGTCAGTTAATTTGTAGAGGGAATGAGTGAAGCCCGTTGGCGAATGAAGGAACAATGAAAACATTTATGAAAGGCGCAGTCCTTTTGACGATGGCGGGCTTTATCGTCAAATTGCTGAGTGCCATTTACCGCGTGCCTTTCCAGAACTTAGTCGGTGACCGAGGTTTTTATATTTACCAGCAAGTGTATCCGTTTGTCGGCATTTTCAGTGTCTGGACTTCCTATGGCTTTGCCGTAGCCGTCTCAAAGCTGCTCGCTGATTCAGAAAAACAGGACCATGGTGTGATTTTAAGGATCTCTCTCGGTTTTATTGCGGCTGTATCGCTAGTGGTTTTTTTGGTGCTGTTTTTGGGAGCGGAAGGGTTGGCCGGTTGGATGGGCGACCGGAACCTTGCTCCGCTTTTGCAAATTGCCGCTTTAGCGGTATTGCTGATGGCACCGATTGCTGTGATGAAAGGGCATTTCCAATCCCGAAACCATATGCAGCCCGTCGCCTATGCGCAAGTGATGGAACAGGCGATCAGGGTATCGGTCATTTTACTCGGTTCATGGCTAGTGGTCATGGCGGGCTATTCGTTGTATGCGGCGGGAAGCATGGCCATACTCGGTGCCGCTGTGGGAGAACTGGCAGCAGTACTCTTGCTTGTCTATTATTTCCGTCGTTCTTACAATCGAAGAGAACCATCTTCAACAGCGGTCCGTCCATGGCTGATCATAAAAAAAATGACGGTGATCAGTTTAAGCATCAGCATGAGTTCATTGATCCTGCTGTTCTTTCAATTGGTCGATTCGTTTTCCGTGTTTCGTCTGCTGACTGAGGCGGGGATCGACCGAATTTCGGCAATGGAGCAAAAAGGGGTCTACGATAGAGGACAGCCGCTCGTGCAATTCGGCATTCTCATGGCGACATCGCTTGCACTTGCCATCGTGCCGCTTGTTGCCCAAATGGCGAAAAAACCAACCGGAAGACCGGCTCAAGCCTATGCGCAATTGGCTTTCCGCGTATCGTTTTTATTTGCTTTTGCTTCAGCGGTAGGTTTGTCATTGGTCATGCCGTATGTCAATGAAATGCTGTTTGAAACCCGTGAGGAATCAGCGGCATTGATCGTTTTCAGCTGGCAGATCGTCTGGATGGCATTATTGCTGGTTTTGACTTCCTTGCTCTACGGACTAGGAAAAGTGAAAATTCCTGCTTGGCTATTAGCGGGTGGCGTCGTGATCAAAATCATCGGCAATTGGCTGTTGATTCCGCTATGGGAAGTGACAGGTGCTGCGCTTGCGGGAAATCTCGGGCTCGTATTCATCGTTTTCGGCTTGTTGCTGTATTTTAAACGTGTCTGGCCGATCCGATTGGCGCCCACTCGCTATTACGGCTGGATTTTAGCTGCCTCTGCGGCAATGGCATTTGCAGTCACCGGTTGGTCATGGTTTGCTGATGGCGTCGTCTTCGACGGGTTCAGGAGCCGCTTGTCTGCTGCCTTTATCGCCGTGACGGCCGTTCTTCTCGGTGCGGCTGTGTTTCTGGTTGTGGTGGCGCGCAGCCGCATCATCACGGAAAGAGAATGGTTTATCATTCCGTTCGGCAGGAAACTGGCAGGGCTTCAATTGAAATTGAACGCCAGAAAAAAAGGAGATCGTATATGAACACCATCCATGTAATCGGGCTGGGCGCAGGAGATTTGGATCAACTGCCGCTTGGCGTCTATAAAAAATTAAAGAATGCTTCGAAGTTGTATGTGCGGACGGAAGACCATCCCGTCTTGCAGGAATTGGCCGAAGAGGGCATGAGTTTTAACTCTTTCGATGCCGTTTACGAAAAACACGATACCTTTGCCCCGGTCTATGCAGAAATTGCAGATACGCTGATTGCCTTAGCAAAAGAGCAATCGGTCATTTATGCCGTACCGGGCCATCCATTGGTCGCCGAGCAGACGGTTCAATATTTAGTGGAAGCCGAAAAAGATGGAGGTTTCCGCTTAGTGATTGAAGGCGGGCAAAGTTTTCTGGATCCGATTTTCGGAGCGCTCCGCATCGACCCGATTGAAGGGTTCCAGCTGCTCGATGGCACAGCGATGGCAAGCGACGACGTCAATATGACGCAGCATGTGTTAATTGCGCAAGTCTACGATTCCTTTAGTGCATCGGAAGTGAAGTTGACGCTAATGGAAAAATATCCGGAAGACTACGAAGTGACCATCGTGACCGCGGCGGGTTCAGCAAACGAAGTGCTGCGGAAGGTTCCGCTCTATGAACTGGACCGTGCAGCGGAAGTGGATAATTTAACGACGATTTATGTGCCGCCGGCCGTGGACCAAATGGATCGCCTAAAGGAATGGCAGACGTTCCGCCAGATTGTCGCCCGTTTAAGAAGCCCTGAAGGCTGCCCATGGGACCGCGAGCAAACGCAAGAATCATTGCGCCCGTATTTATTGGAAGAAGCGCACGAGCTGCTCCAGGCGATTGAGGAAGAAGATGACGAAGCGATAGCCGAAGAATTGGGCGATGTGCTGCTTCAAGTATTCCTGCATGCACAAATTGGCCAGGACAACGGCTATTTCCAGTTGGAAGATGTCTTGTCAGCAGTCAGCGCGAAAATGATCCGGCGCCATCCGCATGTCTTCGGCGATGTGGAAGCTGCCACGTCAGACGAAGTCGTATCGAACTGGCAAGCGATCAAAGCCCAGGAAAAACCGCAGACGGCTTCCATTCTGGACGGACAGGAGCGCTTCAGTTCCTCGTTGATGACGTCTTATAATTACCAGAAAAAAGCGGCCAAAGTTGGCTTTAGCTGGTCGGATGCAGAAGGGGCTTGGGAGAAATTCCAAGAAGAATTGCAGGAATTTCAGGAGGAAACGGCGAAAGGTTCTAAAGAGCGGCAGCTCGATGAACTGGGCGACCTGCTATTTACTCTCGTCAATATTGCCCGCTTTTATGGATTGTCGCCTGAACAGGCCATGGTCCATGCCAACCAGAAATTCCAGCAGCGCTTCAGCCATGTCGAAAAGCGCGTCAACGAAGGAAGCGGCAATTTCAGCGACTATACATTAGCGCAATTAGATGAATTTTGGAACGAAGCCAAAACATTGGCAAGAAGGGAAGAATGACGATGCGTCTGGATAAATTTTTGAAAGTCTCCCGTTTGATCAAACGCCGTACGTTGGCTAAAGAAGTAGCTGACCAAGGACGGATTACCGTAAACGGCAATAAAGCAAAGGCAAGCTCGGTCATCAAAGAAAATGACGAATTGCAAATCCGCTTCGGCCAAAAAGTGGTCACGGTACGTGTGGATATGCTGAAAGAAAATGCCCGTAAAGAAGAAACGGCCAATATGTACACCATCTTAAAAGAAGAAAAGCTGGATAAAATTGAACCCGAATTCATCGATGACGAAGCGTGAGGGTTTGAAAAATGAAAAGCTGTTCCCGAAGCCAAACGCTTCCGGAACAGCTTTTTTGTGTTTATTAATCGGCCATTAAGGCAACAAGCAAGGCTTTCTGTGCATGCAAGCGGTTTTCGGCTTCCTGGAAAACGACTGAGTGCGGGCCTTCAAGAACCGCGGTCGATACTTCTTCTTCGCGGTGGGCAGGAAGGCAATGCATAAAGATATAATCCGGGTTCGCATGCGCTGCCAGTTCTTCGTTCACTTGATACCCCTGGAAATGTTCCAGACGCTCCAGCGCTTCCGCTTCCTGGCCCATGCTCGCCCAGACATCCGTATAAATCACGTCGCAGCCTTTGACTGCCTCGACGGGATCGATTGTAATCTGTATGGTTGCCCCAGTTTGCAGTGCAATCGTTTGAGCTAGTTCAACCATTTCAGATTTCGGTGCATAAGTGGCAGGAGACGCGATGGAGATGTCCATTCCGACTTTAGCCGCGCCGATCATCAGTGAATTCGCCATATTATTGGCATCGCCGATATAAGCCATTTTCTTTCCTGCACAGCTGCCGAAATGTTCTTGGATCGTCAGTAGGTCGGCAAGCACTTGGCAAGGATGAAAATCATCTGTTAATCCATTGATGACCGGCACCGAACTATGGTCCGCCATTTCCTGGACCGTTGCCTGGTCAAATGTCCGGATCATGATGCCATCGAGATAGCCGGATAAGACTTGTGCGGTATCTGAAATCGTTTCGCCGCGCCCCATCTGGATGTCCCGTGTGCTGAGATGCATCGCATGGCCGCCGAGCTGCAGCATGCCGGCTTCAAAAGACACACGTGTACGGGTGGACGATTTTTCGAAAATCATGCCGAGCACTTTGCCTTCCAATAAAGGCAGGTATTTGTTTTCTGGTTTCTTCAATTCTGCAGCCAGCTCAAGCAAATCCAAAATCTCTGAGCTGCTGTAATCTTTTAGCGAAAGCATGTGTTTTTGGGCAATCTGTGGGGCATAGGGCAAAATCGTTGTCATTGTACAAGCACTCCTTTCGTGTTTCCGTTGATCGCTTTGACATGTTCTTGAAAAGCACCGATGGTTTCTGTGCGCGTCCAAACGTGAAGACGGTGGACAGCAGCTGCAGCTGCCTGGATTTTATCGGGATCAGGGACTAAATCGATATACGCTTTCTTATCGTCCGTTTTCAGCCACTCTTCAAACAGCGTCACTGCTTCTGTTTGAAAGGCGAAGCTTTGATCTTTCCAGAATTTCTCGTCAATCAGCGGAAGCGAGGCTTCGGTAATGAAAATGGTGCCGCCGCCTTTTAGTGAAGCCAGTTGCTGAGATGCACCGTCCAGCGCTTTTTGCATCGCGAGAGTGGAGTCCCGGCTGCTGCCGATGACTTCTCCCGTCGACATCATTTCAGGTGAGAGGACCGCGGACAGGCCAGGCAGTTTAATATGTGAAAACACCGGAGCCTTTACGGTATATTCCGGTTGTCCATTGTATAATTCCTCGATGCCGAGTTCCTCAAAAGGTACACCAAGCATCAATGCCGTCGCCAATTGCACAAGCGGGACGTCGGTGGCTTTTGAGCTGATCGGCACAGTACGGGAAGCCCGCGGGTTTATTTCCATGACGAATAATTGATCGTCTTCGTAAACAAACTGGATGTTGAATAAACCCGTGTATTTCATATTGCCTGCGATATGCCGTGCGGTCGCTGTTAATTTTGCGAGTGCTTCGGAAGACAGGGAAACTGGCGGCGTAATGGAAATGCTGTCGCCGGAATGGACGCCGGTGCCTTCAATATGCTCAAAGACAGCGGAAATCCAAACATTTTCTCCATCCGATAAAATATCCGCTTCCACTTCTTTTCCGGTAATGAAATGATCCACGAGCACAGGGTAAGACATGGCCGTTTGCATCAGCCATTGTTGTAATTCTTGCTCGTCATGCAAAACCGTCATGCCTTTGCCGCCGATGACGTAAGACGGACGCAGCATGACCGGATAGCCGAGAATGCCGGCAAACTCTTGAACTTCTTCCGGCGTCCCAGCCGTGAAGCTTGGAATAACAGGCAGGCCGATCGATTCCAAAAATCCATAAAATCGTTCCCGGTCTTCCATTTGATCCAATAGATCCACTTCGGAACCAAGAATTGTGATGCCTGCCTCTTCCAGTTCCGCTGCCACATTCAGTGAAGTCTGGCCGCCGAACTGGACGATGACTTGCGTGATGCCTTCGAAGTCGAGCACATTCAAAATGTCTTCAGCCGTCATCGGTTCAAAATACAACGCATCCGCGATTTCGTAATCGGTGGATACCGTCTCTGGATTGTTATTGATCATAATGGCTTCATAGCCATGCTTTTGAAGGGCGAGCACGCTATGCACGCAGCAATAATCGAATTCGATGCCTTGTCCGATCCGGATAGGGCCTGACCCGATCACTGCCACTTTTTTCTTCGTAGACTTTCGTTCGTCCGCCTGGCCGTTCCAAGTGGAATACAGGTAATTGGTCTGCGAACGGAATTCCGCTGCACACGTATCAATCACCCGGTAAGAAGGGAATAGGCTCCAGCTTTTGCGCTGGCCCCAGATTTCAGCCGGAGAGACATGCCACAGATCGGCTAATTGCTTATCGCTGAAACCGAGCGCTTTCGCTTGCTTTAAGCGGCTATAGGTCATACTGTTCCAGGACAATAAATGCAATTTATGCCATTCATCAACGATGCGCTTCAAAACGTATAAGAAGTAAGGGGCAATTGCCGTCATTTCCTGCACTTGCTTTACGGTTTTATTGCGGATCAGCAATTCGAACAGCACGAAGAGCCGGCGGTCGTCCGGTTCTGAGGCCATCTTTTCTAGAGTCGCTGTCGGCAATTCAGCGAGTGCCGGCAAGCGGAAACCGTCGAGCGGCATATCGAGCGAGCGGATCGCTTTTTGGAAAGCGGCTTCCATGCTGCGTTCAATGGCCATCACTTCGCCGGTCGCTTTCATCTGCGTCCCGAGTGTGCGGTTCGCCTGGTGGAATTGATCAAAAGGCCAGCGCGGAATTTTCACGGTGACATAGTCGAGTGCAGGTTCAAAACTCGCAAATGTAGTGCCGGTCACTGGATTTTTCAATTCATCCAAGGTGTATCCGATCGCCAGTTTAGCTGCAATTTTTGCAATCGGGTAGCCGGTCGCTTTAGAAGCAAGTGCCGAAGAACGGCTGACCCGGGGATTGACTTCGATTAAATAATAAGCGGAAGTTTCAGGATGCAAGGCGAATTGGACATTGCAGGCACCGACAATCCCGAGTGCATCAATAATGTTGATCGATGCAGTACGGAGCATATGGTACTCGCGGTCATTCAATGTCTGGCTCGGAGCCACTACAATCGAGTCGCCTGTATGTACGCCGACAGGATCCATATTTTCCATATTACAGACTGTGATGCAGGTGCCGTTTTGGTCGCGCATCACTTCATATTCAATTTCCTTGTAGCCGGCAATGCTTTTTTCTACCAGGCATTGCTGGATAGGACTCGCGCTTAAACCTTGGGCAACAAGCGAGACATATGCAGCCTCATCTGCCGCGATGCCGCCGCCAAAACCGCCCAAAGTATAGGCAGGGCGGACGATCAATGGATAGCCGGCTGTATCGGCAAATTTCAATGCTTCTTCAATGGAATAAATGATATCGCTGCTTGGGACAGGCTGTTCCAATTTATTCATCAGTGCACGGAACTGTTCACGGTCTTCTGCTTGCTTGATCGAATCCATATCGGTGCCAAGCAGCGAGACGCCGTATTTGGCGAGGACGCCGGAATCCGATAAAGCCATTGCTAAATTCAATCCGGTTTGGCCGCCCACTGTAGCCAGCAAGCCATCGGGCCGTTCTTTTTCCAGAATGCGGGTAAGGCTGTCGACTGTCAGCGGTTCGAAATAGACTTTATGGGAAATGGTTTTATCTGTCATGATTGTGGCCGGGTTGTTATTGACGAGAATCACTTCGATGCCTTCATCTTTCAAGGCAAGGCAGGCTTGAGTTCCTGAATAATCGAATTCGGCAGCTTGTCCGATGACAATAGCGCCGGAACCGATCACTAGTACTTTTTGGATTGCGGGCTGTTTAGGCATGTAAGGTCACCTTCTTTTTCTGTTGGATTAATGCAAGAAACTGGCTGAATAGTTCTTGATGTTCAGCGGGTCCTGGCGCTGCTTCCGGATGAAATTGGACCGTCAGCAGCGGAAGTTCGGGATGGCTCAATCCTTCGATGCTGCCGTCATTGACGTTTTTATAAAGAATGGAAAGCGGCGTTTCCGATATGCTTGCATCTTCTACGACGTAGCTGTGATTTTGGGAACTCATTGTCACTTTCTGCGTCTTTGTATGGATGACTGGGTGATTGGCGCCGCGATGGCCATAAGGCAATTTCGTCGTTCGGGCGCCGAAAGCGGAAGCGATAATCTGATGGCCGAGGCAAATCCCGAAAGTGGGATAGCGTTCTGCCCAGTCCCGGTAAACCGGAAACAGTGGGGCTAAGGCAGCGGGGTCGCCAGGGCCGTTAGAAAACAGCAAGCCGTCCAGTTGAAGCGCATCCAGCTTCTCAGTCGGCAAATTATAGGGAAGAATGCTGACTTTGCATTTGCGCTGCAGCAATTCCGTTAATATAGAAGATTTAAAATGGAAATCAATTAACCCGATGTGAATGTCTCCATCGCCGAATATTGTAATTTCTTCTGTATGTTGGTGTTCCGGGAAAAAGTCGGTTTGGATGGGGTTCCACGAAATTAGGGAAGAAGTGAATGGGCTCATTTCTGACTGCATCGTCCCGTATTCGCGGACAATCTGAATAATGGAGCGGGTGTCTACGCCGGCTAAAATCGGAACTTGGCCCCTTGCTGCAAAGTCACCGAGGGAAATAGCCCCTTTTTCTAAAGGCCCTTCGTATAGCTCCACTACGACAATTCCAGCTGCCTGAATCTTCTCTGATTGAATATGCTGGCTTTGGATGCCGTATTGGCCGATTAATGGATAAGAAAACACGATGATCTGTCCCTTGTAGGAAGGGTCAGTCAATACTTCTTCGTATCCCGTCATGCCCGTGAAAAAAACAATTTCGCCTTGAATGGTTGTTTTAGCGCCGTACCACTGCCCTTTGAAGCTAATTCCGTTCGAAAGTGTCAACAAACCTGTCATACTTTCACTCCATTCTTTATTCATTAATAATGCATATTTATAAATCGTTATTTGTAGAAAAACTAATTTTATAGATTAAATCAAGCATTTTTAAATAATGTCTCTTATTATATAATGTATAAAAATTAAGTCAACAGTATTTTTATTAATTAAAATGAATACTCAAGTAATTTTTTTCCCAGAAATGTTTCAAAAGTAGTAAGAATTGCAAAAAAACCTTATAATTACTGGGTTTTTCATGTATAATGGCAACAAAGTGAGTCGGAGGAGGGAAGAGTCATGAGTTTGAAGAGAGAAAAGCCGTCGGAAAATCGCGAAGTCGCTTCAATTCGCAATGACTATGTCCGCTCGGTTGAACGGAAAGAAAAGCGTCATCAAGCACATAAAGTTCGGTTATTCAGACGTCTGTCTGTTTTCGGCATTTTGGTGCTCATGGCGAGCATTTGGATCGGCACCACTATTTATGCCCAATCCCAGACCATTTCTGAAAAAGAGCAAATGCGTGCGGAAACGCTAGCTTCGCTTGAAAAAGCGGAAAAAGAGCAGAAGAAACTCGAAGAGCAGATTTTGTTGTTGAACGATGATGAATATATTGCGAAATTAGCGCGTAAAGAATACTTTTTATCTGAGGACGGGGAAATCATTTTTACCCTTCCAAATGAGGACCAAAAAACAAAAGAAAAAGCCAATGAAAAAGAGTAGTCAGTTGACACTCTTTTTTTGATGGTTATAATAAAAAGTGGGACAAGTGCCCGTTATAAAGAGTTTATGGCCCAAGTCGGTGTCATTTTAATTTTTAAGGAGGAGCATTTTTTTTATGTCGATTGAAGTAGGCAGCAAGTTAGAAGGTAAAGTTACAGGTATTACAAATTTTGGAGCGTTCGTTCAGCTTCCAACCGGTGCAACAGGCCTCGTGCATATCAGTGAAGTCGCTGACAATTATGTTAAAGACATCAATGACCATCTTAAAGTTGGCGAAATGGTAGAAGTGAAGGTTATGAATGTGGAAGCTGATGGAAAAATCGGTCTTTCAATTCGTAAAGCGAAGCCTCAGCCAGAAGGCGCACCACAGCGTCCAGACCGCCCACAACGTCCACGTCCAAGCAACAACCGTTCGTTTGAGCGTGCTCCTAAAGAGAACTTTGAAACAAAAATGGCGAAGTTCCTAAAAGAAAGCGAAGACAATTTGACTTCTTTAAAACGCGCTACAGAATCTAAACGCGGTGGCCGCGGTGCAAGAAGAGGCTAACTTGCTAGCTGTTTTAATAGCATAGGAAAATGCTTCAATACAGCTTAACAATTTAAACTGAAACGCTTCTCAATTGGGAAGCGTTTTTTTTATAAAACAAAGCTGGAGGGGTGCAAGGATGGAAAAAACGCAACTGATTAATGGCATGAATGATTATGAAGTTTTTTTAGCCTCACTGAATACCTCGGTGAAAACGGAAGCGGAAGCGAACACCGCGATTGCTGAAGGGAAATGGTCGATTGCCCAAATCATTATGCATTTGGCTGAATGGGACCGTTTTATGAGGGAGCAGCGTTTGCCCCAAATGGAGCAAGGTGCGGAAGTGGAAAGATTGCCGGATGTGGATGCATTTAATGAAGCCGCAGTAAAACCGGTAGCTTCAATGAAATTCCAGGAAGTGCTGGGCCATGCCCAAAAGCAGCGTGCCTTGTTGGTACAGGAAATTGAAGGCATGGCAGACGCAAAATGGCATTCCCGTTTTCACATCGGCCAGCGAGAAATGGATCCGGCAGCGTATTTTGCTGGCATCCTTGAGCATGACGCCCATCACCGCAAGCAAATAGAAGGTTTTTTGGCATGAAAAAAAGCAGCATCCGGTGTGGATGCTGCTTCTAAAAAGAATGATGGCGGCAGAGGGGATCGAACCCCCGACCTCACGGGTATGAACCGTACGCTCTAGCCAGCTGAGCTACGCCGCCTTGTTTAAACGAACATTTAATATCATACTATCGAATAGATGGTGTGTCAATTGCAACTTGAAAATAATTTGATTGCGTATTGGAACACTGAAATTGAAACAAAAAGAGGTGGCCGGTTCATGAACACATTTCATCAGAAATTGATGGATTATATTGAGAGCCATCGTTTGCTTGAACGAGGAGACCATGTATTGGTGGGGTGTTCTGGAGGAATCGATTCATTGGTCTTGCTGCATTTCTTGAAAACCCACGAACAGCATTACGGCATTCGACTTTCTGCCGTACATGTAAATCATATGCTGCGAGGAGAAGAGTCTTTGCAGGATCGGATTTTCACAGAAAGCCTGTGCCGGGAATGGGGCATCCGCTGTTTTAGCCGGGACATCCCGATTCCTGCCATCTTAAAGGCGGAAGGCGGCAACAAACAGCAAGTTTGCCGGGAACAGCGCTATGCGTATTTCGCTGAAATTCTTAACACCAGCGGCGCCAATAAATTAGCGACTGCCCATCATGCAGACGATCAGCTTGAAACCATTCTTCTATCGGGTCTACGGGGAACGCTTGAAACGGCCAACTTCGGAATGCCGGTGCGCCGTCCTTTTGGAGTCGGTGAATTGGTTCGTCCGCTGCTCGCTGTGACGAGGGATGAAGTGGCAAACTATGCAGCTGAAGAAAAGATCAACCATCGGGAAGACTCCAGCAATGCAGAAACGGCTTATACGAGAAATCGTGTGCGCCATACCATCTTGCCTCTTTTGAAAAAAGAGAACCCCCGAGCGTCCGAACATTTCGCAGAACTTGCGGAAACGATCCAGGAAGACCGGCAGTTCATCGAAGAGCTTGCCCGCATAAAATTGGAGGAAATAGCTGTTTTCGATGAGGAAAGCATTTCTTTATCGGCGGAAAAGTTCGCAGGAGAAGCACTTGCTTTACAAAAAAGAATGGTTCTACTACTATTAAATTATCTATATAATGAGCAGGAAGTGCCGATTAATAAGCAGTTGGCAGAACAAATCCGAGAAATGATGGGAAGTTCGTCAGGTACTGTTTTTTTGCATTTGCCAGGTCATTATCAGATGGTTCGCGAGTACGACACGGTTTTATTCGGCCGGCGTTTATCGGTTGAACCGAAACAACGAGTTATTTCCACTATATCTACGGAGTGGTCTGAAATAATGAATGGTTTTCGCTACAAAGCAGTGCCGGTCAGCCAAATCAACGAAGAACATGCCGCCTATTGGTATTTCGATTCCGCGAAAAGGCCATCGATGGTGTTGAGGAACCGAAAACCGGGAGATCGCATCCAGCTTGCTGGAATGGAGCACCCCAAAAAAGTGGCACGCTTGATGATTGACGAAAAAGTGCCTACTCTGCAACGGGAAAATTGGCCAGTCATTGCAGCGGCAGAAGGTGATGTTCTGCTAGTGCCAGGTTTACGCCATTCTTGTTTTTTTAGCCGCAAAAAGCGGCCGGAAGACGATTGGGTATTAATTGAACAATATGTTAAGATCGCAAAAAGCGGATTATAGGAGGTCCACCATGCTAGAGAAAGACATTGAAGAAGTATTGATTACTGAAGAACGTTTGCAGGAAAAGGCAAAAGAATTAGGTGCTATTTTAGCGCGTGACTACGCAGACAAATATCCTTTGGCGATTGGCGTATTAAAAGGCGCAATGCCGTTTATGGGAGATTTGATGAAGCGTATGGACAGCTATGTGGAAATGGATTTCATGGATGTTTCAAGTTACGGCAACGCGACAGTTTCTTCAGGTGAAGTAAAAATCATCAAAGATTTGAATGCAAGTGTGGAAGGCCGTGATCTTCTCATCATTGAAGATATTATTGACAGTGGATTGACACTTAGTTATTTGGTGGATCTATTTAAATACCGGAAAGCAAATTCCATTAAAATCGTTACATTGCTTGATAAACCGTCTGGACGCAAAGTGGATTTGAAAGCGGATTACATCGGATTCGAAGTTCCGGATGCATTTGTGGTCGGATACGGATTGGATTACGCTGAAAAATACCGTAACTTGCCGTATATCGGTGTTCTAAAACCTTCTGTTTACAGCGGGGAAGAAGAATAGTCAAGAGTTGGTCACAGACGTTGGAGTTGTCGGCAACGGCAAGGGCTTTTCGTTGTATGCTTAAATGTTCCTATGTTAGTATTTAGTATAGTTTTGGGAAACTTTGTGAGGAGGCTTAGGATGAATCGGATATTTCGATACACCATATTTTATTTACTGATTTTCCTTGTTATTATCGGTATCTTGGGAACATTTAACAATAGTAACCAACCGACTAAAAATATAGGATATAACGAATTTCTGGACGCGCTGGAGAGTGGCGAAATCACGGAAGTAACCATTCAGCCAGATGCCATGGTTTATGAAGTAACAGGGAAGATGGCCGGCTATGAAGAAGGCGAATCTTTCATTACCAATATTCCATTGGAAAACGAAGCATTGACAGCTGAAATCGATGCTGTCGCAAAAGCACAAGATGGCGTTGAAGTAAATTACTTGAAAGCTCCGCAGACAAGCGGTTGGGTTTCATTCTTCACGGGGATCATTCCTTTCATCATCATCTTCATCCTCTTCTTCTTCCTGCTTAACCAATCACAAGGCGGCGGTGGCGGCCGAGTGATGAACTTCGGTAAAAGCAAAGCGAAGCTGTATGACGATCAAAAGCATAAAGTCCGCTTCCCGGATGTTGCCGGGGCAGACGAAGAGAAACAGGAACTTGTGGAAGTGGTTGACTTCCTGAAAGATCCACGCAGATTTGCTGATATCGGTGCACGCATTCCAAAAGGGATCTTGCTTGTCGGTCCTCCGGGTACTGGTAAAACACTTTTGGCTCGTGCAGTTGCCGGAGAAGCGGGTGTTCCGTTCTTCTCAATCAGTGGATCGGATTTCGTTGAGATGTTCGTCGGAGTCGGGGCTTCCCGAGTTCGTGACCTTTTCGAAAATGCGAAAAAGAATTCACCTTGTATCATTTTCATCGATGAAATTGATGCAGTAGGGCGTCAACGTGGCGCTGGCCTCGGCGGCGGACACGATGAGCGCGAACAAACTTTGAACCAATTGCTAGTTGAAATGGATGGTTTCGGCGCAAACGAAGGCGTCATTATCATTGCAGCGACTAACCGTCCAGATATCCTGGATCCGGCACTTCTGCGCCCAGGCCGTTTTGACCGCCAAATTACGGTTGGACGTCCAGACGTAAAAGGCCGCGAAGAAGTATTGAAAGTTCATGCACGCAATAAACCGCTTGAGGAAAACGTTGATTTGAAAGCTATCGCTCAACGTACACCTGGTTTCTCAGGAGCGGATTTAGAGAACCTCTTAAACGAAGCGGCACTTGTTGCTGCAAGACGCAATAAATTGAAAATCGATATGTCCGATCTGGATGAAGCATCTGACCGTGTTATTGCGGGACCTGCTAAAAAGAATCGTGTCATTTCGAAAAAAGAACGCAATATCGTGGCTTTCCACGAATCTGGCCATACCGTTGTCGGCTTGACATTGGATGATGCAGATGTTGTGCACAAAGTAACCATTGTTCCTCGTGGACAAGCAGGCGGCTATGCTGTCATGCTTCCAAGAGAAGATCGTTACTTTATGACGAAACCGGAATTGCTCGATAAGATTGCCGGCTTGCTTGGTGGCCGTGTAGCGGAAGATTTGATTTTTGGTGAAGTTTCTACTGGTGCCCACAATGATTTCCAACGCGCGACAGCTATTGCACGCAGCATGGTAACTGAGTACGGGATGAGTGATAAGATTGGGCCGATTCAATTCGGTCAGGCGCAAGGCGGAAACGTCTTCTTGGGCCGTGACTTCAACTCAGAACAAAACTACTCAGATGCAATTGCTTTCGAGATTGACCAAGAAATCCAACGCATCATCAAAGAGCAGTATATCCGCACGAAAGAAATTCTGACTGAAAAGAAAGAGTTGCTTGAATTGATTGCGACTACATTGCTTGAAGTTGAAACGCTGGATGCGGCTCAAATTCTTCACTTGAAAGAACACGGAACACTTCCTGAGCGCTCGTATGAAGCGTTAAACGGAGATTTCGGCGATGATTCAACTACACCGAATCTGAAAAAAGACAACGAAGTAAATCCGGATGCAATCGGTGCTCCTTCTGATCCTTCGGCAGGCGATTTGCCAAAAGAAGGCCAAACAGGCGAAGCGCGCGGACCAATCCAGGAAGACCGTAAGTAAAATGAAATCAAAAAGCTGTTTGCTGAATCCTTTAAAGGGGACGGCAAGCAGCTTTTTTTTCATTCGCTCAAATGGGAAACGAATTTGAACGAGGCATTTTCAAATTTGTCTAAAAATATGGTATGATGTGTTGGAAAAATTGTTGATAAATGGGGACGTAAATATGATTTTAGTAATGGATGTCGGCAACACCAATATTGTTTTAGGCATTTATGAGCGAGAGCAACTTGCTTATCATTGGCGCTTAGAAACAGTCCGCCATAAAACAGAAGATGAATTCGGCATGCAGATCAAAGCTTTATTGAATGATGCAGGTTTGGCGTTTAACGACATTAAAGGCATTATCATGTCTTCAGTTGTTCCGCCCATTATGTTTTCGTTGGAGCGGATGTGTCAAAAGTATTTCCACCTGGCCCCTGTAGTGGTTGGTCCGGGCGTTAAGACGGGATTGAATATTAAATACGATAATCCGAAAGAAGTGGGGGCAGACCGGATTGTCAATGCCGTGGCTGCCATCCACGAATACGCGGCTCCGCTTATCATTGTAGACTTTGGGACAGCGACGACGTACTGCTATATCGATGAACAGGAGCAGTATATGGGAGGCGCCATTGCTCCAGGCATTGGGATTTCAACAGAAGCTCTCTATGACCGTGCTTCAAAATTGCCGCGCATCGAAATCATTCAGCCGTCCCATGTCGTGGGCCGAAATACGGTGGCCGCCATGCAATCGGGCATCGTCTATGGATATGTAGGCCAGGCAGAAGGCATTGTCAGCCGCATGAAAGCGCAAAGCCGGAAGAAGCCAACCGTAATTGCAACAGGCGGAATGGCCTCGCTAATTGCCAACGAATCCGCCATAATCGATAAAGTGGACCCATTTTTGACGTTAAAAGGGTTATATTTAATATACAAACGCAATCAAGCGTAAAGAAAGGAACGATCACAGTGGGAGATTATTTAGTGCGCGGATTGGCTTTTAACGGAAGTGTCCGTGCTTTTGCAGTCGATACGACTGAAACGGTCGCTGAAGCGCAGCGGCGCCACATGATGTGGCCGACAGCTTCGGCTGCATTAGGGCGCACCATGACGGGAGGCGTTATGCTTGGGGCAATGCTCAAAGGAGACAATAAAGTCACCATCAAAATTGATGGCGGAGGCCCGATTGGCACCATCCTAGTGGACAGCGATGCGACAGGCGGCGTGCGCGGCTATGTCACAAACCCGCAGACGCATTTTGATTTGAATGAAAAAGGGAAATTGGATGTGCGCCGGGCAGTTGGGCAAGAAGGGATGCTTTCGGTCGTGAAAGATTTAGGCCTTCGCGAAAACTTCACGGGCCAGAGCCCGATCGTTTCAGGGGAAATTGCGGAAGATTTCACTTATTATTTCGCAGTGTCTGAACAAGTGCCTTCTTCTGTCGGTTTGGGTGTCTTAGTCGATACGGACAATTCCATCTTGGCAGCAGGCGGATTTATCATTCAGTTGATGCCGGATACCGAAGACGAAGTCATCAGCCAATTGGAAAAACGCTTAGCTTCGATTGAGCCGGTTTCCAAAATGATTCAACGCGGATTGAACCCGCAGCAAATATTAGAAGAAGTGCTTGGAGAAGGAAATATTCAGATCTTAGATACAATGCCGGTGAAATTTGAATGCAATTGTTCAAAAGAACGATTTGCAGCAGGGCTTATTGGCCTTGGGCAAAAGGAACTTGAACAGATGATCAGCGAAGATGGAATGGCTGAGGCCCAGTGCCATTTCTGCCTGGAAACGTACCAGTATTCTAAAGAGGAATTAGAAGCGTTCATCGATGAGCTCCAATCTTAATCGCCGGCGGCCCGCACCTTCACCGGCAGAACCCGGGCGCCCAAGACGAAAATTAAAAACAGGGCCGTTGCTTGTCCTGTTGCTCATTTTATTTCTCGGAAATTTACTATGGTTTATTGCTTGGCTGATTCCGAATGACAAAGGCGGAAGCAATGAAGAAGTGGCTTCTGTCAGTGGTGACGAAATCACGCGCGAAGAGTGGTTGGCGGCAATGGAAGACCAGCACGGCCGGGATACCTTGCTTGAATTGGTCAACCAGAAAGTGATGGAGACAGCGGCCAAGGAATACGACATCAAAGTCACGGATAAAGAAGTGGACCTTGAACTGGCCATGCTGCGCTCTGCGCAAGATAGCACCGAAACCGCTCTTTTTGCAGGAGATTCGAAGCGGGTACGTGACAAATTGAAAGCGCAATTGATTCTAGAGAAAGTGCTGACAAAAGACGTCGTCGTTGAAGAGGAGCAAATCAAAGCCTTCTACGAAGAAAATCAATCGCTTTACGATGTACCAGATGCGTATCGTACACGCATGATGGTGGTCGATTCGATGCAAAAAGCAGAAGAAGCCATTGCTGAGCTTGAAGACGGCTCTTCTTTCGAAGCTTTAGCGAGAGAGCTTTCGATTGATACAGCGAGCGGCAGTTTGGGAGGAGATATCGGGTATATCTCTCCGAAGCAATCCTCTGTTGATGCGGTCATCTCTGAAACAGCGTCTTCATTGGATATCGGAAAATGGTCAAAACCGTTGACCTTGGAAAATGGAGATATCGCGATTATCACTGTTACAGAAAAAGCGGATGGACAAACTTTTTCTTTCAAGGAAGTTTCAGGGCATATTAGCCGCGAGCTGGCATTGGAGCAATTGCCGCAATCGGTAACGCCTGAAGCATTTTGGAACGAATTTGATGCCGAATGGTTTTATAGCGAGTGAAATGAGGGGTTTTTCAATGAGCAAAAACTTATTGGAAAGCCCCTTGCTGTTAATGAATTCGATAAGGAGGTGTCCCGAAATTAATTTGGGATGCCTCCTTTTTGAACGATTCATACAATTTGACAGAGTTCCAAAAACACTGATACGATGAAGAAAGTATAATGCAGATAAAATTAGTAGGGATTAGGAGTGTTGACAAATGGCGCGTATTGGAAATTCTGTGGCTGACTTGATCGGCCAAACACCTATCGTAAAGTTAAACCGTCTGACAGGTTCGGAGGATGCAGAAGTTTATTTGAAATTGGAATATTTCAACCCGGGCAGCAGTGTGAAAGACCGCATTGCATTAGCGATGATCGAAGCTGCTGAAAAGCACGGCGATTTAAAAGAAGGCGACACGATTATTGAACCGACTAGTGGAAATACAGGTATCGGCTTAGCAATGATTGCTGCTGCTAAAGGCTACAAATCTGTATTGGTTATGCCGGAAACGATGAGCATGGAACGCCGGAATTTATTGCGTGCTTACGGCGCTGAACTTGTATTGACTCCAGGCCCTGACGGCATGAACGGACCGAATGGCGCCATCAAAACGGCAGAAAAATTAGTAGCTGAAAATGGCTGGTTTATGCCGCAGCAATTTAAAAACGAAGCAAATCCTGAAATCCACCGTTTAACGACGGGTCCGGAAATCGTGGAAACAATGGGTGACCAACTAGATGCTTTCGTATCTGGGATCGGTACAGGCGGTACAATCACCGGAGCTGGCCAAGTGTTAAGAGACAAATATCCTGAAATCCTTATTGCGGCTGTAGAACCGACAGATTCACCTGTTCTTTCAGGCGGCAAGCCAGGCCCGCATAAAATCCAAGGAATCGGCGCAGGGTTTGTTCCAGATATCTTAGATACGAAAATCTACGACGAAATCATTCAAGTAACCAATGATCAGTCTTATGAAACGGCTCGCAAAGCAGCTCGTGAAGAAGGCATTTTAGGCGGCGTTTCTTCTGGAGCGGCGATCTATGCAGCGCTTCAATTAGCAAAACGCCTGGGCAAAGGGAAAAAAGTATTGGCAATCATCCCGTCAAATGGCGAACGCTATTTGAGCACGCCGCTTTACCAATTCGACGAAGAAAAATAAGTGTTTCTGAAAAAAGAGTGTGCTTCTGGCATACTCTTTTTTGTGTGGCAAAAAGGGGTTCATTCGCGTTAAGATAAGGCAATGGAAACTACTAGAAAGTGCAGGTGTACATAATGGAGATCAACTTCGAAGAAAAAACGTGGGTAATGGGGATTTTGAACATTACACCGGATTCTTTTTCGGATGGAGGCAATTACACGACCATCGAAAATGCAGTCTTTCGTGCTAAACAAATGGTGGAGGATGGAGCGGATATTATCGATGTCGGCGGTGAATCAACCCGGCCGGGCTATACCATGATTTCGGATGAAGAAGAAATCAATCGGGTTGTACCGGTTATCCAGGCTTTGGCCAAAGAGGTAAATGCTCTTATTTCCGTCGATACCTATAAAGCGGCAGTGGCAGAGGCGGCGATTGCAGCTGGCGCCCACATTATCAATGATATTTGGGGAGCTAAATACGAACCGGAAATCGCAGCCGTTGCAGCCAAGTGGAATGTGCCAATCATTCTAATGCACAACCGTAACGATACGTCATACGTTAATTTCTGGGAAGATGTACAGAAAGATATGGAGAACAGCATCCAGATCGCTTTGGATGCGGGAGTCCAAAAAGCGCACATATGGCTAGATCCCGGTATTGGCTTTGGGAAAACGACTGCTCAAAATATTGAAATGATGCAGCATCTCGATCAATTCGTTGCGCTTGGCTATCCTGTGCTGCTTGGAACTTCCCGTAAATCGCTGATCGGTAAAGTATTGGATTTGCCTGTTGCCGAACGTTTAGAAGGATCTTTAGCGACGGTGTGCTATGGCGTTGAGCGAGGCTGCCATATCGTCAGAGTTCATGATGTGAAAGAAACAAGCCGTACGGTGCATATGATGGATGTCTTAACTGGTAAACGAAATTATAAAGGGGTGGAGTAATGGATTTTATTCATCTAAATGAGATGCAGTTTTACGGATATCATGGAGTTTTTCCGGAAGAAACCAAACTCGGTCAGCGCTTTCGTTTGACGGTTTCGCTGGCGGTTGATTTAAGGCGGGCAGGCGAGACGGATGCGCTGGAACATACGGTGCATTACGGAGAAGTTTATGAAACGTGTAAATCTGTAGTGGAAGGCGAACCGAAAAAACTGGTAGAAGCTGTCGCGGAAGAAGTGGCAAGCCGCATCTTATCGGAATTTCCGCTTGTTAAAGGAATTCGGGTGCAGTTGATTAAACCCGACCCTCCGATTCCGGGCCATTACAAATCAGTCGCGATTGACTTAACACGAGGGGAGTTCGCATGAATATCAGTTACCTCTCGCTAGGCTCGAATATGGGAGACCGTTTCGATATGCTGAAGCAAGCCGTGAAATTATTGGATCAGCATCCACGAATTATGGTACAAAGCATTTCTTCTTTGTACGAAACAGATCCTGTCGGTTATACAGACCAGGAGCCGTTTTTGAATATGGTAGTTTGTCTTCACACCGACATGACAGCAATCGACTTATTAGATGTATGCCAAGAAATTGAACAGAGTTTGGATCGAAAGCGCCTCATCAGGTGGGGCCCCCGGACCATAGACCTCGATATCTTGCTTTATAATCAAGAGGCGATTCAGACAGAACGGCTTGTCGTTCCGCATCCACGCATGTACGAAAGAGATTTCGTGCTCATCCCCTTAGTAGAGATTGCAGCGTTTTTAAAGGATGAAGTCAAACCATCGGCGCAAGGCGTCCGTTTATGGAAAACATACATTAGTCTTGAAGACTTTATTGGATAATAAAAGATAAAAAAAGATGCAATTCAAGCGGAAAGTACAAGCCGCCTCAAATTTATGGCAGCTTTCTATGTAGATTGAAGAGAAATTGTGTACAATAGATTAATACACGAACGAGCGTGGTTTTTATAAATAAAGGAGTGTAGGACATGTCAGAAGAGTTAAACGATCAATTATTGGTGAGACGGCAAAAGATGCAGGCTTTCAGAGAACAAGGAATGGATCCTTTTGGCGCACGTTTTGAACGTACGCACGCTTCTCAAGAAGTCATCGATCAATACGGTGAGTTTTCCAAAGAAGAACTTGAAGAAAATCCACACGAAGTTGTGATTGCTGGTCGTATTATGACCAAACGCGGAAAAGGAAAAGCAGGATTTGCGCATGTTCAAGATCTGCAAGGCCAAATCCAAATTTATGTTCGCAAAGACGCCATCGGCGATGAGTCATACGAAATCTACAATTCAGTAGACTTGGGTGACATCGTTGGGGTCAAAGGAACCGTTTTTAAAACAAATGTAGGCGAATTATCCGTTAAAGCGAAAGAATTTGTCTTTTTAACAAAAGCGCTTCGCCCGCTTCCAGATAAATTCCATGGCTTGAAAGACGTTGAACAGCGTTACCGCCAGCGTTATTTGGATTTGCTTACAAGTGAAACAAGCAAAGAAACGTTCATCCTTCGCAGCCGCATCATCCAATCGATGCGCCGCTATTTGGATAACCAAGGATTTTTAGAAGTGGAAACGCCAATGTTACATTCGATTGCCGGAGGAGCGGCGGCGCGTCCATTTATTACGCATCATAATGCACTAGATATGGAATTGTATATTCGGATTGCAATTGAGTTGCATTTGAAGCGCTTAATCGTTGGCGGATTAGAAAAAGTATACGAAATCGGCCGCGTATTCCGTAACGAAGGAATTTCTACTCGCCATAACCCGGAATTCACAATGCTTGAGCTATATGAAGCCTATGCAGATTACAAAGACATCATGGCGCTGACGGAAAACCTAATCGCTCATGTTGCACAAGAAGTATTCGGCACGACTACTGTCCAATATGGCGAAGATCAGATCAACTTAGCGCCAGGCTGGAAACGTCTGCACATGGCAGATGCAGTAAAAGAGTACACAGGAGCAGATTTCTGGCAGCAAATGACCAAAGAACAAGCTCAAGCCTTAGCTAAAGAACACAACGTAGAAATAAAACCTACTATGGAAGTAGGACATATTTTAAACGAGTTCTTTGAACAAAAGGTTGAGGAAGAATTGGTTCAACCTACATTTGTGTACGGCCATCCTGTGGAGATATCACCATTAGCTAAGAAAAATCCAGAAGACGAGCGTTTTACTGACCGTTTCGAGTTGTTTATTGTTCGTCGTGAACACGCTAACGCCTTCACTGAGTTAAATGACCCTATAGATCAGCGTGAACGCTTTGAAGCGCAGTTAATCGAAAAAGCTGAAGGTAATGATGAAGCTCATGAAATGGACGAAGACTTCATAGAAGCATTGGAGTACGGCATGCCGCCAACTGGTGGATTAGGAATTGGGATTGACCGCTTAATTATGTTATTGACTAATTCAGCATCTATTAGAGACGTCTTGTTGTTCCCGCAAATGCGTCCTCGTGATTAATCTCTTTGATGCTATATAAGATAGGGCTCTGAAATAGTACTATTTCAGAGCTCTATTATTTTTTAAAAATAAGTGTTGCGCTGAAGTGTAAGAGGTGCTACAATAATTGATGTCGTGTTTTTAGTAATTGAATCACGAAAAAATATTTTTAAAAAGCTATTGACTTCTGGTTAACGAGCTGGTAATATTTAAAAGTCGCCATTACGAGTTGGTGATAAACATGAACCTTGAAAACTGAACAGCAAAACGTCAACAATATCGGTAACGGACCTTCGGGTTCCGCGCCACAACTTACTGATCAGGCTTTTGCCAGATCAAAGCGAATCGTGCGTCTTTTCGGAGACGGCGATGCGCCAGCATTGAGCAATCAATACTACTCTATAATGGAGAGTTTGATCCTGGCTCAGGACGAACGCTGGCGGCGTGCCTAATACATGCAAGTCGAGCGGAACTGGGGGAGCTTGCTCCTTCCAGTTTAGCGGCGGACGGGTGAGTAACACGTGGGCAACCTGCCCTGCAGATCGGGATAACTCCGGGAAACCGGTGCTAATACCGAATAGTTTGAGGCCTCTCCTGAGGCTTCACGGAAAGACGGTTTCGGCTGTCACTGCAGGATGGGCCCGCGGCGCATTAGCTAGTTGGTGGGGTAACGGCCCACCAAGGCCACGATGCGTAGCCGACCTGAGAGGGTGACCGGCCACACTGGGACTGAGACACGGCCCAGACTCCTACGGGAGGCAGCAGTAGGGAATCTTCCGCAATGGACGCAAGTCTGACGGAGCAACGCCGCGTGAGTGACGAAGGTTTTCGGATCGTAAAACTCTGTTGTGAGGGAAGAACACGTACCAACTAACTATTGGTACCTTGACGGTACCTCACCAGAAAGCCACGGCTAACTACGTGCCAGCAGCCGCGGTAATACGTAGGTGGCAAGCGTTGTCCGGAATTATTGGGCGTAAAGCGCGCGCAGGCGGTTCCTTAAGTCTGATGTGAAAGCCCACGGCTCAACCGTGGAGGGTCATTGGAAACTGGGGAACTTGAGTGCAGAAGAGGAAAGTGGAATTCCACGTGTAGCGGTGAAATGCGTAGAGATGTGGAGGAACACCAGTGGCGAAGGCGACTTTCTGGTCTGTAACTGACGCTGAGGCGCGAAAGCGTGGGGAGCAAACAGGATTAGATACCCTGGTAGTCCACGCCGTAAACGATGAGTGCTAAGTGTTAGGGGGTTTCCGCCCCTTAGTGCTGCAGCTAACGCATTAAGCACTCCGCCTGGGGAGTACGGCCGCAAGGCTGAAACTCAAAGGAATTGACGGGGGCCCGCACAAGCGGTGGAGCATGTGGTTTAATTCGAAGCAACGCGAAGAACCTTACCAGGTCTTGACATCCCGCTGCCCGCCTTGGAGACAAGGCTTTCCCTTCGGGGACAGCGGTGACAGGTGGTGCATGGTTGTCGTCAGCTCGTGTCGTGAGATGTTGGGTTAAGTCCCGCAACGAGCGCAACCCTTGATCTTAGTTGCCAGCATTCAGTTGGGCACTCTAAGGTGACTGCCGGTGACAAACCGGAGGAAGGTGGGGATGACGTCAAATCATCATGCCCCTTATGACCTGGGCTACACACGTGCTACAATGGACGGTACAAAGGGCAGCCAACCCGCGAGGGGGAGCCAATCCCAGAAAACCGTTCTCAGTTCGGATTGCAGGCTGCAACTCGCCTGCATGAAGCCGGAATCGCTAGTAATCGTGGATCAGCATGCCACGGTGAATACGTTCCCGGGCCTTGTACACACCGCCCGTCACACCACGAGAGTTTGTAACACCCGAAGTCGGTGGGGTAACCCTAGTGGAGCCAGCCGCCGAAGGTGGGACAGATGATTGGGGTGAAGTCGTAACAAGGTAGCCGTATCGGAAGGTGCGGCTGGATCACCTCCTTTCTAAGGATTTATTCGGAAACAAGATCTCCGGATCTTGTGTTGACGTTTTGCGTTCAGTTTTGAAGGTTCACCCTTCAGGCGTGAGCCTGTTTTGTGACTTCAAACTTGTTCTTTGAAAACTGGATAAAACGACATTGAAACAAATGAAAACAAGCAATTCATGCAAGCACGATCCCAATTGGGATCCACTTTTTAACAAACCACTTGGTTAAGTTAGAAAGGGCGCACGGTGAATGCCTTGGCACTAGGAGCCGAAGAAGGACGGCACTAACACCGATATGCTTCGGGGAGCTGTAAGTGAGCGATGATCCGGAGATTTCCGAATGGGGGAACCCACCGCCTTTAATGGGGCGGTATCCATGTGTGAATACATAGCACATGAGAAGGCAGACCCAGGGAACTGAAACATCTAAGTACCTGGAGGAAGAGAAAGCAAATGCGATTCCCTGAGTAGCGGCGAGCGAAACGGGAACAGCCCAAACCAAGAGGCTTGCCTCTTGGGGTTGTAGGACACTCATTGCGGAGTTACAAAATCCGAATTTAAGCGAAGCGACCTGGAACGGTCCGCGAGACAAGGTAACAGCCCTGTAGCTGAAAGGTTCGGATCTCCCGAGTGGATCCTGAGTACGGCGGAACACGTGAAATTCCGTCGGAATCCGGGAGGACCATCTCCCAAGGCTAAATACTCCCTAGTGACCGATAGTGAACCAGTACCGTGAGGGAAAGGTGAAAAGCACCCCGGAAGGGGAGTGAAACAGATCCTGAAACCGTGTGCCTACAAGTAGTCAAAGCCCGTTAATGGGTGATGGCGTGCCTTTTGTAGAATGAACCGGCGAGTTACGATTGCATGCAAGGTTAAGCTGAGAAGGCGGAGCCGCAGCGAAAGCGAGTCTGAATAGGGCGAATGAGTATGCAGTTGTAGAC
The DNA here is from genome assembly GCF_057031095.1 of Planococcus alkaliphilus. Lineage (NCBI taxonomy): Bacteria > Bacillati > Bacillota > Bacilli > Caryophanales > Caryophanaceae > Planococcus > Planococcus alkaliphilus. Next base: position 88,929 of record NZ_CM168060.1, read on the forward strand.
CCGAAACCAGGTGATCTACCCATGTCCAGGGTGAAGGTAAGGTAACACTTACTGGAGGCCCGAACCCACGCACGTTGAAAAGTGCGGGGATGAGGTGTGGGTAGCGGAGAAATTCCAATCGAACCTGGAGATAGCTGGTTCTCTCCGAAATAGCTTTAGGGCTAGCCTCAATCGTTTAGAATCCTGGAGGTAGAGCACTGTTTGGACTAGGGGCCCATCCCGGGTTACCGAATTCAGACAAACTCCGAATGCCAGTGATTTATGATTGGGAGTCAGACTGCGAGTGATAAGATCCGTAGTCAAGAGGGAAACAGCCCAGACCACCAGCTAAGGTCCCCAAATATCCGTTAAGTGGAAAAGGATGTGGCGTTGCTTAGACAACCAGGATGTTGGCTTAGAAGCAGCCATCATTTAAAGAGTGCGTAATAGCTCACTGGTCGAGTGACACTGCGCCGAAAATGTACCGGGGCTAAACGGATTACCGAAGCTGTGGATGGACCTCATCTGAGGTCCGTGGTAGGAGAGCGTTCTAAGGGCGTTGAAGTCAGACCGGAAGGACTGGTGGAGCGCTTAGAAGTGAGAATGCCGGTATGAGTAACGAAAGACGGGTGAGAATCCCGTCCACCGAATGCCTAAGGTTTCCTGAGGAAGGCTCGTCCGCTCAGGGTCAGTCGGGACCTAAGTCGAGGCCGATAGGCGTAGACGATGGACAACAGGTTGATATTCCTGTACCACCTCCCCGCCGTTTGAGCAATGGGGGGACGCAGAAGGATAAGGTGAGCGCGCCGTTGGTTGTGCGCGTCCAAGCAGTGAGGCGTGGAATGAGGCAAATCCCATTCCTGATACGTTAAGCTGTGACGGCAAGAGGATTCATCCTCGAGTCCCTGATTTCACACTGCCAAGAAAAGCCTCTAGCGAGGCGGGAGGTGCCCGTACCGCAAACCGACACAGGTAGGCGAGAAGAGAATTCTAAGGTGAGCGAGTGAACTCTCGTTAAGGAACTCGGCAAAATGACCCCGTAACTTCGGGAGAAGGGGTGCTCTGGTAGGGTGTTACAGCCCGAGAGAGCCGCAGTGAATAGGCCCAGGCGACTGTTTAGCAAAAACACAGGTCTCTGCAAAACCGTAAGGTGACGTATAGGGGCTGACGCCTGCCCGGTGCTGGAAGGTTAAGGGGAGTGCTTAGCGCAAGCGAAGGTGCGAACTGAAGCCCCAGTAAACGGCGGCCGTAACTATAACGGTCCTAAGGTAGCGAAATTCCTTGTCGGGTAAGTTCCGACCCGCACGAAAGGCGTAACGATCTGGGCACTGTCTCAACGAGAGACTCGGTGAAATTATAGTACCTGTGAAGATGCAGGTTACCCGCGACAGGACGGAAAGACCCCGTGGAGCTTTACTGTAGCCTGATATTGAATTTTGGTGCAACTTGTACAGGATAGGTAGGAGCCTTTGAGCCCGGAGCGCCAGCTTCGGAGGAGGCGTCGGTGGGATACTACCCTGGTTGTATTGAAATTCTAACCCACACCCCTGATCGGGGTGGGAGACAGTGTCAGGCGGGCAGTTTGACTGGGGCGGTCGCCTCCTAAAGAGTAACGGAGGCGCCCAAAGGTTCCCTCAGAATGGTTGGAAATCATTCGCAGAGTGTAAAGGCACAAGGGAGCTTGACTGCGAGACGTACAGGTCGAGCAGGGTCGAAAGACGGGCTTAGTGATCCGGTGGTTCCGCATGGAAGGGCCATCGCTCAACGGATAAAAGCTACCCCGGGGATAACAGGCTTATCTCCCCCAAGAGTCCACATCGACGGGGAGGTTTGGCACCTCGATGTCGGCTCATCGCATCCTGGGGCTGTAGTCGGTCCCAAGGGTTGGGCTGTTCGCCCATTAAAGCGGTACGCGAGCTGGGTTCAGAACGTCGTGAGACAGTTCGGTCCCTATCCGTCGCGGGCGCAGGAAATTTGAGAGGAGCTGTCCTTAGTACGAGAGGACCGGGATGGACACACCGCTGGTGTACCAGTTGTTCTGCCAAGGGCATCGCTGGGTAGCTATGTGTGGCCGGGATAAGTGCTGAAAGCATCTAAGCACGAAGCCCCCCTCAAGATGAGATTTCCCATTGCGCAAGCAAGTAAGATCCCTCAAAGACGATGAGGTAGATAGGTTCGAGGTGGAAGCGTGGCGACACGTGCAGCTGACGAATACTAATCGATCGAGGACTTAACCAAAATGGCTTTCTGAAGAGCGCGTTTCCTTTGTTTCATGTCGAATATCCAGTTTTGAAAGAATAAGGCAAAAGTTTTTTTAAAAAAAGCTTGAAATACCGGTCAGAATTGGTATAATAAAACTTGTCTTTCAAAAATCAAATAGTCCAGTGATGATGGCAAAGAGGCCACACCCGTTCCCATCCCGAACACGGAAGTTAAGCTCTTTTGCGCCGATGGTAGTTGGGGGTCTCCCCCTGTGAGAGTAGGACGTCGCTGGGCATACATACTGGAGGATTAGCTCAGCTGGGAGAGCATCTGCCTTACAAGCAGAGGGTCGGCGGTTCGATCCCGTCATCCTCCACCATTTTTTCTCTTTCGCCGGAGTAGCTCAACTGGTAGAGCAACTGACTTGTAATCAGTAGGTTGAGGGTTCAAGTCCTTTCTCCGGCACCACTTTTCGTGAGAGCCATTAGCTCAGTTGGTAGAGCATCTGACTTTTAATCAGAGGGTCGAAGGTTCGAATCCTTCATGGCTCACCATTTTAATTTCATTATTGCCACGCGGGTGTGGCGGAACTGGCAGACGCACTAGACTTAGGATCTAGCGCCTTCGGGCGTGGGGGTTCGACTCCCTTCACCCGCACCATTTTTGCGGAAGTAGTTCAGTGGTAGAACGCCACCTTGCCAAGGTGGAGGTCGCGGGTTCGACCCCCGTCTTCCGCTCCAATTTTTTGCAGCAATTCAAAGCCGACCCATGCCGGGGTGGCGGAACTGGCAGACGCACAGGACTTAAAATCCTGCGGTAGGTGACTACCGTACCGGTTCGATTCCGGTCCTCGGCACCATCTTTGTTTGCAGAAAAAACCGTCAGGTTTTCATCATGAATAAGCGCCCGTAGCTCAATTGGATAGAGTACTTGACTACGAATCAAGCGGTTAGAGGTTCGAGTCCTCTCGGGCGCGCCATATTTTTACACTCAGCATTTAAGTTCGGGAAGTAGCTCAGCTTGGTAGAGCACTTGGTTTGGGACCAAGGGGTCGCAGGTTCGAATCCTGTCTTCCCGACCATTCAATGGGGCCTTAGCTCAGCTGGGAGAGCGCCTGCCTTGCACGCAGGAGGTCAGCGGTTCGATCCCGCTAGGCTCCACCAATTTTTATAATGAACCTTGAAAACTGAACAGCAAAACGTCAACAATATCGGCAACGGACCTTCTGGTCCCGCGCCACAACTTACTGATCAGGCTTTTGCCAGATCAAAGCGAATCGCCCGTCTTTTCGGAGGCGGCGATGCGCCAGCATTGAGCAATCAATACTACTCTATAATGGAGAGTTTGATCCTGGCTCAGGACGAACGCTGGCGGCGTGCCTAATACATGCAAGTCGAGCGGAACACTTGGAGCTTGCTCCAAGCGTTTAGCGGCGGACGGGTGAGTAACACGTGGGCAACCTGCCCTGCAGATCGGGATAACTCCGGGAAACCGGTGCTAATACCGAATAGTTTGAAGCCTCACCTGAGGCTTCACGGAAAGACGGTTTCGGCTGTCACTGCAGGATGGGCCCGCGGCGCATTAGCTAGTTGGTGGGGTAACGGCCCACCAAGGCCACGATGCGTAGCCGACCTGAGAGGGTGACCGGCCACACTGGGACTGAGACACGGCCCAGACTCCTACGGGAGGCAGCAGTAGGGAATCTTCCGCAATGGACGCAAGTCTGACGGAGCAACGCCGCGTGAGTGACGAAGGTTTTCGGATCGTAAAACTCTGTTGTGAGGGAAGAACACGTACCAACTAACTATTGGTACCTTGACGGTACCTCACCAGAAAGCCACGGCTAACTACGTGCCAGCAGCCGCGGTAATACGTAGGTGGCAAGCGTTGTCCGGAATTATTGGGCGTAAAGCGCGCGCAGGCGGTTCCTTAAGTCTGATGTGAAAGCCCACGGCTCAACCGTGGAGGGTCATTGGAAACTGGGGAACTTGAGTGCAGAAGAGGAAAGTGGAATTCCACGTGTAGCGGTGAAATGCGTAGAGATGTGGAGGAACACCAGTGGCGAAGGCGACTTTCTGGTCTGTAACTGACGCTGAGGCGCGAAAGCGTGGGGAGCAAACAGGATTAGATACCCTGGTAGTCCACGCCGTAAACGATGAGTGCTAAGTGTTAGGGGGTTTCCGCCCCTTAGTGCTGCAGCTAACGCATTAAGCACTCCGCCTGGGGAGTACGGCCGCAAGGCTGAAACTCAAAGGAATTGACGGGGGCCCGCACAAGCGGTGGAGCATGTGGTTTAATTCGAAGCAACGCGAAGAACCTTACCAGGTCTTGACATCCCGCTGCCCGCCTTGGAGACAAGGCTTTCCCTTCGGGGACAGCGGTGACAGGTGGTGCATGGTTGTCGTCAGCTCGTGTCGTGAGATGTTGGGTTAAGTCCCGCAACGAGCGCAACCCTTGATCTTAGTTGCCAGCATTCAGTTGGGCACTCTAAGGTGACTGCCGGTGACAAACCGGAGGAAGGTGGGGATGACGTCAAATCATCATGCCCCTTATGACCTGGGCTACACACGTGCTACAATGGACGGTACAAAGGGCAGCCAACCCGCGAGGGGGAGCCAATCCCAGAAAACCGTTCTCAGTTCGGATTGCAGGCTGCAACTCGCCTGCATGAAGCCGGAATCGCTAGTAATCGTGGATCAGCATGCCACGGTGAATACGTTCCCGGGCCTTGTACACACCGCCCGTCACACCACGAGAGTTTGTAACACCCGAAGTCGGTGGGGTAACCCTTACGGGAGCCAGCCGCCGAAGGTGGGACAGGTGATTGGGGTGAAGTCGTAACAAGGTAGCCGTATCGGAAGGTGCGGCTGGATCACCTCCTTTCTAAGGATTTATTCGGAAACAAGATCTCCAGATCTTGTGTTGACGTTTTGCGTTCAGTTTTGAAGGATTCATGTGAATTTTTCAATTTTGATATTCCCAAGAGGGCCTATAGCTCAGCTGGTTAGAGCGCACGCCTGATAAGCGTGAGGTCGATGGTTCGAGTCCATTTAGGCCCACCATAATTTTTCTTCTTGGGGCCTTAGCTCAGCTGGGAGAGCGCCTGCCTTGCACGCAGGAGGTCAGCGGTTCGATCCCGCTAGGCTCCACCAATCATTTTTTATAAATGAACTTGTTCTTTGAAAACTGGATAAAACGACATTGAAACAAATGAAAACAAGCAATTCATGTAAGCACGATCCCAATTGGGATCCACTTTTTAACAAACCACTTGGTTAAGTTAGAAAGGGCGCACGGTGAATGCCTTGGCACTAGGAGCCGAAGAAGGACGGCACTAACACCGATATGCTTCGGGGAGCTGTAAGTGAGCGATGATCCGGAGATTTCCGAATGGGGGAACCCACCGCCTTTAATGGGGCGGTATCCATGTGTGAATACATAGCACATGAGAAGGCAGACCCAGGGAACTGAAACATCTAAGTACCTGGAGGAAGAGAAAGCAAATGCGATTCCCTGAGTAGCGGCGAGCGAAACGGGAACAGCCCAAACCAAGAGGCTTGCCTCTTGGGGTTGTAGGACACTCATTGTGGAGTTACAAAATCCGAATTTAAGCGAAGCGACCTGGAACGGTCCGCGAGACAAGGTAACAGCCCTGTAGCTGAAAGGTTCGGATCTCCCGAGTGGATCCTGAGTACGGCGGAACACGTGAAATTCCGTCGGAATCCGGGAGGACCATCTCCCAAGGCTAAATACTCCCTAGTGACCGATAGTGAACCAGTACCGTGAGGGAAAGGTGAAAAGCACCCCGGAAGGGGAGTGAAACAGATCCTGAAACCGTGTGCCTACAAGTAGTCAAAGCCCGTTAATGGGTGATGGCGTGCCTTTTGTAGAATGAACCGGCGAGTTACGATTGCATGCAAGGTTAAGCTGAGAAGGCGGAGCCGCAGCGAAAGCGAGTCTGAATAGGGCGAATGAGTATGCAGTTGTAGACCCGAAACCAGGTGATCTACCCATGTCCAGGGTGAAGGTAAGGTAACACTTACTGGAGGCCCGAACCCACGCACGTTGAAAAGTGCGGGGATGAGGTGTGGGTAGCGGAGAAATTCCAATCGAACCTGGAGATAGCTGGTTCTCTCCGAAATAGCTTTAGGGCTAGCCTCAATCGTTTAGAATCCTGGAGGTAGAGCACTGTTTGGACTAGGGGCCCATCCCGGGTTACCGAATTCAGACAAACTCCGAATGCCAGTGATTTATGATTGGGAGTCAGACTGCGAGTGATAAGATCCGTAGTCAAGAGGGAAACAGCCCAGACCACCAGCTAAGGTCCCCAAATATCCGTTAAGTGGAAAAGGATGTGGCGTTGCTTAGACAACCAGGATGTTGGCTTAGAAGCAGCCATCATTTAAAGAGTGCGTAATAGCTCACTGGTCGAGTGACACTGCGCCGAAAATGTACCGGGGCTAAACGGATTACCGAAGCTGTGGATGGACCTCATCTGAGGTCCGTGGTAGGAGAGCGTTCTAAGGGCGTTGAAGTCAGACCGGAAGGACTGGTGGAGCGCTTAGAAGTGAGAATGCCGGTATGAGTAACGAAAGACGGGTGAGAATCCCGTCCACCGAATGCCTAAGGTTTCCTGAGGAAGGCTCGTCCGCTCAGGGTCAGTCGGGACCTAAGTCGAGGCCGATAGGCGTAGACGATGGACAACAGGTTGATATTCCTGTACCACCTCCCCGCCGTTTGAGCAATGGGGGGACGCAGAAGGATAAGGTGAGCGCGCCGTTGGTTGTGCGCGTCCAAGCAGTGAGGCGTGGAATGAGGCAAATCCCATTCCTGATACGTTAAGCTGTGACGGCAAGAGGATTCATCCTCGAGTCCCTGATTTCACACTGCCAAGAAAAGCCTCTAGCGAGGCGGGAGGTGCCCGTACCGCAAACCGACACAGGTAGGCGAGAAGAGAATTCTAAGGTGAGCGAGTGAACTCTCGTTAAGGAACTCGGCAAAATGACCCCGTAACTTCGGGAGAAGGGGTGCTCTGGTAGGGTGTTACAGCCCGAGAGAGCCGCAGTGAATAGGCCCAGGCGACTGTTTAGCAAAAACACAGGTCTCTGCAAAACCGTAAGGTGACGTATAGGGGCTGACGCCTGCCCGGTGCTGGAAGGTTAAGGGGAGTGCTTAGCGCAAGCGAAGGTGCGAACTGAAGCCCCAGTAAACGGCGGCCGTAACTATAACGGTCCTAAGGTAGCGAAATTCCTTGTCGGGTAAGTTCCGACCCGCACGAAAGGCGTAACGATCTGGGCACTGTCTCAACGAGAGACTCGGTGAAATTATAGTACCTGTGAAGATGCAGGTTACCCGCGACAGGACGGAAAGACCCCGTGGAGCTTTACTGTAGCCTGATATTGAATTTTGGTGCAACTTGTACAGGATAGGTAGGAGCCTTTGAGCCCGGAGCGCCAGCTTCGGAGGAGGCGTCGGTGGGATACTACCCTGGTTGTATTGAAATTCTAACCCACACCCCTGATCGGGGTGGGAGACAGTGTCAGGCGGGCAGTTTGACTGGGGCGGTCGCCTCCTAAAGAGTAACGGAGGCGCCCAAAGGTTCCCTCAGAATGGTTGGAAATCATTCGCAGAGTGTAAAGGCACAAGGGAGCTTGACTGCGAGACGTACAGGTCGAGCAGGGTCGAAAGACGGGCTTAGTGATCCGGTGGTTCCGCATGGAAGGGCCATCGCTCAACGGATAAAAGCTACCCCGGGGATAACAGGCTTATCTCCCCCAAGAGTCCACATCGACGGGGAGGTTTGGCACCTCGATGTCGGCTCATCGCATCCTGGGGCTGTAGTCGGTCCCAAGGGTTGGGCTGTTCGCCCATTAAAGCGGTACGCGAGCTGGGTTCAGAACGTCGTGAGACAGTTCGGTCCCTATCCGTCGCGGGCGCAGGAAATTTGAGAGGAGCTGTCCTTAGTACGAGAGGACCGGGATGGACACACCGCTGGTGTACCAGTTGTTCTGCCAAGGGCATCGCTGGGTAGCTATGTGTGGCCGGGATAAGTGCTGAAAGCATCTAAGCACGAAGCCCCCCTCAAGATGAGATTTCCCATTGCGCAAGCAAGTAAGATCCCTCAAAGACGATGAGGTAGATAGGTTCGAGGTGGAAGCGTGGCGACACGTGCAGCTGACGAATACTAATCGATCGAGGACTTAACCAAATTGCTTTCTGAAGCGCGCGTTTCCTGTATTCAATGTCGAATATCCAGTTTTGAGTGAACAAGTCACTCTGAAAAAAATAGTCCAGTGATGATGGCAAAGAGGCCACACCCGTTCCCATCCCGAACACGGAAGTTAAGCTCTTTTGCGCCGATGGTAGTTGGGGGTCTCCCCCTGTGAGAGTAGGACGTCGCTGGGCACATGGAAAGTCGTTACCGTAGCCGGTAACGGCTTTTTTGTGTTTTTATTAAAATAAAAAGTAAAACTATCTTATATAATTCAAGAAAATTTAGGATTAAAAAACTTCAATTCGGGGGAAACTGAAATGAGGTGAATATCATGAAAGCAGGTTTATATAAAGTAGAAACCATTGATAAACGCTCAGCTTTACTCATTTCAATTGATGGAGAAAAGGAACATTTTACTTTTCCAGTAGCCGATTTCACGCACAATGTCTCAGAGGGTGATGTAGTGGAAATTTGGAGAGAAGGCGTAAAGTGGACAACCGAATATCGTGAAGAAGAAACAAGGTCAGCATCGAGCCACGCAAAAGACTTTGTAAAAAAAATACTTGAACAAGAATAAAATCATTTAATGTCTCGGGAATCACTCTCGGGACATTTTTAATTATTTTGGCATCGAATCATACTATTTGAAATGCACAAAATGTATAGTGTATAATTAAGTCAAATATAGTCAAAGTCAGTTTTGACATATTAGTATCGAAGAGGTGATGACGATGCGGAATATTTCTGATGTAATTGAAGGTTATTTAAAAGAAGTTATCGAATTAAGCGATAGAGAACATATTGAAATAAAGCGCAGCGAAGTTGCTCAAAAATTTCAATGTGTTCCTTCGCAAATTAATTATGTTATAAATACTCGTTTTACTGTCGACCGTGGATATATCGTTGAAAGCAAAAGAGGCGGAGGCGGTTATATTCGAATTAAGCGGATTCGCTTTCATCAAAAGGCAGATTTTATTGCTGAGATTATTGAGCGATTGAAGCAGGGTGCGACACAAAATATGGCTGAAGACATTGTCTTTCGGTTGCTTGATGAAGAGATTGTCTCTAAGCGTGAGGCCAACTTGATTTTGAGTGCTGTTGACCGATCGACATTGCTGATGCCTTTGCCGGTCCGTGATGAAATTAGAGCAAGAATATTAATTGCTATGCTGTTTACCTTAAAGCATCAGCCGAACATGTAAGGAGTGGTAATATGATTTGCGATCAATGCGGCGAACGGCCTGCCTCCGTGATAGTAAAACAGAATATCAATGGGCAAATGACTGAACGACAGTTATGCCATGTATGTGCAGCAGGAAACCACAATTTCAATATTGTTTTTGAACAGGATCCTCTAGCGATACATCAATTACTGTCTAATTGGTTTCCAAACCAGCAAACTTCTCCAAATCCAATAAAAAAAGAAGTGGCTGTTTGCCCGTCCTGTGGATTTACATTTAATAAGTTTCTAAAGTTAGGTAAATTCGGGTGTGCTGAATGCTACGAAGTATTCGAGTCTCAATTGGATGAGATCTTTAAAAGACTTCATAACGGAAATAGTGAGCATACTGGTAAAATACCCGCTTCTTATGGAAGTACCTTAAAAATAAAAAAAGAGATTGAAGAGCTGCGTAAGCAAATGAAGTCTTCAATTGAGCAGGAGAATTTCGAAGAGGCTGCAAAGTTAAGGGATCAGGTAAAAGCTCTTAATGTTCAGCTGGAAGGAGGTGCTTCTGATGGCAATTGAGCGCTTTCTTCAGCCAAGGGCAAGCAGTTGGATGTCGAATGACGGTGAGAATGTAGATATTGCAATGAGTACTAGAATTAGACTGGCCCGAAATTTGAACAATTTTAAATTTCCTTATGCTTATACGGAAGATGAGGCTTTGAAAGTAGACAAGGAAATATCTGCTGTCTTGCTCGATAAGGGAAAAGAATTGAAACATTCCTTTACTCATATTAGTATTCAAGAAACTCCTCAATTAGAAAGAGAAGTTTTAGTAGAGAAGCATTTGATTAGCCCTTATTTAGCAAAAGGCACTCATTCGGGGTCAGTATTGATTTCGGAAAATGAGGAACTCAGTATTATGGTAAATGAGGAAGATCATTTGCGTATTCAAAGTTTGCAGTCAGGCTTTCATTTACAGGAAGCTTATCAACGAGCGAATGAGTTAGACTCTTTACTCGAAAAACACTTATCTTACGCTTTTCATGAAAAGTATGGATATCTAACAAGTTGTCCGACGAATACAGGAACTGGAATGCGCGCATCTGTCATGCTCCATTTGCCAGCGTTGACCATGTCTCATCAAATCACTCGCATTATTCCAGCTATATCACGTTTAGGAATGGTAGTAAGAGGTATTTACGGAGAAGGCAGTGAAGCGCTTGGGAATGTTTATCAGATTTCCAACCAGGTTACGCTTGGGAAATCAGAATATGAGATTCTGCAGGATCTGGAAAATATGACAGATCAGATTATCCAGCAAGAGCGCCGGGCAAGAGAAGCTATTTTAAGCAACTCTCCAGTTGTTCTGGAAGACCGAATTTATCGCTCGCTTGGCACGCTGACCAATGCAAGGTTGCTGACAACAGAAGAAGCGGCCACTTGTCTCTCCGATGTCCGTCTTGGCATCGACTTGAAAATGATTGAAGGCATGGACATGTCCATATTGAATGAGCTGATGGTGTTTATGCAGCCTGCTTTTTTACAGCGCTATTCAGACAAGCCGCTGCAGCCGAAGGAAAGAGACTATGCCCGAGCCAAATTGTTCCGGGACCGTTTAAATAATGAAGATGTTACTAACAACAGAGGAGAGGATTTTGCATGATGTTTAATCGATTTACACAACGCGCACAAAAAGTTCTTCAATTAGCCCAAGAAGAAGCTATTCGTATGAAGCACGAGTCAATTGGTACTGAGCATATCCTATTAGGTTTAATTCGTGAGGGTGGCGGTATCGCCGCTAAAGCTTTGGAAGCGATTGAAGTGAACACGCAATTGATCGAAGAAGGCGTTAAAGAATTGGTTGGTGTCGGTGAGAAAGATGTAGGCCCAATCGTTCACTATACGCCAAGAGCGAAGAAAGTGATTGAACTTTCGGTTGATGAATCCCGTAAACTGGGCCATTCGTATATCGGAACGGAACATTTACTGCTTGCCTTGATCCGTGAAGGTGAAGGTGTAGCGGCACGCGTTCTTGGAAATGCCGGGGTCAGCTTGAATAAAGCACGCCAACAAGTCTTGCAGCTTTTAGGCAGCAATGAACAAGCGTCTACAGGAAGCAGCCCGAATGCTTCTGCAAACACGCCGACTCTTGATGGTTTGGCACGTGATTTGACGCAAGTAGCGCGTGAAGGCAGCTTGGATCCAGTGATCGGACGCAGCAAAGAAATCACACGTGTTATTGAAGTCTTGAGCCGCCGGACTAAAAACAATCCGGTATTGATCGGGGAACCAGGCGTCGGTAAAACAGCGATCGCTGAAGGATTAGCACAACAAATTGTAAATAATGAAGTACCGGAAACTTTGCGCGACAAACGCGTAATGGTTTTAGATATGGGAACAGTTGTCGCAGGTACAAAATACCGCGGCGAGTTTGAAGACCGGTTGAAAAAAGTGATGGATGAAATTCGCCAAGCCGGCAATGTGATTCTGTTCATCGATGAGCTTCATACCTTGATTGGTGCTGGCGGTGCAGAAGGTGCAATTGATGCGTCAAATATCTTGAAGCCGTCCTTATCTCGCGGTGAATTGCAATGTATCGGTGCAACGACTTTAGATGAGTACCGTAAATACATTGAAAAAGATGCAGCTTTAGAACGCCGTTTCCAGCCGATCCAAGTAGATGAGCCAACTGTTGATGAATCGATTCAGATTATTAAAGGGCTTCGTGACCGCTATGAAGCGCATCACCGTGTGAAAATTACGGATGAAGCCATCGAAGCAGCAGCAAAAATGTCTGACCGTTATATTTCGGATCGGTTCTTGCCGGATAAAGCGATCGATTTGATTGATGAAGCAGGATCTAAAGTCCGTCTTCGTTCGTATACGACTCCACCAGATTTGAAAGAGTTGGAAGCGAAGTTAGAAGCGGCTCGTTCCGAGAAAAATGAAGCGGTGCAAAGCCAGGAATTTGAAAAAGCGGCTTCGCTTCGTGATGCTGAACAGAAATTGAAAGATCAATTGGATAAAACGAAAAAAGAATGGAAAGAAAAGCAAGGCAAAGAAGAGTCTGAAGTGACAATGGAAGATATTGCAACCGTTGTGTCTATGTGGACAGGCATTCCAGTATCGAAATTGGCTCAGACAGAATCTGATAAATTGTTGAACTTGGAAGAAATTCTGCATAATCGTGTCATCGGCCAAGAAGAGGCGGTAACGTCCATCTCTAAAGCGATTCGCCGGGCACGTGCAGGATTGAAAGATCCGAAACGTCCAATTGGTTCATTCATTTTCCTTGGGCCTACTGGTGTAGGTAAAACGGAGCTTGCGCGTGCGCTAGCTGAATCAATGTTCGGTGATGAAGACGCCATGATCCGCATCGATATGTCCGAATACATGGAAAGACATTCGACTTCACGCCTTGTCGGTTCGCCTCCAGGTTATGTCGGTTATGAAGAAGGCGGCCAATTGACTGAGAAAGTCCGCAGAAAACCTTATTCTGTCGTCCTTCTCGATGAAATTGAAAAAGCGCATCCGGATGTCTTCAACATTCTCTTGCAAGTGCTTGAAGATGGCCGTTTGACTGATTCCAAAGGACGCCGAGTAGATTTCCGCAACACCGTCATCATCATGACGTCTAACGTCGGTGCTGAAGAATTGAAATACAATAAATACGTCGGGTTCAATTTAGAAGATGCGAAAACGGATTATAAAGACATGAAGGGCAAAATGTTGGCTGAATTGAAGAAAGCCTTCCGTCCTGAATTCTTGAACCGTATTGATGACATGATCGTCTTCCATTCTCTTGAGAAAGAGAACCTTCGCGAAATTGTGACCTTGATGTCTAAGCAATTAACGGAGCGTTTGAAAGAACAAAACATTGATTTGGAACTGACAGACGCTGCGCTTGAAAAAGTAGCCAAAGAGGGGTATGATCCTGAATACGGAGCACGACCTCTTCGTCGCGCACTTCAAAAATATGTAGAAGACCGTTTGTCTGAAGAGTTGTTAAAAGGCACAGCGATTGCAGGTCAGCGCATTGTATTTGATGTGGAGGACGACGAATTCGTTGTTCGCACCAATGAAGCGGTTACGGAAGTGAAGTAAGGTAAATTTTCCGCTCGCCGAGTTTCGGCGAGCGTTTTTTATTTGGAAAAGGAGGTACCCATGGCTAAGAAAAAGACGAAGTTTGTTTGTCAGTCGTGCGGTTATGAGTCAGCTAAATGGATGGGGAAATGTCCAGGCTGCGGAGAATGGAATCAGATGGTGGAAGAAGTGGAAGTGGCTGCACCTAAAGGAACGCGAGGAGCGTTTCAGCATTCGGCTGCAGTTCCGCAAAAAGCGGTTTCCATAAATGCCATTGAGACAAAAGAAGAGCCGCGCGTAGAAACCGAACTTGAAGAATTAAACCGTGTACTCGGCGGTGGGATTGTTCCCGGATCGCTTGTTTTAATCGGTGGAGATCCCGGAATCGGGAAGTCGACTTTGCTGCTGCAGGTATCTGCGATGCTTGCGAACAGTGGAAGCCGCGTCTTGTATATTTCCGGTGAAGAATCGATTCGCCAAACCAAATTGCGGGCACAGCGTTTGAATGCCTCTTCTTCGGAACTCTATATCTATGCGGAGACCAATTTGGAATTGATCCATCATACGATTGAAGAAGTGGCACCGGATTTCGTCATTGTCGATTCCATCCAGACGGTACACCATCCGGAAGTGACATCTGCTCCCGGCAGTGTGACCCAAGTTCGGGAAAGCACGGCTGAATTAATGCGGATCGCTAAGACGAAGAATATTGCTATTTTCCTGGTAGGACACGTAACAAAAGAAGGGCAGATTGCCGGCCCTAGAATTTTAGAGCATATGGTGGATACCGTTTTGTATTTTGAAGGCGAACGCCATCATACGTATCGGATTTTGCGAAGTGTCAAAAACCGTTTCGGGTCGACCAATGAAATCGCGATTTTTGAAATGCTGCAAGGCGGATTGAAAGAAGTGCTGAATCCGTCTGAATTATTTCTTCAAGAACGCTCAAGCGGGGCAGCAGGCTCTACTGTTGTAGCATCCATGGAAGGGACGCGTCCGATTTTGGTTGAAATCCAAGCATTGGTCACGCCTTCAAGCTTTAACTATCCGAAGCGGATGGCTACGGGAATCGATCAAAACCGGGTGTCGCTTTTAATGGCTGTGCTTGAGAAGCGGATGGGCATGTTGCTGCAGGCACAGGACGCCTATATTAAAGTTGCAGGCGGCGTAAAATTGGACGAGCCGGCGATCGACTTGGCCGTACTTGCGAGCATTGTTTCAAGTTACCGCGATCTCGCGCCGAATGTCTATGATTGTATAATTGGTGAAGTAGGTTTAACAGGGGAGATCCGACGGGTATCCCGTATTGAACAGCGAGTTCAGGAAGCTGCGAAATTAGGGTTTAAACGGGCCATTATTCCAGCTTCGAATCTTGGCGGCTGGGATTATCCGGAGGGAATCCGAGTAGTCGGCGTTGAAAGTGTAAATGATGCGTTAAAAGAGATTTTCCCACAATAAAGGAGGCAATTTGCCTCCTTTTTCTTTAGCTAATTTCCTGAAAGGGTCTGCAGAGCGTTTCGTCACCAAAATGTGTATAATTATTATAAAGGAGGTGGAGTCTATGCTAAAAAGAATTATTCAAGTGTTATTTTTGCTTGTTGGTGCCACTGTCGGGATTCTATTTTTACCATACGGTTTTGAACTTATTCCTATTCTTGACAATCCCTGGGTCAATAATGCAATTGCATCTGCTTTGATTGGTGCACTTATCTTCTTTCTTTTGTCTCTATTGTTTGCGGATGCCATCGTTAGGTTTATGAAGTGGATGGAGGAAAGGCTTCTTCATGCCCCCACTCCGGATCTGCTGTTTGGTACAGTCGGACTCATCATTGGGTTGATTGTCGCTTTCTTGATCGGTTTTGCATTGAACACGATTGATATTCCGGTAGTGGCGACAGCGGCTCCGATCATCTTGTCGGTGGTATTGGGATATTTAGGCTTCCAAGTGGGCTTCCAAAAAAGGGAAGAAATGATTGCAATGCTGACGCCTCAACGTCTAGTGGTATCGAAAAAACCGGAAATTGAGGAAGCCGTTGAAAAGACTTCTTATAAGCTTCTGGATACGAGTGTTATCATTGACGGGCGGATTGCCGATATTTCCGCGACTGGATTTATGGAAGGGACATTTGTCGTTCCTCAATTCGTGTTGTCGGAGCTGCAGCATATCGCCGATTCTTCCGATACTTTGAAAAGAACGCGCGGGCGCAGAGGGTTGGATATTTTGAAACGCCTTCAAAGTGAACGCGAAGGTGCTATTATGATTACGGAAGAAAGTTTTGACGAAGTCAGCGAAGTGGATTTGAAGCTGATGCGCGCCGCTAAAAAAATGGGCGGGCAAGTCGTCACAAATGATTTTAATTTAAATAAAGTCTGTGAGCTCCACAATGTTCCGGTCTTAAATATTAACGACTTGGCCAACGCGGTGAAACCGGTCGTGATCCCTGGTGAAGATATGCATGTGGTCGTGATCAAAGACGGCAAAGAGCAAAATCAAGGGGTTGCTTACTTGGACGATGGTACAATGATTGTCATTGAAGACGGCAAAGGGTTTATCGGGCAAGCAATTGATGTTACGGTAACGAGTGTGCTTCAAACTTCGGCGGGCCGGATGATTTTCGCGAAACCGCGAGAAGGCCGCCAAGTCACAATGAATGGATAAAGGATGGCACAATATGAATTATACAGTCGTTCTTCCTGCTGCTGGCAGTGGGAAACGGATGAAGGCAAATAAGAATAAATTATTACTCGAGTTATTCGATAAACCGATTTTCCTTTATACCTTGGAAGTGTTCCAGCAGGATCCGAATTGCGAGAGTATTTGGCTCGCTGTCAAAAAGGATGAGCGTGAACTGATCGAAACTTGCGTCAACCAATACGGCATTACGAAAGTCCATGGCTATGCAGAAGGCGGAATGGAGCGGCAAGACAGTGTTAGAGCATGTCTTGAAGCGATTCCGCCTTGTGGCGTTGTGTTGGTCCATGATGCAGCGAGGCCGTTCATCGACCCGTCAGTCATTTCGGAACTGGTGGGAACCGCTCGTGCTTCTGGAGCAGCGATTGCGGCTGTACCGGTAAAAGATACGATTAAAAAAGCACGGGATGGCATCATTACTGAAACAGTCAACCGCGAGCAATTATGGATGATTCAAACTCCGCAAGCTTTTCGATATGACTTGATTTTGGCAGCTGCACAGGCAGCGGCCAAAGATGGCTTTTTGGGAACGGATGAAGCGATGCTCGTGGAGCGCTTAGGACATCCGGTTGAAATTGTGGAGAGTACGTACGAAAATGTAAAAATGACTACACCGGAAGATTTAATTTACGGCAAGGCTATTTTAGAGAACCGGAAACAGGAGGAACAAAAATGATACGAATTGGACAAGGATACGATGTTCACCAATTAGCAGAAGGGCGCCCATTCATTTTAGGCGGCATTGAAATTCCGCATGACAAAGGCTTGCTCGGCCATTCAGATGCAGATGTTTTGTTGCATACCATTACAGATGCAGCGCTTGGCGCGATTTGTGGCGGCGATATCGGCAAGCATTTCCCGGATACGGACCCTGAATTCAAAGATGCGGATTCGCGTAAGCTGCTCACGCATATTTGGCAATATGTAAAAGAACAAGGCTATGAACTGGGCAACGTCGACTGCACCGTCATTGCACAAAAACCGAAGCTTGCCCCTTATATTGAGCAGATGCGCGAGTCGATTGCAGGCTTATTGGAAGCGGACATTTCACAGGTGAATGTGAAAGCCACAACTTCCGAACACCTGGGATTCACTGGCCGCGAAGAAGGGATCGCTGCACTTGCAGTCATCTTATTGACAAAACGCCCGCTTCCGCTGGATGCTCCAGAGTGATAAAATAGAACATACTGTTATTCAATTAGGAGGAAAAAACATGACACAAGAAGTACGCGTACGTTATGCTCCGAGCCCGACTGGCCATTTACATATCGGCGGAGCCCGGACAGCGCTCTTTAATTATCTATACGCACGCCACAACAACGGGAAGTTCATCGTCCGCATCGAGGACACGGATATTGCCCGCAATATCGAAACAGGCGAATTATCGCAATTGGATAATTTAAAATGGCTTGGTTTGGAATACGATGAGTCCGTTGATATCGGCGGCGAATACGGCCCTTACCGCCAAATGGAACGTTTGGATATTTACAAAGGCTATGCTGATGAAATGCTTCAAAAAGGAACGGCTTATAAATGCTTCTGTACGCCTGAAAAATTGGAAGCTGAACGTGAAGAGCAAAAAGCGGCAGGAATTGCTGCCCCTCAGTATAGCGGAACATGCCGCAATTTAAGCGCAGAAGAAGTGGCAGAAAAAGAAGCGGCAGGCATGCCTTACACGCTGCGCATGAAAGTGCCGGCTAACGTAACATATGCATTTGAAGATTTGGTCCGTGGACCCGTTTCATTCGAATCGAAAGATGTGGGTGACTGGGTGCTGGTGAAAACAAATGGCATCCCGACTTATAACTTTGCTGTTGTAATTGATGATCATTTGATGAAAATCTCTCACGTATTCCGCGGAGAAGAGCATTTGTCGAATACGCCGAAGCAAATGATGATTTTTGATGCTTTTGGATGGGATTATCCATCGTTCGGACACATGACCTTAATCATTAACGAAGACCGCAAGAAATTGTCGAAGCGCGATGAGTCGATTCTTCAGTTCATTTCTCAATACAAAGACCTTGGCTATATTCCGGAAGCCTTGTTTAATTTCTTTGCATTGCTTGGCTGGTCTCCAGAAGGGGAAGAAGAAATTTTCTCGAAAGAGGAATTGATCCGCATCTTTGATGTGAAACGCCTTTCTAAATCGCCATCCATGTTCGATAAGCAAAAAATGATGTGGATGAACAATCAATACATCAAGCAAATGCCGCTTGATGAAGTGGTGAAACTCGCGCTTCCTCATTTGCAGAAAGCGGGCAAACTGCCTGAAGAATTATCAGAAGAACAAACTGTTTGGGCTGAAAAGCTGATTGCTTTGTATCATGATCAAATGAGCTACGGTGCTGAAATTACGGAAATTTCGGATCTGTTCTTCACAGAAGAATTGTCGTTCGGCGAAGAAGAGAAAGAAGTGTTGGCTGGCGAGCAAGTGCCGGAAGTGATGGCTTCGTTCATCGAGCAGCTTGAAAGCCTGGAAGCATTTGAACCTGCGGAAATCAAAGCAGCGATCAAAGCTGTCCAAAAAGCGACTGGCCATAAAGGCAAGAATTTATTCATGCCGATCCGCGTTGTTACGACAGGGCAAATGCATGGACCGGAATTGCCGGATTCCATTGCGCTTTTAGGAAAAGAAAAAACCATTGCACGCCTAGCTAAATTCGCACAGGCATAAGGAGAGTAGTTGCCGCAGAGAGTGCAAGAAATTGACTTATGGCGGCAAGCGTGTAAAATGAACTTACTATTAGTAAATCGTTGACGAGAAGAAGTAAATGCAGCAAGCTCTAAAGAGAGGATCATCACCGGCTGAAAATGATCCGGGCCGCTGCTGCGTTGAAATGCCTCTCCGAGTGCTGAGTCGAATCAAGTAGACCAGACGTATCGCCTGCGTTAAAGGCATTCGAGAGAGAAGGGCAAACGCCTTTCTAATCAGAGTGGAACCGCGCAATCATGCGTCTCTGTCATTTTTATGGCAGAGGCGCTTTTTATTTTGCACAAGAAAGGAGAGAGTGAGTTTGTGGAAATTTTTAAAAGAAGACGTTGACGTTGTGTTTGAGCAGGATCCGGCTGCCCGAAGCTATCTGGAAGTCATCTTGACCTATTCGGGGCTGCATGCCATTTGGGCACACCGCTTAGCGCATTTTTTCTTCAAGAAGAAATTATTTTTCATTGCCCGTGTCATTTCGCAGATCAGCCGCTTTTTCACGGGCATCGAAATCCATCCGGGAGCGGTGATCGGCCGCCGGTTTTTCATTGACCACGGCATGGGGGTAGTCATCGGTGAAACGTGTATCATCGGTGATAATGTCACCTTGTACCAAGGTGTGACGCTCGGAGGAACGGGAAAAGAACGCGGCAAACGCCATCCGACGCTTGAAGATAATGTGTTGGTCGCTACAGGCGCGAAGGTCCTCGGCTCGATCGTCATCGGTGAAAATTCAAAAGTCGGCGCAGGATCCGTTGTGCTGAAAAGCGTTCCGGCCAATGCGACGGTTGTAGGGATTCCCGGGAAAGTGGTGATCCAGGACGGCGTGAAAGTGAAGCCGGATCTGAATCATCAAGATATGCCGGATCCGATGATGGATAAATGCGAAAGCATGGAAATGAAAATAGCTGAACTGAAGCGGGAAATTGAACGATTAAAAAACGCATAAAAGAAAGAAGGGCAATCGAATGGCAATTCAAATTTTTAATTCGCTATCGCGTCAAAAAGAAGCATTTATTCCTTTAGAAGAGGGAAAAGTAAAAATGTATGTATGCGGTCCAACGGTCTATAATTACATTCATATCGGCAACGCGCGTCCGGTTATCGTCTATGACACGGTTCGCCGTTACCTGACTTACCGCGGCTATGACGTTACGTACGTGTCCAACTTTACGGATGTCGATGACAAACTGATCAAGGCTGCCAATGAATTAGGTGTAGAAGTGCCGGAAATCGCGGAACGTTTTATCCAGGCTTATTTTGAAGATACGAAAGCGCTGGGCTGCGACGAAGCGGATGTGCATCCGCGTGTCATGGACCATATGCCGCAAATCATTGATTTTATCGAGGCGCTTGTGGAAAAAGGCTATGCGTACGAATCGCAAGGGGACATCTACTACCGGACGCGTAAATTCGAAGGCTACGGAAAATTATCACATCAATCGGTCGATGAGTTAAAGGTAGGTGCACGGATTGAAACCGGCGACAAGAAAGAAGATGCTTTGGATTTCGCTTTATGGAAAGCGGCAAAGCCGGGCGAAATTTCATGGAAGAGTCCTTGGGGCAAGGGGCGTCCAGGCTGGCATATTGAATGCTCGGTCATGGCGCGCGAGCATCTGGGCGATACTATCGACATTCATGCAGGCGGACAGGATTTGACTTTCCCGCATCATGAAAACGAAATTGCCCAGTCTGAAGCTTATACCGGCAAGACGTTTGCCCGTTACTGGATGCACAATGGCTATATCAATATCGATAACGAGAAAATGTCGAAATCGCTGAATAACTTCGTTTTGGTAAATGACATTTTAAAAGAATTGGACGCGCAGGTCCTTCGCATGTTCATGCTGTCTGTGCATTACCGCCATCCGATCAATTATTCCCAGCAGCTGGTCGAAGACGCCATTGCCGGACTTGAGCGCCTGCGGACGGCTTATGGAAACTTGAAGCACCGTTTGGAAACTTCGGCGGGCCTCGGGGACCATTCAGATATTTGGCTGGCTAAAATGAATGCCATTAAAGAAGAGTTTGTTGAAACGATGGATGATGATTTCAATACAGCCAATGCGATTTCAAAACTCTTTGATTTATCGCGGTTGTCCAATACGTATTTACTGGAAAAACAAACTTCGACGGAAGTGCTTGAAGCCTTCTTGAATTTATTCGACGAATTGGCCGGCGTTTTAGGCTTGCCGTTCAAACAGAAAGAAGAATTATTGGATGCGGAAATTGAAGCGCTGCTTGCAGAGCGCATTGAAGCCCGCAAGAACCGCGACTTTGCGCGAGCTGACGAAATCCGTGACTTGTTCAAAGAGAAAAACATCATTTTAGAAGATACGGCGCAAGGCACGCGTTGGAAAAGGGGGTAAAGGTGTGAATGTTTTACGAAATCAGGACGTCGATCAGATGAACGCACTGGCTCTCGCTTATATGGGCGATGCTGTATACGAGCAGGCTGTTCGTGAACATCTGCTGCGCTCTGGACGCGTCAAACCCAATATTCTGCACCGCCAAGCCACCACCTTCGTTTCGGCAAAAGCGCAAGCAATAGTATTAAAGAAAATGACAGAGGAAACGTTTTTAACCGAGGCAGAATTGGCTGTAATGAGAAGAGGGCGAAATGCGAAATCAGGGTCGGTGCCGAAAAACACCGATGTCCAAACTTATAATTTCAGCACCGCTTTCGAAGCGGTCCTTGGCTGGCAGTATTTAAAAGGCGAGCAGGAGCGGGTCGATGAAATCATCGCCTATGCGATTAACACAATAGAAGAGCTGAGAGGAGCGGTCAAATGACTGAGGAACTAACACCGGAAATTATCGGCGGCAAAAATCCCGTACTGGAAGCTTTGCGCGCTGACCGGGATGTCAATAAAATCTGGATTGCTGAAGGCGTCCAGAAAAAAGGGATTACGGAATTGCTGCAGTTAGCAAAAGAAAAAGGGGTCCTGGTTCAGTTTGTGCCGAAAAAGAAAGTGGATGGATTGACGGATTCCAACCATCAGGGAATCGCGGCAGCCGTGGCTGCTTATAATTACGCCGAACTGGATGATTTATTCGAAGCAGCGGCAGCGCGTTCAGAAGATCCTTTCTTTTTGATTTTAGATGAATTGGAAGATCCGCATAACTTAGGGTCAATCATGCGGACTGCGGATGCAATCGGCGTACATGGCATCGTAATTCCAAAACGCCGGGCAGTCGGTTTGACGGCCGTTGTTGCCAAGTCATCAACGGGCGCCATTGAGCACGTGCCGGTCGTGCGTGTCAATAATCTATCCCAAACGGTAGATGAATTGAAAAAACGCGGCGTGTGGATTGCCGGGACGGATGCAAAAGAGTCTACGGATTACCGCAACATGGATGCAGGCTTACCGCTTGCTGTGATCATCGGAAGCGAAGGGAAAGGCATGAGCCGAATCTTGCGCGATAAATGTGATTTCCTTTACCAATTGCCGATGGTCGGGCATGTGACTTCGCTTAATGCATCAGTGGCTGCGAGTTTATTGATGTACGAAGTTTATCGAAAGCGCCATCCACTCGGGTGATTCCATGGATATTCTGCTGGTTGATGGCTATAACATCATTGGAGACTGGGTGGAACTTAGAGAATTAAAAAAAGACAAGCTTGTAGATGCCAGGGACCGTTTGATCGAACGGATGGCTGAGTATAAAAGTTACAAAGGCTGGCGGGTCATCATCATTTTTGATGCGCATCTGGTCCCGGGAATCGAAGCAAAGAATATGCACCATGAAGTTGAAGTTATCTTTACGCGGGAAAGTGAAACGGCGGATGAACGGATTGAAAAGTTGGCTACGAGTCTAAGCAACCGCAGAGACCAAATTTATGTAGCCACTTCTGATCAAACCGAACAACGGGTTATTTTTGGCAAAGGGGCTCTTCGTATTTCAGCCAGGGAACTGGAAATTGAGATGGAAGAAATTCAACGGAATATTTCGAAAAAAGTGAAAGAAATCCAAGAGCAGCGTGCATTCTCAAAAATTCATCTATCCGAAGAAGTGGCAGAAATTTTCGAAAAATGGCGACGTGGACTGAAATGACTGGTTGACGCTCAATTTTTTCTTCATGTATACTGAAGTTATCGAGGTTCACGCAACCGGAGGGATAGCCGTGGTAAATCATGAGCAAGTTCAAACGCACCGATTCACAGAAATGACAGATGAAGAACTTGTCAGTTTGGTCCACAGCGGAAATACCGAAGCCTTGGATTTTTTGATTACAAAGTTTCGGCATTTTGTTCGCATGAAAGCCCGTTCCTATTTCTTAATAGGGGCTGATAAGGAAGACATCATCCAAGAAGGGATGATTGGCTTATACAAAGCGATCCGCGATTTCCGAAGTGATAAATTGTCTTCTTTCCGAGCCTTTGCCGAATTGTGCATTATCCGCCAAATCATCACGGCGATCAAAACGGCGACAAGGCAAAAGCACATTCCGCTGAATTCCTATGTTTCCTTGGATAAGCCGATCTATGATGAAGAGTCGGATCGGACGTTGATGGATGTTTTGACTGGGACTGGTGTAGATGACCCTGAAGAGTTGATGATCAATAACGAAGAGTTTTTGTATATGGAAGAAAAAATGGGTGAAGTGCTGAGTGACTTGGAACGGGAAGTTCTGGCTTTGTACTTGGACGGTCAATCGTATCAGGAAATTTCCGATAAATTGGAACGGCATGTTAAATCGATTGATAATGCGCTGCAGCGAGTTAAACGAAAACTGGAGCGGCATCTTCAATTTGACGAGACCCAGATGTCCTAAGGCCTAGTTGACAGCTCCGTTTTAAGGTGATAACCTTGAAAAAGCTGCAAACTCGAATAGGGTGAGAAAAATGGCTAAAAAAATGGTTTTAAGCTGCTCGAAATGTGCTTCCCGTAATTATACGGTACCTTCGAAAGAAGGGCGCAGTACACGTTTGGAACTCAAAAAATTCTGTGCTCACTGCAATGGGCATACCGTGCATCAACAAACCTTATGAATTTTAATTGAATGCCGGACGATATAGAGTAATTTTGAAAGTCGGAGGTTTTTAAAACAATGGGCAACATTGGTGGTTTCTTTAAAAATGTCGTTTCGGAAATGAGAAAAGTAAGCTGGCCAAAACGCAAAGAACTGACTCGCTACACAGTAGTTGTTCTTTCAACTGTAATCTTTATGGCTCTTTTCTTCGCATTAGTCGATACTGGCATCTCGGAATTATTCCGTTGGTTCTTGGCACTTTGATTTTAGGTATTCAACAAGAATAACGCATAAAAAATAGCCCGTCATTCTTAGAGAACGGGTTTTTTCATTTGGCAAAAAAGGAGGGATGGACGTCTAGTCCGCACGATTATGGAGAAAAATTGGTATGTGGTCCATACGTATTCAGGTTATGAAAACAAAGTAAAAGCAAACTTGGAAAAACGCGTAGAAACAATGGGCATGCAAGATAAAATCTTCCGCGTCATCATTCCCGAAGAACAGGAAACGGATTTCAAAGACGGAAAGAAACGTACAGTTATGCGCAAAACTTTCCCGGGATACGTTTTAGTGGAATTGATCATGACAGATGAATCTTGGTATGTTGTACGGAATACACCAGGTGTAACCGGATTTATCGGTTCATCAGGCGGAGGCGCGAAACCGACGCCTTTATTGGATGAGGAAGTTGAGTTCATCTTGAAACAGATGGGCATGACAGCGCGCAAAGTGGATATCAACTTTGCTGTGGCCGACGTGGTCGAAGTTATGGAAGGGCCATTCGCGAACTTCCAAGGCAAAGTGGAAGAAATCGATGAAACAAAAGGCAAGGTAAAAGTTTCAATCGATATCTTCGGCCGGGAGACAAAAATGGAACTTGATTTCGAGCAGGTTCAAAAAATATAAAAGCCACTTGCTATTATGGTGAAGAAGTGGTATTATTTCATAGGTCAGACTGTCATAGGACAATTTGTACAATTTAGCTAATTCTATCAACAAAGTTGACAGACAGATATTGAGTGGGAGGGGAAACCCTATTACCACATCACGGACTTAAGGAGGTGTGTTTCGTGGCTAAAAAAGTGATTAAAGTTGTAAAATTGCAGATCCCTGCAGCAAAAGCTAATCCAGCGCCGCCGGTTGGTCCAGCATTGGGTCAAGCAGGTGTTAACATCATGGGCTTCTGTAAAGAGTTCAACGCACGTACTGCTGAACAAGCAGGACTGATCATTCCGGTTGAGATTTCGGTATTTGAAGACCGTTCATTTACATTCATTACGAAAACTCCGCCCGCTGCTGTTCTATTGAAAAAAGCAGCTGGTATTGAATCAGGTTCAGGCGAACCGAACCGCAATAAAGTAGCGACTGTGAAACGCGACCAAGTTCGCGAAATCGCAGAAACTAAAATGCCAGATCTAAATGCTGCTTCAGTTGAAGCTGCAATGTTGATGGTTGAAGGTACTGCTCGCAGCATGGGCATTACAATCGAAGACTAATACAGTAGTTGTTTTTGGATGGGTTGCGCGCGTTCGCCAGAACCGCGCAGCCTTTAATCGTGGGAGGTTTAAAACCGCTCGACCACAACAAGGAGGACATTTAAAATGGCTAAAACAGGCAAAAAGCTGCAAGAAGCAGCAAAATTAATCGACCGTTCAAAATTGTACGATGTAAAAGAAGCAATCGAACTTGCGAAAAAAGCTAGCACAGTTAACTTTGACGCAACAGTAGAAGTAGCTTTCCGTCTTGGAATTGATACGCGCAAGAACGACCAGCAAATCCGCGGAGCAGTAGTGCTTCCAAACGGAACTGGTAAAACTCAAAGCGTATTGGTTTTCGCTAAAGGCGAAAAACTTAAAGAAGCTGAAGCAGCTGGCGCAGATTTCGTCGGCGATGCTGAATATATCCAAAAAATCCAACAAGGATGGTTTGACTTCGATGTAATCGTTGCAACTCCTGACATGATGGGTGAAGTTGGTAAACTTGGACGCGTATTAGGACCAAAAGGCTTAATGCCAAACCCTAAAACAGGCACAGTTACATTTGATGTAACAAAAGCTGTTCAAGAAATCAAAGCTGGTAAAGTGGAATACCGTGCAGACAAATCAGGTATCATCCACGCGCCAATCGGAAAAGTTTCTTTTGATGACAGCCAACTTGCTGAAAACTTAGAAGCGATCCACGAAGTAGTTCTTAAAGCGAAGCCATCTTCTGCTAAAGGAACTTACATCAAATCACTTAACGTTACTACTACAATGGGACCTGCTGTAAAAGTAGATGCAAACAGCGTAGCTAAGTAATTTAAGTGTTGACAATCTATTTCACGCTTGCTACAATGGCTTAGTTGTGAAATGCATATTTGTACCGCAGACAGCAGGGGCGCTAGCCGCTTAATTTATCCCTGCCGAGGACATGATGAATTCAGTAAACATCTTTTTGATGCTGAACTTATGCCTCTGTGTCTGTAAAGACCAGAGGCTTTTCTTATGGACGAACGGTACGAATGAAAAATCTATAGGAGGTGCCAAAATGAGAAAAGCAGTTGAAACGAAAAAAGTTGTTGTGCAAACGATCGCTGACAAATTCGAAGCTGCAGCTTCGGTTGTAGTTGTGGATTACCGCGGCTTGAACGTTGCTCAATTAACAGAACTTCGTAAACAGCTTCGTGAAGAAGGCATTGAGTTTAAAGTTTACAAAAACTCAATGACTCGTCGTGCTACTGAAATGCACGGACTTGAAGCAATCAACGAACACTTTACAGGACCAAATGCGATTGCATTTTCTAACGAAGATGTAGTAGCACCAGCGAGAATCATCAACGATTTCGCTAAAAAGAACGAAGCGCTTGAAATTAAAGCGGGTATCATCGAAGGCACTGTATCATCTGCTGACGATATCAAAGCATTGGCAGAACTTCCATCACGCGAAGGTCTACTTTCTATGCTACTCAGCGTACTACAAGCTCCAGTCCGCAACTTCGCTGCTATTACAAAAGCAGTTGCAGACAGCAAAGAAGAACAAGGCGCTTAATAAGTTAGCCGGATAAGCACGACAAAAAAATCAACTTTCCATAGGAGGAAACTATAATGACACAAGAACAAATCTTAGACGCAATCAAAGAAATGACAGTTCTTCAACTTAACGACCTAGTAAAAGCAATCGAAGACGAGTTCGGCGTAACTGCTGCTGCTCCTGTTGCTGCAGCTGCTGCTGGCGGTGCTGCTGCTGAAGAACAAACTGAATTTGATGTAATCCTAGCTTCTGCTGGAGATCAAAAAATCAAAGTTATCAAAGCAGTACGCGAAGTTACTGGGCTAGGCTTGAAAGAAGCTAAAGCACTAGTTGACGAAGCTCCTAAAGCACTTAAAGAAGGCGTTTCTAAAGAAGAAGCTGAAGAAATCAAAGCTAAAGTTGAAGAAGTCGGCGCTTCTGTAGAAGTTAAATAATTTCAACAACTTATGAATAAGAAAGAAAGCTCGTCAGTTTATACCGACGGGCTTTTTCTTCTTTTTATATTCAAATCAGCTGAAGGTTTCACGGGTAAGTTGATTATGGTAAGGAGGGCTATCGATGTCCCAGCATTATTATTCTAAAAATCCTCAAACAAAAAGCAATCCTCAAGAATGGACAAATACATTGCGAGGCGAGAAATTCCATTTTCAGACAGATTCAGGCGTATTCAGCAAAGGTGATATTGATTTTGGTTCCCGTTTATTGGTTGAAACGTATGAAGATTCATCAATTGATGGCCCCGTTTTAGATGTGGGTTGTGGGTATGGACCGATCGGAATGGCGATCGCCAAAGCGTTTCCTCAAAAAGAAGTCCACATGGTTGACGTAAACACACGCGCAATTGAATTAGCAAAGAAAAATGCGGAAAAAAACAGCATTGAGAACGTGAAGATCTATGAAAGCGATGGGTTGTCTGCTATAGCAGAAAACGACTTCTCAGCGATTTTGACCAATCCGCCAATCCGCGCAGGCAAAGAAACGATTTTCCGTTTTTATGAAGAAGCTTACGAGAAGCTGAAGCAGGGTGGATCGTTGTGGGTTGTGATACAGAAAAAGCAAGGGGCGCCTTCGACTCAAGAGAAATTAACGGAGCTTTTCGGAGATTGCCAAGTAATTGACAAGAAAAAAGGGTATTTTATTTTCGAGGCAAGAAAAGTTTGACTTGACAAAACCGCTATGGTATTATAACTAAATGCAAAATTTATTATTTTGAGGTCGTTTGCCCTTTTTAGGGCATGGCATAGCGACAGATTTGATCACGGTAAACCGAGAATGAGCTAATTTTTAGCCTCGTTTTCTTTTTGTCTTTTCGATATCATACACTATTTAGTGGGAATCGCAAAGACCTATAATCGTTTTATTGAGGGGTGAATAAGTTGGTAGGTCAACTAGTTCAGTACGGGCAACATCGTCAACGTAGAAGTTTTTCGAGAATTAAAGAAGTGCTTGAACTTCCTAACCTGATTGAAATCCAATCAGCGTCTTATGAGTGGTTCCTCGAAGAAGGACTGCGCGAAATGTTCCGAGATATCTCGCCGATCGAAGATTTCACAGGAAATCTATCGCTTGAGTTTGTTGATTACAGTCTCGCGGAACCAAAGTATCCAGTCTCTGAATCGAAAGAGCGCGACGTCACTTATGCGGCTCCTTTGCGCGTGAAAGTTCGCTTGCACAACAAAGAGACAGATGAAGTGAAAGAACAGGATGTCTTTATGGGTGATTTCCCATTAATGACTGAAACAGGAACTTTTGTCATCAATGGAGCAGAACGCGTTATTGTTTCTCAATTAGTGCGTTCACCAAGCGTTTATTTCCACGACAAAACCGACAAAAACGGTAAAAAAGGCTTTGGAGCTACGGTTATTCCGAACCGTGGAGCTTGGCTGGAATATGAAACAGATGCAAAAGACGTCGTTTACGTAAGAATCGACCGCACACGTAAATTGCCGGTAACAGTTCTTTTAAGAGCGCTTGGCTTCGGATCTGACCAAGAAATCATTGATTTGCTTGGGGATAACGAATTCCTTCAAAATACGCTTGAAAAAGACAATACGGAAAGCACGGAAAAAGCGCTTCTTGAAATCTACGAACGTTTACGTCCGGGCGAGCCGCCGACAGTTGAAAGTGCAAAAAGCTTACTTTATTCGCGTTTCTTCGACCCAAAACGCTATGACTTAGCGAATGTGGGCCGCTATAAAATGAACAAAAAGCTTCACATCAAAAACCGCCTCTTCAACCAAACCATAGCTGAAACTTTGGTGGATCCTGAAACAGGCGAAATTTTAGTGGAAGCTGGTACAGTCATTGACCGCCGAGTATTGGATCGTCTAATTCCTTATTTGGAAAGTGGCGTCAATTTCCATACGGTAAGTCAAACGGGCGGAGTTCTTGAAGGCGATGTTACATTGCAATCAGTTAAGATCTATGCGCCGAATGACGAAAACCAAAAAGAGATCAATGTCATCAGCAATGCTTATATTGAAGACAAGATCAAACATGTAACGCCAGCTGATATTATTTCATCCATCAGTTACTTCTTTAACCTTCTTTACGGAGTTGGAAACACAGATGATATCGATCACTTGGGTAACCGCCGTTTGCGTTCAGTAGGAGAGCTTCTGCAAAACCAGTTCCGCATCGGTTTATCCCGTATGGAACGTGTTGTGCGTGAGCGTATGTCTATCAATGATACGCAGGCAATCGTGCCTCAGCAATTGATCAATATCCGTCCGGTTATTGCGTCAATTAAAGAGTTCTTCGGAAGTTCGCAGCTTTCCCAGTTCATGGATCAAACAAATCCATTGGGTGAGTTGACGCACAAACGCCGTCTATCAGCGCTTGGGCCTGGTGGTTTGACACGTGAGCGCGCTGGATTTGAAGTGCGTGACGTTCACTATTCGCATTATGGCCGCATGTGTCCGATTGAAACGCCTGAGGGGCCGAACATTGGATTGATCAATACACTTTCAACATTCGCGAAAGTGAACAAATTCGGTTTCATCGAAACGCCTTACCGCCGGGTTGACCCGGAAACTGGAGTGGTTACTCCTCACATCGACTACTTGACTGCAGACGAAGAAGATAACTATGTAGTGGCTCAGGCCAACTCCGAGTTATCGGAAGACGGCTCTTTCGTAGAAGAAGAAGTAGTAGCACGTTTCCGCGGGGAAAACACATTGATCAAACGCGACCGCATTGATTATATGGACGTTTCTCCAAAACAGGTAGTATCTGTAGCGACAGCTTGTATTCCGTTCCTTGAAAATGATGACTCCAACCGTGCGTTAATGGGAGCAAACATGCAACGCCAAGCAGTTCCATTGTTAAACCCTGAAGCGCCGTTTGTCGGTACAGGAATGGAGCATTTGGCAGCGCGTGATTCTGGGGCAGCTGTAATTGCAAAATACGAAGGTATCGTAGAATCCGTAGAAGCAAGAGAAATCAAAGTTCGCCGCATCGAAGAAATCGATGGCAAAGAAGTAAAAGGTGACCTGACTACTTATAAATTGCAAAAATTCGTCCGTTCAAACCAAGGTACCAGCTATAACCAACGTCCGATTGTAAAAGTCGGCGACCGCGTGTCAAAACGCGATATCTTAGCAGATGGCCCTTCGATGGAACGCGGAGAAATGGCTCTTGGCCGCAACGTTCTTGTCGCATTCATGACTTGGGACGGCTTCAACTATGAAGATGCGATCATTATGAGCGAACGTCTTGTAAAAGATGATGTATATACTTCTGTCCATATCGAAGAATACGAATCAGATTCGCGTGATACAAAGCTCGGACCTGAAGAAATCACACGCGACATTCCAAACGTTGGTGAAGATGCACTTCGTAATCTTGATGACCGCGGAATTATCCGTGTGGGAGCAGAAGTGAAAGACGGAGATATCCTGGTTGGGAAAGTAACGCCTAAGGGTGTAACGGAACTGACAGCTGAAGAACGTCTATTGCATGCAATCTTTGGAGAAAAAGCACGTGAAGTCCGCGATACTTCATTACGAGTGCCTCACGGCGCCGGCGGTATTGTTCTTGACGTGAAGATCTTCAATCGTGAAGACGGCGATGAGTTGCCACCAGGTGTAAACCAATTAGTGCGCGCTTATATCGTCCAAAAACGTAAAATCCAAGTCGGGGATAAGATGGCTGGACGTCACGGAAACAAAGGTGTAATTTCACGCATTCTTCCAGAAGAAGATATGCCGTTTATGCCAGATGGAACTCCGGTTGATATCATGCTTAACCCGCTTGGTGTACCATCCCGTATGAATATCGGACAAGTACTTGAGCTACACTTAGGTATGGCTTCTCGTTCACTTGGTATTCACATGGCATCTTCAGTATTTGACGGTGCAAATGAAGCGGATGTATGGGAAACGATGGAAGAAGCAGGGATGTCACGTGACGGAAAAACCATCCTTTATGATGGCCGTTCAGGTGAAGCATTCGATAACCGTGTATCGGTAGGGATCATGTACATGATCAAACTTGCCCACATGGTTGACGATAAATTGCACGCCCGCTCTACTGGACCATACTCATTGGTTACACAACAGCCACTTGGCGGTAAAGCTCAATTCGGTGGACAGCGTTTCGGTGAGATGGAAGTGTGGGCACTTGAAGCATACGGTGCCGCTCATACACTCCAAGAAATCTTAACGGTCAAATCGGATGATGTTGTTGGCCGAGTGAAAACTTATGAAGCGATTGTCAAAGGCGAAAGTGTTCCTGAACCAAGCGTTCCAGAATCATTTAAAGTTTTGATCAAAGAGCTTCAAAGTTTAGGTATGGATGTAAAAATGCTAACGATCGATGACGAAGAAATTGAATTGCGCGATTTGGACGAAGAAGAAGATCTTCAACCTGCGGATTCATTGAATATCCTGCCAATTGCAGATAAAGAAGAAACAGTTGGAACAGTTGATTGATAAAATTTTGGAAGCAGACGGTCCAAGCCTACCGTCTGTCTTCTAATCACTTGGTCGTAAACGAGGAAGAGCCACATAGAAACTCGAGACAAAAGGGAGGTAGGCTCCTTGATAGATGTTAACAATTTTGAGTATATGAAAATCGGATTAGCTTCACCCGATAAAATCCGCTCATGGTCTTATGGAGAAGTCAAAAAGCCAGAAACAATTAACTACCGTACATTAAAACCAGAAAAAGACGGTTTGTTCTGTGAACGTATTTTCGGTCCTACAAAAGACTGGGAATGCCACTGCGGAAAATACAAACGTGTCCGTTATAAAGGCGTAGTCTGCGATCGCTGTGGCGTTGAAGTCACTCGTTCGAAAGTTCGCCGTGAACGCATGGGGCATATTGAACTTGCAGCTCCTGTATCACATATTTGGTATTTCAAAGGGATTCCGAGCCGCATGGGCCTTATCTTGGATATGTCTCCGCGCTCACTAGAAGAAGTAATTTACTTTGCTTCTTACGTAGTAATCGATCCTGCAGATACACCGCTTGAGAAGAAACAGCTTCTTTCAGAAAAAGAATACCGTGCATACCGCGACAAGTTTGGCAAGAAATTCCAAGCTGCTATGGGTGCAGAAGCGATCAAACGCCTTCTTCAAGAAATCGATCTTGAACGCGAAACAGATTCGTTGAAAGAAGAATTGAAAACTGCTCAAGGCCAACGCCGTACGCGTGCGATTAAACGCCTTGAGGTTGTAGAATCTTTCCGTAACTCTGGGAACAACCCTGACTGGATGATTCTAGATGTTCTTCCGGTTATTCCACCTGAGCTTCGCCCAATGGTTCAATTAGATGGCGGACGTTTTGCAACTTCCGACTTAAACGATTTGTATCGCCGGGTAATCAACCGGAACAACCGTTTAAAACGTCTATTAGATCTTGGCGCTCCAAGCATCATCGTTCAAAATGAAAAACGCATGCTTCAGGAAGCTGTAGATGCGCTAATCGATAATGGTCGCCGTGGCCGTCCAGTAACTGGACCAGGTAACCGTCCATTAAAATCTCTTTCTCATATGCTTAAAGGGAAACAAGGTCGTTTCCGTCAGAACCTTCTTGGTAAACGTGTTGACTATTCAGGCCGTTCCGTTATCGTTGTTGGACCGAACTTGAAAATGTATCAATGTGGATTGCCGAAAGGGATGGCGATTGAGCTGTTCAAGCCTTTCGTAATGAAAGAACTTGTTGAGCGCGGACTTGCCCATAACATTAAGAGTGCGAAACGCAAAATTGAACGTCTGCATTCAGAAGTCTGGGATGTATTAGAAGACGTAATCAAGGAGCATCCGGTTCTATTGAACCGAGCACCAACTCTTCACAGACTTGGTATCCAGGCATTTGAACCGACACTTGTTGAAGGTAAAGCGATCCGTCTGCATCCGCTTGTATGTACAGCCTACAATGCCGATTTCGATGGTGACCAAATGGCTGTTCACGTACCATTGTCATCAGAAGCGCAAGCTGAAGCACGTCTTCTCATGCTTGCTGCTCAAAACATCTTGAACCCTAAAGATGGTAAACCGGTTGTAACGCCGTCTCAGGATATGGTATTAGGAAACTACTACTTAACTCTTGAACGCGAAGGAGCTACTGGTGAAGGTGCTACATTCTCAGGTCCTGAAGAAGTGCTGGTCGCTTATCAAAATGGCCATGTCCACCTTCACACAAGAATTGCAATCCTTGCCGGATCGGTTAAAAACCCGACTTTCACAGAAGAACAAAACAAAATGCTTTTATTGACTTCTGTCGGTAAAGTCATTTTCAATGAAATTCTGCCGGAGTCGTTCCCGTACATCAACGAACCGACTGATTATAATTTGCAGGTAGAGACACCTTCGAAATATTTTGTTCCAACTACTACAGATATCCGCAGCTATTTTGCGGAAGCTGAATTAGTAACTCCATTCAAGAAGAAAATTCTTGGAGAAATCATTGCGGAAGTCTTCAAACGTTTCCACATTACGGAAACTTCTAGAATGCTTGACCGCATGAAGAGTCTTGGGTTCAAATATTCAACACAAGCAGGAATCACTGTTGGTGTTGCAGATATCGTCGTTCTTCCTGATAAAGGGGAAATCCTAGAAGAAGCGCAAGCGAACGTTGATAAAGTAATGAAACAATTCCGCCGTGGATTGATTACTGAAGAAGAACGCTACTCACGTGTTATTTCTTATTGGAGCAGTGCAAAAGATATCATCCAGGAAAAACTGATGGCATCTCTTAACAAACTGAATCCAATTTATATGATGAGTGATTCTGGAGCACGTGGTAACGCGTCCAACTTTACACAGCTTGCTGGTATGCGCGGATTGATGGCCAACCCGGCTGGACGAATCATTGAACTTCCGATTAAATCTTCGTTCCGTGAAGGTTTAACAGTATTGGAATACTTCATCTCTACTCACGGTGCCCGTAAAGGTCTTGCCGATACAGCACTGAAAACAGCTGACTCAGGTTACTTGACACGCCGTCTAGTTGACGTTGCACAAGATGCAATTGTCCGCGAAAACGACTGTGGAACGGACCGCGGCTTGCTGGTTGGAGCATTGATGGAAGGCACAGAAGTGATCGAAGAGCTGGATGAACGTATCTTAGGCCGCCACGCGAAGAAAACGATCCGCCATCCTGAAACACAAGAAGTAATTGTAGCGAAAGACGAACTGATCACTCAAGATTTGACTCGTTTGATTATGGAAGCGGGCATAAAAGAAGTGACAATCCGTTCTGCGTTTACATGTAATACGAAGCACGGCGTTTGTAAGAAATGCTACGGTACAAACTTGGCGACTGGCGATGAAGTTGAAGTGGGCGAAGCAGTAGGTATTATTGCCGCTCAATCAATCGGAGAGCCAGGAACTCAGCTTACAATGCGTACATTCCATACAGGCGGGGTTGCAGGAGACGATATTACACAAGGTCTTCCGCGTATCCAAGAAATTTTCGAATCAAGAAATCCAAAAGGTCAAGCAGTCATTTCAGAAATCAACGGTACGATTACCGAAGTGGATGAAATTCGCGAAGGCCAAAAAGAAATCACGATTCAAGGCGATGTCGAAACTCGTAAATATCTTGCTCCATATAATGCGCGTTTGAAAGTGCAAGAAGGCGATGTAATCCGCCGTGGAGAAGTATTGACAGACGGTTCGATTGATCCTAAGCAATTATTGCAAGTTAAAGATGTTCAATCTGTCCAAGTGTACCTGTTGAAAGAAGTTCAAAAAGTTTACCGTATGCAAGGGGTAGAAATCGGCGATAAACACGTAGAAGTTATGGTTCGTCAAATGTTCCGTAAAGTCCGCGTAATCGAAGCCGGCGATACTGACTTGTTGCCAGGTTCACTTTTAGACATTCACCAATTTACAGAAGCGAACGAAAAAGCGGTTCTAGAAGGTAACTTGCCAGCTACTAGCCGTCCGGTAATTCTCGGTATTACGAAAGCTTCACTTGAGACAGAATCCTTCCTGTCAGCAGCATCATTCCAAGAAACGACTCGCGTCCTTACAGATGCAGCGATCAAAGGAAAACGTGATGAATTGTTAGGTCTGAAGGAGAACGTTATCATCGGTAAACTTGTTCCAGCTGGAACAGGAATGCAGCGTTACCGCCAAATTAAGATTGCGCAAAGTGAAAAACAAGCGCAAGAAGAAATTGTCGGAACAGAATCATAAAATTTGGATTCCGGAGAGTTCGTAAAACTCTCCGGGGTTTTTTTAGAAATATTGTTGACACCATTTGAATACAGTGGTAACATGTTGAGGGTTGATGGTTTAACCGTCTGGAACTTTGGAGGATATGCAAATGTCTTATGAAAAAGTAAAGCAGGCAAGCAAAACGATCATCGGTACAAAGCAGACAGTAAAAGCATTGAAAAGCGGCATTGTCCAAGAGGTAATAGTGGCAAAAGACGCGGACGATCGAATGACCGAACAGATTATAGAACTAGCTCAAGAAAAAGGTATTCCGATCGGATTTGCAGATTCACGATTAAAGCTTGGAAAAGCATATGGCATTCATGTCGGTGCAGCTGCTGTAGCGATTACTGGATAACAGTTTTTGTGTAGAAAACACAAAGACTTTGTTTTTACCCAAAAAATGAACCACCTGGATATGTGGTATTAGAACACCTTTTGAGAGGAGGAAAAAATCGATGCCTACAATTAACCAATTAGTTAACAAGCCTCGTAAACCAAAAAGCACGAAATCAGACTCACCAGCGTTGAACAAAGGGTATAACAGCTTCAAAAAGTCTCAGACTAACGTGAGCTCACCTCAAAAACGCGGCGTTTGTACTCGTGTTGGTACGATGACACCGAAAAAACCTAACTCCGCATTACGTAAATACGCGCGTGTACGGTTAACAAACCAAATTGAGGTCAATGCATACATTGGCGGCGAAGGCCACAACCTTCAAGAGCACAGTGTTGTACTTCTACGCGGAGGACGCGTAAAAGATTTACCGGGTGTACGTTACCATATCGTACGTGGAGCACTTGATACTGCTGGAGTAAACGGCCGTATGCAAGGACGTTCTAAATACGGAACTAAACGCCCTAAAGTCAAAAAATAATAACTTGAAATAACGAAGAGAATTCGTTTGAAAGGAGGAACATACATGCCTCGTAAAGGTCCTGTAGCTAAACGTGACGTGTTGCCAGATCCAATTTATAATTCGAAATTGGTGACACGCTTAATTAATAAAATGATGGTTGACGGAAAAAGAGGTACTTCACAAAAGATCCTATACGGAGCGTTTGAACTAGTTAAAGAACGCAGCGGTAAAGATCCGATTGAAGTATACGAACAAGCATTGACAAATGTTATGCCAGTTCTTGAAGTTCGCGCTCGCCGTGTTGGTGGAGCTAACTACCAAGTACCGGTTGAAGTTCGCCCTGAACGCCGTACAACTTTAGGTCTTCGCTACCTTGTAAACTATTCACGTCTTCGTGGAGAGAAAACAATGGAAGAGCGTTTGGCTAATGAAATTTTAGATGCTGCTAACAACACTGGTGCAGCTGTTAAGAAACGTGAAGATATTCATAAAATGGCGGAAGCAAACAAAGCGTTTGCTCACTATCGCTGGTAATTTCTTTCGAGATGCCTATGGCATCTTAATCCGAAACGGAAGGAGAAAAACAACATGGCTAGAGAGTTCTCCTTAGACAAAACACGTAATATCGGAATCATGGCACACATTGATGCCGGTAAAACGACTACTACGGAGCGTATTTTGTACTACACAGGTAAAATCCACAAAATCGGAGAAACACATGAAGGTGCTTCTCAAATGGACTGGATGGAGCAAGAGCAAGAGCGTGGAATCACGATCACTTCTGCTGCGACAACTGCTGCATGGAAAAACCACCGTGTTAATATCATCGATACTCCTGGACACGTAGACTTCACTGTTGAAGTTGAACGTTCACTACGAGTACTTGATGGTGCGGTAACGGTTCTTGATGCACAATCAGGTGTTGAACCTCAAACTGAAACAGTTTGGCGTCAAGCAACAACATATGGCGTGCCACGTGTTGTGTTTGTCAACAAAATGGATAAAATCGGAGCTGACTTCCTATATTCTGTAGGAACATTGCATGACCGCCTACAAGCGAATGCACACCCGATCCAATTGCCAATCGGTGCTGAAGACGAATTTTCAGGGATCATTGATCTTGTAGAAATGAAAGCGCGCTTCTATGCAAACGATTTGGGAACTGATATTACTGAGGGAGATATTCCTGAAACTCATCGTGAACTTGCTGAGGAATGGCGCACTAAATTAGTGGAAGCTGTTGCTGAGCTTGACGAAGAATTGATGGAAAAATATCTTGGTGGGGAAGAACTCACAGTTGATGAACTTAAAGCGGCTATCCGTAAAGGAACTTTAGACGTTGAGTTTTATCCTGTGGTTTGCGGAACTGCTTTCAAAAACAAAGGTGTTCAGTTAATGCTTGATGCAGTAATTGATTACCTACCATCACCATTGGATGTACCTCCAATGACTGGTGTACTTCCGGATTCTGATGAAGAAGTATTGCGTAAACCTAGCGAAGACGAGCCGTTCTCAGCGCTAGCGTTTAAGGTAATGACAGATCCATACGTAGGGAAATTAACATTCTTCCGCGTATACTCTGGTACTTTGAAATCAGGTTCTTACGTACAAAACTCTTCTAAAGGCAAGCGTGAGCGCGTTGGACGTATCCTTCAAATGCACGCAAACTCCCGTGAAGAGATCTCTGAAGTATATTGCGGAGATATCGCTGCTGCAATCGGCTTAAAAGATACTTCAACTGGAGATACATTGAGTGATGAGAAACACCAAGTAATCCTTGAGCGCATGGTGTTCCCAGAACCAGTTATCTCATTGTCAGTTGAGCCGAAATCAAAAGCGGACCAAGACAAAATGGGTCAAGCCCTTGCTAAATTGCAAGAAGAGGATCCAACATTCCGTGCGCATACAGATCAGGAAACTGGTCAAACGATCATCGCAGGTATGGGTGAACTTCACCTTGATATCCTAGTTGACCGTATGCGCCGTGAGTTCAACGTTGAAGCTAACGTAGGGGCGCCTCAGGTATCTTACCGTGAGACATTCCGCAGTTCAGCTCAAGTTGAAGGTAAATTTGTACGCCAATCTGGTGGTCGCGGACAATTCGGACACGTTTGGATCGAGTTCTCTCCAAACGAAGAAGGAGCAGGTTTTGAGTTTGAAAATGCTATCGTTGGTGGTGTTGTTCCACGTGAATACATCCCAGCTGTTGAAGCGGGTCTTCGTGACTCTCTAGACAACGGTGTTATCGCCGGATATCCATTGATCGACATCAAAGCTAAATTGTTTGATGGATCTTACCACGATGTTGACTCGAACGAAATGGCATTTAAAGTAGCTGCATCTATGGCTCTTAAAAACGCTATCTCTAAGGTTAACCCTGTAATTCTTGAGCCTATTATGCGCGTTGAGGTTGTTATCCCTGAGGAATACCTTGGAGATATCATGGGTGACATTACGTCACGCCGCGGCCGTGTAGAAGGTATGGACGCTCGCGGAAACGCACAAGTTGTCCGTGCTATGGTTCCTCTTGCAGAAATGTTTGGTTATGCAACTTCATTGCGTTCTAATACGCAAGGCCGTGGTGTGTTCTCAATGCACTTCGATCACTATGAAGAAGTACCAAAATCAATTTCTGAAGAAATTATCAAAAAAAATAAAGGTCAATAATTGAATTTTGATCTTTAATAAAGTATAAATAGTTTGTATGCCTGGAATAATAGGGCCCTATTATTCCAGGCACTTCAAACGACCAATTAACTTATATTTCGAGGAGGATTTTTCTAATGGGAAAAGCTAAATTTGATCGCTCTAAAACACATGCGAATATTGGTACAATCGGTCACGTTGACCATGGTAAAACAACTTTAACTGCTGCAATCGCTACAGTACTTGCTAAAGCATCAGGCGGGGAAGCTCGTTCTTACGACCAAATCGATAACGCACCTGAAGAAAAAGAACGCGGTATCACTATCAATACTTCACACGTTGAGTACGAAACTGCTACTCGCCACTATGCACACGTTGACTGCCCAGGACACGCTGACTATGTTAAAAACATGATCACTGGTGCTGCGCAAATGGACGGCGGGATCCTAGTAGTATCTGCTGCTGACGGCCCAATGCCACAAACTCGTGAGCACATCCTTTTGTCTAAACAAGTAGGTGTTCCATACCTAGTTGTATTCATGAACAAATGTGATATGGTTGACGACGAAGAATTACTAGAATTAGTTGAAATGGAAGTTCGTGATCTTCTTTCTGAATACGATTTCCCTGGCGACGACATTCCTGTAATCAAAGGTTCTGCACTTAAAGCTCTTGAAGGCGAAGCAGAATGGGAAGCAAAAATCATGGAATTGATGGACGCTGTAGATAGCTACATCCCAACTCCAGAACGCCAAACTGACAAACCATTCATGATGCCAGTTGAGGATGTATTCTCAATCACTGGTCGTGGTACAGTTGCAACTGGTCGCGTTGAACGTGGACAAGTTAAAATTGGTGACACTGTTGACATCATCGGTCTTACTGAAGAACCAAAACCTACTACTGTAACAGGTGTAGAAATGTTCCGTAAATTGTTAGACTATGCTGAAGCTGGCGATAACATCGGTGCTCTTCTTCGCGGGGTTTCTCGTGACGACGTTCAACGTGGACAAGTATTGGCTAAACCAGGCACAATCACTCCACACACTGATTTCAAAGCTGAAGTTTATGTTCTTTCAAAAGAAGAGGGTGGACGTCACACTCCATTCTTCTCAAACTACCGTCCTCAGTTCTACTTCCGTACAACTGACGTAACTGGTGTTTGTAACCTTCCTGAAGGCGTAGAAATGGTTATGCCTGGAGATAACGTTGAAATGACGGTATCTCTAATCTCTCCAATCGCTATCGAAGAAGGAACTAAGTTCTCTATCCGTGAGGGTGGACGTACTGTAGGCGCTGGCGTTGTAGCTTCTATCCAGAAGTAATTCGTAAGTGTTTAATCCCTAGCTCATTAAATGAGCTAGGGATTTTTTTGTGGAATAAAAGACAGGTGGCTGATTAGATTTTTCAGGCACTCTCTTTATTTAGAGTTAGGAAGTTAGAAAGGACAACCTATTTACACATTTCTCGTTTGTTTTCTAACTTTTTTCGTCAATTTGAGCCCTCTCTGATAACTTTTTAAATAGATTGATTGATTGGATTTATGGATCATAATTAGTCATTAAAAAAGAATTTCTTATAAGTTAGGAGCAGCAAATAGGCTGCTCTTTTTTTGATTTTATCGCATATGTAATATATTGCGTACAAAAATTTTTCGCTTTTTTAGATTTCTTCAAACCGTTGGTATCACAACAATGTAAACGGATACATAAAAATATAATATTCAAAATAAACTAAAAAGTCGTAAAAAGGCGATTGACAGCCCTTAGAATAGGCGATATGATAACAACAATTTACAAGAAGGAAACAATTATTTGACGTTAAAGTAAACAAAACTTTTTCAGAAAGAAGTGGAAAGCATGGGACAACAAGTTATCTACATGAATGGTGAATTTGTTAAAAAGGAAGATGCGAAAGTTTCGGTTTATGATCATGGATTCTTATATGGAGACGGAGTCTTCGAAGGAATTCGTTCTTACAACGGAAACGTATTCCGGCTAGAGGAACATTTGGAACGCCTTTACGATTCAGCAAAATCAATCATGCTTGAAATTCCACATACTTTTGAAGAAATGACGAGTCTTGTTGTTGAAACGCTCCGGCAAAATCAATTAAAGGATGCTTACATCCGATTGATTGTTTCAAGAGGCGTCGGGAACTTAGGAATTGATCCGCAGACATGTTCTAAACCAAGCGTCATTGTCATTGCAGAAGCTTTGTCCTTGTTTCCAAAAGCATTATATGAAAAAGGCATTGAGATTGTTTCAGTGGCAACCCGAAGAAATCGCTCAGATGTCTTAAGCCCAAAAGTGAAGTCCTTAAATTACATGAATAATATTCTAGTGAAAATCGAAGCTAATCTTGCCGGCGTTTCTGAAGCGCTTATGCTTAATGACCAAGGATATGTTGCCGAAGGATCAGCCGATAATATATTTATCGTTCGAAAGAACAAATTGCTCACACCTCCAGGTTATGTTGGAGCGCTTGAAGGCATTACCCGAAACGCCATCATGGAAGTAGCTGCTGAGAAAGGATATGACATCCAAGAAGGCGTCTTTACAAGACACGATGTATATGTGGCGGACGAAGTATTCTTAACCGGTACTGCAGCAGAAGTGATCGCCGTAGTCAAAGTAGACGGCCGAGTGATTGGAGATGGAACTCCTGGGCCTGTAACGAACGATTTGCTTGGTTCATTCCGAGAACTCGTACAGCAAGATGGAGTAAAAGTTTATTCAGAGCAATTGAATGTCGTTTGATTTTTCTAGACAATTACATAAAACAATTCGATGACGAGGTTAAAGTTAATGGGATTTGTAATCACAGAGAGCCGGTATTGGTGGAAGCCGGCATTACTGCCATTAGCGACATCCCCTCTGAGTGGAGTGCTGAAAGGTTCGAACCGTTTAGGCATTCCCGGTAACTGGTCTGAATAAGTTATCGTTAACAAAGGATAAGTTCAACTTATCCATGAGGCTGCGGTTGCGCAGCGAAATAGGGTGGTACCATGAAGCTTTTTCATCCCTATGCAAAGAACAAGTTTCTTTGTGTAGGGATGAAAAAGCTTTTTTTATTCTACCGAAGACATAATCCAAAAGGAGGCGGAGAGATTGGGAGTAAACGTAGAAGTTGAAGAAAAAACGGAACAAAAACTGAAAGGCAGCGGGGCTGATATCCTGATTCAATCTTTGAAAGAGCAAGGTGTGGATATCATCTTTGGCTACCCAGGAGGAGCGGTGCTGCCGATTTACGATGCTTTGCATAGAAACCCAATCCGGCACGTGCTTGCGCGACATGAGCAAGGCGCGATCCACGCCGCCGAAGGATACGCTCGGGTGTCAGGAAAGCCGGGAGTGGTGATTGCGACCTCAGGGCCGGGAGCGACTAACCTGGTAACGGGAATTGCAGATGCGATGCTGGATTCGCTGCCATTGGTGGTATTTACTGGACAAGTTGCCAGCACCGTCATCGGAACAGATGCTTTCCAAGAAGCCGATATCATCGGCATCACGCAGCCGATCACGAAGCATAATTACCAAGTGAAAAGTGTAGAAGATTTCCCCCGGATTATCAAAGAAGCTTTTTATATCGCTTCCACGGGGCGCCCGGGACCGGTAGTGGTAGATGTTCCGAAAGATATCTCAAACGAATTGTTCAAAGGCACTGAAGAACAGTCGAAAGTAAATCTTCCAGGCTATCAGCCGACGACGCATCCAAATTACCTGCAAATCCAGAAAGCAGTCCAGCTTTTATCAAAAGCCGAAAAACCTTTGATCTTGGCGGGTGCGGGTGTACTTGCAGCGGAAGCAACTGAAGAGC
This sequence comes from Planococcus alkaliphilus, assembly GCF_057031095.1. Lineage (NCBI taxonomy): Bacteria > Bacillati > Bacillota > Bacilli > Caryophanales > Caryophanaceae > Planococcus > Planococcus alkaliphilus. The sequence goes on from NZ_CM168060.1 coordinate 131,949, forward strand.
TGAAGGCGTTTATCGAACGGCACCAAATCCCGATTACGAATACTTTGCTCGGGCTTGGAACGATAGAAGGCACTCATCCTTTATTCCTCGGGATGGCTGGAATGCACGGAACATATACCGCGAACACTGCAATTTGCGAATGTGATGTGTTATTGAATATCGGAGCCCGCTTTGATGATCGGCTGACTGGTAACTTAGCCCACTTTGCTCCGAATGCAAAAGTGATTCATGTGGATATCGATCCAGCGGAAATCGGCAAAAATGTGCCGACGGCGATTCCGATTGTGGCAGATGCAAAAGAGGCGCTAAAAGCATTGCTGGAACAGAACTTTGAAACATCAGAGAAAGCGGAATGGCTGGACAAGCTGACCGCGAATTCAGAAGAATATCCGCTTTGCTATAAAACGGGTGAAGAAAAAGGCATTCTCCCTCAACAAGCGATTGAGTTAATCCAGCGATTGACTGATGGAAATGCAGTGGTTACGACAGATGTCGGGCAGCACCAGATGTGGACGGCCCAGTATTATAAGTTCAATCATCCGCATAATTGGGTGACTTCCGGAGGGCTTGGAACGATGGGCTTTGGATTCCCGGCAGCCATCGGAGCACAGCTCGCCAGACCGAATGACCAAGTCATCTCTATTGTTGGAGATGCAGGTTTCCAAATGACGTTGCAGGAATTATCGTTATTGCAAGAATTGAGGCTTCCGGTCAAAATCATCATCTTGAACAATCGAAGCCTCGGGATGGTCCGGCAATGGCAAGAGACTTTCTACGAGGAACGTTATTCTCAATCATTGGTGCACGTACAGCCGGATTTCGTCAAGCTTGCTGAAGCCTACGATGTAAAAGGCTATAAAGTGGAAACGATGGAACAAGCGGAAGTGGTTTTTGCCGAAGCGTTAGCTTCAAATGAACCGGTATTGATCGATTGCAGAGTGGTTCAGATGGAATGCGTTTATCCAATGGTAGCACCAGGCAAGGGGCTGAATGAAATGATAGGAGTGAAAATCGAATGAAACGAGTCATAACAACGACGGTAATCAATCAAAGCGGCGTCTTAAATCGTGTGACTGGGCTTTTGATGAAAAGGCAGTTCAATATCGAAAGCATTTCAGTCGGGCACACCGAGCAGCCCGGAATGTCGAAAATGACCTTTGTCGTAAATGTCGAAGATGAAGGGAAACTGGAGCAGCTGCTAAAACAGCTTCAAAAGCAAATTGACGTGATCAAGGTAAATGATATCACCGACAAAGCGATGGTGATGAGAGAACTCGCGTTAATCAAAGTGGTCACGCCACCGGCTGCGAGAAATGAAATCTACAGTATCGTCGAACCGTTCCGGGCGACGGTAGTGGATATGAGCAAAAACGTCACCACTTTCCAAGTGGCAGGCGATCCCGAGAAAATTGAAGCTTTTATTGATTTAATGCGGCCTTATGGCATCAAGGAGTTAACGAGAACGGGCGTATCCGCGTTTGTCCGTGAAACTCAGAAAACACATACAGCACAACTATCCATTTTATAAAAACCTAAAAATCCGAGGAGGAAATGAAAATGGCGAAAATGTATTATAACCAAGATGTAAACGAGGAAGTACTAAAAGGACAAAAGATCGCAATCATCGGATATGGTTCACAAGGCCATGCACATGCACAAAACTTAAAAGAATCAGGCTTTAACGTAGTCGTCGGGGTAAGACCTGGAAAATCGTTCGAACAGGCAAAAGAAGATGGCATGAATGTAACGACGGTAGCCGAAGCGGCACAGGCAGCAGATGTCATCATGATTTTAGTGCCGGATGAAAAGCAGACGAAAATCTACAACGAAGAAATCAAACCGGCATTGACAGCTGGAAAGTCTTTAGTTTTCGCTCATGGTTTTAACGTCCACTTCAACCAGATCGTTGCACCGGAAGATGTCGATGTGTTCTTAGTAGCACCAAAAGGGCCAGGCCATCTTGTTCGCCGTACATACGAGGCGGGAGCTGGAGTTCCGGCATTGTTCGCTATCCATCAAGATGTTTCGGGGCAAGCCCAGGAAGTGGCACTTGCTTATGCCAAAGGAATCGGGGCTGCACGCGCCGGGGTGCTTGAAACTTCGTTTAAAGAAGAAACGGAAACGGATCTATTCGGAGAACAAGCGGTACTGTGCGGCGGGGTTACATCATTAGTGAAAGCTGGATTTGAAACATTGGTGGAAGCGGGTTATCAGCCGGAAGTTGCTTACTTCGAATGTATGCATGAACTGAAATTGATCGTCGATTTGATGTATGAAGGCGGACTTTCAGGAATGCGCTACTCCATCTCGGATACTGCTCAGTGGGGCGATTTCGTTTCAGGGCCGCGCATTGTGGATGCGGCGACGAAAGAGCGTATGAAAGATGTGTTGACGGATATCCAGACAGGCAAATTCGCGAAAGGCTGGCTGCTTGAGAACCAATTGAACCGCCCTGAGTTTACGGCTATCGAAAAAGCGGAAGAAACGCATCAAATCGAACAAGTCGGCCGCGTGCTTCGTGCGATGATGCCGTTTGTAAATGAAGGCAAAAAGACAAAAACAAAAGAGGTGGTCGCCAGTGCGCAAAATTGACATCTTTGATACAACGCTTCGGGACGGAGAACAGTCGGCTGGGATTAACTTAAATACAGCGGAGAAGATCGAGATTGCCCGCCAGCTGGAACGTTTTGGCGCTACAATCATCGAGTCCGGATTTCCGGCAGCTTCACCCGGTGATTTCGATGCAGTCAAACGCATCGCTGATACAGTGAAGAATTCAATCGTAACGGGCCTTGCCCGTTCGGTTGAAAAAGATATTTCCACTGCGTGGGAAGCGTTAAAAGGCGGCGAACAGCCCCACGTCCATATTTTCCTGGCTACGTCACCGATCCATATGGAACATAAGTTAATGAAAACACCGGAACAAGTGGTTGAGATCGCGGTAGAGTCAGTCAAATACGCCCGCAAATACTTCCCGCTTGTCCAGTGGTCAGCAGAAGATGCTTCGCGTTCAGATCCAGAATTCTTGGCTCATATTATCCGTAAAGTCATCGCGGCTGGAGCGACAACGATCAACCTTCCGGATACGGTCGGATACGCAACGCCAGAAGAATACGGTGCCATGTTCCGCTATATCCAGGAAAATGTAGTCGGCATTGAACATGTAAAACTATCGGCGCATTGCCATAATGATCTCGGGATGGCGACAGCGAATACGTTGGCGGCAATCGAAAACGGAGCGACGCAAATTGAAGGAACGATCAACGGCATTGGAGAACGGGCCGGGAACGTCGCTTTGGAAGAAATTGCAGTAGCTCTGCATATTCGCAATAAAATCTATCAAACTGAAACGGGCATTCAGTTAAAAGAAATCAAACGGACCAGCCAATTGGTCAGCCAATTGACCGGCAGCCTGATCCAGCCCAATAAAGCGGTAGTCGGCAAAAATGCATTTGCCCACGAATCCGGCATCCATCAGGACGGCATGCTGAAAAATCCGTTGACGTATGAAATTATTACGCCGGAATTGATTGGCGATGCATCGACTGAATTGGTGCTTGGCAAACATTCCGGCAGACATGCTTTCAAAGACCGCGCGATTAAAATGGGCTTTGAATTGACGGACGAGAAATTGAATAAAGCTTTTGCGGAGTTCAAGAAATTAGCGGATAGCAAAAAGGAAATTGTGGAAGATGATTTGTTTGTTTTATTGACGGATCAGCAAATCAATGAAAAAGAGGTCGCGGTCTACGAATTGGAAAGTGTGCAAGTGCATTATGGTTCCGTAAATATTCCGACTGCGACGGTATCAGCCACTCATCCGAACGGTGAATTGGTGACAGAAGCAGCAACCGGTGCCGGCTCCGTGGAAGCGATTTTCAACACATTGGAGCGAGTGGTTGCAGGAGAAGTGCATATCTTAGATTACCGCGTCACTTCAATCGGCAAAGGCCGGGACGCACTTGGCGAAGCAGTCGTCAATATGACATATAACGGGGAAACCGTAACAGGCCGCGATGTCGCGCAAGATGTCTTGGAAGCTACAGCGAAAGCCTATTTAAATGCCGTTAACCGCCAATTGGTAAAAGTGGGGCAGAAAGCAAAAGCAGCCGTAGTTTAAACGGATAAATCGAAAGAGGAGGAATTTAAAATGAAAAAAACAATAGCGGTATTGCCAGGAGACGGAATCGGACCAGAAGTAACAGAAGCGGCAGTAAAAGTGCTGCAATCCATTGCAATGCGTTATGGACATACTTTTCATTTGAAGCACGCGTTGATCGGAGGCAGTGCTGTAGATGCGCATGAGACACCGCTTCCGGATGAAACCATCGCAGCATGCGAGGCGAGCGACGCGATTCTCCTTGGTGCTGTCGGAGGTCCGAAATGGGATCAGAAACCTGCGCATCAGCGTCCGGAAAAAGGATTGCTGAATATCCGGAAGCATTTTGATTTATTCGCGAATATCCGCCCGGTCAAAGCTGTGCCTGCGTTGCTTGGCTCTTCTCCATTAAAGGAGGAAGTGGCGAAAGAAGTGGATATGGTGATTGTCCGTGAGTTGACGAGCGGTTTGTATTTTGGGGAACCGAAACGCCGGACAGAAAAAGCAGCGGTGGATACGCTTGTATATACCCGAAAGGAAATCGAGCGGATTGTGGATCAGGCATTTGAAATTGCACGCGGCCGAAGAGGGAAAGTGACGTCGGTCGATAAAGCGAATGTACTGGAGACGAGCAAACTTTGGAGAGAAGTCGTAGAAGAACGCAAGGCATTCTATCCAGATGTTGAAGTGGAGCATATGCTAGTCGATTCAGCTGCGATGAAGTTAATCACCGATCCGCGGGCATTTGATGTCATGGTGACGGAAAATATGTTCGGCGACATCTTGAGCGATGAAGCTTCGGTGATCACGGGGTCACTTGGCATGCTGCCATCCGCAAGTGTACGTTCAGATGGCTTTGGCCTTTACGAACCGGTACACGGATCGGCACCGGACATTGCTGGACAAAATAAAGCCAATCCATCCGCAGCTATTTTGTCAGCGGCGATGATGCTGCGCCATTCGTTCGGAATGCAGACAGAAGCAGCGGCGATTGAAGAAGCTGTCATGAGCGTTTTGGAAGACGGCTATTGCACAGGGGACTTGTCAGGTACAGGAAAGCGCGTCGTTTCAACCGGACGGTTTGTTGAGAAAGTCATCGAAGAGCTAGAGCGCGAATTGGTGTCAGAACACATCATGTATTCATATGTCTAAGTAAGAGGAGCGGTTAAAATGGCAAAAACGATTATTGAAAAGATTTGGGAACAGCATATTGTCTTTGAAGAAGCAGGGAAGCCGGACCTTCTCTATATTGATCTTCATTTATTGCACGAAGTCACTTCTCCTCAGGCGTTTGAAGGGCTGCGGTTGAACGGACGGAAAGTGCGCCGCCCGGATCTATGTTTTGCAACGATGGACCATAACGTGCCGACGCGGAACCGGGAGACGATCACTGATCCGATTTCCCGCAAGCAAATCAAGACTTTGCAGGAGAACTGCGAAGAGTTCGGTGTTCCGCTTGCTGGCATCAATCATCCAGACCAAGGCATCGTACATGTTATCGGACCAGAGCTTGGGTTGACGCAGCCGGGGAAAACGATTGTCTGCGGCGACAGCCATACGTCGACGCACGGTGCTTTTGGGGCGCTTGCTTTCGGGATCGGCACCAGTGAAGTCGAGCATGTGCTTTCCACTCAAACGCTATGGCAATCAAAGCCGAAAACGATGCAGATCCGCATTGACGGAGAACTTGGATTTGGCGTTTCTGCAAAAGATGTGATTTTAGCGATCATTTCAAAATACGGCGTCGATATGGGAACGGGCCATATCGTGGAATATACAGGTGAAGCCATCCGCCGGCTTTCGATGGAAGAGCGCATGACCATTTGCAATATGTCAATTGAAGCGGGAGCTCGTGCCGGTTTGATCAGCCCGGATGAAACGACGATTGAGTACATGAGAGGGCGCAGACATGTGCCGCAAGGAGAGGCGTTTGACAGAGCGGCGGCAGGATGGTTAGCGCTGGCGACAGATGAAGGTGCGGCATACGATGTAACGCGCACCATTCATGCGGATGAAATTTCTCCTTTCGTTACATGGGGCACGAACCCGTCGATGGGATCTGGAATCGCAGAGCACATTCCTTACGCAAAAGACTACAAAGATCCGGCAGATCAGGAAGCGCTCAAACAGGCTTTGGCTTATATGCAGCTTGAAGAAGGTGCACCGTTAGCTTCAATTGAAATCCAGCATGTCTTTATTGGATCTTGTACGAACGCCCGGATCGGGGATTTACGGGCAGCAAGTGAGATCATTGCCGGCAAAAAAGTTCATCCTTCGGTCACGGCGATTGTGGTACCGGGTTCTGAATCGGTTAAGCGGGCTGCAGAGGCGGAAGGGCTGGATCAGATTTTCTTAAAAGCCGGATTTGAATGGCGGGAAACGGGCTGCAGCATGTGCTTGGCGATGAATGATGACGCTGTGCCGGCTGGAGAGCGTTGTGCCTCTACTTCCAACCGGAATTTCGAAGGACGCCAAGGCGCCGGGTCGATGACGCATTTAGTCAGTCCGGTAATGGCAGCGGCAGCAGCGATTGAAGGGCATTTGACCGACGTCCGCAAGTATATGAGAGAACCTGTACCGACAGCGTAAGAGACAAGGAGGCAATAAAATGGAACCGATCAATAAAATCACAAGCGTCATGACCCCGCTTGACCGTAAAAACGTTGATACCGACCAAATTATTTCAAAAGAGTTTCTGAAGCGCATTGAGCGCACCGGTTTCGGCAAGTATTTATTTTACCACTGGCGGTTCCACCCGGATGGCTCGCCGATCCAAGAATTTGTATTGAACGATCCGCGCTTCCAAGGCTCTGAAATTCTTGTTGCGCAAGAGAATTTTGGCTGCGGATCTTCACGTGAACATGCCCCGTGGGCGATTCTTGATTATGGTTTCCGTGTCGTCATTGCACCGAGTTATGCGGATATCTTCTATAATAACTGCGTGAAGAACGGCATTTTGCCGATTCGCTTAGGTGAGCAGGAAGTGGATGAATTGATCCGGAAAGGGCAGCAAGAAGTTTTCCAGTTGGACATCAACTTAGAAGAGCAGACGGTCACAGGCCAAGACGGAAGCCGTTATGCTTTTTCGATTGATCCGTATTGGAAAGAAATGCTGTTAAAAGGATGGGACGAAATCGCATTGACCATCCAGTACGATTCGTATATTGCCGCTTATGAGCAAAAACAACAGCAAGCGTAGCTAATAAAATTGGCTCCAAAAAGACAAATAGTTATACAGTGAAACCCTTCATGAATGGCATGAAGGGTTTTTGTGTGGCCGAAAAAGGGATTACTAAGGTTAATGGGGACCACAAGATTTTCAGATTTTTTCTTCATTAAGGAGTAGAGGCATTTTGTGTTGACAACGCCATCAAAGATTTGTTAATTTAAAGTGTACACTTTAGCGCTTTAGCAAACTAAAGGATATAATGATATGAATGCAGTACTAGTTGCCGTCCTGGTCATGCTTGTATTGAGCTTGCTGCGGGTCAATGTAGTCTTTGCCCTATTGATCGGAGCGCTCGCAGGTGGAGTCAGCGGCGGTTTATCATTTATGGATACCGTGTCATCATTTACCGACGGATTAGGGGCAGGGGCAACCATTGCTCTCAGCTACGCCATGCTCGGCGGATTTGCAGTGGCTATTTCGAGAACGGGAATCCCGGAGCTTCTGGTGGGTAGTGTATTAAAGCTGGTCAATAAAGAAGGAGAAGCAACGCGGCAAAACTTGGCGAAAGCGCTGATCATTTTGGCTTTGCTTGTCATGGCGATCTTTTCCCAAAACCTTATTCCGATCCACATCGCTTTTGTTCCTTTATTGGTTCCGCCGATTTTGCACATTTTGAACGAGCTGCGGATCGATCGCCGCCTGATTGCTTCTGTGCTGACATTCGGTTTGACCGCGCCGTATATTTTATTGCCTTACGGCTTCGGTTTACTGTTCCATGAAATCATTGAAAAGCAAATGGGTCTTGCGGGCTTGCCGATCGATATGGCAGATATTCCGACAGCGATGGCGATTCCGGTAGTGGGCATGGCCATCGGTTTGGCAGTGGCGGTTTTCGTCTCGTACCGCAAACCTCGGGACTATAATGAACCAACTACAAATATTATAGAAGAAACTCCAAACAAAACGGCTTCGAAGAAAGATGTTGTTGTGACGATCCTTGCGCTCGCTGCTGCTCTGTACGGGCAAATTGAAACGGATTCGATGCTCATTGGAGCGCTTGCAGGCATCATCGTCCTTAATCTGTTCGGAGCGATGAAATGGCGCGAAGCGGATGAAGTGCTGACAGCTGGCATGCGGATGATGGCATTCATCGGCTTCGTCATGATTTCAGCGAACGGCTTTGCTTCCGTCATCCAAGCGACGGGAGCGATCGAGCCGCTCGTTGAAAGCGTCGCAGATTTATTTGCAGGCAATAAAGGAATCGCGGCGTTCGTGATGCTGATCGTCGGCTTGGTCGTCACGATGGGCATCGGTTCATCGTTTGCCACCATTCCGATCATTGCAGCCATCTTCGTGCCGCTCAGCATGGAGTTCGGATTTTCAACGATTGCCATCATCGCTTTGATCGGCACAGCGGGTGCGCTTGGAGACGCAGGATCACCGGCATCCGATTCGACGCTCGGACCGACTGCCGGGCTGAACGCGGACGGACAGCATAACCACATCTGGGATACATGCGTTCCAACCTTCATCCATTACAATATTCCGCTCGTAATTTTCGGCTGGATTGCCGTCATGGTACTGGCTTAAGATTAAAATGTTCGGACTATTATCGTATGTGTTGAACTCTCGAGAAATCCTGTTATACTAATAAAAGCGAATTGAAAAGAATTTCGTGGAAACACTTGCGGAATTCTTTTTTCTTTTGTATAATGGTGAATGTTGGTCTTTGACTGCGATGAAGCGAGAGGTTACTGATACACCCGGCCGCTTTGCCATGGCGAGTGTGCAGAAAATTTTCGTGGAGAATGTCTATCAAAAATAGGCGAAAAGGAGGGAAAATAATGGCAAAACAAAAAATTCGTATCCGTTTAAAAGCATATGATCACAGAATTCTAGATCAGTCTGCAGAGAAAATTGTGGAAACAGCTAAACGTTCAGGTGCAAGTGTATCGGGTCCAATCCCGTTGCCAACTGAAAAGTCGGTTTACACAATCTTGCGTTCAGTCCACATCTATAAAGATTCTCGTGAGCAATTTGAAATGCGCACACACAAACGTCTAATCGATATCGTTAACCCAACACCACAAACTGTGGATGCGTTAATGAAACTGGATTTACCATCCGGCGTAGACATTGAAATTAAACTTTAATCGGTAAACGAAATAGAAAAACACAAATATTATCAGGAGGTGTGACAACATGACCAAAGGAATCTTAGGTAGAAAAATCGGTATGACGCAAGTTTTTGCTGAGAACGGTGATTTAATCCCTGTAACTGTAGTTGAAGCTGCTCCAAACGTAGTACTTCAAAAGAAAACAGTTGAGGTTGACGGCTACGAAGCAATCCAGTTAGGTTTTGAAGATAAGCGCGAAAAGCTTTCCAACAAACCTGCTAAAGGACACGTAGCTAAAGCGAACACTGCTCCTAAGCGCTTCATTCGCGAACTTCGCAATGTAAACTTAGCTGATTACGAGGTTGGTCAAGAAGTCAAAGTAGATGTATTCGCAGAAGGCGATGTAGTAGATGTCACAGGTACAACAAAAGGTAAAGGTTTCCAAGGTGTTATTAAACGCCACGGACAATCACGCGGGCCAATGGCTCACGGTTCACGTTACCACCGTCGTCCTGGATCAATGGGTCCGGTTGCTCCAAACCGTGTATTCAAACAGAAGAAATTACCTGGTCAAATGGGTGGAACAACAATTACAATCCAAAACTTGCAAATCGTACGAGTTGATACGGATCGTAACTTGCTTCTAATCAAAGGTAATGTTCCTGGTTCTCGCAAAGCACTTATCCGAGTAAAATCGGCTATTAAAGCGAAATAATATTTTTAAATGAAAGGAGGAAACAGGAATGCCTAAAGTAGCTTTATTAAATCAAACAGGTTCACAAGTGGGCGACATCGAATTGAATGATTTCGTATTCGGTATCGAACCAAATGAAGCCGTGTTATTTGACGCTGTAATCGCTCAACGCGCTTCACTTCGTCAAGGTAACCATAAAGTAAAAAATCGTTCTGAGGTAGCAGGCGGCGGTAAAAAACCATGGCGCCAAAAAGGAACTGGACGTGCGCGTCAAGGTTCTATCCGTTCACCACAATGGCGCGGAGGCGGTATCGTTTTCGGACCGACACCACGCAGCTACAGCTATAAATTACCTAAGAAAGTCCGTCGCTTAGCTTTACGCTCTGCACTTTCATCAACAGTAGTTGGAGAAAAATTGATGGTACTTGAAGGTTTGACTTTCGATGCACCAAAAACAAAAGCATTTACTCAATTGATCTCAGACCTTTCAATCGGTAAAAAAGCTTTGTTCGTAACTGCTGACCCGGATGAAAACGTAGCATTATCTGCTCGCAACATCCAAGGTATGACAGTGGTAGCAGCGACTGGCATCAACGTTTTAGACTTGCTTGGACATGACAAAGTTGTTATGACAAAAGCAGCAGTAGAAAAAATAGAGGAGGTGCTTAGTTAATGGAAGCACGTGATATTTTAAAGCGTCCGGTCATTACTGAGCGTTCTTCTGAAGTAATGGCAGATAAGAAGTACACTTTTGAAGTGGACACTCGCGCTAACAAAACACAAGTTAAACATGCAGTTCAAGAAATCTTCGGAGTTCAAGTTGAGAAAGTCAACATCATGAACTACAAAGGGAAATTCAAACGCATGGGCAAACACGCAGGATACACTAACAAACGCCGCAAAGCGATCGTTAAATTGACTGCTGAATCTAAAGACATCGAATTATTCGAGATTTAATTCTCATAAGTTCTTTTAGGAACTAATAAAAGAAGGAGGGGACACAACGTGGGGATTAGAAAATATAAACCTACCACAAACGGTCGTCGTAACATGACAACTTCGGATTTCGCTGAAATCACTACGAACAAGCCAGAAAAATCGCTTTTGCAACCGACGAAGCGTAAAGGCGGCCGTAATAACCAAGGTAAAATCACTGTACGCCACCACGGTGGTGGACACAAACGTCAATACCGTGTCATCGATTTCAAACGTAACAAAGATGGCATTCCAGGACGCGTTGCTACAATCGAGTACGATCCAAACCGCTCTGCAAACATCGCATTGATTAATTATGCTGATGGTGAAAAACGTTACATTTTGGCTCCTAAAGGAATCGAAGTTGGAACGCAGATCATGTCAGGCGTAGAAGCTGATATCAAAGCGGGTAACGCTTTGCCACTATCAAACATCCCAATGGGTTCTACAATCCATAACATCGAATTGAAGCCAGGCGGAGGCGGACAATTAGTACGCTCAGCAGGAACTTCAGCTCAGGTGCTTGGTAAAGAAGGCAAATACGTAACTGTACGTTTGCAATCAGGGGAAGTTCGCATGATCCTTGCTACTTGCCGTGCTACTATCGGTGCTGTAGGGAACGAGCAACACGAATTGATTAACATTGGTAAAGCAGGACGTAACCGCTGGAAGGGCAATCGCCCAACAGTCCGTGGTTCTGTAATGAACCCTAACGATCACCCACACGGTGGTGGTGAAGGACGTTCGCCAATCGGACGTAAATCACCAATGTCTCCATGGGGCAAACCAACTCTTGGATACAAAACACGCAAGAAAACGAACAAGTCAGACAAGTTCATCGTGCGTCGTCGTAAAAAATAATTTGATTCCGCTGCGGTTCGCCAAAAGAGCCGTGGTGCAATCACGAAGGGAGGATCCCAAATGGGTCGCAGCTTGAAAAAAGGACCTTTTGTTGATGATCATCTTATGAAAAAAGTTGAAGCACAAAAGGACTCTGAGAAAAAACAAGTGATTAAAACGTGGTCTCGCCGTTCTACAATTTTCCCGACATTTATCGGACAAACAATTGCAGTCTACGATGGTCGCAAACACATTCCCGTATACGTAACAGAAGATATGGTAGGCCATAAACTTGGTGAATTTGCTCCAACACGCAAATACGCAAGCCATGGTGCAGACGATAAGAAAACAAGACGTTAATTGAGAGGAGGATTTCCCCATGCAAGCAAAAGCTGTCGCTAGAACAGTACGTATTGCTCCTCGTAAAGTCCGTTTAGTAGTAGATTTAATCCGAGGCAAGCAAATTGGCGAAGCCGTTGCGATTTTACAACATACTCCGAAAGCATCATCTATTGTTGTTGAGAAGTTACTAAAATCTGCAGCTGCAAACGCTGAACATAACTACGAAATGAACCTGGACAACTTGATCGTCAGCGAAGTATTCGTTGATGAAGGTCCAACATTGAAACGTTTCCGTCCACGTGCAATGGGACGCGCAAGCGCAATCAACAAACGTACAAGCCACATCACACTAGTGGTATCTGAGAAGAAGGAGGGATAATTCGTGGGACAAAAAATACATCCAATCGGGATGCGTATCGGAATCATTCGTGACTGGGAGTCAAAATGGTACGCTGAAAAAGACTATGCGACACTTCTTCACGAAGATATTAAAATCCGTGAATACATCGAAGCACGTTTGAAAGAAGCTTCAGTTTCTAAAGTTGAAATCGAACGCGCTGCAAACCGTGTAAACGTAACAATTCACACTGCGAAACCAGGTATGGTAATTGGTAAAGGTGGTTCTGAAGTAGAAGTACTTCGCAAGCAACTTAACACAATGACTGGCAAGCGTGTACACATCAACATCATTGAAATCAAAAGAGCTGACCTTGATGCGAGACTAGTTGCTGAAAGTGTAGCACGTCAATTGGAAAACCGCGTGTCTTTCCGCCGTGCACAAAAACAAGCAATCCAGCGCACTATGCGTTCTGGCGCTAAAGGGATCAAAACTCAAGTATCTGGACGTCTAGGCGGCGCTGACATTGCGCGTGCTGAACACTACAGTGAAGGTACTGTTCCGCTCCATACGCTTCGTGCTGATATCGACTATGCACATGCTGAAGCAGACACTACTTACGGCAAACTTGGCGTAAAAGTATGGATCTACCGCGGTGAAGTCCTTCCAACTAAGAAGAAATCTGAGGAAGGAGGCAAATAATATGTTAATGCCTAAACGCGTTAAATATCGTCGTGAGCACCGTGGCAAGATGCGCGGAGAAGCTAAAGGCGGCAAAGAAATCGCATTCGGTGAATTTGGTCTCCAAGCTTTGGAATCATCTTGGATCACTAACCGCCAAATCGAAGCAGCACGTATTTCCATGACTCGTTACATGAAACGTGGCGGTAAAGTCTGGATTAAAATCTTCCCACATAAGCCATATACGAAAAAGCCTCTTGAGGTTCGTATGGGATCCGGTAAAGGTTCACCTGAAGGCTGGGTAGCAGTAGTAAAAACAGGTAAAATTATGTTTGAACTTGCAGGAGTATCAGAAGAAGTGGCACGCGAAGCATTGCGCCTTGCATCTCACAAACTTCCGATCAAAACGAAGTTCGTAAAACGCGAAGAAATTGGTGGTGAATCGAATGAAAGCTAAAGAAATCCGTGACTTAACCACTGCTGAAATCGAACAAAAAGTGAAATCACTGAAAGAAGAGCTTTTCAACCTTCGCTTCCAATTGGCTACTGGTCAATTAGAAAATACTGCTCGCATCCGCGAAGTACGTAAAGCGATTGCCCGTATGAAAACTGTGATTCATGAAAGAGAAATCAGTGGAACTAACTGATAATTCGAGAGGAGGTTTGCAAGTATGACTGAGCGTAACCAACGCAAAGTATACACAGGCCGTGTTGTGTCTGACAAAATGGACAAAACCGTTACAGTAATGGTTGAAACTCAAAAGAAGCACGCACTTTATGGCAAACGTGTAAAATACTCTAAGAAATTTAAGGCTCATGATGAGCAAAACGAAGCTAAAATGGGCGACATCGTTCGCATCATGGAAACTCGTCCGCTATCAGCTACTAAACGTTTCCGCGTATTGGAAATTGTAGAAAAAGCGGTTATTATCTAATTTAAATAATTTCGGAACCTAAGAAATTCCGAAGGGAGGTAACCTAAGTGATCCAACAGGAAAGTCGTTTAAAAGTTGCAGACAACTCGGGTGCTCGTGAAGTACTAGCGATTAAAGTACTTGGTGGTTCTGGTCGTAAGACTGCAAACATCGGTGACGTAATCGTTTGTACCGTGAAGAAAGCAACACCAGGTGGCGTTGTTAAGAAAGGTGAAGTCGTTAAGGCTGTCATCGTTCGCACGAAAAGCGGAGCTCGCCGTAAAGACGGTACTTACATCAAATTTGATGAAAATGCATGTGTTATCATTCGTGACGACAAAGGTCCACGCGGAACACGTATTTTCGGACCTGTTGCACGCGAACTACGCGACAACAGTTTCATGAAGATCGTTTCACTTGCTCCTGAAGTTCTTTAATAAATCAATGTGCCATACCAAGGAGGTGCGACAGAATGCATGTTAAAAAAGGCGATACAGTTAAGGTAATCTCAGGTAAAGACAAAGGCAAAACAGGTGTTGTTTTAGCTGCTCTACCTAAGAAAGACCGCGTGCTTGTTGAAGGTATCAATATCATCAAAAAGCACACAAAACCGAACCAGGCAAACCCACAAGGTGGAATTGTCAGCCAAGAAGCAGCAATTCACGTTTCTAACGTTATGTTACTTGACCCTAAATCCGGCGAGCCGACTCGTGTAGGATACAAGGTTGAAGATGGTAAAAAAGTTCGTGTTGCAAAAAAATCCGGTGAAAAATTAGATAAATAAAATTCCTGAATGAAGGGAGGTACACACATGAACCGCCTAAAAGAAAAATATGTGAATGAAATCACTCCTGCTCTAGTGAGCAAGTTTGAATATAAATCAGTAATGCAAACACCGAAAGTTGATAAAATCGTTATCAACATGGGTGTGGGCGAGGCTGTCCAAAACACTAAGTCACTTGACTCAGCTGTTGAAGAATTACAAACGATCACTGGTCAAAAACCAGTTATTACTAAAGCTAAGAAATCTATCGCTGGCTTCCGTCTTCGTGAAGGTATGCCAATCGGATGTAAAGTTACACTACGCGGAGAGCGTATGTATGACTTCCTGGATAAATTGATTGCTATCTCACTTCCACGTGTTCGTGACTTCCGTGGGGTTTCGAAGAAATCTTTCGACGGCCGCGGCAACTACACACTTGGTGTGAAAGAACAGTTAATCTTCCCTGAAATCGATTATGATAAAGTTTCGAAAGTACGCGGTATGGACATCGTAATTGTAACAACTGCGAACTCTGATGAAGAAGCTCGTGAGTTATTAACACAATTCGGAATGCCGTTCCAAAAGTAAATATGAGGGAGGCGTAAACGTGGCTAAAAAATCTATGATCGCAAAACAAAAACGCACGCCAAAGTTTAAAGTACAAGAGTACACACGCTGTGAAAGATGCGGACGTCCGCATTCAGTATTACGCAAATTTAAACTTTGCCGTATTTGTTTCCGTGAACTTGCATATGTGGGACAAATTCCTGGCGTGAAAAAAGCCAGCTGGTAATCCCCTAATTTGGGAAGGAGGTAAATGTAATGACAATGACAGATCCGATTGCAGATATGCTGACACGCATCCGTAATGCGAACATGGTTCGTCACGAGAAATTAGAGCTTCCAGCTTCTAATGTGAAAAAAGAGATCGCTGAAGTTCTTAAGCGTGAAGGTTTCGTTCGTGACGTTGAGTACGTTGAGGATGACAAACAAGGCATGATCCGCATTTTCTTAAAATACGGTGCTAACAACGAACGCGTTATTACTGGTTTGAAACGTATTTCTAAACCAGGACTACGTGTATATGCTAAAACTGATGAGGTGCCACGTGTACTAAACGGTCTTGGTATCGCTTTAGTCTCTACATCACAAGGTTTGGTAACTGATAAAGAAGCCCGCGCGAAAAAAATCGGCGGAGAAATCATAGCATACGTTTGGTAATAAACAACAAACGAATGGAGGTGCAACAGAATGTCACGTGTAGGTAAAAAACCAATTGAGGTTCCTGCTAACGTTACGATCACTATTGCTGACAATAACGTCGTAACTGTAAAAGGCCCTAAAGGCGAGTTAACTCGTACTTTCAATAAAGATATTGCAATTACAGTAGAAGAAAACGTACTAACAGCGACACGTCCTTCAGATTCGAAAGAACACCGCACAATCCACGGTACAACTCGTGCTTTGTTAGCGAACATGGTTCAAGGAGTTTCAGAAGGATTCGAGCGTACGCTTGAATTAGTCGGTGTCGGTTATCGTGCACAATTACAAGGCCAGAAGCTAGTTCTTAACGTTGGATACTCTCACCCGGTAGAATTTACTCCGGAAGAAGGAGTTCAAGTTGAAGTTCCTGCTAACACGAAGGTCGTTGTAAAAGGCATCGATAAAGAACGCGTTGGAGCTCTTGCTTCAAACATCCGTCAAACACGTCCGCCAGAGCCATATAAAGGCAAAGGTATTCGTTATGAAGGTGAAGTTGTTCGCCGCAAAGAAGGTAAGACAGGTAAATAATGCTGCTTAGGCAGGCTGAAAGGAGTGACCTCAGTGATTACGAAACTCGATAAAAACGCATCTCGTAAAAAACGTCATGCACGCGTACGTTCTAAAATTACGGGTACAGCAGAACGCCCACGTTTAAACGTATTCCGTTCAAATAAATACATTTACGCTCAATTGATCGACGATACAAACGGCGTTACACTTGTTAGTGCTTCATCTATGGAAAAAGATTTCACAGGCGAATCTACTGGCAACTTGGAAGCTGCTGCAAAAATCGGCGAAACAATCGCTAAACGTGCAACTGAACAAGGCTTAAACTCAATCGTTTTCGACCGCGGTGGTTATTTATATCACGGACGTATCAAAGCTCTTGCAGAAGCAGCACGTGAAAACGGTTTACAATTTTAAAAGAAGGAGGGACACATTTCATGCGTCGTATTGATCCAAACAAACTTGAACTTGAAGAACGCGTAGTTACGATTAACCGCGTAGCGAAAGTTGTAAAAGGTGGACGTCGTTTCCGTTTCTCCGCATTAGTTGTTGTAGGCGACAAAAATGGTAAAGTCGGTTTTGGTACTGGTAAAGCACAAGAAGTTCCAGATGCAATCCGTAAAGCTATTGAAGATGCGAAGAAAAACTTAATCGAAGTACCTATGGTTAAAGGTACAACTCCACACTTAGTAACTGGTCGTTTTGGTGCAGGCCAAATTCTTATCAAACCAGCTTCACCTGGTACTGGAGTTATTGCAGGCGGACCTGTTCGTGCGGTACTTGAATTAGCTGGAGTACAAGACATCTTGTCTAAATCTCTAGGTTCAAGCACTCCAATAAACATGGTACGTGCTACTATTAACGGTTTAACTCAACTGAAGAGCGCTGATGAAGTTGCAAAACTTCGCGGCAAAACTACAGAAGAGCTATTAGGATAAGGAGGGAAAATTACATGGCTACTAAACTAGAAATTACCCTCACAAAATCAGTAATCGGTTCAAAACCAGGGCAACGTAAAGTTGTTCAAGCTTTGGGCTTGCGTAAAATGCATCAAACAGTTGAGCAGCAAGATAATGCCGCTATCCGTGGTATGATCACTAAAGTCGCTCACTTAGTAACTATCAAAGAAGTTTAATCCCTGATTTCTATAGAAGGAGGTGCCAAACCACATGAAACTTCATGAATTAAAACCAGCAGAAGGTTCACGCAGTTCTAGAAAGCGTATCGGACGCGGTATCGGTTCAGGTACTGGTAAAACAGCAGGTAAAGGTCATAAAGGACAAAACGCACGTTCAGGCGGCGGAGTTCGTCCTGGATTTGAAGGTGGACAAAACCCATTGTTCCGTCGTTTGCCTAAACGTGGATTTACGAACATTAACCGTAAAGACTACGCTATTGTGAACCTTGATGTATTGAACCGTTTCGACGAAGGCACAGAAATTACACCTGCATTGTTAATCGAATCAGGTGTCGTGAGCAACGAACGTTCAGGTATCAAGATTCTTGGTAACGGAAGCTTAGAGAAAAAATTGACTGTTAAAGCTCACAAATTCTCTGGATCAGCTAAGGAAGCAATCGAAGCTGCTGGCGGACAAACTGAGGTGCTTTAATGTTTCAGACAATCTCCAATTTTATGCGCGTGACTGATATTCGAAATAAAATCATCTTTACATTACTGATGCTCATCATTTTCCGTATCGGAACTTTCATTCCGGTACCGAATGTTGATGCGGATGTACTGCAAGCTACCGATCAAGCTGGCTTGATTGGATTCTTAAATACTTTCGGTGGTGGCGCCCTTGCTAACTTTTCGATTTTAGCAATGGGAATTATGCCATACATTACAGCATCGATCATCGTGCAATTATTGCAGATGGATGTTGTACCGAAATTTGCTGAGTGGGCGAAACAAGGAGAAGTCGGAAGACGGAAACTTGCTCAATTCACTCGCTACTTCACAATTGTATTAGCCTTTATCCAAGCGATTGGAATGTCTTATGGGTTTAACCAAATTTATGGTGGCTCTTTGATTCAAGATGACTCGATTATGACCTATGTGGTAATCGCGATTGTCTTAACTGGCGGTACAGCATTTCTACTGTGGCTTGGTGAGCAGATTACGGCAAAAGGTGTGGGGAACGGTATTTCGATTATCATCTTCGCTGGGATTGTCGCTGCAATACCTGGAGCTATCAACCAATTATATGCACAGCAAATTGAAGGGGCTGGCGATCAGCTTCCAATCAATATCGCTATCATGGCGTTGCTTGCATTAGCAGTTGTTGCTGTTACCGTATTGGTTATTTATGTTCAGCAAGCGCTGCGCAAGATTCCAATTCAGTATGCAAAACGAGTTGCTGGCCGTGGCCAAACAACGAGTGCACAACAGACGCATTTGCCTTTGAAAGTAAACGCGGCCGGAGTTATCCCGGTAATCTTCGCAGTGGCGTTCATCATTACGCCGCAAACCATCGCTTCTTTCTTTGGTGCCAACGCGTTTACGGATGCAATCCAGAATACATTTGATTACACGCGTCCGGTCGGCATGATCATTTATGTCGCTTTGATCGTGGCATTCACTTACTTCTATGCATTCATTCAGGTTAACCCTGAAAACGTGTCGGACAACTTGAAAAAGCAAGGTGCTTATATTCCAGGAATCCGTCCGGGTAAAAATACGCAAGATTATTTAACAAGTGTGTTATACCGTTTAACATTTGTCGGCGCTATCTTCTTGGCACTGATTGCCGTAATGCCAATTTTCTTCATCAACCTTGCGGGCTTGCCCCAATCGGCACAAATTGGCGGAACGAGTCTTCTGATTGTCGTAGGTGTAGCACTTGAGACAATGAAACAACTGGAATCTCAGCTTGTTAAACGTCATTATAAAGGCTTTATGAAATAATCAATGGGCGCTTAGGAACGTGAAGACGTTCCTTGTCCAATTGTCTGAGGGGGCAAACGTATGAATATCGTATTAATGGGTCTGCCTGGTGCCGGCAAAGGTACTCAAGCAGACAAAATTGTTGAGAAGTACGACATCCCTCATATTTCTACAGGTGATATGTTTCGCGCTGCTATCAAAGGTGGAACGGAACTAGGCTTGGAAGCAAAATCGTTCATGGATAAAGGTGCATTAGTACCTGATGAAGTGACTATCGGTATCGTCCGTGAGCGTCTTAGCGCTGCGGATTGTGCAGAAGGCTTTCTATTAGACGGCTTTCCGCGTACAGTCCCACAAGCTGAAGCGCTGGAATCTCTTCTTGTCGATCTCGGCAAAAGAATCGAGCATGTCGTAAACATCCAAGTTGAACAAGACGAACTTGTCAAACGATTAACGGGTCGCCGTATCTGTAAAGTTTGTGGAACAGCTTACCATCTTATTTTCAATCCTCCTCAAGTTGAGGGTGTGTGCGATAAAGACGGCGGCGAACTCTACCAACGTGCAGACGACAATCCAGAAACCGTCACAAACCGTTTAGAAGTAAATATCCAACAAACTCAGCCGCTTCTTGATTTCTATGAAAGCAAAGGCGTGTTGAAAAATATAAATGGACAGCAGGATATTCAAAAAGTATTTGCTGACATTGATGCTCTTCTAAAGGGCGACCGAGGCTAAATCTTCGGCGCCGGGCGCAGTTAGTTGCCTCCATGTGGCTTTAAGGAGCACCGGAGATATGAATTTTCGAGAGCTGCAAAAGCATAAAATGCCTGGTTATATGAAATCCGGTGCAGATTGCTCCAGACCATGTCTGAACCGTGCAATCCCGCACTGGAAATAGTATAATGGGTTTCGTGGAAGCATCTGTGTAACGGGTTTGGAACTCATCCTAGGCAGTCCGGGCGGTCGAGGATTCATGAGGCAGACTGGCTTAACCGGATTACCCCCTATTCGCTGCTATGCGGAAAGCGGAACTCGGAGACTGTCTTTCAACTGTCACTCATGCATTCCTGGTGAATGAATACTATTATTCAATCAGCAAATACTGTTTGAAGATGAGAACCTGATTTGTATACAGAAGGGAGACTGGGTCGATGGCGAAAGACGATGTAATTGAAATCGAAGGAACAGTCGTTGAGACTTTGCCTAACGCGATGTTTAAAGTGGAACTGGAGAACGGCCATACGATTCTTGCGCATGTATCTGGCAAGATCCGCATGCACTTCATCCGCATTCTGCCAGGAGATAAAGTTACAGTGGAACTCTCTCCTTACGATTTAACACGCGGTCGTATCACATACCGTTTTAAATAATCTTTTGCACTCCGGACTACTAAGGAGGTTGGGTTAGATGAAAGTGAGACCATCTGTGAAACCGATCTGCGAAAAATGTAAAGTTATTCGCAGAAACGGTAAAGTAATGGTAATCTGTGAAAATCCGAAACATAAACAAAGACAAGGCTAATAAGAAGGAGGTGCATCATACACATGGCACGTATTGCTGGTGTTGATATTCCGCGCGACAAACGCGTTGTTATTTCATTAACATACATTTTCGGTGTTGGTAAAACTACTGCTCAGAAAGTACTTGCAGGAGCTGGTATCTCAGAAGATACTCGCGTACGCGATCTTACTGAAGACGAGTTGAACAATATCCGTGAACAATTGGATCAATACAAAATTGAAGGTGACCTTCGCCGTGAAGTTTCAATGAACATCAAACGTTTGATGGAAATTGCTAGCTTCCGAGGTATCCGCCACCGTCGTGGACTTCCAGTTCGCGGACAAAATACGAAGAACAATGCGCGTACGCGTAAAGGTCCTCGTAAAACTGTAGCTAACAAGAAAAAATAATCAGTAAAGGAGGTTTCTTCTTAACATGGCACGTAAACAACAAACTCGTAAGCGTCGTGTGAAAAAGAATATCGAATCAGGTATTGCTCACATCCGCTCAACATTTAACAACACAATTGTTACGATTACAGATATGCAAGGGAACGCAGTATCATGGTCTAGCGCTGGTGCTCTAGGATTTAGAGGTTCACGTAAATCTACACCTTTCGCTGCTCAAATGGCTGCAGAAACCGCTGCTAAAACGTCAATCGAACATGGTCTTAAAACTTTAGAAGTTACTGTTAAAGGTCCTGGTTCAGGCCGTGAAGCTGCAATTCGTGCACTTCAAGCTGCTGGACTAGAAGTTACTGCAATCAGAGACGTAACTCCAGTTCCTCATAACGGTTGCCGTCCGCCTAAACGCCGTCGCGTGTAATCGTTAATTCTGAATGGGATTTTTGAACATCACGACTTGCTGGATGGATCTAAATCGTAACGAAAGTCTGTGACTATCGAATTCTTGATGAAACGAAAAAACACCGACGTTTTGAAGGAGGGTAAAATGAATGCTCGAAATAGAAAAACCAAAGATTGAAACGGTTGAGATCAGCAACGATGCCAAACTTGGCAAGTTTGTTGTTGAACCCCTTGAGCGTGGATATGGAACCACTTTAGGAAACTCCTTACGTCGAATCTTACTTTCATCTTTACCAGGCGCTGCTGTTACTTCAATTCAAATTGATGGTGTGTTGCACGAATTCTCCACTGTTGAAGGTGTAGAAGAAGATGTTGCGTCAATCATTTTGAACATAAAGAAACTGGCTCTTAAAATTTACTCTGACGAAGAAAAAGTCATTGAAATTGATGTTAAAGGTGATGGAACGGTTACGGCTGCAGATATCACTCACGATAGTGACGTGGAAATTCTGAATCCGGATCTATATATTGCATCAATCGCTAAAGGTGGCCATCTCCGTATGCGCATGTATGCGAACAGAGGCCGCGGATATGCCCGTGCAGATCAGAACAAACGTGAAGATCTTCCGATCGGCGTTATCCCGATTGACTCTATTTACACTCCAGTTTCACGCGTTAATTTCCAAGTTGAAAATACACGAGTAGGTCAACTCGCTAATTTCGATAAATTATCTCTTGATGTTTGGACAGATGGAAGCATTGGTCCGAAAGAGGCAATTGCACTTGGGGCAAAAATTTTCACTGAGCACTTAAACATTTTCGTTGGTTTGACTGATGAGGCACAAACGGCTGAAATCATGGTTGAAAAAGAAGAAGATCAAAAAGAAAAAGTCTTGGAAATGACAATCGAAGAACTTGATCTTTCGGTTCGCTCTTACAACTGTTTGAAACGTGCGGGTATCAATACGGTACACGAACTGGCAAGCAAGTCGGAAGACGACATGATGAAAGTCCGCAACCTTGGACGCAAATCACTAGAAGAAGTTAAAGTGAAGTTGGAAGATTTAGGACTAGGCCTTCGCAAAGAAGACTGATTGCCTTAAATTCTGATCCGAACTATTCAACAAAGGAGGGAAACTTCAATGAGAAAGCTTCAACGTACAAGTTCTCAACGTAAAGCACTATTACGTGACCTTACAACAGACTTAATCGTACACGAACGCATTCAAACGACTGAAGCTCGTGCGAAAGAAGTGCGTTCAACTGTAGAAAAAATGATTACGCTTGGTAAACGTGGAGATATCCATGCACGCCGTAAAGCTGCAGCATATATTCGTCGTGAGCTAGTAACATCTACGGACGCTGAAGGTAACGAAAACACAATCTTTGCTTTGCAAAAATTGTTTGATGACGTTGCTCCACGCTACGCAGAACGCCAAGGCGGTTACACGCGCATCATGAAAATGGGGCCTCGTCGCGGAGACGGCGCACCGATTGTCATTATTGAATTAGTTTAATTTGAATTACGGGGAGAGGGTTAACGCCCTCTTCTTTTAGCATAATGATTTATACGACATATATGAAAAGCTGAGTGTTATGATGAGCGAGCCGAAAGGCGGCGTCTTGTCTAGCTCTACGCACCTCATTCAACCCTGGCTTAAGCAACCGGGGAGCCATAGAGACAGAAAAGCGCATTTCTCTGAATGAGGTGCGCGCTTTTTTTATTTATACCAATATTTACAGATGCTTAGGAAACCGAGTAGAGTAGAGATGAGAACAGCCAGAGGAGGTTAGCTGAGATGACTTTGAACATAATGTCTTTTGAAAATGTGACATTTACATATATGCCAGATGATGAAACAGTAAAGCCGGCAGTTGAAGGACTTTCCTTTTCCATTGAACAAGGGGAGTGGATCGCTCTCGTGGGCCATAACGGTTCCGGGAAATCCACCATTGCGAAATTGATGAACGGGTTGCTGTTTCCGCAAAGCGGCACAGTGACCACGATGGAACAGAAGATGTCCGAAGAAAGCTTATGGGAAATCCGTTCGCAGATGGGTATGGTCTTTCAAAATCCGGACAATCAATTTGTGGGAGCGACGGTGCAAGATGACGTAGCTTTCGCTTTGGAAAATAACGGCGTCCCGCATGCAGAAATGGTGCAGCGCGTGCATGAGTCGCTGCGGCAAGTGAAGATGGAGGATTACCTGAATCATGAACCGCACCACCTCTCAGGGGGCCAGAAGCAGCGTGTGGCAATTGCAGGGGCACTTGCTTTGCGTCCGAGGCTCCTGATCTTGGATGAAGCGACTTCGATGCTCGATCCGCAAGGGCGCATGGAAGTGATTGAGACCATCCGGGAATTGCGGAAAGAGACCGGTTTGACGGTTATCTCGATTACCCATGATTTAGAGGAAGCAGCATTGGCAGATCGCATCATCGTGATGAATGCTGGCCATAAGCAATTGGAAGGAACGCCGGAAACGGTATTCTTCGCGGGCAATAAGTTAACGGATCTTGGACTGGATTTGCCGTTTGCGATGCGGATGTCAAAGCTCTTAACGGAAGCCGGCGTCCAATTGAGCAATGAACATATGTCAGAAGACGGGCTGGTGGAGGATTTATGGACATTCTACTCCAAGAAGTAGGCTATAGCTACGCTGAAAATACGCCTTTTGAGAAAAGGGCGCTGCATCATGTGAACATCCACATTCCTTCGGGATCTTATACAGCGATTATCGGCCATACGGGATCCGGGAAATCAACCGTTCTACAGCATTTAAATGCGTTATTGAAACCGACAGAAGGATCCGTCATCATTGGCGACCGTAAAGTGGAAGCGGGCGTTAAAGCGAAAAACCTTCGGGAAATCCGCCGGCAAGTAGGGATCGTCTTTCAATTTCCGGAACAGCAATTATTTGAAGAAACGGTATTAAAAGATATCATGTTTGGGCCGATGAATTATGGCGTGCCGGAAGAAGAGGCAAAACGCAGGGCTGTTGAATTGGTAGCTCAGCTGGGGTTGCCGCCGGAAGTGCTTGAAAAGTCGCCATTTGATCTGTCCGGAGGGCAGATGCGCCGTGTGGCTATTGCGGGAGTCCTCGCGATGGAACCGGAAGTGCTGGTGTTGGACGAACCGACGGCAGGGCTCGATCCGAGAGGGCGCCGGGAGATTATGGATTTATTCCATCAATTGCATGTGCAAAAAGGGCTGACGACGGTATTGGTGACGCACAGCATGGAAGATGCTGCGCGGTATGCCGATCAAATCGCGATTATGCATAATGGAAAATGCGTCGTTTCCGGAGAGCCGAGAGACATTTTTGCGAATGAAGAACAATTGATGGATTACCGGCTGGAGCCGCCGCGGACAGTGAAATTGCAGCGGATGCTGGAAGAGAAGCTGGGAATCGAGTTGGACGGGATTTCGTTAACGGAAGAAGCTTTGGCGAAGAACATCGCGTTGGCTCTTGCGAAAGGGCGTGGCGCTGAATGATGGAGAAAATGATTTTCGGACGGTTTATTCCGGGAGACTCATTGGTTCACCGTTTGGACCCGCGAGCTAAAATCCTATTTGTATTCCTGTTTATCGCTATCGT
The DNA here is from genome assembly GCF_057031095.1 of Planococcus alkaliphilus. NCBI lineage: Bacteria > Bacillati > Bacillota > Bacilli > Caryophanales > Caryophanaceae > Planococcus > Planococcus alkaliphilus. Next base: position 157,439 of record NZ_CM168060.1, read on the forward strand.
CTTTGTGGCGAATAATGCCCTGACGTATTTGCTTTTGTTGGTATTCACTTTGCTCGTGGTCTTTTTATCGAAGATTCGTTTGTATTTCTTGATTAATGGATTAAAGCCGGTCTTTATTTTATTGATCTTTACGTTTCTTTTGCATATCTTCTTCACAAAAGAAGGGGATGTGCTGTTCAGCTTCTGGTTCGTTGAAGTGTATGAAGAAGGCTTAAGGCAAGGGATTTTCATTTCCATCCGGTTCTTGGTTCTGGTGTTCATTACGAGCATCCTGACCTTGACCACATCGCCGATTTCGATTACGGACGGGATTGAAGTGCTGCTGGGGCCGTTTAAGCGGGTTAAATTGCCTGTGCATGAATTGGCCTTGATGATGTCCATTTCGCTGCGCTTTATCCCGACCTTAATGGATGAAACCGGCAAGATTTTAAAAGCACAGATGGCAAGAGGTTCGGATATCGGCTCAGGTCCGATCAAAGAGCGCATCAAAGCGGTTGTGCCACTTTTGATCCCGTTATTTGTCAGTGCGTTCAAACGGGCAGAAGATTTAGCGACAGCTATGGAAGTGCGGGGCTATCGCGGCGGTGAAGGACGGACACGCTACCGGCAGCTGGATTGGCGGCTGATTGACAGCTTGAGTTTATTGCTTCTAGCTGGGTTTACGGCTGCACTTTGGTATTTCCGCACTTAAGGAGAGAAAGCATGAAACGATTAAAAGCGAAAATCGCCTACGACGGTTCAGGATTTGCAGGGTATCAAGTTCAGCCGGAATCTAGAACCGTTCAGGCAGAATTAATGAAAGTCCTAAAAACCATCCATAAGGGCGAAACGATTCAAGTGGTGGCGAGCGGGCGCACCGATTCAAAAGTGCATGCCACGGGTCAAGTGATCCATTTTGATACGCCTCTTTCGATTCCGATGAGCGGTTGGCTAAAAGCACTGAATGTTTTATTGCCGGAGGATATTCGGGTGTTCGAGATTGAAGAGGCAGATCCAGCGTTTCATGCACGCTATCATACGGCGGGCAAGACGTACCGCTATAAATGGGACCGCAGTTCAATCATTAGTCCGTTTACCCGGAATTATATGGTTCATGTCAAACAGAAGCCTGATGTCGAAGAAATGCGGAAAGCGGCGGAAGCGGTTCTTGGGACACATGATTTCTCGAGTTTCTGTGCCGCGAATACGGCTGTAGTGGATAAAGTGCGGACTGTTCGCCGCCTGGAATTCGAAGAGCATGGGGAAGAATTGCATATGGTGATCGAAGGTACCGGCTTCCTCTATAATATGGTGCGGATTATTGCAGGTACGATGATGGAAATCGGAACGGGGCGCAGGGAGGCTTCTGAGATGGCTGGAATCATCGCTGGAGCGGACCGCAGCTTGGCTGGTAAAACGGCGTCAGCACACGGTTTATACTTGGAAAATGTGGAGTATGAAAGCTGAAGCAACTTTTCCTGGTGTTTTTATAAAAACCCTTGACTTTAAGGGCTATCCATTATATGATGATGTATGGTATTTTCATTACCCCCACGATATGCCCCGGAAGGTTATTTGTGTTTAGGGATAACGAAAAAACGGAACAACGGAACAACGGAACTATAGGAACATGTGATTTTAAAAAAGAGATGATATATTAGGAGGACAATATACATGCGTACAACATTCATGGCTAAAGGTCACGAAGTCGAGCGTAAATGGTTAGTTGTCGATGCAGAAGGGCAAACTCTTGGACGTTTAGCTTCTGAAGTCGCTTCAATCTTACGCGGTAAATACAAACCAACATTCACACCAAACGTTGACACAGGTGATCACGTGATCATCATCAACGCTGACAAAATCCACTTAACTGGTAAAAAGTTAACTGACAAAATCTACTATCGCCACACACAATTCAGCGGCGGGTTGAAACAGCGTACTGCACTTGAAATGCGCACAAAATACCCAACGAAAATGCTTGAATTGGCTATCAAAGGGATGCTTCCTAAAAACTCTTTAGGACGTCAAATGTTCAGAAAACTACACGTTTATGCTGGACCAGAACATGCTCACCAAGCACAACAACCAGAAGCTTACACGCTTCGCGGATAATCATTAGTAAATAAGAGGAGGATACACCTTTGGCACAAGTTCAATATTTAGGTACAGGTCGCCGTAAAAACTCAACAGCTCGCGTACGTTTAGTACCAGGAGACGGCACAATTACAATCAACAACCGTGACGTATCGGACTACGTTCCATACGAAACACTTGAGCAAATCATCAAACAACCATTAGTAGCTACTGAAACTCTTGGAAGCTATGATGTACTTGTAAACGTAAGAGGCGGAGGCTTCACAGGTCAAGCTGGAGCAGTACGCCACGGAATTGCACGCGCTCTACTTACTGTAGACCCTGCTTTCCGTCCAGCACTTAAATCTGCTGGATTGCTAACTCGTGACCCACGTATGAAAGAACGTAAGAAACCAGGTTTGCGTTCAGCTCGTCGTGCACCACAGTTCTCAAAACGTTAATATTACAGAAACCCCTTTTCTCTTTGGAGAAAAGGGGTTTTATTTTGCTTTGAAACTGGTAGAACGATATTGCTTTTAGGAATGAAAATGGGCGTCACCGATTTTCTGAGTGTCCAGCTGCGGTGCCCAATTCTTTGGGTCATAAGCCGATCCGATTGTACAGCAAATAAACGCCGCTTCGCCGAATCGGCTTATGCCGGTCAGAGCTAAGCGGGCACCTCCGCTTTTCTAAGTCGCATTAGATTTAATTTAAAAGTCGGTATGTTATACTTTAGGGTGAGCAAAAGTGATAGGGAGTGTTTGAGATATGTTGACTGAAGTACAAGTTCGCGAATTACTCGGAGAGCTTCAAGATCCGTTTTTACATAGATCGCTGACTGAGACAAACGGCATTACGTCCGTGAAGATAAAAGAAGAGAAAAACCACGTAAGTGTGAAACTGGCGATTGCGAAAGCGAATACACCAGAACAGATGCAGCTTCAGATGAAAGTGGTCGAAGTGCTAAAAGGAGCGGGAGCAGGATCTGTCGGAATCCGTTTCGAAGAACTGCCGCCTGAAGCTTTGGCGCAATTCCGTGGGACTGCCAGCGAATCGGAAGCACAAGATTTATTGTCTCCGCTGAATAAAGTCGAATTCATTTCGATTGCCAGCGGTAAAGGCGGCGTCGGTAAATCAACAGTATCGGTCAACTTGGCTGTAGCATTAGCGCGCCTCGGCAAAAAAGTTGGTTTAATCGATGCGGACATCTACGGATTTAGTGTTCCAGACATGATGGGCATCGACAAATCCCCAGTCGTGCGCGGCGATACGATTATTCCGGTTGAACGTTTCGGAGTGAAAGTCATTTCGATGGGATTCTTCGTTGAAGACAATATGCCGGTTGTATGGCGTGGCCCAATGCTTGGGAAAGTCTTGGACCAATTCTTCCGTGATGTAGAATGGGGCGACCTGGACTACCTTCTATTGGATCTTCCACCAGGGACTGGAGACGTAGCGCTTGATATCCACCAGATGCTTCCTGCATCTAAAGAAATCGTTATTACCACTCCTCACCCGACTGCAGCATTTGTTGCTGCACGTGCAGGAGCGATGGCGATTCAAACCGACCATGAAGTATTAGGCGTCATTGAAAACATGTCGTGGTTTGAAAGCAAAGAAACAGGCAAGAAAGAATATTTATTCGGACAAGGCGGCGGCCCGAAACTTGCAGAAGAATTGCAAGCGCCATTGCTGGGCCAGATCCCACTTGGCCAGCCGGATTGGAACGAAGAAGATTTCGCGCCTTCGGTTTACTTGGAAGACCATCCAACTGGAAAAATCTACGGCGAAATTGCTGAACAGATTCTTGCCCAGTTTGCTAAAAAACAATAATGCTGAACCCGATTGCCGATGCCGGCTCTCGGGTTTTTCTTCTATATATGGCAAATTGTCACGACTTTCAAGCTTTGTTCACATCTTAGCTGAGAGCTCAATGGATTTTTCCTCTGGGGTTGGTACAATCTTAAGAGGATTTTAAACAATGGAGGCATTGATGTGACGATACGAAATTGGGTCAAATTTTTCTTTAAAGCGCTTTTAATCGGTGGAGGAGTAACTGGGGTACTAGGATTATTCATTCGCTGGGATGATATATTTTCACAAGCAGTAGCGGACGGAGCATGGGGCGAAGTATTGGCAGGCTTTGTCTGGATGGTCATTATCGGTTTAACAATGAGCATCATCAGTCAGCTTTGTTTCTTTGCCTACTTGACGGTTCACCAAATCGGCATGAACATTTTCCGCACGCTGCGGCTATGGAACTGGGTTCAGCTGTTGATCATTGCAGTAGTCATTCTCGATTTGATTGTGTTCCGCTTTGCACCTAACGCGGAAACGGTCGGACAAGTTTGGCTCTACGGCGTATTGCTGGCGATTTTATTAATCACAGCTGTGGTAACAGCTTACTTCAAAGCGAAATGGACAAACAAAGACACGTTCATCTCAGCTTTATTCTTCATGATCGTCATTACTACCGTAGAATGGCTGCCTGCATTGATGGTGGAGGCAGGGAATATCGATAGCTGGGTAACTTTGCTGTTATTCCCGTTCCTTGCGGTAAATGCTTATCAATTACTGGTCTTGCCAAAATACAATGAGCAGTCGGACATCGACCGCCAGAGATTGGAAGAGCGGCGAGCAGCTCGTAAAGCAGCGGCTCAAGCAACTGCAAAAAAATAAAAAAAGCGTTTTGAACTTCTCTATATAGAAGAAGTTCAAAACGCTTTTTCTTATAAGAAAGGAATAAACGAAATCGAGGAAGAAAACGAAACTGCCAACAAATAAAATTTCAGAAAAGTATTACTTCCAAAAATCACGCTCATTCGGTTATTAAAATCGCTGATTGAAATTCCTTGGAATCGCGGTGCAATAGGGTTTTGGTGAAGTGAATTCAAGAATGAAGAAAACAAAAAAAGAACTTCGGTAAAAAGTTTTTCAAAAGTGTTGACAGGAATATAAACATGCTTTAATATAATAAAAGTCGCCAAGCAACAACGAACAACACAAACAATAACGGCGGCAACATGAACCTTGAAAACTGAACAGCAAAACGTCAACGAATACTCGATACGAGCGTTTATCGCGAGTACGAGAATTTGCGAAGGCTGCGCAAGCAGTCGAGCAAAAGATTACTGATCAGGCTTAGCCAGATCAAAGCGAATCGCGCGTCTTTTCGGAGGCGGCGATGCGCCAGCATTGAGCAATCAATACTACTCTATAATGGAGAGTTTGATCCTGGCTCAGGACGAACGCTGGCGGCGTGCCTAATACATGCAAGTCGAGCGGAACACTTGGAGCTTGCTCCAAGCGTTTAGCGGCGGACGGGTGAGTAACACGTGGGCAACCTGCCCTGCAGATCGGGATAACTCCGGGAAACCGGTGCTAATACCGAATAGTTTGAGGCCTCTCCTGAGGCTTCACGGAAAGACGGTTTCTGCTGTCACTGCAGGATGGGCCCGCGGCGCATTAGCTAGTTGGTGGGGTAACGGCCCACCAAGGCCACGATGCGTAGCCGACCTGAGAGGGTGACCGGCCACACTGGGACTGAGACACGGCCCAGACTCCTACGGGAGGCAGCAGTAGGGAATCTTCCGCAATGGACGCAAGTCTGACGGAGCAACGCCGCGTGAGTGACGAAGGTTTTCGGATCGTAAAACTCTGTTGTGAGGGAAGAACACGTACCAACTAACTATTGGTACCTTGACGGTACCTCACCAGAAAGCCACGGCTAACTACGTGCCAGCAGCCGCGGTAATACGTAGGTGGCAAGCGTTGTCCGGAATTATTGGGCGTAAAGCGCGCGCAGGCGGTTCCTTAAGTCTGATGTGAAAGCCCACGGCTCAACCGTGGAGGGTCATTGGAAACTGGGGAACTTGAGTGCAGAAGAGGAAAGTGGAATTCCACGTGTAGCGGTGAAATGCGTAGAGATGTGGAGGAACACCAGTGGCGAAGGCGACTTTCTGGTCTGTAACTGACGCTGAGGCGCGAAAGCGTGGGGAGCAAACAGGATTAGATACCCTGGTAGTCCACGCCGTAAACGATGAGTGCTAAGTGTTAGGGGGTTTCCGCCCCTTAGTGCTGCAGCTAACGCATTAAGCACTCCGCCTGGGGAGTACGGCCGCAAGGCTGAAACTCAAAGGAATTGACGGGGGCCCGCACAAGCGGTGGAGCATGTGGTTTAATTCGAAGCAACGCGAAGAACCTTACCAGGTCTTGACATCCCGCTGCCCGCCTTGGAGACAAGGCTTTCCCTTCGGGGACAGCGGTGACAGGTGGTGCATGGTTGTCGTCAGCTCGTGTCGTGAGATGTTGGGTTAAGTCCCGCAACGAGCGCAACCCTTGATCTTAGTTGCCAGCATTCAGTTGGGCACTCTAAGGTGACTGCCGGTGACAAACCGGAGGAAGGTGGGGATGACGTCAAATCATCATGCCCCTTATGACCTGGGCTACACACGTGCTACAATGGACGGTACAAAGGGCAGCCAACCCGCGAGGGGGAGCCAATCCCAGAAAACCGTTCTCAGTTCGGATTGCAGGCTGCAACTCGCCTGCATGAAGCCGGAATCGCTAGTAATCGTGGATCAGCATGCCACGGTGAATACGTTCCCGGGCCTTGTACACACCGCCCGTCACACCACGAGAGTTTGTAACACCCGAAGTCGGTGGGGTAACCCTAGTGGAGCCAGCCGCCGAAGGTGGGACAGATGATTGGGGTGAAGTCGTAACAAGGTAGCCGTATCGGAAGGTGCGGCTGGATCACCTCCTTTCTAAGGATTTATTCGGAAACAAGATCTCCGGATCTTGTGTTGACGTTTTGCGTTCAGTTTTGAAGGTTCACCCTTCAGGCGTGAGCCTGTTTTGTGACTTCAAACTTGTTCTTTGAAAACTGGATAAAACGACATTGAAACAAATGAAAACAAGCAATTCATGCAAGCACGATCCCAATTGGGATCCACTTTTTAACAAACCACTTGGTTAAGTTAGAAAGGGCGCACGGTGAATGCCTTGGCACTAGGAGCCGAAGAAGGACGGCACTAACACCGATATGCTTCGGGGAGCTGTAAGTGAGCGATGATCCGGAGATTTCCGAATGGGGGAACCCACCGCCTTTAATGGGGCGGTATCCATGTGTGAATACATAGCACATGAGAAGGCAGACCCAGGGAACTGAAACATCTAAGTACCTGGAGGAAGAGAAAGCAAATGCGATTCCCTGAGTAGCGGCGAGCGAAACGGGAACAGCCCAAACCAAGAGGCTTGCCTCTTGGGGTTGTAGGACACTCATTGTGGAGTTACAAAATTCGAATTTAAGCGAAGCGACCTGGAACGGTCCGCGAGACAAGGTAACAGCCCTGTAGCTGAAAGGTTCGGATCTCCCGAGTGGATCCTGAGTACGGCGGAACACGTGAAATTCCGTCGGAATCCGGGAGGACCATCTCCCAAGGCTAAATACTCCCTAGTGACCGATAGTGAACCAGTACCGTGAGGGAAAGGTGAAAAGCACCCCGGAAGGGGAGTGAAACAGATCCTGAAACCGTGTGCCTACAAGTAGTCAAAGCCCGTTAATGGGTGATGGCGTGCCTTTTGTAGAATGAACCGGCGAGTTACGATTGCATGCAAGGTTAAGCTGAGAAGGCGGAGCCGCAGCGAAAGCGAGTCTGAATAGGGCGAATGAGTATGCAGTTGTAGACCCGAAACCAGGTGATCTACCCATGTCCAGGGTGAAGGTAAGGTAACACTTACTGGAGGCCCGAACCCACGCACGTTGAAAAGTGCGGGGATGAGGTGTGGGTAGCGGAGAAATTCCAATCGAACCTGGAGATAGCTGGTTCTCTCCGAAATAGCTTTAGGGCTAGCCTCAATCGTTTAGAATCCTGGAGGTAGAGCACTGTTTGGACTAGGGGCCCATCCCGGGTTACCGAATTCAGACAAACTCCGAATGCCAGTGATTTATGATTGGGAGTCAGACTGCGAGTGATAAGATCCGTAGTCAAGAGGGAAACAGCCCAGACCACCAGCTAAGGTCCCCAAATATCCGTTAAGTGGAAAAGGATGTGGCGTTGCTTAGACAACCAGGATGTTGGCTTAGAAGCAGCCATCATTTAAAGAGTGCGTAATAGCTCACTGGTCGAGTGACACTGCGCCGAAAATGTACCGGGGCTAAACGGATTACCGAAGCTGTGGATGGACCTCATCTGAGGTCCGTGGTAGGAGAGCGTTCTAAGGGCGTTGAAGTCAGACCGGAAGGACTGGTGGAGCGCTTAGAAGTGAGAATGCCGGTATGAGTAACGAAAGACGGGTGAGAATCCCGTCCACCGAATGCCTAAGGTTTCCTGAGGAAGGCTCGTCCGCTCAGGGTCAGTCGGGACCTAAGTCGAGGCCGATAGGCGTAGACGATGGACAACAGGTTGATATTCCTGTACCACCTCCCCGCCGTTTGAGCAATGGGGGGACGCAGAAGGATAAGGTGAGCGCGCCGTTGGTTGTGCGCGTCCAAGCAGTGAGGCGTGGAATGAGGCAAATCCCATTCCTGATACGTTAAGCTGTGACGGCAAGAGGATTCATCCTCGAGTCCCTGATTTCACACTGCCAAGAAAAGCCTCTAGCGAGGCGGGAGGTGCCCGTACCGCAAACCGACACAGGTAGGCGAGAAGAGAATTCTAAGGTGAGCGAGTGAACTCTCGTTAAGGAACTCGGCAAAATGACCCCGTAACTTCGGGAGAAGGGGTGCTCTGGTAGGGTGAATAGCCCGAGAGAGCCGCAGTGAATAGGCCCAGGCGACTGTTTAGCAAAAACACAGGTCTCTGCAAAACCGTAAGGTGACGTATAGGGGCTGACGCCTGCCCGGTGCTGGAAGGTTAAGGGGAGTGCTTAGCGCAAGCGAAGGTGCGAACTGAAGCCCCAGTAAACGGCGGCCGTAACTATAACGGTCCTAAGGTAGCGAAATTCCTTGTCGGGTAAGTTCCGACCCGCACGAAAGGCGTAACGATCTGGGCACTGTCTCAACGAGAGACTCGGTGAAATTATAGTACCTGTGAAGATGCAGGTTACCCGCGACAGGACGGAAAGACCCCGTGGAGCTTTACTGTAGCCTGATATTGAATTTTGGTGCAACTTGTACAGGATAGGTAGGAGCCTTTGAGCCCGGAGCGCCAGCTTCGGAGGAGGCGTCGGTGGGATACTACCCTGGTTGTATTGAAATTCTAACCCACACCCCTGATCGGGGTGGGAGACAGTGTCAGGCGGGCAGTTTGACTGGGGCGGTCGCCTCCTAAAGAGTAACGGAGGCGCCCAAAGGTTCCCTCAGAATGGTTGGAAATCATTCGCAGAGTGTAAAGGCACAAGGGAGCTTGACTGCGAGACGTACAGGTCGAGCAGGGTCGAAAGACGGGCTTAGTGATCCGGTGGTTCCGCATGGAAGGGCCATCGCTCAACGGATAAAAGCTACCCCGGGGATAACAGGCTTATCTCCCCCAAGAGTCCACATCGACGGGGAGGTTTGGCACCTCGATGTCGGCTCATCGCATCCTGGGGCTGTAGTCGGTCCCAAGGGTTGGGCTGTTCGCCCATTAAAGCGGTACGCGAGCTGGGTTCAGAACGTCGTGAGACAGTTCGGTCCCTATCCGTCGCGGGCGCAGGAAATTTGAGAGGAGCTGTCCTTAGTACGAGAGGACCGGGATGGACACACCGCTGGTGTACCAGTTGTTCTGCCAAGGGCATCGCTGGGTAGCTATGTGTGGCCGGGATAAGTGCTGAAAGCATCTAAGCACGAAGCCCCCCTCAAGATGAGATTTCCCATTGCGCAAGCAAGTAAGATCCCTCAAAGACGATGAGGTAGATAGGTTCGAGGTGGAAGCGTGGCGACACGTGCAGCTGACGAATACTAATCGATCGAGGACTTAACCAAAATGGCTTTCTGAAGCGCGCGTTTCCTGTATTCAATGTCGAATATCCAGTTTTGAGTGAACAAGTCACTCTGAAAAAAATAGTCCAGTGATGATGGCAAAGAGGCCACACCCGTTCCCATCCCGAACACGGAAGTTAAGCTCTTTTGCGCCGATGGTAGTTGGGGGTCTCCCCCTGTGAGAGTAGGACGTCGCTGGGCTATTCTATGTTTTTTTTACCGCAACGAATCTTTTACCTTGCTTCCATAGCTCAGCAGGTAGAGTGCTTCCATGGTAAGGAAGAGGTCACCGGTTCGAACCCGGTTGGAAGCTTTTTGATTTCCATAAGGTTTTGTAGATTGGTGAGAGACTGTTATACTATTTATATTGGCCCCTTGGTCAAGCGGTTAAGACACCGCCCTTTCACGGCGGTAACACGGGTTCGAATCCCGTAGGGGTCACCAAATTGTTTTTTAAAAACAATTTATAGAAATAAATTTTGATTTTCGTGGAGGATTAGCTCAGCTGGGAGAGCATCTGCCTTACAAGCAGAGGGTCGGCGGTTCGATCCCGTCATCCTCCACCATTCTTCTCGGTGGGGTAGCGAAGTGGCTAAACGCGGCGGACTGTAAATCCGCTCCTTCGGGTTCGGCAGTTCGAATCTGCCCCCCACCACCAGTTTTATCTTTGGGGTATAGCCAAGCGGTAAGGCAACGGGTTTTGATCCCGTCATGCCCTGGTTCGAATCCAGGTACCCCAGCCATTTTTTTTCGAGCCATTAGCTCAGTTGGTAGAGCATCTGACTTTTAATCAGAGGGTCGAAGGTTCGAATCCTTCATGGCTCATTTTTATTTTTTCCTGCGCCTGTTCAGCGCGGGGCCTTAGCTCAGCTGGGAGAGCGCGACGCTGGCAGTGTCGAGGTCAGGGGTTCGAGCCCCCTAGGCTCCATTGTTCCATGTGTATTTGTACTATCCATGTGTAAAAACCCGTTTCCATTAACTTGGAGACGGGTTTTTTTTAGGGTTCTACACTAATTGTTGGGGTGTTGAAACAATTCGGCCCAAAAAAAGACACGCAATCTCCAAATTCTTTTATACTTGAAATGTCGAATAACAAGTAAAGAAGAGGAGATGCGTGCACTTGAATTTTACCATGAAATTTCCCGGATTAGAAGATGTGAAAATCATGAAGATGGAACAAGTGGAGGACCGGGTGGCCCTGCATGTGGAGTTGGAAGTGAAGGCACACCGTTGCCCGCGTTGCCAGGAGAAGACCCGGCGTGTCCACGATTACCGGATCCAAAAGATCAAACACCTGAAATGGTTTGAACGCCAGACTTACCTTTTCTATAAGAAGAGACGCTACGTATGCGGGGCGTGCGGCAAGAAATTCGCCGAACAGAATTCATTCATCGGCCGCTATCAACGGTTCTCAAAAGAGTGGAACCAAGCGGTTCATGTGCGCAGCGTCAAGGCGAAAACGTTCAAGGAAGTGGCCGGACAATACGGCGCTTCCGCTTCGACCATCGTTCGGCGTTTCGATCTGGTGGCGCTCCAGGAAGTTACTGAAACCGCAAAATTACCGCGTGTGATCGCCATCGACGAATACAAAGGCGACACCCGCGAAGGAAAGTACCAACTGATTATCGCCGATGGCGAAACGAGAGAACCGATCGATATCCTGCCCAACCGGAAAAAAGAGACGATCAAACAGTATCTCCAACAGCACGGAGCTGCGGTGGAAATCGTCGTCATGGACATGAGCCATTCCTTTAAAGCCGCGGTCAAAAAAGCACTCGGCAAACCGGTGATCATCGCCGATCGCTTCCACTTCTGCCGGTACATTTACTGGGCGCTGGACGCGGTCCGCAGACGCGTGCAGAAAAGTTGGAACGACTATGACCGCAAAAAAGGCAAACGGATGCGCTACGTCTTTTACAAAAACAGTGAGAAGTTAACCGAAAAGGACCGTTGGTACTTGAAGCGGTATCTTGAAATGGATGAGGAGCTCAAACGAGCATACGAACTGAAGGAAGCGTATTGCACGTGGTTTCAGGCAAGCAAAAAAAGAGATCCCGAGGAAATCCTCAAGACCAAAGAAGCGTTGCTGGAATTTTATCGGCTGGTGGAACAAGCGGGCATTCCCGAGTTCCAGAAAGCCATGGGCACCTTCCGAAACTGGCAGACGGAAATCTTGAACAGCTTCTCGTTCAAGTATTCCAATGGTTTCTTGGAAGGCATCAATAACCTGACAAAAGTGATTAAGCGGAACGCGTTCGGCTTTCAGAATTTCGAACGCGCCCGCGCCAAAATACTACTGACACACAAGTATAAGAATATGGGAGTTCACGTTGGTTAGAGTGAGGAAGATTTCACCTCACCCCAACATTTGACGGAGAACCTTTTTTAGTTAGTTTCCAATGTATTCGGATTGCGGCCGGAAAATGACATTGTCCCGCTGCTGTTCGAGTACGTGGGCAGTCCAGCCGACTATTCGAGCGACACTGAAAGTGGGTGTGAATAAAGTCGGTGGCATATCAATCGAGCGCATAATGGCAGCTGCATAAAATTCAACGTTTGTGTAAAGGGCACGCCCTGGTTTTCGTTCATTCAGCAAGCGGATGATTTTCTGTTCTGCAGATACAGCTAAATCGAGCCAAGGGTCTTCGCCTGCGAGTGCCAAACAAGTTTCACGCAATAAAATGGAACGCGGATCTTCTGTCCGGTAAATGCGATGGCCGAACCCCATGATTTTCTCTCCTTCATCAAGTTTATGGGCAATGACGGGTTCAATTCGTTCGGGAGATTGGATTTCTTCCAACAGATCGATGACACCAGAAGGAGCGCCGCCATGCAAGGGGCCTTTCATCGTTCCGATCGCTGATGTGATGGCTGACACCATATCCGATTCGGTAGAAACCGTCACCCGTGCGGCGAAAGTGGAGGCGTTCATGCCGTGCTCCATGGTCAATTTTAAATAAGTTTCCAATGCCTCAATTTGGGCAGCTGTCGGCTCTGTACCTTTTAACATCCATAAATAATTGGCCGTGTGGTTCAAATCTTCCCGAGCATCGATGGGTGGGAGTCCTTGCTGTAAGCGGTAGAGTAAAGCCGTTAAAACCGGAAAGACTGAAACGAGAGATAACGCTTGTTGCTCAGGAGTTGTACGTGAAAATTCTTGTTGGCTATAAGCTGAAAGTAAAGTACGCAGCCCGTCCATGATAGGGGCTTCTTTTGGCAGCAATTTCGCGATTTCCAAGATGTGTTCCGGTACTTTCCGGTATTTAATGAAAGAAGCTTCCCAGTCTTCAAGTTCTGCAGCGCTTGCGCTATGCCCATGCCATAAGAAATAAGCCGTTTCTTCAAATGATTTTCCTTTGATCACTTCATGCACTAATTTTCCGCGATAGCGTAATTCCCCTTTATCCCCGTCGACAGATGCAATGCCTGTCTGGACCGCTACTACACCTTTTAAGCCTTTTTGGAACATGTTCCTTCTCCTCCTTTTCTTTTATCATACCTCGCTGTATTGATTATAAAAATTAAAGATATATAATTAAAACAATTCAAATTATTAATCGAGAAAGGAGGCAATTATGGAACTTTCTTGGTTAAAAACTTTTGTGGATGCGGCAGAGACCTTGAACTTCAGAAAGACATCTGAACGTTTGTTGATGTCACAGCCCAATGTGACCGTACACATCCGCTTGTTAGAAGAGAGTCTAGGAATACTTCTATTTAAGCGGGAAAGGAATCGGGTAGAACTTACCGATGAAGGGCGCCATTTTCTCGGTGAAGCAATAAAAATTTTAGCGCAAGTGGAGGTGAGCGTTGACGGACTGCATGCCTTTGCACAAGGATATCGTCAGAAATGGCGGTTGGCTATTTCTCCGTTAATGGCTGAGACGGTTCTCCCGTATATCTTAAAATCCTTCACATTGAATCATCCGGATATTGAACTGGTCATACAGGTCGAAGAATCCGAGAAAATCGAGGACTTGGTAGAAAAAGGAGAAGTTTCAGCGGGAATTTCTGCCTTGCCGCCGGTGCGTAGGAATATTCTCCATGAAATTGTCTACGACGATCCACTCTTATTCATTTTGCCGAGAGACGCCTATGACGATGAAAGTGGACCGACTGTTTCAGCCGAAGCGATGCTTCAATCTTCATTTTTGTTTACTCATCACCATCCGGTATTTTGGGAAGAATTGCTGCTGAAATTGCGCTTGCAAGTGACGGGAATCCGGACGATGAAAGTGACACAGGCACATATCGTAAAAAGGTTTATCCAGGAAGGGCTCGGCGTATCGTTTCTGCCGAGATCCATGGTGCGGCGGGAATTGATTGAAGGACGCTTGATGGATGCCCATTTTGACTTGTTTCCATTGTCTAAAGTATCGACCTATTTTTTAGCGAAAGAGATGGGCGAGCTCGAACAGGAATTTTTGCAGCGGATCCAATCCGTCTATTTTAGTTAGGAGGAAAAGAAATGATAATCGAAGAGCCAGGCATTCGTTTGCGTTTATTGAAGAGAGAGGATTTTGAAGCGCTTTGGGAATTGTATACCCCGGGGATTTTCGAACACATGCTGACGAAAGTGGAAACTTTTGAGCAGTTAGAAGCGTGGCTTGCATCCGGGCTGAACCAGTCCAACGTGTTGATCTTTGCCGTCGAGAACCCGGAAACGTCGGAAATTATCGGGACAACCCGCATCTATGCAATCGATGAAACGAATAAAAGCTGTGAAATCGGATCGACGTTCTATGCAGAATCGGCACAGCGCACACATGTGAATACCCGAGTGAAATTGGCGCTTCTCCACTATTGTTTTGAAGAACGCGGCATGATTCGTGTGCAATTCAAGACAGATGCGGAAAATATCCGTTCACAGAAAGCATTGGAACGCATCGGCGCAGTAAAAGAAGGGGTGCTGCGCAATGAGCGGATCCGGTCTACGGGCAAACCGAGAGATGCTGTGGTCTATTCCATTATCGATCGCGAATGGCCGGAAGTGGAAAAAGAATTGTTGAAAAAGTTGAATAAATATACGTGATTTTGTGCGGTTGAGCCAAGCCCCCTTTAGCAGTTACAATGAATGCATCTTGTTAAGGGGGAATAAAATCATGAATAAAAAGAATGTATCGATTATCGGTGTACCAATGGACCACGGGCAAAATCGCCGCGGCGTCGACATGGGGCCAAGTGCCATCCGCTACGCAGGGGTGGTCGAACGCATCGAGGAACTTGGCTATACGGTGAAGGATGAAGGGGACATCCAAATCGGGCAGGCGGACGGTTCAGTGGAAGAAAACACGAATCTGCGCAATTTGAAAGTGATTACAGAAGCAACGGAAGCGCTGGGCGCAAAAGTTTTTGAAGTGGCGGAAGCTGGAAACTTCCCATTAGTTCTAGGTGGCGACCATAGTATTGCAATCGGAACGCTTGCAGGAATTTCAGAACGCCATGAAAATCTTGGCGTCATTTGGTACGATGCGCACGCAGACATGAATACGAGCGACACATCGCCATCCGGCAATATCCACGGCATGCCGCTTGCTGCAAGCTTCGGGCTTGGGCATGAGCAATTGACGCACATCCGCGGCTATTCGCCAAAAGTGAAACCGGAAAACATTGTCATCATCGGAGCGCGTTCGGTCGACCCGGGAGAGCGGGAATTGATCAAAGAGCGCGGCATCCGTGTATATAGCATGCACGAAATCGATAAAATGGGCATGAATGAAGTCATTGCAGATGCTATCCAGTACTTGAAAGAAGAGCGCCGGACAGACGCTGTGCATTTATCGCTTGACCTTGATGGCATCGATCCTTTGTACACGCCAGGGGTTGGCACACCGGTTCCAGGAGGAATCTCTTACCGTGAAAGCCACTTGGCAATGGAATTATTATTTGACTCAGGCATCATCACTTCTGCTGAATTTGTTGAAGTTAATCCGATTCTAGACGAAAAGAACCGGACGGCGGATGTAGCGGTCGCATTAATCGGTTCGCTGTTTGGTGAAAAATTAGTATAAACGAGCGAAAAGCAGGCGAAAGCCTGTTTTTTTATGGGCAGAAATGAGTCTTTTATTGCCAAAAGCTTTTATATCGGAAAGAGTCACAAAATTTCATGGATTTAAATGGGTAAACTTTGATACGATAGAAAGAGATTTGTAAAAAAGAAAATTTAATTTGAAACCTTTTGGAATCTAGTCCGTATATAAAAGACAGCCGCATAGGCGGAGGGAAATGAGATTATGGATGCGTTAGTCAATAAACGAATAAAAAAAGTGTTAAAAGGCGATCAGAACGCATTCGCCGAAATCGTTGAGCTGTATCAGCACCAGCTTTATCAAATCTGCTACCGTATGCTGAACAACAAGCATGAAGCGGAAGACATTGCGCAAGAAGCGTTTATGCGTGCTTACGTCAATCTTCATACGTTCGATCAGCAGCGTAAATTTTCGACATGGCTTTACCGCATTGCGACGAATTTATGCATTGACCGGATCCGCAAGAAAAAGCCGGATTACCATCTGGATGCGGAGGTGCGCGGAACGGAAGGCTTGGATATGTACTCCTCTATTGCAAGCGATGATCAGCTGCCTGAAGAAGAGCTGATGCGGATGGAAGTCCAGGAACGTGTGCAATACGAGATCAGCCGCTTGCCAGATAAGTACCGTGCCGCTATTGTATTAAAGTACATTGAAGAATTGCCGCTGGCGGAAATCAGCGAGATTTTGGATTTGCCGCTTGGGACCGTGAAAACGCGGATACACCGGGGACGAGAAGCTCTTCGGAAGCAATTGAGCAATTTGTAGGAGGCGAGCACGATGAATACGTGTCCGGAGAACATCATTCAGTATATGGATGATTATTTAGATGGGGATATAAATGCTGCCGACGAAGCCGTTTTGAAGGCGCATTTAGAAAGCTGCATCGATTGTCGAAAGCAATACCATGAACTGACCAAAACGATTGCATTTGTCCAAAGTGCATCTCATATACAGGCACCTGCCGATTTTGTCCAAAAGACGATGCAGCGGCTGCCGAAACAAAGCCAACGCGGCGGCGTCCAACGCTGGTTCCGCAAAAATCCGATTTTGACGGCTGCAGCGCTGTTCTGTATTTTGATGAGCGCGGCCTTGTTCACGAACTTCAATGACGATCAGCAATTTGCCTTCACAAAACAGGAAAACCTGGTAGTGGAGGGTGAAACGGTGGTCGTGCCGGAAGGGCAAGTCGTGACAGGGGATATCACCGTCCGGAACGGAGACATCCGGGTCGAAGGTGAACTGCGCGGAGACGTAACCATCGTCAACGGCAAGTATATGGCATCAAGTGGTGTCATCACCGGGGAGATTGAAGAAATCGACCGTGCTTTCGAATGGCTTTGGTATCAGATCAAATCAGGCGTGAAAGAAGCGGCCACTATTTTTAGCGGCAGCGAAGATACGGAAGAATAAAGAGACAACTCTGTAAGCCAGTGAAATCGGCTTATGGAGTTTTTTTAATGGGAAAATAAAAAAGAAAGCTGCAGTTGACTGCGGATTGCGGGAGAAAAGTTTGGCTGTTTGGGAAGGCAACGGAAATAGCGTGGGCCAAATTATTCGGAAATGGGTTGTATCGTCCGCATTGTAAAAATTTTGAAGAGAGTTTATACGTTTTAGAACCCCTCCAAGCAAGGCAGGCGTGATTTGATTATGCTATACTATTAGATATGCAGATGTTGAAAAGTGAGGGTTGCAGATGCCGTTTTTGGAGAATTTAACCGACCAAACACCACTCGAACTTTTAGTGAATGTCATTGATATTTTATTGGTATGGTTCGTTGTATATAAATTGATCACGATTATTAAAGGGACGAAAGCCGTCCAATTGTTAAAAGGAATCTTCTTTATCATTATTGCGTATCTGATTACCCAGGCACTCAATTTGGAAACGCTTGGATGGATTATGCAGCAAGTATTGAATTGGGGATTCTTGGCCATTATCATCATATTCCAGCCTGAAATGCGCCGTGCATTGGAACAGTTAGGGCGAGGGAAGCTGTTTTCGAGCAGCCAGTTGAATGAGGAATCGGAACGGGGCCGTTTAATTGATGCGATGTCGAAATCGGTCAGTTATATGGCGAAACGCCGCATCGGTGCGCTTATTTCGATTGAACGTGAAACGGGATTGAGTGAATATATCGAAACTGGAATCCCAATGAACTCAGACATTACGTCAGAGTTGCTCATTAATTTATTTATCCCGAATACGCCTTTGCATGACGGAGCTGTGATCATCCAGAAAAACCGGATAGCGGCAGCCGCCTGCTACCTGCCTTTGTCGGAAAGCCCGTTCATTTCAAAAGAACTGGGGACGCGGCACCGGGCAGCGCTTGGAATCAGTGAAGTGACGGATGCGATTACGGTCATTGTGTCGGAGGAAACCGGAGCGATCAGCTTAACGGCGAACGGTGATTTGCACCGCAATCTGTCATTGGAAGATTTCGAAGTGAAATTGCGCCGCATCTGGTTTGGCGCAGAACAACAGGCAGCCGACTCTTCCCGTTGGAATTGGAGGGGGAAAAAGAATGGATAAAATGATGGACAACCCTTGGTTTTTGCGGATTATGGCCCTTCTATTAGCCTTTCTTCTGTTTTTCACGGTGAAGTCCGGCGATGAGGCAGTCGATTCGGCTGGCAGCGGAACTGTAACGGAAGAGATAGAAGATGTGGCATTGGAAGTTTTCTATGATGATACGAACTTAATGGTCAGCGGATTGCCTGAGACCGTCGATTTGACGATTTCAGGTCCCACAAGCATTGTCCAGACAACACGTCAGTTGAAGGATTTCACGCTGTTCGTGGATTTGCGCAATTTGACGCTTGGGGAGCACCAAGTGCCGATCCAGACAGAGAATTTATCGGAAGAACTGCGTGTGCAGATTTCTCCCGCTTTTATTGATATTACGATTGAAGAGCGGGTGACCCAGGAATTCCGGATTGATCCGGAAATTAATGAGCGTTTGCTGGCGGAAGGATTTGTGCTGAAAGGCATAACTGCTGAGCCGAAGACGGTGGCTGTTACCGGGCCGAAGAGCGTCATTGATGCCATCAGTTTTGTGAAAGCGACCGTTACGGGGGAAGCGGGACTGGACGATTCCTTTACTACGGAAGCGCGGGTCCGGGTTCTTGCCAATGATTTGACGAAGCTCGAAAACGTGACGATTGAACCTGAAGTGGTCGAAGTGGCCGTGGATATTGAAGAGTACAGCAAAGAAGTGCCCGTCTCGATTGAAGAGAACGGTGAGCCTCAGACAGGTGTTACGATCGATTCACTGACGCCGTCCAGTGAAACCGTGAAGATTTCAGGTCCACCGGCAGTGGTGGATGCGTTGACGGAATTTGTCGTCGAAGTTAATGCCGGTGTCATCACGCCGACCGATATGACGGTGGAAGCGGAACTGAAAAAGCCGAAAGGCACGAGCAGCGTGTCGCCTGGGAAACTGACGGTGGAAGCGGAAATCACCGTGGATGAATCGGTCCAGCTGCCGGAAGACGTGGAAAATCCGGTTCTGGCAGAAGACGATCCGTCGTGAATGTCTTTAGCGCAATAAAACAAAATTGAGCAGCATAAAACAATTCAAGCTTAGGAATTGAAGGAGAGAAAATAATGGGAAAATATTTTGGAACTGATGGTGTGCGGGGTGTAGCGAATACCGAACTAACACCGGAATTAGCATTTAAATTAGGCCGCTTCGGCGGATATATCTTAACAAAAAGCTCAAAAGGCAAACCGAAAGTGTTAATCGGCCGCGATACGCGTATTTCCGGGGAAATGTTGGAAGGCGCACTAGCAGCCGGCCTTTTATCCGTCGGTGCAGAAGTGATGCGCCTCGGCGTCATCAGCACACCAGGAGTTGCTTATTTAACCCGTGTCATGAGTGCAGAAGCCGGTGTCATGATTTCAGCTTCACACAACCCGGTAGAAGATAACGGCATCAAATTCTTCGGTTCGGATGGCTTTAAGTTGTCGGATGACCAGGAATTTGAAATCGAAGCGTTGCTTGACGCAGAAGAAGATACATTGCCGCGCCCAACTGGCGGAGATCTTGGCAGCGTGACGGATTATTTTGAAGGTGGACAGAAATACATCCAGTATTTGAAACAGACGGTGGACGAAGAGTTCGCAGGCATCCATGTGGCGCTTGACTGTGCACACGGTGCTACTTCAACATTAGCGACACACGTATTTGCTGATTTGGATGCAGACATCTCAACGATGGGCGCTTCGCCAAACGGCTTGAACATTAACGACCATGTCGGTTCGACGCATCCTGAAAAACTGGCTGAACTGGTAGTAGCGAAAAAAGCGGATATCGGCCTTGCGTTTGATGGCGACGGCGACCGTTTGATCGCAGTGGATGAAAAAGGAACTATTGTAGATGGCGACCAGATTATGTACATAATCGCGAAACATTTGCATTCCGAAGGACGATTGAAGAAAAACACGGTCGTTTCTACTGTGATGAGCAATATGGGCTTCTATAAAGCGTTGGAAGCACACAGCATGGAAAGCAAACAGACAGCTGTCGGCGACCGCTACGTAGTGGAAGAAATGAAGAAAAATGATTACAACTTGGGCGGCGAACAATCCGGCCATATCATTTTCCTTGATTACAACACAACCGGCGATGGTTTATTGACAGGCTTGCAGTTGGTCAACATCATGAAGATCACCGGCAAAAAATTGTCTGAGCTGGCAGAGGAAATGACGATCTTCCCGCAGAAGCTCGTCAATATCCGCGTGACGGACAAACACGCCGTGACGGACAATGCCAAAGTGGCACAGAAGATTGCCGAAGTGGAAAGCGAAATGAATGGAAACGGCCGCGTACTTGTGCGTCCGTCCGGAACAGAACCGCTTGTCCGCGTGATGGTGGAAGCAGCTTCAGTGGAAGACTGTGAAAGCTACGTGGAGCGCATTGCTGAAGTAGTGCGAGCAGAAATGGGCATGAACTAAGTTTAATAAAGCGAGACAGACCGGAGGCAGATGCTTCCGGTCTTTTTTTATGGTTCTACACTAATTGTTGGGGTGTTGAAACAATTCGGCCCAAAAAAAGACACGCAATCTCCAAATTCTTTTATACTTGAAATGTCGAATAACAAGTAAAGAAGAGGAGATGCGTGCACTTGAATTTTACCATGAAATTTCCCGGATTAGAAGATGTGAAAATAACGAAAATGGAACAAGTGGAGGACCGTGTGGCGCTACATGTGGAGTTGGAGGTGGGGGCCCAAAGCTGTCCGCGCTGCCAGGAAAAGACCCGGCGTGTCCACGATTACCGCATCCAAAAGATTAAGCACCTGAAATGGTTTGAACGGCTGACCTACCTGTTTTACAAGAAAAGACGTTATGCTTGCGGGGCGTGTGGCAAGAAATTTGCCGAGAAGAATTCATTCATCGATCGCTATCAACGGTTCTCAAAAGAGTGGAACCAAGCGGTTCATGTGCGCAGCGTCAAGGCGAAAACGTTCAAGGAAGTGGCCGGACAATACGGCGCTTCCGCTTCGACCATCGTTCGGCGTTTCGATCTGGTGGCGCTCCAGGAAGTTACTGAAACCGCAAAATTACCGCGTGTGATCGCCATCGACGAATACAAAGGCGACACCCGTGAAGGAAAGTACCAACTGATTATCGCCGATGGCGAAACGAGAGAACCGATCGATATCCTGCCCAACCGGAAAAAAGAGACGATCAAACAGTATCTCCAACAGCACGGAGCTGCGGTGGAAATCGTCGTCATGGACATGAGCCATTCCTTTAAAGCCGCGGTCAAAAAAGCACTCGGCAAACCGGTGATCATCGCCGATCGCTTCCACTTCTGCCGGTACATTTACTGGGCGCTGGACGCGTGCAGAAAAGTTGGAACGACTATGACCGCAAAAAAGGCAAACGGATGCGCTACGTCTTTTACAAAAACAGTGAGAAGTTAACCGAAAAGGACCGTTGGTACTTGAAGCGGTATCTTGAAATGGATGAGGAGCTCAAACGAGCATACGAACTGAAGGAAGCGTATTGCACGTGGTTTCAGGCAAGCAAAAAAAGAGATCCCGAGGAAATCCTCAAGACCAAAGAAGCGTTGCTGGAATTTTATCGGCTGGTGGAACAAGCGGGCATTCCCGAGTTCCAGAAAGCCATGGGCACCTTCCGAAACTGGCAGACGGAAATCTTGAACAGCTTCTCGTTCAAGTATTCCAATGGTTTCTTGGAAGGCATCAATAACCTGACAAAAGTGATTAAGCGGAACGCGTTCGGCTTTCAGAATTTCGAACGCGCCCGCGCCAAAATACTACTGACACACAAGTATAAGAATATGGGAGTTCACGTTGGTTAGAGTGAGGAAGATTTCACCTCACCCCAACATTTGACGGAGAACCTTTTTTATGGGGAGCTGAGGAGAGTGTGGAAGCGACTAACGTGCGCAAATTCAGTTGAACGCGCGCAAATCTCTACGAGCGCGCGCATTTTTCACTGAACGCGCACAAATCTTCTTGAACGCGCGTATTTTCCCATGAACGCGCACAAATTCATCCAAGCGCGCATTTTTTATTTCACATCCATCAGCGGCAAAAATTTTCCAATTCTTCGCGTAAAGAACGCCGGGTTTATTTCCGAAAATCCCTCCAGTCTTTCGCACCATCGGGTTCTCGCCTTAAGCCCTATTTCAATGGTGTATCGTTGACGCGGTGCAGGTTAGAGGTTATGATAAAGTTGCCTGTTTAGGGCCGCAGAAAAAGGGGGATAGTAATGCGTACGAGGAAACTAGTTAAAGCGCCTGTACTGGAAAAATTGGACGGACAAGTCAGTTTCCAGTAGACGAGGAGGAGGAGTATCGAGATTTCGGCGGATACCTCCCGGCCGCGAAGCCCGGTCGTCATATCCAATACTTAAAGCAGCGGAGCAATCGGCTGTACAACGGTATGGATGGGCTCACTAAGGTGTTTGCGAACGCATGCAAATGCTTATTTTAACTTGCAGAAAACTGGAGGAATTGGATTATGTGTGGAATTGTTGGATATATTGGGGAAAACGACTCGAAAGAAATTTTGTTAAAAGGGCTTGAGCGCCTGGAATACCGCGGCTACGATTCAGCGGGTATCGCTGTACGCAACGGAAAAGGCATCACGGTCTTTAAAGAAAAAGGACGCATCGCTGACTTGCGTGCTGTCGTAGAAGACGAAGTGGTTGGAACAACAGGGATCGGACATACGCGTTGGGCAACTCACGGGAAGCCGAACCGCGTCAATGCCCACCCTCATCAAAACGAAAACGACCGTTTCACTTTGGTGCATAACGGCGTAATCGAAAACTATCACCACATTCAGCGCGATTACTTAGCGGGTGTGGAAATGGAATCTGATACAGATACGGAAATCATCGTGCAATTGATCGGCAAATTTGTCGAAGAAGGCATGACGACTCAAGAAGCGTTCAGCAAAACATTGACGCTATTAAAAGGTTCTTACGCAATCGCTTTGCTTGATGCAGAAGAAGAACAGACAATTTTCGTTGCGAAAAACAAGAGCCCATTGCTTGTCGGCCTTGGCGACGGCTTCAACGTTGTAGCAAGTGACGCAATGGCGATGCTTCAAATCACGGATCAATTCGTGGAATTGATGGATAAAGAAATCGTCATCGTTCGCAAAGACAGCGTAGAAATCCTGACATTGGACGGGGAAGCGGTAAGCCGCCAGCCATTCAAAGCGGAAATCGACATGAGCGATATCGAAAAAGGGACTTACCCTCATTATATGTTAAAAGAAATCGATGAGCAGCCAGCTGTAATGCGCAAAATCATCCAAGCTTACCAAGGCGCGGACGACAAATTGACAATCCAGCCTGAAATCATCGAAGCGGTGAAACAAGCAGACCGCATCCACATCATTGCTGCGGGTACAAGCTACCACGCGGGATTGATCGGAAAAGAGTATTTGGAGAAAATGGCTGGCATTCCAGTGGAAGTGCATGTAGCAAGTGAATTCGGCTATAACATGCCGCTTCTTTCTGAAAAACCATTGTTCGTCTTTATTTCCCAATCAGGGGAAACAGCGGACAGCCGCCAAGTATTGGTGAAAATCAAGAAACTCGGCCATCCGTCACTAACGATCACAAACGTAGCAGGATCAACGCTTTCACGTGAAGCTGACCATACGTTATTGTTGTATGCAGGACCTGAAATTGCTGTAGCTTCAACAAAAGCTTACACAGCGCAAATCGCGGTCCTTTCAATCTTGGCTGCTGTTACTGCACAGTCTAAAGGAATCGACATCGGCTTTGATCTTGTGCAGGAACTTGGAATCGTAGCGAACGCGATCCAGTCGCAAGTCGACATGAAAGAAGAAATGGAACAAATCGCCCGCGATTTCCTTTCAACG
This sequence comes from Planococcus alkaliphilus, assembly GCF_057031095.1. Lineage (NCBI taxonomy): Bacteria > Bacillati > Bacillota > Bacilli > Caryophanales > Caryophanaceae > Planococcus > Planococcus alkaliphilus. The sequence goes on from NZ_CM168060.1 coordinate 181,796, forward strand.
ACACGCAATTGCTTCTTTATCGGCCGCGTGATGGATTACTTCGTCGGCTTAGAAGGCGCATTGAAATTGAAAGAGATTTCGTACATCCAAGCGGAAGGCTTTGCCGGCGGCGAATTGAAGCACGGTACGATTGCCTTGATCGAAGAAGGCACACCGGTTATCGCCCTTGCGACGCAAGAAGCGGTTAACTTGAGCATCCGCGGCAATGTGAAAGAAGTAGCGGCGCGCGGCGCACACCCTTGCATCATTTCAATGGAAGGCTTGCAAGAAGACGGCGACAGCCTTGTGCTTCCGAAAGTCCATGAATTGTTGTCTCCATTAGTATCGGTCATCCCGATGCAATTGATTTCTTACTATGCAGCGCTTCACCGCGACTGCGACGTGGACAAGCCGCGCAACTTGGCGAAATCCGTAACGGTTGAATAAAATAATTCAAACTAATAACATAGTTTGTTAAGCAACAATAAAGCTGGGAAATTTGAACGGGTTGCCGTTCCATAAATGTATCCTGAAATAAGAAGACGTTCGTAAAGTGGCTGCACACTTTTATGAACGTCTTTTTTATAGTTTCGGGTCTTTTTTGAAACGTTCATTGTTGTAATTATAAAGGGGCAGAATGTTTTAAAGGTAACTGCTTGAATAAGAATTATCCAATAAAAAGGTGCATTTTCAGGGGATGAATCTGCGTTTTCTATAGTTAGTGATTGCAAAAAAACATTTCTTTAAGTGACGGATTATTTTTAAGGATGAATCTATCCACTTTAAGCAAACTTTTTTGTTAAGCTACAACGTCTATATTATGTAACTAGTTATGAAATGTATTTTTTTTTTAAAGGAGCTCTTGAAATGAAATGAAGACATATGATGTACATCAATTATTTATCGACTGTATTACCGACCACAAGGAAGACTTTTATCGATTGGCCTACAGCTATGTAAAAAATCAGGAAGATGCATTGGACATTGTTCAGGAATCGATAAAAAAAGCATTGACTTCTTTGGACAAAATAAAAGACCCGAATGCAATGAAAAGCTGGTTTTATAAAATCGTAGTAAGGACTGCCATTGACCTTGTAAGAAAGCAAAAGAAAGTATCTTTGGCTGATGACAGCATGATTAATTTTTTAAGCGCTGGAAAGGAAGATACCTATAAAGACATGGATCTCCATAAGGCCTTAGATGAATTGCCGATACAGTATAAAACGGTCATTGCCCTTCGCTTCTTTGAGGATTTGAAACTGGAGGAAATCGCAGAAATTCTTGATGAAAATATTAATACAATAAAAACTCGACTATACAAAGGATTAAAGATCTTACATATCACCATTGTTGAGGAGGATTATTAAATGGATAAAAAATTAAAAGACTTGAGGGAAGCGTATAAGAATGTACCCATTCCAAAGGAATTGGATGAAATCATCTTAAAGACGATACCGCAAAAGAAAAGGAAAAAACATTTGTTTATGTGGCCAGTAGCAGCCGCTTTATTGCTCACTGCAACCGTCAACTTCAGTCCGGATGTAGCAAATGCCATGTCGAAAGTGCCTATTATGAAAGGGATTGTGGAAGTACTAACTTTCAATGAACTCAATGAAGCAGCAAATAACACAAGTATTACTATAAAAACACCTGCCATCTCTGGCCTTGATAATAAGGCATTAGAAAACAGCGTAAACGAAAAGTACTTAGAAGAAAGTAAAAAGCTCTATAAAGAGTTTGCTGCGGCCGATAAAAATGAACATTTAGCAATTAATAGTGATTTTGAAATTATCACAGATACTCCAGAGCTGCTATCCATCAGCCGAAGTACCGAAATCACACAAGCTTCCGGATATGTGCAAAACCATTATGTGGTGATTGATAAAGAGAATGAGTTGTTAATTACTTTGAAAAGCTTATTTAAAAACGATCAATATATACCTGTGATTAGCGAAAACATCAAAGAACAAATGAGGCAACAGATGGAAGCAGATCCGAATAAGGTTTATTTTATTTCAGAAGACGAAATGGAGCCTTTTACACAAATTAATCCAGACCAGCAATTTTATATCAGCCCCGACCATAAGTTAACTATCGCATTTGACGAATATGAAGTCGCGCCTGGATACATGGGAGCAGTAGCGTTTGAAATTCCAACGGATATTATTTCCGATATCCTCGTTGGGGATAAATATCTTCATTAAGTTGAAAACATGGCAAGTGTCTTTCGCTTCTGTTGAAGAAGAAAAAGGTGCTTGCCTTTTTTATTATTAAAAAAATCAGGATGACCTTCGTTTCAGGAAGTTATTTCTATTAAAAATGTTTATTCTCGAAAACAAAATGGGCAGGTTCCTGCGTCTATTTAGTAAACAGAACGAAACTTCAAGAAGGAGAAATAGGATGAGGCCAACAAAGTTAACGAAGAATATTCTACTATTCTTCAGTATTATAGCTGTTCTTCTAGCAGTAAATTCTCTTGTAGAACAGGACAATGTTTACTCTTCACACAACAAAACCAGCAAGAAAACGGAACACTCCGCATACACCGGAATCGACATACATACTGCAGTAACCGAAGAAACAACATATAATATCTCCATCCATTATCCGGAATTTAAAGTTAGCTCTTTAAATGAGGAAATTCATAAGTACATAAATAAGTCTATGCAGGAATTCCTCGCCGAGGTAAACAGAAACAAAGACAATCTTAAAGACAATTCCGCGTCATTGCATATTTCTTTCGACCTCCATCCATTTGCTGAAAATATGTACGCTATTGTCTTTACTCAGGAAAGTTATATCACAGGAGCAAACGGATTTCAAAATTCAAAAGTGTTTCTAGCTGATATTCAAAAGGAGCGGTTTATCCAGCAAACGGAAATTTTAAATGATAATGAAGAGACCCGGGATACAATTCATCAGTTATTACTTAACAGCATCGAAAGTTCAGAGAAGTACAGCTCCTATTTATTGAATGAATTACTTGAGGAATGGATTGAAGATGAACGTAATAAGTTTGCCAATATGTACCTAACAAATAACTCCGTTTTCTTTAAGTTCAATGAATACGAGATTGCGGCTGGGGCAGCAGGTTCGCCGGAGATCTCCATACCACTTGATAAAATGAGCGATTTGTTAACAGATGAGTGGAAAAAAACAATGGACCTTGAGAATGAAGGCGAAGAAAAATCAAAATCAAGTAAGGAAAGCGAATGGGAGAAGATAGAGGACCGTACATCCGATGCGAAGCAAGTTGCTCTTACGTTTGATGATGGACCCCATCCCATTAATACGGCAGCGATTCTTCAGCTCTTAGATGAATATAATGCCAAAGCGACCTTTTTTATGCTAGGAAATAGAGTGGATTTCTATCCGGAAGCAGCTCAAGAAATTGCTGCAAAAGGCCATGAAATGGGAAATCATACATGGTCCCATAAAGATCTAACTTCCCTTGGCGAAACAGAAATTATACAGGAAATTGAAACGACTAATGAAGTAATTCTCAATGCAACGGGCGAACAGCCTACAGTTTTCCGGCCTCCATATGGTGCTGTAAATGATCAAGTGCGAGAAATAATCGGGTTGCCGGCGGTATTATGGACAATTGATACATTGGATTGGAAATCACATAATCCAAATGAAGTGCTAAGCATAGTCAAGGAGAATATCTCAGATGGGTCTGTCATTCTGATGCATGATATTCATAAGTCTACTGTTGAAGCAGTTGAATTAGTATTAGCGTTCTTAGAAGAGGAAGGATATGAACTTGTTACTGTTTCTGAGTTGTATTCAGCCGATTGAGACTCGCGGATAAAGGCGGACTGCATCAAAAATTAAAAACGCTATTTTTAACGCTGAAAATTTTGCTTCTCCGGAGTTAGCCATCCGAAGAGGCATTTTTTATAAAGAAAAAGGAATAAAACTGGAAAAAATCTATTTTATTGATTTTTGAAATGGTATGATAAAGCAAAAAAGCGAGGGATTCGATGAAAGGGGTGCGCTGGATGCTGGGCTTTATCGACGATTTGGCTGGAGCTATTTATGATGTGATGAAGATGCTGCTGAAAGGCTTAGGCTATATTTTTGCCGGGATGCTGATTGTGGGAGTACCGCTTTATCTCTTGGCCATGATTTTTGAGTGGATTGGAAATATGATTGCATGATGGGACTTTTCAGCTGAGCTGGTGCCAAAAGGTGCCGGCTTTTTTATTAAGAGCTTTTTTGAGGGAAACTCACCATCATTTGCGAGCAGCTCAATCAAGTTTGCGAGCAACTCATCCGGATAAAAAATTTATGGCAAAAAGTTCCCCGTTAAAAGAAAGGTGAAAATGTCCGATAGAGTAAATAAAGACGTTAATTGAAAAATGGGGGAATCATGTGGAGCAGATAGCGGAGTTAGAAGGAAAAGTGCAGGAGCTTTTAAGCTTATTGGATGCATCGAAGCAATTGAATGCTAATTTGGCGATCGAAGAGGTGTTTCAGAACATTCTTTTGCAGATGGTGGAAGTAGTCGGCGCGGAAGCGGGGACGCTTTGGATAACGGATGATGATGAGAAAGAAGAAATCAAGGCGGTGGCGGCTTTCGGCCCCTCGTCTTCGACCATTTTAAATATCAAATTGAAAAAAGATGAAGGCATTGTGGGAAAAGTCATTACGGAAGGCCAGGCACAGCTGATTGAAAACGCAGCGGCCGATCCGAACTGGACAAACCGGGTCGACCATTCAAGCGGCTTTGTAACGAAATCGATGATCACCGTACCGTTGATCGTGAAGGATACGGTACTTGGCGCTTTGCAATTGCTGAATAAAAAACACACCGCTTTCTTCACGGAACAGGACATGAGACTTGCCGAAGCGCTCGCGAACCAATCGGCACTTGCGCTGCAGAACAGCCAAATGTACGATGCGCTCTACAAAATGTTCGTCAGCATGATCAAAACGCTCGCAAAAGTGCTGGATGCCCGGGACCCGTATACAGCAGGGCATTCCGAACGGGTAGCGAAATACTCCTTATGGATCGGAGAGCGTCTGGGCTTGGAACCGCAAATGCAGGAGGAACTTTACAAAGCGGCGCTGCTCCACGATATCGGCAAAATCGGCATTACCGACGAAGTGCTCAGAAAACCGGAGCGCCTGACATTCGAAGAATACGAATTGATCAAGCAGCACACCGTCATCGGAGCGGATATCTTATCGAATATGGAGCCGAAGTCTTCGATGGTCTATGCAATCGAGGCGACGCGCTCGCATCATGAACGCTTAGACGGCTCCGGCTATCCGGATGCTTTAAAAGAAGGGGACATTCCGCTATTTGCAAGAATCGTCGGCGTAGCGGATACCTTTGATGCGATGACGACAACCCGCTCTTACAGCGTCGGCTTGTCTTACCGGGAAAGTGCAGCGGAACTTCTCCGCTGCCGCGGCACGCTGTTCGATGCAGAAATTGTCGATGCGTTCATCAGCATCCTCGAGGAATGCGATTATGACTTCGATGACTGCGATATCGAACATGAAGATGAGTATAAACTATGAGCCAGTTTGATTGGCTGTTAATCGGGCATTTAATCGGTGATTTTCTATTGCAGACTTCTTGGATGGCGAAATACAAGGCGACGAAATGGCTGCCTTTATTGACCCATGTGTCGGTCTATACAATCATAGTGGGGAGTGTCGGCTGGTTATCCGGCGGCTTATCGCTAGAAGGAATTGCCATCATCTTCATCGGACATGTCATTTTAGACCGCAAAACTTTTGTCGCTTTCTGGGTACGCCGTGTCCAAACAGCTAAAGGGCCTGAAAAGGTCTGGCTGTCCATCATGGCTGACCAGATCTTCCATGTGATTTTATTAGCTGTCGCGATTGCGATATCTTAGGAGCGAAGCAGATGAATTATGCAGTGAAGAATTATACGATGGAGCGGGAATTTCCGCTTCGTAAAGAAACGATCTGGAAATTGTTGAGCGACAACAATCGCTTGAATTTATACATCGGCCTTTTTCCGGTCGCCTTCAGTGAAGCGAAAAAAGAAGGCAACGGTGTTTTTTTCCGGGAAGGCCGGGCGAAAATCGCCAACACGGTTCCGCTGCACTGGCGGGAATATCCGTTCCAATGGGAAGAGAACCGTGCGTATTCCGTGGAGCGCCGTTATATCGGCGGCCCGCTTCACTATTACCTGTGGGGTGTTGAACTATTCGAAGCAAAAGACGGTTCGCCGAATAAAACCGGCGTGCGCATCAAGGCTTCGTTCAAAGCGCGCAACGCTTTAGGTGCTGCGGCGATTCCGCTCATCGGTTTGCAATCGATGAAAAACAGCATGAAGTACTTGGAAGAATATTTGGCATCGGGAGCGGACGATCCGTTCAATGCTCCGCAGAAATCGCCCAACCATAAAGTACAGCTCGATGAACTCGAGCGGCTGGAAACAGCATTGCGGAAGCGGCCTGTGAAAGAAAAGTATGTGGAACTGCTTCATGATTATTTGATCGAAAAAAGCAGCCAAGACGTCGCTCATATCGAACCCGCGCTGCTTGCGAACTTATGGAATGCAGACTTAGACGAAGTGCTCCGGCTCTTATTGTATGCAACGAAAGAAGGCATGCTGAACTTGAGCTGGAATCTGATCTGCCCGAATTGCCGCATATCGAAGTCGGAACAGAATTCGTTGTCGGACATCACCGAACAATTCCACTGCGACTTGTGCGGCATCAATTACGACGTGAATTTCGACCAATACGTTGAATTGCAGTTTTCGGTGCATCCGTCTGTACGAAAAGCGTATGCGGAAGTGTATTGCGTCGGCGGGCCGATGATTACGCCGCACGTAAAGATGCAGAAAATCGTTGGGATAGGGGAAACCGTTTTACTCAACATTCCCGAAAGCTTGGAATCGTTGCGGGTACGGGTAGTCCAGGCGAATGATCAAGTGCGGTTTGAGACAGGCGAGATGCAAAAAGGGCGCGATTCCTTGGTTTATTCCGATGGAGGGTGGTCGTTTGCATCGATTGGAAATCCGTCAGAAGTCGAGATCACGAATTCCAGTTCGAATGATATCGTCATCGTGCTGGAGCAGGATTCATGGAATGCCGAAAAAGTCACGGCGGCGAAAGTCACGGCGATGCAGGAATTCCATGATCTGTTTTCGTCGGAAGTGCTATCGCCCGGCAAGAAAATCGGCATCGACCGGGTGACGATCCTGTTTACGGATTTAAAAGGCTCGACGTCGTTATACGAATCGGTCGGCGATGCCGCAGCTTACGGCCAAGTGCGCCGGCATTTTGAATTTTTGACGCAGCACATCGCGAAAAACTCCGGCAGCGTCGTGAAAACCATCGGCGATGCCGTAATGGCAGTGTTCCATTTGCCGGAAGACGGCTTGAAAGCGGCACTTGAAATCCAACAGAATCTGGCTGCGTTCAATGACGGTGCGAATGAAGACATCGTTTTGAAAATCGGCTTATACAGCGGACCGGCAATTGCGGTGAATTCAAATGACCGGCTCGATTATTTCGGCCGCACCGTCAATATTGCAGCGCGCATTGAAGGAAAAGCGGAAGGCGGCGACATCGTCTTTAGCAGCGACTATATGGAACAGGCGAATTTGCGGAAACTAGTGGATGCAAAAGGCATGCAGCTTGAAGCCTTCACGGCGAACTTGAAAGGCATCGAAGGCAGTGTGGAATTGATGCGCTTGAAGACGGCTGCGCCAGCCATCAAAACAGTCGGATAAAAAATGGAGACAGTCCAGAGAGAGCTATCGAGCTTCTTTCTGGACTGTTTTATTTTTTCCTTCAGACCTTTGGCTGAAATGCATTGAATTCGAGACATTCTTCTAGATAGTTGCGGGAAAGACTGTTTATACTAGTACCATAGATGGAAAGGCGGAGGAATAGATGGAGAAGTATCGCATTGATGAAAGCAAAGGGATGGAATTCGGGATTTATACATTGGGGGATCATTTGCCGAATCCGCTGACAGGTGAACGGATTTCCGCAAAAGAACGGGTCCATGAAATTATTGAATACGCGAAGCTCGCGGAACAGGCAGGCGTCGACTTTTTCAGCGTCGGCGAAAGCCATCAGGACTATTTCGCGACGCAGGCACATACGGTCGTATTGTCGGCGATTGCACAAGCGACAGAAAAGATTAAAATCGCGAGTTCGTCGACGATCATCAGCACGTCCGATCCGGTGCGTGTCTATGAAGACTTCTCGACGATCGATTTGATTTCAGGTGGACGTGCAGAAATCGTCGCAGGGCGTGCTTCCCGCGTTGGCTTATTTGATTTGCTTGGGTATGACGTGCGCAACTACGAAGAATTATTCGAAGAGAAATTCGAATTGCTGCTGAAGTTGAACGAAGAAGAAGTGGTCAATTGGAACGGCGAGTTCCGGGCACCGTTAAGAGACGTACGCGTGCTGCCGCGGCCTGTGACCGGTTCAATGCCGATTTGGCGCGCAGTCGGCGGGACGCCGGCAAGTGCGATGAAAGCGGGATACGCCGGTGTGCCGATGTTCATGGCGCATCTTGGCGGTTCGACAGCTGTTTTCAAACGCACGATTGATGCTTATCGGCAAGCGGCAAGAGCAGGCGGGCACGACCCGGCACAGCTGCCAGTTGCTACAGCAGGCTTTTTCTATGCAGCCGATTCGATGCAGCAGGCCTTGAAAGACCTGTACCCGCATATCAATGAAGGCATGAAGTTGACAAACGGACAAGGCTTTCCGAAACAGCTATTCGCACAAGGCGCCGATCCACAAAACATCATGAACGTCGGCAGCCCGCAGCAGATCATCGAAAAGATCCTGCACCAGCACGAAGTCTTCGGGCACCAGCGCTATATCGCGCAAATCGATTTCGGCGGCATGCCATTTGACAATATCCGCAAAAACCTGGAATTGATCGGTACGGAAATCTTGCCGGCCATCAAGAAATACACGGCGAAATAGGAGGCGATGAAAATGAAAATCGTAGGATTATCCGGTTCAAGAGTCGGATCCAAAACCCGGATTGCGATGGATTATACGCTTGGCGTTTTGGCGGCGAAATACCCGGACGCAGAAACCGTCTTGCTCGACCTTGCAGATTACGACGTCCAGTTCAGCGACGGCCGCAACTACTTGGAATACGAAGGCGACACGGGCTATGTTACGCGCACCCTCATGGATGCGGATGCCATCATCATCGGTACACCGATTTTCCAGGCGTCGATTCCGGCGACCTTGAAGAACATCTTCGACTTGCTTCCGGTGGACGCGCTTCGCGACAAAGTCGTCAGCATGTTCATCACGGCAGGATCTTCGAAGCATTACTTAATTGCGGAACTTCAGCTCAAGCCGATCCTCGCCTATATGAAAGCGCAGCTTGTTCAGACCTTCGTCTTTATTGAAGAACAGGATTTCTACCGGAAAGAAATCGTCAACGACGATGTCCGCCTTCGCCTTGAGCGGTTGGTGGAAGACACGGTAATTTTGACCGAGACGTTTACGCAGATCCGGGAAGCGAAAGAAGCGGAGTACGATTTTTAAGAAGTGATGAAATTTCAGAATAGATTGCCAATAAATGCCTTTTGAGATATGTTTATCTTAGAAGGTGTTTTTTTGTGTGGAAAAGAGTTTCCTAAGGAGAGGTCGATATGCTGCAAACACCGTTCGGCATCATCATCGTGGAAGTGGAACCGAAAGATTTGATGGAAGTAAATTTTCATGTTGTGGAGCTTAAAACAAAGGGACGCTATTTGATTAAAGCTGAAGTCAGAACGGAATACGCGCAAGAGATCCGTTTTATTTGCAGTTTTACTCCAACAATTGCTATTGACGATACAGACGTCGAAACTGGCGAATGGCTAGAGCTGAAAAGTTGGATGAGCGGGGAGTTGAAGATGTGCATCGGAACGGTCGACGACAGTTGGCTGCAGCAAAGCCGAGATGTGAAGCTGTCAGCGATGGAGTATTTGGAAAATGGACTATCTGTGACCATTGAGGGAATTCGGCCAAGTGAGCCGTTCACTTTGCCTTTCGGAGTAGCTTGGAAGCAGATTGTCGATGTGGAAAAGGACAATTTTGAAGTATGGGTAGAAGCCCAGCCGGTATCGATTTATGAGGATTTAAAGAATACATAAGAAAAACCATTAAAGGAGGCGGTCATTATGTCAAATAATTACATGCATATCGAAACAATCAACAAGGGATTGCGAAGGACTGACGAACAGCTCTGCGTTTTCCCCGCAAATTGGAAGGGGAACCTAGATGAACGCAAGAAATGTAACGATCACAGAAGTAAATGAAGAAAATTGGTATGCCTGCTGCGGGCTCGAAGTATCCGAGGAACAAGCAGCCCATATTGAACCGAATGCGGTATCGATTGCGCAACTGCATTTTGAGCCGACCTTAAAAGCGTATGCAATTTACGCAGATGAAACGCTTGCGGGCTTCCTGATGTTCAACACGGTGCCGGAAGAACTGGACGGCCACTGGATTTACCGCATCATGATTGACCGGAAGTTCCAAGGCTCAGGAATCGGCAAAGCGGCAACACAGCTGATGATGAACGAAATGAAAACAAAATGGAACGCCGAGAAAATCGTCGTCGGCTACCATCCCGAAAATACGGGAGCCCATCAGCTGTATAAAAGCTTAGGGTTTATTGATGAAGGCAATCGGTTCGGGAAGGAAATGGCAGTTATCCATTATTTGAACAAGTGAGGAAATTAACTATGACAGAGGAAGAGTTAAAGCAGAAACTGCAAGGGGAACACGCGATAGACGATTCGCTGATCCAATCGATGATTAACCATATCGGTTCTGTGGACAGTGAACTCCGGGACAAACTGATTTATGGAACCTTTTCGACGTGGATCATGGAAGACCGGCTGACGGGCGATCAATTGGCTGAGCTGCTCGACATCTCTTTGGAGCTGCTGTTTAAAGGCATCGGCGAGAACGGAACGGACACGGTATTTACGCGTTCTTTCGCATCGCTTTGGATTGCGGCAATTCTTTACAGCGACAATAAGCATGATTTTTTGCCGGAAGCGGCGATTGAAAAAACTCATGAAGCCCTTCTCGCATATATGCCGGCAGAACAGGATGTCCGCGGCTACGTACCCGTGAAAGGCTGGGCGCATAGCGTCGCCCATGCGGCGGATGCGTTTGATGAACTCGTGCAAAACCCGAAATTGGATGCAGTGGCTTACCCGGAACTCGCAAAAGCGCTATGGAATAAAATCTTTATCTCCGAAAGTGTGTATGTCCATGCGGAAGAGGAGCGGCTATTGGTGCCCCTTCTGGAAATGATGGAACGCGGAATGGACCTGAAGCTTATAGAAGATTTATTAATGGAAATACCGGAGAAAGTGCTGCTTCAAAAACAGCAGCTGCCTGAAGAGAACTATTGGTTTTTGGTGGCGAACTGCAAAGAGTTTTTGAAGAGTTTCTATGTGGAAACCGGTAAGAAGCTGAATTTATCAATCTTGCAAAAGAATATTGGAGAGAGCTTAAAAGCGATGGAGTAAAGGTTTGCGGACGGGAGAGGAATTATGGCGGAGTTAAGGGCAGAAACCGATTTTTTTCACTTATATGAAATGGCTGCAGGGGTATTTGCGGCGGTCGCGAAACCCGGCACCGGCGCTTGGAGCAACGCGGGAGTAGTGGATTTAGGAGAAGAGCTGTTGGTCTTCGATTCGTTCAGTACGCCTTCTGCGGCACAGGAGCTGCGAAATCAAGCAGAGAAACTGACCGGAAAAAAAGTGAAGCATCTTATTAACAGCCATTATCACGGCGACCACGTTTTTGGCAATCAAGTATTTGAAGATGCTGCCACCATTTCAACTTCATTGACCCGGCAGTTATTTGAAGAACAAAACGTTCTAAAGGAAATTGCCGTTGAACAAGCGGAAATGGCGCATTATCTTCTCAGTTTGGAACATCAAATCAAAGCGGCCGAAAATCCGGTGATCCGGGCGAGCCTCATCAATCAATCGGAAGAGATGGCAAGAGTGAAAGAAGAACTGCCGCACTTGAAAATGGTCTTGCCCACTGTTGCGTTTGAAGACAGCCGCATTTTCCAGGGCTCAAAACGGACGGTGGAACTGCATTGCCTGGGCGGAGCGCATACACCGAGCGATAGTTTTCTGTATCTCCCTGAAGAAAAAATCCTGTTTGCGGGCGACATCGTGACAGAAGCGTTGCATTTGCCTATCTACGACCCCGATGGCTTTTTGAAAACCTTAGAAGCATTAAAAACTTTCGAAATTGATGCGGTGCTGCCTGGCCATGGCGCGATCCACTCGGTGAAAATCATCGAAGCGATGCATGATTATCTCCTGCTGCTGAGTGATTCGGCGAAGCAAGCACACGATGAAAAAGTGGCTCTCGAGGAGTATGTAGCGGAATTTTTATTGCCGGAAGCTTACGCGAAATGGCGAGGGACGAATGGCATCCAGCGGAACTTGAAGACTGTCTATAATTTCTATGAGGCAAAAGAGAAGGAATGAATAGGATGGAAGAACAATTAAACCAAGCGATCCAGTTAAGAAATGAAGGCAAAACAAGGGAATCGAATAAGTTGCTGGTGGAATTAGCCGAGCAGTTTCCAAAAGATGCTTTGGTGAATTACCAGTGTGCCTGGAGCTTTGATGTATTGGGCGAAGAAGCGGAAGCTGTCCCTTACTACGAAAAGGCAATTGAATTGGGCTTGTCCGGAAAAGATCTGGAAGGGGCCATCATTGGCCTCGGAAGTACTTGGAGAACTTTAGGCGAGTATAAAAAATCGCAGAACGTCTTTTTGAATGGAATTGAACTTTTTCCGGAAAATCGAGCCATCCGTGTGTTTTATTCGATGACGCTCTATAATCTAAAACAGCATAGCCAAGCGATGGAAATCTTGCTTCGCTGTTTGGCTGAAACAACGAGTGACGAAGAAATTTCAAGCTATCAGAAAGCAATCGGCTTCTATGCAGGAGACTTGGACAAAGTGTGGAACTGAAATCCGAAATGATACAGGAGAAAACAAGTGTACAGTCCAAAATGGAGCAAAGCGAAAAAAAATTTGAAGAGCCTGACCTGTGAATCGCTCGCTGGACGAGTGGATTTCCAAGTCATCAACTACCGGAAAGCGCATGACGGGCTTGGGCGCGCCGTTATCACGGTGGACGGAAAAGAACTGCTCAGCATGTGCACCATTACAGCGGAGCGGGAAGAGTACGGAAAGGAATGGGCGCTGCGGCATTCGCAGGAATTCTATGCGTTTGATGATGTCGATGAGAATATCCGGATTCAGGACATCGCCCATCAATTGATCAAAAAAGAAGGCATCTACGGACAATACGATTTTTTCGATGCGCTTGAATCTTATTTCAACGCACCGATTTCCGAATCGCTGGCGTCGGAAAATCACATTATCCAAATCCTTAGCTTAATGGACCGGCGCGTGGGCAAGCGGACGTTGGTGAAAATGGAAAAAAGAATCGCGAATGAACCGGAATGGGTCCAGCGCATTTACAAGTTGAGATGCGAGGCGGAAGGCATTCGGCTAGAGAATGGAGATCCTGAATATGCGAATTAACAGCAAAGAATCAACCGTTCGCGGTTTAAGCTATACAATCCGTTCTGCTGAAATTCAGGATGCTGACCAATTATCAGAAGTAAGGCTTCAAGTTGACGGGGAAACCGAAAACATGGACCGGGAAAAAGGCGAAGCGTATATAGACCGCGCCGGATTTGAAAAGATTATTGAAGAAGACACGCAAGCACCCAATCATTTATTTCTCGTGGCAGAAGTTGACGGGGCGATTGTCGGCTTTTCAAGATGCGAAGGCAATTCGCTTAAGCGGACTGCGCATAAAGTGGAATTCGGTGTTTGTGTGCTGCAGGCCTACTGGGGATACGGCATCGGAGGCGCGCTTTTAAGCGAAACACTCGACTGGGTAGACGCGGCCGGCATCAAGAAAGTGGTCTTGACGGTCCTCGAAACGAATGAAAAAGCGATAAAGCTCTACGAAAAGCATGGGTTCAACGTAGAAGGAATCCTCCGGCAAGACAAGCTTTTATCCGATGGAAACTATTACAATACCGTAGTAATGGGCAGAATCAGCATTTGAATAAAAAGAAAAAGGCTCTCGAGACATTCCGTCTCAATAGCCTTTTCCTATGCTATACCCCGGCAGGCGCCGGGTCTCCGTACAATCTCAAAATATCTTCTGCCGGCAGCGGACGGTTGAAGTAATAGCCCTGTGCCTGGTCGCATTGACGTTCTTTCAGGAAATCCAATTGTTCGTTCGTCTCCACGCCTTCCGCAATAACATTCAACTCCAAGTTATGCGCCATGCGGATAATCGTATCGACAAGCGCTGCGTCTTTCACATCAACATGGATGTTGCGCGTAAAATACTGGTCGATCTTCAAGGTGTTGATCGGGAACAGCTTCAAATAGCTAAGTGACGAATAGCCGGTTCCAAAATCATCGATCGACAAATGGATGCCCATCGCTTTCAGTTCCATCATCGTCGCAACCGCACTCGTGGATCCTTGAATGATGCTTTCGGTCAGTTCGAGTTCCAAATACTTCGGTTCAAGGCCGGAGTCGGTAAGGGCGCTGTGGACTAAGTCGCTAAGATTCGTCTGCGAGAACTGGCGCGACGAAATATTGATGGCCACCCGGAACTTCGGCAATCCCGCATCTTGCCAGGCTTTATTCTGCAGGCAGGCATTCCGCATAACAAATTCGCCGAGCTGGATGATCGTGCCGGTTTCTTCCGCAATCGGGATAAATTCGCCTGGGGAAATCGGTCCCATATGCGGGTGCACCCAGCGGACGAGCGCTTCGACGCCGATGATCGAACCTGTTTTGATGTCGATCTGCGGCTGGTAGTTGATCGTAAACTCGCCGCGGTCCAAGCCTTTCCGGAGGCCGATGGCGATTTTCGAACGGCGGGACACTTCTTCGTTCATGTCTTTTGTGAAGAACTGGTAATTGTTTTTGCCTTCCTCTTTTACCCGGTACAAGGCAAGATCGGCGTTTTTGATCAACGTCTCCGCGTCCTGCCCGTCTGTCGGGTAAAGGCTGATGCCAATCGACGGCGTGATGAACACTTCCTCGCCGTTAAATTGGAACGGCTCGTTAAAGCAGTCGAGGACTTGCTGGGCAAATTCCGCCGCTTTGCTGGAATCGGTCTGCGGCAATAAAAGAATGAATTCGTCGCCGCCGAGGCGGGAAATAGTATCCCGTTCCGCGGCGTGCTTTTTCAGACGCTCCGTCACTTCAATCAATAATTGATCTCCGGTGGCATGTCCGAATGTATCATTGACCAATTTAAAATGGTCGATATCCAAATACAGCAAGGAGAACCGCTGCTGGTTTTCAGCGGCACGGGACAACATGGAGGCGAGCCGGTCATTGAACAAGCGGCGGTTCGGCAAGCCGGTCAATGGATCCAAGTAGACGAGGCTGCTGATTTTCTCGTCGGCGAGTTTGCGTTCCGTGATGTCGCGGATGATGCTGCTGAAAAATACCCCGTCTTCCGTTTCCCACGTGCCAAGCGAAATCTCGATCGGGAACACGCTGCCGTCTTTTCGCAAGCCTTCAAGCTCCAGCGTTTTGCCGATGACGTGCGGTGTCCGGGACTGGTAGAAGCGGTCCATGCCGGCTTGGTGCTTTTCGCGGTAATGCGGCGGGATGATCAGATCCAGCTTTTCGCCGATCATGTCTTTCGCTGCATGGCCGAAAATGCGCTCAGCGCCTTTATTCCATTGGCTGATGCTGCCGGTATGGTCGGCCACGATGATCGCATCGTTGGCCGATTCGATGACCGACTGGAATTTCAACTCCGATTCATCCGACTGCGCGGCAATTCGGCGGTCGATGCGGACGCTGTTGTAAGCGAGGCTCAAAATCAGCATCGCCCCAAGCCCGACCGCGTAGCCGAGCAGTGTGCCATTGATGGACGAAGCGCCGGTATGCACGTGATTTTCCACCGGCGTAAACGTTGCAGCGGCCATCCCGGTATAATGCATACCCGCTACCGCAAAGCCCATCAAAATTGCACTGCCGAATTTGCCCCAGTGGAAATTGGATAAACCGCGCAAACGGAATAATAAGTAAAGCGCCGCAAGCGACGTAGCGAAAGCGATTAAGGCAGACAAAGCGAAAAGAAACGGATCATACTGGATATCCGCGCCCATCTGCATCGCTTCCATGCCGATATAATGCATTGAAATGATGCCGAGCCCGATAAAGAACGCTCCGACAAGCAGCCGTTTCCACGAATTCGACGGTCGGCTGATGATGCGGAAAGCTACCCAGCAGGAAGCGAGCGCCGGCAGGATTGACAAGATAACAATCGGTACGCTGTAGCTGACTTCCATCGACGTATGGAAAGCGAGCATGGCGATGAAATGCATCGCCCAAATACCGAGCCCCATGACGATGGCACCGGACAAGATCCAGCGTTTCTTCAAGCCTTGCTTGGATATAGCGAGGCGGCTGCTGATGTCGAGGGCGACGAACGCGGAAAACATCGCGACAAAGATGGAAAGAATGACGAGCGGCCAATTATAAGTGAATGAAATAGGTTCCATGATTACACAACTCTTTCTCGGTTAATGATAAGGGATTCTCAAAAAGGTGATTTATGGTAAAATTACGAGAATAACCGGATGATACTTTATTGGAATAAAGCGAATTTCCTACTGTCTTAGGAGATAGCTCTATTAAGATAGCACATGACTAGTCTTTTTTCACTAGTTTTAAGCAGAAAATTGTAAAGATTTTATAAATGTTTAAACATTTAGGGCATAAGATATGTCTTGAAGCTTCAAGAATATCGGTTAAGCTAATAAGAGAACCTACTCATTTTATGTAATGGAACAGACAGAAAGGGGCCAATCATGAAAATCCAAACACGCCAATTCGGCGAAATTGAACTCACGGACGACCGCGTCCTAACATTTGCAAAAGGAATTCCAGGCTTTGAAGAAATGAAAAAATACGTTTTGCTGCCGGCAGACGAAAGCAGCGACTCGCCATTCTTTTTCCTGCAGTCGATCGAATCGGCAGAACTCAGCTTTTTCCTCGTCGATCCGTTTTCATTCTTCCCGGAATACGACATCAAACTCGCGGAGCAATTGGTGGAGCGGCTGGAACTGGAAGAACCGACAGACGCCATCGTCTTAACAACCGTTTCCGTTACCGGCGATATGAAAGATGCGACGACGAACTTGAAAGGTCCGCTCGTCATTAACAATAGGAAGAAACTCGGCATGCAAATTGTCTTGGATAACAAAACCTACCAGATCAAACAGCGTTTATTCCAGACTGAACAAGGGCAGGTGTAAGCGATGCTCGTACTTGGCAGAAAAAAAGGCGAATCGATTGTCGTCGACGACAATATCGAAATCACGGTCACGGCAATTGAAGGGGACATGGTCCGGCTCGGCATCAACGCGCCGAAGCACATCACCATCCACCGGAAAGAAGTGTATTTGGAGATTCAGGAAGAAAATAAGCAAGCGACATCGAATGTGATTAATATCAGTGATTTTTTGAAGATGAAGAAGTGAGGAGAGACCTGCAGAGATGCAGGCTTTTTTGATGGAAGAAAAGAAAATGGAAAAACTTTATAAAAAACTTTTAAAAAACGCTAAACATTTCGAAACGACCTCCGATATAAATACTGTAAGGCAGTCCAAACGGATTTGGGCGCTTGCAAAAAACAAAAAAACATTACACGGAGGTAATACAAAATGATTATCAATCACAATATCACAGCTTTAAACACTCACCGTCAATTGGGTTCTGCAACGAATGCTCAAGCAAGCAGCATGGAGAAATTGTCTTCTGGAATGCGTATTAACAGCGCGAAAGATGATGCAGCTGGTCTATCGATTTCCGAAAAAATGCGTGGACAGATTCGTGGTTTAGAACAAGCTTCAGCGAATGCTCAAGATGGCATTTCATTAATGCAAACAGCTGAAGGTGCATTGAATGAAGTTCATTCAATTCTTCAACGCCAACGTGAACTTGTAGTTCAAGCTGGTAATGAAGGTACGCTGCAAACTGATGATTTAAAAGCTATTCAAGACGAAATTAAGTCTTTAAATGATGAGCTTACTGGAATTTCTGAACGTACAGAGTTCAACGGCAAGAAATTGTTGGACGGAACATTCGATGCACAGTTCCAAATCGGAGCGAATACTGGTCAAAAATTAGATTTAACAATTACATCTGCTGCTACTAAAGGATTTTCATCTAGTGATTTAGGGGTGGGTGCTTTGGTTACTCCAGGTGCGAATCCAGGTGATGCTGCTACTGTTGATGCCACTAAAGGTATCCAGGCAACTGGAACTTCATTTGATGCAGATGTCGCTCTAGTCGATGCTGCAATTAAAAATGTTTCTGCAGCACGTTCTAACCTTGGTGCGAACCAAAACCGTTTAGATCACACTATCAATAACTTGAATAACTCAGCTGAAAACTTAACGTCTGCGGAATCACGTATCCGCGACGTTGATTATGCCGAAGCCGCGTAAGCGAGCAAAGGTACAGTCGTCCTGGCCGGTAACAGCCAGAGATTACGATCGGGTGAATTGCTGGAAACCCCTTATAGCTTTTATTGCCACAACGCAGCTGAAAACGGCAGACGTGACGGCTTGAAAAAATAAAAGATTGGGCAATCAGCAGCCAAGCTCCTGTCTCGAAAGAGTGGAGAAGGTTCAACGACTAGGATAGACCATCTAAGGCGAAAGCTATGGTGATGAAATCCGTAGGTGACACAGTGTACATCAGCACTGATCGATCCGAAGTGCCCGGCCCCTACTAATTAGAGGGTGAAGATATAGTCTAGTCATTTATGAAAGTAAATGTTCGCACGATGGCGAAAGAAATGATGGAACAAACTAAGAACTCGATTCTTTCACAAGCAGCACAAGCAATGTTGGCTCAATCCAATCAACTTCCTCAAGCAGTTTTGCAACTGTTGAGATAATTGATTCTAGGGCGTCTAACCGGGTAACGGGTTAGAGTATAACTGGGTGAATTGCTGGAACTTCCTAAAGCCTCATCAACCACAGCGTAACTGGAAACGGTCGGCGTCACGGTTTAAAAATGATGAGGATGCACCAATGGATAATCAGCAGCCAAGCTCCTGTGAGGAAACTTTGGAGAAGGTTCAACGACTAGGATAGACCGTCTAAGGCAGATGCTATGACGATGAAATCCGTAGGGTGGCAAGCGCCATTCGAAGTGCCCAGCCCCTTAGAGATTTAAGGGTGAAGATATAGTCTATTCTATGATCGAAAGACATAGCGGCAAAGCAAGCCAACCAACAGCCACAAGCTGTTCTTCAATTACTACGTTAATCTTGATGAAAAACGGGAGCCTAGAAATAGGCTCCTTTTTCTATAAGGAGGATTTCAAATGGATATCGCAGCTTTATCAATGGCGTTGAGCCAGATGAATGTACGGCAAGAAGCAAGTATTTCAGTTATGAAGAAGTCGATGGACCAAGCAGAAGTGAATGGCGATAGCGTAGTAAAGATGCTAGAGCAATCTGTTCAGCCGCATCTTGGCGGGTCGGTGGATTTGAAAGGGTAAGTTTTTAATGAAATGAGCAGCCACAAAATATCTGTGACTGCTCATTTTAATTTTGTGAAAAGGAGAATAGGATAATGAAAGAACAAAAAGAAATTCTGGAGCGGCAACTTCAATGGACAAAAAAGCAAATCGAAGTTTTAGATGATCTGGAGGAAAAGCTGCAAGAAATGAAAAAGATAGCCGAGTATGCTACCGGCAACGACTTGTCATTAAGTGAAAGAGAAGAATTAAATATCGAATTAGAGAAGTTGAAAAATGAATATGACTTCCTCGAAAAACATCG
The DNA here is from genome assembly GCF_057031095.1 of Planococcus alkaliphilus. Classification (NCBI taxonomy): domain Bacteria; kingdom Bacillati; phylum Bacillota; class Bacilli; order Caryophanales; family Caryophanaceae; genus Planococcus; species Planococcus alkaliphilus. The sequence goes on from NZ_CM168060.1 coordinate 201,642, forward strand.
GTATATACAACTTCAATGAATGTTAGAAATGGATTGAATAATTTTGATTTCCCTCTAATCTCCTCATTTATAAACAGCGTGAAATAACCTCTATTGGACTTTATAAAACTCCTTACCTTAAATGAGCCCCTCTACTAAAATTTATTGAATTGGTTAAAAACTGATGAATTGGAAAAAAATGTTGATATAATATAAATGAATAAATTTTGGAGGAATAAAAAATTGATTATTAACCATAATATTTCAGGGTTAAAAGCTATGAGGAATTTAAATGCCAACGAAAAAATGAATGTTAAAAGTATAGAGAAACTCTCATCTGGTATGCGTATTAATCAAGCGGGGGATGATGCATCCGGTTCGGCAATTTCTGAAAAGATGAGAGCCCAAGTAAGAGGCTTACAGCAAGCACAAAGAAATATCCAAGATGGGATATCCTTGATTCAAACAGCAGAAAGTGGTTTAGCCAAAATCATTGATCCGAATATGCAGAGGTTAAGAGAACTTTCTGTTCAAGCTTCAAACGGTACACTTACAGCTAATGATAGAGAGGCAATCCAACAAGAAGTTAATCAAATATTAAAAGGTATTAATGATATTGCTAATAATACTGAATTTAATGGGATTAATTTATTGAACGTCCCAGGGATAGATAGTGTTACGCCTCCTGAAACTATAAAAGGAAGCTCGGATATCATTTTTATTATAGACAGAACAGGAAGTATGAAATCAGAAATTGTACGTGTAGAAGCGAATATTCAAGATTTTGCCTCCACTCTGCAATCCAAAGGTATAGATATAAGACTTGGTTTAGTGACATATGGTGACATAGTCCCTTCAATGGGAGGCGATCCGATCAATACGGTTCCATTTACAAATAATGTAGATGAATTTAAAAAGAGTCTTTCAAATATAGGCGGCAGTATTGCAGGAGGCGTGGATAGAGAAGAGTCTGGATTAGAAGGCATTCATGTGGCGTTAGGTCAGTCGTTTCGATTAGAGGCTTCTAAACAATTTATCCTTGTCACGGACGCGCCGGTACATGACAATAAAACGGCAGCAGATCCCGACGGGGGAGATGGCCTTTCCATTTATGATATCGATGACACTGCATTCGAAATGAAAGAGCGAGGAATAAAAATGACTGTAGTAGGACCTAAGAGTGAAAGCGATAGAGCCAATGAACAACTTAAGCGGCTTTCCGGACCTACTGGAGGAAGATATTTAGAAATAGAAGGAAACTTTTCAACTCAACTCCAAGACTTAGCTATAGATATTGTAAAAGATTCTTTAAAAGAAGAAAATACAGACCTTTATTTACAAGTTGGTGCTAATTCAGGTGAAGTTTTTAAAGTAGATTTAACCGATGTGAGGACAACTGCATTGGGAATCGACAACATGAAAGTGGATCCCTGGGAAGAAGCCCAGAAATCAATTAGTAAAATAGATGAAGCTATCCGACAAATAACGGGCGAACGCTCTAAATTTGGTGCTTATCAAAATTCTTTAGAACATATTAATAATAATGTAATGAATTTTGAAGAGAACTTGGCAGCTGCTGAATCACGTATAAGAGACGTGGATATGGCAAAAGAAGTAATGAATCAAACTAAAAGCTCGATTTTAAGTCAAGCTGCTCAAGCGATGTTGGCTCAAGCGAACAAAGCTCCGCAACAAGTGCTTGAATTACTGCGTTAAATTGAAGAATTATAAGTGAAGCTTCTTCATTGGACTGATTGACATTTATAGTATCTTTGAAACAATAGTCTTATAAGAAAGAACATTCACTCCTGCAAGAAGCATTGCAAAGACATGCCCGATTTTTTGTGGGAGTTTTCTTCTGACATCCAAAGCGGTTCCAGAAAATAAATTTTTACATTATTATTGCCACAATTATCCTATTCTTTTTTCCTCCATTATCCTATACAATAAACGTGCATTCATTTAAGCAAAAGGTGGGAACCCTCGAAATGACCGGTCCAGTTTCTTCAAATTGGTTTTATTACATGACTATGGCTTCTATGGCGCAAGCAGCGCCTTCGATAAATCAGACAAATGCGGCATCGCCAATGGGTGGCATGCCGAACGATAATTCGCTGTTCATGATGATTTTGAATGCGGCAATACAGAATATGCAGCCGGCTTCAACAGAACAGACGATGCAAATGCCAACTCAATTACTTCCACAGACGAATGGTTCATTTACGCCGATTCAAGTGACAATCAAACCGCTTGAATCGGAAACAGCACCGACTGCTAAGAATACGGCTTCGCCGATCGATACGAGAGCCATTCCAACAAGTCCGCAAGATACGAGCGACTTTGGTTTCAAACCTGTGCAGTTCATTAAGCTCGAGAATACGCTTGAAGGAAAACTCAGCGGCGCAGCGAATCATTTCATCAATGCTGGGAAGAAATACGATATCAATCCAAATCTTCTTTCAGCAATTGCGATTCATGAAACCGGCAACGGATCGTCAAACGCCGTCAACCAAAAGAACAATGTTGCCGGCATGATGGGCAAGAACGGCCTCCGCAGCTACGACTCGATCGAAGACAGCATTTTCGATATGGCACGGAACTTGCGGAAGAATTACTTGAATCAAGGAAAAGACACCATCGCAGCCATTGGCGCGAAATACGCTCCAGTGGGTGCAACGAACGATCCGACTGGACTCAACAACCATTGGACACAAGGCGTCAGCAAGCAATTCAATAACTTAGCTTGAGTTAAGGCCGGTTCCTCCGTGAATCGGTTTTATTTTTTTGCAGAAATCCGTTAAAAAATGATTTTGTTTGCCGATAACTACTATAGATAGGTGACGGTTCGAGCTCGCATTCGGGACTCGACCAAACCGCTAATTGAACGGTAAGGGAGAGGTAACCATGGAAGTGAAGCAGCCGCCTGTAGTTTATATTCCGATAAAGACAGCTGAAGCAGCAGTTGTACCCGCTGTTCAGCCGAAAGAAAAAACAGTAGAACTCGAAGCTGATAAAACGACAAACGTTACAAAAGAAAAGCTCATTGAAAAAGTGGAAGGCATGAACGACTTCCTTGAGCCGACGAATACATCTGTTAAATTCCAATTCCATGACGAACTGGGCGAGTATTACGTTCAAGTCATCGATACGATCACCGACGAATTGATCAAAGAAATCCCGAATAAGAAATTCCTCGATATGTATGCCTCGATGGCTGAATTCGCAGGATTGCTAGTAGACGAAAAACTGTAAGGAGTGAACCTCATGCGTATTGGTGGATTAGCATCTGGAATCGACACGGATTCCTTAGTAAAAGAAATGATGGCTGCACAAAAATTGCCGCAGGATAAATTAACACAGCAAAAGACGTTCACGGAATGGCAGAAAGACGCTTACCGTGACGTAAACTTATCGCTATCAAACTTGCGGACACTGGCAAGCGATATGCGTCTTCAAAGTTCGTTCAATTCATACAGCTCGACCGCTACAGGAAGTAGTGTGACGCCCGAAACAACTGCACTGTCGGTCAGCGGTTCTTATAAAGTAGAAGTAATTAGCTTAGCAGCGGGTGCAAAGATTAACTCAGCGGCGCCGATTAAATTAGATCCAACCTCGACTGTTTCAGCAACATCCACAGATAAAATTGGTGTAGCTGGTTTCGTTAAGATTAATGGTTTGCCGGAAATTGAAATTAAAGCAGATATGACATATGCCGATGTAGCTAAAAAAATTCAGGATGAAACGGCTGGAAAGATTCCAGAACTCCGGATGAGTTTTGATAACACAACTTCAAGCTTCTTCATCTCTACGAAAGGGATGGGAGCGAACCAGAATTTCACAATGGATTTTCTGGATGCAGACAAAACAACGGCCAATACGGCATTAGCCAAGCAAATCATCAATAATGGTACACAAACTTCATTTGATACAGCTTCTACATCTACAAACACTTTTATGAAATCTGCCACAAATGGTTCGGTAAAGTTCGACGGCATTACTGTCGATAATCTGACATCCAATAAAACAACAATTAATGGATTAACTTTGAATCTTGTAGAGACGGGTACTTCGACCATCACCGTCCAAGCAGATCCAACCAAAACTTTCGATAAAATCAAAGGCTTTATTGATAAATACAATGAAACGATCAAAGAAATCGAAAAGCAGCTAGTCGAAAAACGCTATCCGGATTTCCAGCCGCTTTCTGCAGAACAAAAGAAAGAAATGACAGACAACGAAATTGAATTGTGGGAAGAGAAAGCGCGCAGCGGCTTGCTTCGGAACGATCCAATTTTAAGAAGTGCCATCCAGGAATTGCGCCAGTCGTTTACAAGTCCGGTTGCGGGCATGCCTGCAGGCAGCATCAACATGCTGTCGCAAATCGGCATCAATACCGGAACATGGTCGGAAGGCGGAAAGCTTTTCATTGATGAAGATAAATTGAAAAAAGCCTTAACAGATAAACCGGATCAAGTGATGGCGCTATTCACGAACCGGGTTGATGATAAAAACGTCGGCGTTGGCGGACGTGTTTACGATGCTTTGAATAATGTCGTGAAAAAATTGAGCGATAAGGCGGGAAGCCCGACAAGCCTGGTCGACAACAGCCAAATCACAAAATACATCAAGCAGATGGACGAAGAGATCAGCCGCTGGCAGACACGTTTAGAGAAAATCGAAGACCGCTACTGGAAGCAGTTCACGGCGATGGAAAAAGCCATCAGCCAGATGAACTCGCAAAGTTCATGGATTTCACAAAGTTTAGGAATGATGTAAATGGACAAACAGCATGAAAGTTTGCAGGAGCTTCTGGAACTGACGGAAGCGATCCTCGCAAAAGCGAAAACAATCGGTTCCAAAATGGACGATAACCAGACGGAAGACTTGGTGGAAGTCCAGATTTTATTCGACAGGCGGCAAGCAGTGATTGACCGCATGGAAGCTTCGAAAAACGGAGCGGAGTTCAACTGGTCCGTTGAAGGCAAAGAAATGGTGAAGAGCTTACAAGCAGCGGAGCTCGAATTGAATCCGCTCATGAACAGCCTGCACCAAGCATTCACAAGCCAGATGAACCGCATCAACCAAACGAAACAGATGTCGAAGAAATACCGCGGCGCTTACCAAAGCACGCCGGCGGACGGGACGTTTTTAGATATACGGAAGTAAGAGGGGGAACGACGATGGCAACGATTAATCCTTATCAGGCGTATCAGCAAAACTCGGTGATGACGGCATCTCCGCAGGAATTGACCTTGATGCTTTATAACGGCAGTCTGAAATTCATGAAACTCGCGAAAAAGGCGATGGCGGATAACAATTTCCAGGAAAAGAACACCAACATCATCAAAGCGCAGAACATCACGCAGGAACTGCGCGTGACCTTGGATCCGGATGCGGAGATTTCGAAGAACATGGAACAATTATATGAATACATGTACACCCGCTTGATCGAAGCGAATACGAAAAATGACGTGGGGATTCTGGAAGAAGTCGAAGGCTTGATGGTCGAGCTTCGCGACACATGGAAACAGGTTATGGGGCTTGTGAAGAACGGCTGATTTAAGTAAATCGAATAAAAATAATCCTTTATAACCGCGCCGGTCGCTTTGGGCATGACTCCCGCAATAAGCCAAGAAGAACACTCGTCTTATTGCTTCGTCTAGCCCTTGGACGCGCCGGCGCTAAGAAATTTCTTGATATGGAGGAAAACAGCGGAGACTCCCGTGGGATAGCGAAGTGCCGAAGCTAGCGCAGCGATGCAGGAGCACAGGTTTTGAAAAGCGGAGCTGTTTTGCGGAATATCAGCTAGTATAACTAGTTAGTCTGACAGAAATAGAAAAAACTCAAAGGCAGGCACAGCAGGGGTAGAAAACATACTTTTTAACGAGTGAAATGAGGTTTTTGGTGTGGATAAGACATCATGGATAGGCGTAATACTTGGCTTTGTCGTATTGGTCGGCGGGATGATCCTCAAAGGATCAGACCCGGTCGCTTTATATAATCCGGCGGCGCTGGTCATCATCTTCGGCGGAACGATTGCCGCAGTGATGGTGGCGTTCCCGATGGAAGAATTGAAAAACGTGCCGGGACTGTTCAAAGTACTGTTCGGCGGCCCGAAAATCATTCCGATCAAGGAAATGATTCCAACATTCACGGAATGGGCATTGCTTGCACGAAAAGAAGGCTTACTCGCTTTGGAAGAGCGCGCAGAAGAAGTGGAAGATCCATTCTTGCAGCGCGGTTTGAAAATGGTCGTTGACGGCCAGCCGCAGGAATACATCCGCAGCCTCATGGAAGAGGAAATTGCGGCAATGGAAGAACGCCATGAAGTGGGCGCGAAGATTTTCTCGCAAGCGGGCACGTACGCACCGACGCTTGGAGTTTTGGGAGCGGTAATCGGCCTCGTTTCGGCACTTGGCCACTTGGACGATATTGCACTTCTTGGGAAGTCGATTTCAGCGGCATTTATTGCGACGCTGTTCGGGATTTTCACGGGTTACGTGCTTTGGCATCCATTTTCAAATAAGCTGAAACGCAAATCCGAACAGGAAGCGAAGATGAAAATGATTATGCTGGAAGGCTTGCTTGCCGTACAGGAAGGCTTGCCAGTCCGCACTGTAGAAGAGAAATTATTAACATACTTACCGGCGAAAGACCGTGTCTTGAAAGAACCGGAAAAAGTGGGTGGTCAGGTTGAAGCGTAAGAAAAAGCATGAAGATCATGTCGATGAGTCGTGGTTGATCCCTTACGCCGATATTTTGACGCTTCTTCTCGCACTGTTCATTGTTTTATTCGCTGCAAGTGAAGTGAACTCGCAGAAGTTCCAGGAAATCTCGCAGTCGTTCAATAAAGAATTGCAAGGCGGCACGGGCATCCTGGAAAACCAGGCGCCGGTTGAGACGCCGGACACGACGTCGAAACTAGCGGATCTCGGGGAAGATGAACCGGGAGACGATGAAGGGCCGAAAACGGCTGAAGAAATTGCGTTGGAGCAGGATTTTAAAGAGCTCGGAGAAGTACGCGAAAAGATTGAAGCGTACATCAAAGAAAAAGGGCTATCGACTAGGCTGGAGACGGAACTTACCGGAAAAGGCTTGCTTTTGACGATTAAAGAAGGCGTCTTGTATCCTTCCGGAAGCGCTGAAATTACCGAAAACGCTGAGAAAATGGCGGCTGAAATCGCTGAACTTTTGATCACCGATTTGCCGCGGAATATCTATATTGAAGGCCATACCGATAACGTGCCGGTCCAGACCGATGATTATCCGTCCAACTGGGAACTTAGTTCGGAGCGCGCCATCAATTTCATGAAGATCCTTCTTGAAAACGATAAGCTTGATCCGCGGACATTCAGTGCAACCGGCTACGGCGAGTACCGTCCGATCACATCAAACGATACAGCGGAAGGCCGTGCAGAAAACCGCCGCGTGGAAGTGTTGATTTCCCCGTACGGCGAAGAAATTTAACGAGATAGAGGTGCACCATGGGGAAAATGAAAGTGTTGGTTATTTTATTGATCGCGGTCGTGGTCCTTGGCGGGGGTGCGATGTATTATTTGAAGAGCACTACTGCTGAAGCGGAGACGGAAAAAAAGCTGTCGGCTGAAGAGTTGGTGGAAATGAGCATCGACACGGATATCATTACGACAAACTTGGCGACTGGCGAAAATTACGCCGTAGTCCAGTTCAATATCCAGCTGAACAGCAAGAAAGCGAAAGAAGCGACGGAAAAGCGCACAGCTGAAGTGCGGGCAGCGATCATTTCAACCGTAGCCGGATTCACGAAAGAAGAATTGGTCGGCAAAGAAGGCATCACGATGCTTGAGACGCAGCTGAAAACGAAGTTGAGCGAAACCATCACCGAAGGCAAAGTGGAGCGCGTGCTTGTGACTGAATTTAAATTGCAATAAAATTAAATTTAGGCTAAACATTTTGGCGGGGATGCCGATATAAATAATAGAAAGCACCAGGTGATGGATGTGCACTCAAATCAATTGGAAAATTGTGTACTTTGCGGCAGGCTTTATTTGAAATCCTACACTGATTTTTGCTTGGATTGCTACAAGGAAATCGAGGCGGATTTCAAGAAAGTCGATGCCTTCATAAAAGACGAAGTGAACCGCGATGCAACGCTCGAAGAGCTGAGCGAAGCGACGGATGTCTCGGAAAAGCGCATTGCCGATTTTATTCGCGACGGGCGCATTTACGGGGAGGATTTCCCGAACTTGGGTTACCCGTGTGCGCATTGTGGTACAGTGATAAAAAGGCAAGTGCTGTGCAATTCCTGCTACAAGGAGTTTTCATCGGAAATCAGCCGGACCTTGAAGCGGGACAAACTCGCAGACGAGATCGGCAGAAAGCCGCAGGAGCGGGCAGGGAAGTACTGGCAGGTCAAGCAGGAAAAATAAACGAACAGGGCGGTGAAGGAATGAATATCGATAAAACAAATGGTTCTTCCTTTATTCAATCTTATCAAAAACAGATGCAGGTCTCGCCGGTGGAGCGGTCAAAACCGATCCAGAAGGAAGACGAAGTGCAGATCTCAAACCGGGCAAAAGAGATGTTTGAGAAGAACACAGGGGTAGACATGGACAGACAAGAAAAAATCAATGCTTTGAAACTCCAGATCCAATCAGGCGAATACGAAGTCAACAGTTCGAAAGTGGCTGAAAGCGTCTTTGATTTCTGGTATGACAAGTAGAACGCTGCTTTAAAGAGGAGGGTGTCGAATGCTTACATCATTAGCCGCGACGCTAGAAGAATTAATCGGCATCCAGAAGCAGCTCCTGGACTTTGCGGAACAGAAACGGATTGTTTTGATCGAGCGCAAAGTCGATGAGCTGAATGGATTGGTAAAAGAGGAAGCGAAGCTTGTCAAACAGCTGAACCAGGCTGAAAACGGGCGCGAACAATTGGCGGAAGAACTTCGGCAAGAACATCCGGACCTGACGTTCAGTGAGTTTGTCGCACAGCTTCCGGACGAGATCATGAAAAAGAGATTGCAGACGCAGATCGAAACCTTGCAGGAATTACTGGTCGAACTGCAAGCGAAGAATAAAATCAACGAGCGGCTCCTGATCGATTCCATGAGCTTTGTACAGCACATGATCGATCAAGTCACGAAAACAAAACAGCAAAACTTCAACTACCAATCGCCAATGGGCCAACCAAAATTACAAACCGGCAACCGCGGCTTTTTCGATACAAAAGCTTAAATGTGCCAGAAAGCAGGGAATTACATGGTTTCAACATTTCATGGACTAGAGCTAGGAAAGCGCGGCTTATCTGTCGCCCAAACGAATATCACCACAACGGGCCACAATATTGCCAACGCCAACACAGAAGGCTATTCACGCCAAAAAGTGAACTCCAGCTCGACGCCGTCATTGGATATCTGGACAAATGGCCAAACCAGCCAGCTTGGAACCGGAGCTCAAGTTGACTCGATCATCCGTGTGAGAGACCGCTTTCTGGATGCGCAATACCGCGACCAATCATCAACGCTTGGCGAATGGACCGTGCGGCAGGAAACACTTGGCCGCCTAGAAGTCGCCATCAATGAACTGAGCACGACTGGCCTGAACGCCGCAATGGATGAGTTGAATGCCGCTTGGCAGAATGTACAAAACAACCCGAGCGACGCATCGGCTCAAGCCGTCTTGAAAGAACGCGCAGAAGCGTTTGTCGAAACGGCGCAGGCGATGAATAAATCGATGGGGAACATTACGGCGGATCTTAATTCGCAAAAAGATGCTGCGCTAGAAGAAGCTGGCAGCTTAATGAAGCAAATCGATCAGTTGAACGCGAGCATCAAGAAAAGCGGCAACTTGTCGAATGACTTGCAGGACAAGCGGGATGTATTGATCGGCAAGCTTTCGGAGATTGTGCCGGTGACCGTGAAGGAAATGAAAGACGGGACTGCGGAAGTTGAGCTTCCGAAAGATGTTTTCCAAGTAGATGCAGAAACTGGGGCACTGAAACTTAAAGGTCAAGTAAAGGAAGTAGACGGGGTTAAAGTGCCGGTTGAAATAGAAGTAGATGGCGTTAAAGTACCAGTTGAAGTCGAGGTTCCTGGCGGCAAGTTGGCTGGAATTCAGAAATCAATTACTTTAGCAGAAGGTTACCAAGCAGAGTTGGCAACGATAGTTAAGAACTTTGCTCAGGCAAACGGTATGGCTACGGATGACAGTAAATTGTTCAAAGCTGATGCAGCCTTCACAATTGATAGTCTTCAAGTCAATAAATCAGCTACAGTAACAATTGCAGATAAAGGTGACATAGAAAAAGTTCAAAAAGATTTCCGCGCACTTGTCAGCAAGCTCGGTGCGCAAAGCCAGACGGCGATGAACACCGTAGCAAATCATGAATCCGCATTGCTCGCAACCGACAACCGCCGCCAGTCAGTGGTTGGGGTTTCCATCGACGAGGAAATGGCGAACTTGATCATGTTCCAGCACGCATACAGTGCGGCTGCCCGTTTCATCACAACGACGGATGAAATGCTCGATACCATCATTAACCGCATGGCGAATTAATGTTTTAAGCAACGGAGGTAGATTGTAATGAGAGTCACTCAACAAATGCTGCATCAAAATTCGGTCCGCAACATGGGACAGAATTTGAGCCGCTTCGAAAAAACCAATAGCCAAGTGGCGTCCGGCAAAATGCTTGAGCTTCCATCGGATAACCCGAATGGCGTCAGCAAAGCGATGAGCCTGAAAAGCTCACTTGCCGCAAATGGCCAATACGAGAAAAATATAGATGAAACAAACTTGTGGTTGGATGAAACCGACCAGACAATCGGCAAGATGACAGACGTTATGCAGCGTGTCCGGGAACTAACGGTAAATGCGAGCAATGGGACTTTATCCGCTGAAGACCGAACGACCATCGCATCTGAAATCGAACAACTGAAAGAACAAATTTCCGAGTTTTCAAAAGCCAAAGTGAATGGCCAGGAATTGTTTGGAACGGAAAAGAAATTCACCGTCAGTGACGGCATTTCGATACCGGCGAATGTTTCGGCAGATAAGTTACTAGGACCGATTGTGGGAGATGCTAAGAATACAAAATCTCTGGATAAAGTTCTCGAAGACCTTGTCACAGCAATCAAAAATAGCGGAGAGATTTCAATCGATGAAATTGACACCAAAGTGGATCAGTTATTGAGCGTTCAATCCGAAATCGGAGCGCGCGCAAACCGAGTAGAAGCGTTTGAAAACCGCTTGCTCGACAATAATTTGCAGCTGAAAAAAATGCTTTCGAGCATTGAAGATGTCGACTATGCAGAGGCCATGATACGCTTGAAGAGCGAAGAAAGCGTCTACCAGGCAAGTCTTGCTTCTTCGGCTAAAATCATTCAACCCACATTAATGGATTTCTTGAGATAAGATAAATAAAAGCTGGATCCGTTCTTAATCGAACGGATCCAGCTTTTTGTTTTGTAATTTTTTCGTTAAGTTTTTATTGCATTCAGAGTTTGGCTTTAAGCGAAATTACCTGTTTGTGCTCCGAAATCACCCCTAGGGGACCTGAAATCACCCCAATCCCGTTCGAAATCACCCCTGGGCGACCTGAAATCACCCCGACCTCCAATAAAAAAGAAGCAGCTGCTTTCACAGTTGCTTCAAAATCTTATCCGCGAATTGTATTCACGAGCCCCATCATGTCGTCAGCGAAGGAAATGGCTTTCCCTTGCGACTGGATCAAGCGCTGTGTAGCAATCAGTTCGGTCATTTCTTCGGTCAAATCAACGTTCGACGTTTCAAGAGAGCCTTGATTGATCCGGAAGTTTTTATTGTTCTGCTGGCTGAGGTCTACTACCTGCAAAGTGCCGTTCGCCACCTGTTCCGCTTCTGTGCCAGGCAGCTGGTAGCGGTTGCCGCCGACTTTCTCAAGCAAGTTCGGACGGTTGATGTCTGCGATGCTCAATTGGATTTGCGTCGGCTGTTTGCCAGCGTCTTTATAAGTTACTTGCCAGGTACCGTTTTGATCGGCTTTAATCGAAGCGAAATCGTTATCGAATGAAATCGGGTTGTTGTTGCTGTCGAGTACTGCATCGCCGTTCGACGTCACGAGATTGACTTGGTTGGAGTTCAAGACGGGTTGGACTTGGAAAGAGCCGTCTTTTGTATAGAAAGTTTTTCCTTCAGAAGCTACCCGGAAAAAGGCGGAATTTCCTTGGATGCTGAAATCGAGCGGGCGATCCGTTTGCTGGATTGAACCTTGCTCGTTGCGAAGGCTCGTCTGCGTCACGCGTACACCTGAACCGACGCGCAAGCCGTTCGGCGTCACGCGGCCGATTTCATTATCAGCACCGGCTTGCCGCGTGATCGATTGGACGAGCGTATCCGAGAAATTAGCTTCTTGGCGTTTATAGCCGTTTGTATTGACGTTCGAAATATTATTCGCGATGACGTCGACTTTTTTCTGAAGTTCGCGCATGGACGTAGCGGCGGAATTCATTTGAATGTTCATCTCTTAAAGACCTCCAGGTTAAACGCGGCCAATTTCATTGACTGCTTTTTCCATGCTGCGGTCATAGGCCTGCAGCACTTTTTGATTTGTTTCAAAGCCGCGGTACGTGGCCATCATCTCGGTCATCGTCTGCGTAAGGTCGACATTCGACTGTTCAATAAACCCTTGCTTGACGAACGAACCGGAATTATTCAATAAAGCGACGGTTTCCGCATTTTGCGGCGCAGCATCCGGAGCGCCTTCCCAACGGAGCAAACCATGGCCTTCTTTAACAAATTGCTGCGGATTTTCGGTATAGCCAATCCATAGGCTATTTGTCGCATCTCCGTTTGCCAGAGTAATCTGGCCATTATCTGCTACGGTAAAGTCTGTCGAGTTAACGGGAATCGGTTGCATGTTTTGGCCAAGGACGTTATTGCCGTCTGCAGTTTTCAAGAATCCATCTGTACCAACGGAAAACTGTCCGTTTTTCGTATAGCGGACTTGTCCGTTGTCGCCTTGAACCGCAAAAACGAGTGATCCTCTTTGCCGGGTTTCGGGATTCACAGGAAGCAATTCATCCATAAGCGAAAAGTCCGTGTTATTGCCTGTATCTTTTAAAGCGCCTTGGGCAAAAGAAGGGATTCCTTCTTGAGCATAAACACCTGTATTCAACTGTCCAATTGTCGTTTGGGTGGATGGACCTTTTTGGCCGTTCGTTGAAACTTTTCCAGCTTCCATAGCTTTGATCAATTGCTCAGGAAATGCACGCAGCACGGTCTGATCTTCTTTAAAGCCGGGTGTAGCGGCATTCGCTAAATTATTTGTCAGGATTTGCTGCTGCCGATTATGGGCAAGCATTCCAGAAGTGGCTGTGTATAAACCACGGAACATAAGCGATTCTTCCTTTCGTACGAAAATGATAGAATATTACCGCGTTAGCATACCATATGACTGGGGCAAAAATATACACGAATATGGAAAAAATAGTACAAAAAATTTTTTGAGAGAAAAATATACAAAAATAAAAAAACATGATACTATAATTTGGTACAATTTTTTGAAAATGATACTTATTACCGAGTTTAAAAAGTAAAATAGTCGTATCATGTCGACAATGGCAAACTTTTTCGAAAGAAGAGGACGCAAAGCCACGGGCCTAAATATCCTCGATACAAGGTAGCCGGGTTGCCGAAGGATGGTAGGTTTTTTATAAATCCACCTTTTCTTAAGGGTGGATTTTTATATGAAAATCAATAAAAAGAAAAGGAGTCGAACGATGAATATCTTTCCTCAATCGTTTCAATCACTGGAACAAGCCTTGTCTGCATCGGCTTTAAAGCAAAAAGTCCATGCAGCGAATATCGCCAATGTCGATACCCCGAACTACAAAAGCAAGCAAGTGGATTTTCAATCGATCTTGAATAATGCAGCAGCCAACCAAAAAATGACTAGCTACAAAACCGATGCAAAGCATATCGAATTTAGTGGAGGGGCTTTGAATGCTACTCCTGGGATAAAGGAAAATAATTCCACTTCTTATAGTCCGAATGGTAACAACGTCGATATGGATCATGAAATGGCGGAGTTAGCGAAAAATCAACTACACTATAATGCATTGACAGAGCGAATTGGTGGAAAACTTAGCACTTTAAGCACTGTCATTAACGGAGGTAGGTAAGTAAAATGAGCTTGTTTAATGGATTGAATATTAGTGCTTCAGGTTTAACGGCAAACCGCTTGCGCATGGACGTCGTATCCTCTAATATTGCAAACGCAAATACGACGAGAGCTGAATTGGTGAACGGGGAATGGGTTCCTTACCGCCGTAAATCAGTTCAATTGTCCCAAAGCGGCATCTCACCTTTTCAACAACAACTTCAATCGGCCATGAGCAAAGGAAACTCCCAAGTCTCCGGCGTCGCCGTTTCCAAAATTGAAGAAGACCCAACCCCTTTCGTCCAGACTTATGATCCAACCAATGCTGATGCGGATGAAAATGGTTATGTCCAATCACCGAATGTAGACCCGATCAAAGAAATGGTCGACCTTATGTCTGCAACCCGTTCCTATGAAGCGAATGTCACGGCGATGAACGCGTCGAAAAGCATGTTCATGAAAGCATTGGAAATCGGAAAATAATACCTAATATAAGTTGAATTGAAGAATTAGCTTTTACACACCGCTTCGGCCGCTCTGGGCAAAGCTCCCGCAATAAGCCGAGAAGGACGCTCGTCTTATTGCTCCGCTCAGCCCGGGGACGCGCCGGCGCTAAAAGATACCTTGATATGGAGCAAAACAGCGGAGACTCCTGCGGGACTAGCGAAGTGCTGAGATCCACTCGGGCGTATAGCCCGAGTTAGCTTAGCGCGAGCCCGCGGAAAGCGTAGCTGTTTTGTGGAATATCAGTTACAGCTATTCAGTTCAACTTATATAATCACATCGTAACGGAGGCCATGATGGAAAAAATAAGTCAGATCCAAACCCCTTTTATCCAAAACCAATCAATCGCAAAACCCCAAACTGAAAACAAGACGGAAGGATTTAGCGAAATTTTTAAAAACCAATTAGAAGAAGTCAATAAGCTTCAAAATACTTCAGATAAATTAACAAATCAGCTCGTGACCGGTGAAGTGGAAGATGTTTCACAAGTAATGGTCGCAGCTCAGAAAGCCAGTCTTTCTTTGCAGCTTACGGTACAAGTCCGCAACAAAGTAGTGGAAGCCTACCAAGAAGTGATGAGAATGCAATTATGATTCTTAATGCAAAGAAGAGGGATGTATGATTCATGAAAGAAAAATTAACCGGTTATAAAAACAAGGCTCAAGAGTCCTGGGGCAATTTATCACCGACGATCAAATGGACGGTGGCAGGATCGTTTTTTGCAACAATTGTGCTGATTTCTGTTTTTGTGTTCATGAATTCCAAGACAGACTATGCAGTCCTGTATTCGGACCTGTCCGCATCAGAGGCAGGCGAAATCAAAGCTGCCATTGAAGGGCAAGGAATTCCTGTCGAAGTTTCAGCAGACAGCAAAACGATCAGCGTCCCGGCAGAACAAGTTTCTAATTTGAAAGTAAGCCTAGCGGCGGATGGCATTCCTGAGAGCGGCAACGTAAACTACAGTATTTTCAGTGAAAATATGGGTTTAGGAATGACCGACCGCCATTTTGATGTCGTCGAACGCGATGCGATGCAAAATGAACTTGCAGGTTTGATTAAACAAATCGATGGTGTGAATGAAGCGAACGTCATGATCACACTTCCAAAAGAAAATATTTGGATCACTGAAGAAGAGCAAGTTGCAACAGCTTCTGTTGTTGTTCAAGGAGATCCTGGTTTTCAATTGGACCAAAAACAAGTAAATGGCTTATACCATTTGATCAGCAAGAGTGTACCGAGCTTGCCCGCAGAAGAAATTGTCATCATGGACCAGAACGGACAAGCTTTTGAAATGATAGAAGAAGGCCAGATGGACACGACGTTATCTGTCTATCAGCAGCAAAGAGAAATCAAACAGGATATCGAAAAAGACATCCAGCGCGAATTGCAGCAAATGCTCGGCATGACGCTCGGCCAAGATAAAGTGGTTGTATCGGTTATGGCGAGTGTCGACTTTACAAAAGAAAAGCGCGAAGAAAACTTGGTGGAGCCGGTCAATACAGAAACCGGTGAAGGCATAGATTTGAGCGTTGAGCGAATTGTTGAGTCGTATTCGAGCGAAGGCGCAGTTGTAGAAGAAACAACCGGAACCGGTGATACGGAAATTGCGAACTACCCGGCAGCTGGAGAAGGCGGAACGAGCGAATCTGAAAAAACAGAAGAGCGGATCAACCGGGAAGTCAATCGCATCAACCGGCAGATTGAAGCAAGCCCTTATATCATTGATGATTTGACGGTAAACGTAGGAGTTGAACCTCCGAATCCACAGAACGTTGCGAGTTTGACGCAGGAAAATATCGATGACATCAGCAACTTATTGAAAAACACAGTAGCGACAGCATTAAGCATGAACGGTACGGAAGTGACGGAAGAAGACTTGGACGACCGGATATCGGTTTTTGCAACGGAATTCCAAGGGAAACCGCAACTTGTTGAAGAAAAACCGGTAGTGACTTCATGGTGGAGTAAAATCCCGGATGGCATTCTTTTAGGAGTTGCCGGAGCGATGGCGTTATTGATCATCGTATTGATCGTTGTATTAGTGAAACGCAGAAGAAAAGTCGATGAATATGACGATGTAGATCTGGACTTCGATATGTTTGAACAGCCAGTCCTTGATGGCGGCGGAATCAACGAAATCGAAGAGATCGATTTGTCGGAACTGGGCTCAAAATCAAATCCGAAGCGTAAGACAATTGAGAAACTGGCTAAAGAACGCCCGGAAGATTTCGCGAAATTGTTGCGCTCATGGATGGCAGATGAATAGGAGAATGGCGCATGTCTAAACGGACAAAAGGATTAAGCGGCGTCCAGAAAGTAGCCGTTTTACTGGTCGGATTAGGGCCGGAAGTATCTGTTGAGATATTCAAGCAGCTGACTGAGGCGGAAATCGACCAATTGACTTTGGAAATTTCCAATGTGCGGCAGTTGAAAAACAGCCAGACGGAACAAGTACTCAATGAATTTTACGGCATGATTCTTGGGCAGGATTTTATGAATGAAGGCGGTTTGGATTACGCGAGGGATATTTTGGAAAAAGCGCTCGGGAAAGATAAGGCGCTCGAAACGATCGGCCGTTTGACGAGCCGTTTGGAAGTGAAACCTTTCAGTTTCGCCAGAAAAGCAGATCCGAATCAGATCTTAACGATTTTGCAGCATGAACATGCACAGACAATTGCCTTGGTTTTATCGTATTTAGATCCAAAACAAGCTTCACAAATTCTTTCGCAATTGCCGCCTGCTAAGCAAGCAGAAGTGGCAAAGCGAATTGCCATGATGGAAAGTACTTCTCCGGAAGTGATCCATCAAGTAGAACAGATTTTAGAACGCAAACTTTCAGCAACGGGTTCACAAGATTACACATCCACAGGCGGCGTAGAAGCCATCGTCAAAGTGTTGAGCAAAGTGGACCGCGGCACGGAAAAAGCGATTCTGACAGAACTCGAAATGGAGTCTCCGGAATTGGTCGAAGAAATCAAGAAACGCATGTTTGTCTTTGAGGATATTGTTCTTCTCGATACACGCACCATTCAGCGCATTATTCGCGAAGTGCAGGACATCGATTTGGTGTATGCATTGAAAGTGGCGAACGAAGACGTCAAAGAAGGCATCTACCGCAATATTTCAACGCGCCGTGCAGACAGCATCAAAGAAGAAATCGACACAATGGGCCCGATCAAGCTGAAAGATGTCGAAAATGCCCAAACGAATATTGTTTCCTTGGTTCGCAGCTTAGAAGAAAAAGGTGAAATTACAGTAGCCCGCGGAGAAGGGGAGGAAATGATTGTCTAATATCATTCGTTCCTATCCGTCTTCCAAACTGGAAAAGAAAATTATTCGCACAAAAAAGATTGAAAATAAGGCATTCCAAATAGAGGTCCCAGAATTGGACCCCGTGCAACAAAAACAGAGTTTATTGCAGGAAATTGAATCGCTGAAATTGCAGCATGAAAACTTGCGGAATCAAATCAACCTTGACCAGCAACAAGCACAGCTTGAGATGGCAAATTGGCGCGATTCGCAGCGAGAACAAGCTGAAATCGAAGCGAAGAACTTGGCCGAGCAAGCGGCAGAACAAGGTTTTCAATCGGGTTTTGATGCCGGTATGGCTCAAGCTTCAGAAGAATACCGGGAAAAACGTATGTATATGCAAGAACTGATTGAACAAGCTTATGAAGAAAAAGCGAAAATCGTAAAACAGGCTGAACCGTTCCTGCTATCAATGAGTGTCCGGATTGCTGAAAAAATCGTAAAAAAAGAACTCAAACAGCATGACGATCAATTATTGAACATCGTCCAGCTTGCACTTAAGCATCTCGAAGAGTCGGAAGATGTCGTGATGCAAGTGGCTTTAGAAGACTACCCGATACTATTACCCTTCTTCGATGAACTTAAAACCTATATTCGCGGAGATTCCGAATTAAAATTAATTCCGGTCGCCAATCTTTCAAAAGGCGGCTGCATGATCCATACAGCGAGCGGCTCTTATGACGCCACAGTCAGCGGGCAGCTCGAAGAAATCAAACGCCAATTACTCGCTTATAGTGAGGAGCAGACAAATAATGAACCAACGCACAGATGAGTACCTGGAGCTATTAGAAGAAATCGAACCGGTGAAAAAGCACGGCAAAGTGATTCAAGTCATCGGACTTACGATTGAATCGAAAGGGCCTTATGCGAAAATCGGTGAACTTTGTCTTTTGTACCCAAACCATTACGAGCGGCCGATCGAAGCGGAAGTGGTCGGCTTTAAAGAGAATAAGATTTTATTGATGCCGCTGCAGGATCTTTCACAAGTCGGACCGGGCTGTTTGGTCGTCGCAACGGGGGTTCCGCTGCAGATCAAAGTAGGGCCGTCCATTCTCGGGAAAATCCTGGACGGCACCGGCAAACCGCTCGATGAGAGCACATTGCCTGCCGGATTAACGAAGTATTCGACGAACAATATGCCGCCGAATCCGTTAAAGCGCCCGCGCATCACTAAGTCTTTGGAAGTCGGTGTCCGTGCCATTGATGGACTCTTGACAGTCGGACAAGGCCAGCGCATCGGCGTATTTGCCGGAAGCGGCGTCGGAAAAAGTACCTTGCTCGGGATGATCGCACGAAATACAGAAGCGGACATCAACGTCATCGCATTGATCGGCGAGCGGGGACGCGAAGTCCGGGACTTTATCGAACGTGATCTCGGTCCTGAAGGGTTGAAGAAATCTGTGGTCGTCGCAGCGACATCCGATCAGACACCGCTTCAGCGCATCAAAGGGGCATTGACAGCGACAGCCATTGCGGAATATTTCCGCGACCAAGGCAAAAACGTCATGCTGATGATGGACTCTGTTACGCGTTTCGCGATGGCGCAGCGTGAAGTCGGCCTCGCTGTAGGGGAGCCGCCGACCAGTAAAGGCTACACGCCTTCTGTATTCGCGCTGCTGCCGAAGCTGCTGGAACGGTCCGGAACTTCAAGCAAAGGATCGATCACTGCATTCTACACCGTCCTCGTTGACGGTGATGATATGAACGAACCGATTGCCGATGCAGTCCGCGGGATTCTCGACGGCCACATTGTACTCGACCGGAAGATTGCCCAAAAAGGGCAGTTCCCGGCAATCAATATCATGTCGAGCGTCAGCCGTGTCATGCACGAAGTCGCAACAAAAGAACACAACCAGGCTTCAGTGGAATTCAAACGGCTGCTTGCAGCGTACGAATCTTCCGAAGACCTGATCAATATCGGTGCTTACAAGAGCGGCGCCAATAAAGAAATAGACGATGCCATCCGTTCCTATCCGCTGATCCGTGAATTCCTGCAGCAGGATATCTACGAAAAAGCCAAGCTTGATGAAAGTGTTGAACGGTTAACCGCACAATTTGGAGGAATCAAAACGTGACACAATTCAACTTTCGATTTCAAAAGATCCTTGATTTAAAAGGAAATGAAAAAGGGTTTGCACAAATCCAAATGGCCGATGCCATCAAACAACAAGAAGCAGGATACGAACGCAATGCGATTATCTATCAAAAGCTTGCAGAAGCTGAACACATGAAAAATGAGAAGCAAGAAGACGGCGTCAACATCTCTGAACTCCGCATGCTTGTCAATTACATCCACCAGCTGCAGGAGCAATTGCTTTCTTCCAACCGGGAACTGGAGCGGCTGCAGAACAATGTCTCCAGATCCCAAAATCATTTGCAGGAAAAAGCACAGGAAGAAAAAACCTGGGACAACTTGAAACAGCATAAAGCCGACCTGTTCCATGAGCAGAATAAAGTCATCGAACAGAATTTCTTCGATGAACTGGCCAGTACGCGTTTCTACCGCACATCCCAATCCAATATCGCTGAAAGAAGGTGAATCCGATCGACGCCTTGAAGGTATCTTTTCAACCAGCGGTCAACCAGACCGCAAAAGCTTCTAAAACAAAAACAGAAGGAACAGCTGCAGAACTCGGCACCTTTTCTCAGCTTTTAGCTTCTGCTACCGCTGAAACAACGGAAACAGGCTCTGAACCGACGGCGGAAATCCAAGCGCAGCTGGAAGAAATCTTGAAGGCCCTTCAGGATTTGCCCGAAGAAGAATTAGCGCCTGAGCAGCAGGAAATGCTCTCAGCCGTTGTCCAGCTCTTGTCCCTTCAAGTGAAACAGCTTGAAACAAGTCTGGAAGAACAAAATTTGATTCAAGCAAAACCGAAAAATCCAGAAGTTGTCCCCGCCGCACAATCCGGAGACCAACAAACGACATCGGTTTTATTGCAGCAGATTCAACAGAAACTCCAGCAATTGATGAATAACGATATTACAGAGTTCGATATACCTAGAGAATTTGTGGGGGTTGAAACAGAAATTCTTTCTGCAGATCCTGAACAGCTTGAACAAGCAGTAAAACAATTAACCCAAATGGTCCAAGAGCTTGAAAATGCAGAAGCGGTGAGCGGTAAACCGACTGCTTCTCAACAGTCAGAGAAGATGGAGCAAGTAATGAAACAACTGGCTCAATTAAATCTGGATGTTGAAGCCCAAGGCCTACCGGCAGAAGCGGCTAAGCCGCCGCTAGCTGAAGGTGGGCGAATGACTCAAACACCCTCTGCTTTTCAAGCCTTAGAAATAGAGAATTTTTCAGTAGAGTCGGCTCCGCAAACAGAAGCTACTGCAGCTCCGGTTGAAAGTGCAAAAGCACAAACTGTTCAACCGGCACCTCGGGCGGAAACACCCGTAGTGCGCATGGCCAATTTAATGGAGGACTTAAGCGGACTGCTTCGCGGATCGATGCGCTTGAGCGGAACTGGTGAAAACGCCCAAATCAAAGTGAGCATTTTCCCTGAACATCTCGGACACTTGGATATCCGGTTGACGACAGTTGACGGCAAAGTGGCAGCGCAGATTTTCACGAGCAGTTTGATGGCAAAAGAAGCGATTGAAATGCAGCTGAACCAGCTGCGCAATACGATGCTTCAGCAAGGCGTCAATCTCGACCGCATCGAAATCACACAGCAAAGCGCGGAGCAATCATTTGGACAGCAAACGGCGAACCCGGAACAGCGCTCCAATCAGCAGCAAAAACAAGGCACGCCGAACAATAAAAACGGTTATCAGCGAATTGAAGAGGAAGTGGCAGCCGCAACTAGCCGCCGCCAAGCTCCAGACGGTTCAATGATGAAAGTCGATTATACAATTTAACCGGAGAAAGGAGCGTTTCCATGAATGTAGCCAATTCAACTTCAGTCAACACGCAGTCAACCGCCGCAACAAAAGCGACCGAGCCAAGCAACGCGCTCGGCAAAGACGCATTCCTGCGGATTCTGGTGACACAAATGAAAAACCAGAACCCGCTTGAACCGTTGAAAGATACCGAGTTCATTGGCCAGATGGCTCAGTTCAGCAGCCTTGAGCAATTGACGAACTTGAACACGACGATGACCAAATTCGTCGGCGGCCAAGGCAACTCATCCTTAAGCGACTACGCGGATTTGATCGGCAAGAAAGTTTCCTATGAACAAACCGAAAACGGAGAAGTGAAATCAGGGGAGGGCATCATCAAAGCCGTATCGATGAAAAACGGCGAAGTGGTGTTTGAACTTCAAGATCTAGACGCAAAACTGCCAATCGGTTCTATCCAACGCATCGAACAAGCCACGGAATTAAAAAATGAACAGGAGACCGTCTGATCCAGTCGGTACTCGAAAGGGGAAAATCACATGTTGCGTTCAATGTATTCAGGTGTTTCAGGTATGAAAGGCTTTCAAACAAAATTAGACGTTATCGGAAACAATATTGCTAACGTCAATACAATCGGCTACAAGAAAAGCACAATCAACTTCCAGGATTTGCTGAGCCAGAACTTGTCAGGCAGCGGCGTGAACCCAATGCAAGTTGGATTGGGCTCAATGACTTCTTCTGTAAATACGATCCATACACCAGGGTCTTCAATGACGACGGGCGTTGGTACAGATATGTCGATCATGGGCGAAGGTTTCTTCGTTGTCCAAGATCCTGACAATGCAGCTAATCGGTTTTTGACGCGAGCAGGCAATTTTGTTTTAGATAACACCGGCCAACTCGTTAACTCTCAAGGATACCAAGTAGTAGGAACGAACGGTCCGATTACCATTAACCCGCAAACTTATGATTCATTCACAATTAATGGTCAAGGTGAAGTTTATGCGAAAAACGCAGCTGGCGTTGAAACTTTAATTGCGAACATCGGAATTTCAAATCCGCCAAACCCTTCAGGATTGAATAAAGTCGGCGGTTCACTTTATGAAATCACAAACGCTTCAGGTGGATCTACTGCTGTACAGACAGTAGCAGCAGCTAATACACAATTAGGAACCGGCATGTTAGAAATGTCAAACGTTGACCTTACGGAAGAGTTTACGGAAATGATCGTAGCGCAACGTGGATTCCAAGCAAACTCACGGACAATCACCACTTCTGATGAAATTCTTCAAGAAGTTGTTAACTTGAAACGCTAATTTGGGAGGGACAGGCTGAGTGAGGGGATGCCCCTTCTCAGCTGCTTATATGATCAAATTGACAAAATTGAACCGGACGCCGTTTACGCTGAATGCGATTTACATCGAACGGGTTGAAACGATTCCAGATACAGTGGTCACCATGCTTTCCGGCAAGAAGATCCATGTGCTGGAATCAGTGGATGAAGTCATCGACAAAGTGACGGCTTACTATCAGAAGATCAATCTTCTGCCTAGTCTGCAAAATCCGAATTGGAATGAATGAAGGGAGGGACAACGGTGGAAAATTTATTGACGGATGAAAACATTGAGGCGCTGCTTGCGACCATTAAAGAAGAAGCGCCGAAGCCGAAAGTGGAAATGAAGAAACGGAAAGTGCAGACTTACGATTTCAAAAAAGCGCTGCGCTTCTCACAAGACCAGATCCGGACATTGACGCGGATCCACGAAAACTATGCACGGTTGCTGACTTCGTATTTATCGACTTTATTGCGGAGCTACGTACAGATTTCTGTAACTTCGGTTGAACAATTCTCTTATGAAGAATTCATCCGCAATGTGCAGAAGAAATCGGTGCTGGGCGTTTTCAAAGCTGCGCCGCTCCAGGGCAGCATGCTGATGGAATTTTCTCCGGATGTCACTTATATCATGCTCGACAGAATGCTCGGCGGCCAAGGCGACATTGCCCCGGAACCGAGTGATCTGACTGAAATTGAATTGAGCGTCATCGAGCGGGTCTTCATCAATGCATTAAACAGCTTTCAGGAAGCCTGGTCTTCGGTCGTGAAATTAAATACGGAACTAAAGGAAATTGAAGTGAATCCTCAATTCCTGACGACTTCGCCGCCGAATGAAACTGTCATTCAGGTTTCCTTGCATGCAAAGATCGGCGAAGTCGACGGCATGATTAATATTTGCCTGCCGCATGTTGTCTTAGAACAAGTCTTGCCAAAATTGTCGGCGCGCCACTGGCTGGCCAATCAGAAAAAAGCGATTGAGAGCCATGAAGCGGTTGCGCTTGAAAAGAAAGTACAGAACACCCACATGGAAGTCCGGGCAGTACTTGGGAAATCGATGATCGAAGTCGGCGATTTCCTGAACTTGAAAATCGGCGATGTGATTCGGCTTGACGAAGCTTACGACGATCCGGTTGTCGTGATGGTCGATGAAAAACAGAAATTCTTTGCGCAGCCCGGTGTTTCAAAGGGCCGGACAGCTGTACAAGTCACTGCGGTTTACGGAGAAGGAGAAGAATCGAATGACAACTGAGAAATTGTCTCCAGATGAAATCAATGGCCTGCTTGGCCAAGGAGCGGAGGGAAAACCGATGTCCACAAATACATTATTGCAAGTTGAAAAAGAAGCCTTAACCGAATTGCTGAATGTTTCACTCGGCGGTTCATCCACAGTGCTTTCCACCCTGTTCACAGAACAAGCGAAAGTGAGCACGCCTTCCATCTCCATCAAACGAAAAGACGATTTACTATCGGCGACTGCCGCTCCTTTCTTCGTTGTACTCGGGGAATATACAGGAGGCGCAGAAGGCATCCAGATTCTATCGGTCAATAAAAGCGATGTCCACATGATGGCAAAAGCGATGGATGCAGAAACTGAAGCGGAAGATATGGAGAAACAATTCCAGATGCTCCAGGAAATGATCACAGCGATGTTTGCTTCAGTGACCCAGTCGATGGAAGCTGTGCTTGAACAGGACATTTCCTACTCACTTTCGGGCATGGATGTCGTGGAAAAACAAAAAGATTTTCCGGTATCAAAATTCACCCAAGAAGAATGGTTCGTTGAAGCGGGCTTCCAAGTGAAAGTCGGCAGCTTGAACAAAGCGGATTTCCATCTTTGCATTCCGGTGCAGCTGGCGAAACAATTAGTGGGGATTTTAACGAATGACATACAGGAAGAGTACGTAGAGGAGCCACATCAGATGCAATTTGAATCGAACAACCAAACGCAGTCAACCAGCAAGCTAAGACGGACAAACGAAGAACCGAATATCCAATCGGTGCAGTTTTCGAGTTTTGATGAAACGGCTTCTGTCCAATCCGAACCGAATAATTTGAACATGCTGCTGGACATTCCGCTTCAAGTAACAGTGGAACTTGGGCGTACAAAACGCATGGTCAAAGAAATCCTCAGTGTTTCCCACGGTTCCATCATTGAACTGGATAAGTTAGCCGGAGAACCGGTTGATATATTGATCAACAATAAATTGATCGCGGTAGGAGAAGTGGTCGTCATCGATGAAAACTTCGGCGTCCGCGTCACCGACATTCTAAGTACAGCAGACCGCATTTCCAAATTGCGCTAATGCTTGAAGCAAGGAGAACATCGAGTTTGAACCAGAAAAAAACTTTTTATGCAGCAATGGCCATCTTTTTCTTATCTCTTTTTGCATGGTTCACGCCGGCTGCAGCTTATGCAGCGGCGGATACGAACGTCACGGACTGGTTGGAAGAAAAAGATAGCGACGCAGAACAGCCGGCTGAAACCGTAGCAGTAGAACCGGTGGAAAAGCAAAGCTTCGTATCGATTATTGCCAAACTCTTTTTCTTTACGGCGTTGATCGTCGTGCTGATCTACGGATTGATAAAGTTCTTAGCAGTCCGCCAGCAAAAACTGCAGCCGAACCAGGCTGTCAAATTGATGGGCGGCACCCCGCTCGGGAATAATAAGTCGCTGCAGCTTGTCAAAGTCGGCGGCAAAATCTACATGATCGGTGTTGGAGACGAAGTCACGTTGATCAAAGAATTCACGGATGAAATGGAAGTTGGCTCAATCGAAAAAGATTTGGAGAAACAGCCGACCATCTTCTCGAATCCGAAGTTCAAACTGCCAACGAAACTTTTTGGCGGAACGGCGGAACCGACAGAAATCGAAATGCAGTCCGACCGAGGCTTTGAGAATTTATTCAAACAAAGTTTGAGCAAACAAAAGCAGAAACAGCAGCAGTTCGAACAGCGGCTTTCTGAGAGCGACGATGATAAAGAAGGTAATTCATAATGATGCTAGATATTCTTTCGTTCATAAATATTCCAGGCATCGACATCGGCGGCAGTGATGCGCCGGAAGATGTGGGTACGACGCTCCAGCTTTTTGCGCTTTTGACGATTTTGTCGCTGGCACCGGGAATTCTCATCATGATGACAAGTTTTGCACGCATCATCATCGTGTTGTCGTTTGTCCGCACAGGGCTCGGCACCCAGTCGATGCCGCCGAACCAAGTGTTGGTCGGCCTGGCCTTATTCCTAACTTTTTTCATCATGACACCGGTGTTCACGGAAATAAACGAAACGGCGCTTCAACCGTATTTATCAGGTGAAGTGACCCAGGAAGAAGCGCTCGACAGTGCATCGCTTCCGATCAAGACCTTTATGGCAGAACATACACGTGAGAAAGATCTCGCCTTGTTCTTTAAATATGCCGGCCTCGAAAAACCGGACAGCATCGCAGAAATTCCGCTGACTTCCTTGATTCCGGCGTTTGCCATCAGTGAATTGAAGACGGCGTTCCAAATCGGATTCGTTATTTTCATCCCGTTCTTGATCATCGATATGGTCGTGGCCAGTACGTTAATGGCGATGGGGATGATGATGCTTCCGCCGGTAATGATTTCGTTGCCATTTAAAATCTTATTATTTGTCTTAGTTGACGGCTGGTATTTGATCATCGAATCCTTGCTGGTCAGCTTCTAGCGAAGGGAAGAACACGATGACACCAGATGTAGTAATTAAACTCGCGGAACAATCGATTTATATGATTCTGATCATTTCTGCACCGATGCTCTTGATCGCGCTTGGCGTCGGCTTACTGGTCAGTATTTTTCAGGCGATGACGCAAATCCAGGAACAGACTTTAGCCTTCATTCCGAAAATCTTGGCCGTGTTCTTGTCGATCATCATCTTCGGACCGTGGATGCTGACGCTGCTGCTGGATTTCACAAGAGATCTATTCCAGCAGCTTCCGCAAATGATCGGGTAGGGGACGCATATGGAAGAAATTCTTCAAGCATTGCCGTATTTCCTTTTAATCTTAGTCCGCATCAGCAGCTTCTTTATCATCGCGCCGCTGTTTTCACAGCGCGGTGTACCGACGCAGTTCAAACTGGGGCTTGCCGCTTTTCTTTCCTTGCTGGCGCTGTCCGCATTGCCGGTAGAAGAGACGCTTGCGCTGGACGGCTATTACATCATGATGGTCATCAAGGAATTCGGCGTCGGCATTGCACTCGGTTTTACCGCTGCACTCGTCCTGTATACCGTCCAGATTGCCGGCGCGTTCATCGATTTTCAAATGGGTTTCGCGATGGCGAGTGTCATGGATCCGCAGACAGGATCGCAAGTGCCGATTATCGGACGTTTTAAATACATTCTTGCCTTGTTGTTCCTATTGACGGTCAATGGCCATCACTTGATGCTCGACGGCGTCATGCAGAGCCTGCAGACGATTCCGGTCGAATCGTTGTCTTTTGACATCAAGTTTGAAGACCTTGCAAAGTTTATATCGGATCTTTTCGTTGAAATGTTTATGGTTGCGCTGCAAATTTCTTTGCCGATTGTCGGATCTTTGTTTTTAGTGGATGTGGCACTCGGGATTTTAGCGAAAACCGTTCCGCAATTAAACATTTTTGCTGTCGGTTTCCCGGTGAAAATCTTAGTGGGCTTTGTATTATTGATGTTTTCAATGCCCTTTTTCTTTTATTTGCTGCAAATGTTATTCGGACAGATCATGGAAAGCATGGCGGAGTTGACCCGCTTAATAGGGGGAGCATAGATGGCACGGAGATTGACCTTGGACCTGCAGTTTTTCTCAGGCGAAAAAACAGAAAAAGCGACGCCTCAGAAACGGCAGGAATCCAAGCGGAAAGGGCAGGTTGCCAAAAGCCAGGAATTGCCCGCAGCCATGATCATGATCGGCGGCATCATGCTGCTAAGCTTTCTTGGCGGCTGGATGCTGGATCAAATCTTGGCTATCTACCGCGTGAGCTTCACCCAGTATATCGGCTGGGAATGGACACCGAAAAACGTCCGGACCTTGTTTGAACAAATGACCTTCGATGCCATGCTGTTGATGGCGCCGATTATGGGAGTTGCTATTATCTTCGGCATCCTCGGAAACTTCGTCCAAGTGGGTGCCATGTTTACAACTGAACCATTAAAAGCCCAATTGAGCCGGTTAAACCCCATACAAGGCGCGAAGAAAATCTTTGCGGTCCGTGCGCTTGTCGAACTGGCAAAATCGCTCGCGAAGATTGCGATTATCGGCTACGCCGCATTCAGTGTCCTTTGGGGAGAAAAAGATGAACTGTTTTTATTGTCGCAGAAAAGCCTTAGCTACTCGCTGAGCTTCATCGGCGGATTAACGCTGAAAATGGCGCTTGTGGCCGCCATTATTTTATTGATATTAGCTGTATTTGACTATATGTACCAAAAATACGAATTTGAAAAAGGCATCAAGATGTCGAAACAGGACATCAAAGATGAATACAAGAAATCCGAAGGGGATCCTTTGATCAAACAGAAAATCAAAGAAAAGCAGCGTTCGATGAGTATGAACCGCATGATCCAGGACCTTCCATCAGCTGATGTGCTGATCGTCAACCCGACGCATTACGCCATCGCCATCAAATACGACGCGGAAACAATGGCCGCGCCGACTGTCATTGCCATGGGGAAAGACCATCTGGCACTGAAACTCAAAGAAAAAGCGAAAGAATTTGGCGTTGTGATTATGGAAAACAAACCGCTCGCCCGCGCATTATACGCACAAGTGGATGTAGGGGACCCTGTCCCGGAAGACTTGTTCCTCGCGGTCGCAGAAGTTTTAGCATATATATACCGGTTAAAAGGAAAGATTAGTTGAGTTAAATGAAATTAACTTTTATAGTCGCTTCAGCGCTTAAGAACTTATAAATATCAAATAATATATTTTTTCTAAACGGGATTCGGAGCAAAACAACGGAGACTCCCGCGGGATAGCGAAGTGCCGAAATCCACTTTGGCGTTTAGCCAAAGTTAGTTCGGCGCAAGCCCGCAGGAAAGCGTAGTTGTTTTGCGGAGTATCCGTGACAATAGCGAAAACAATCAATCCAATTATAAAGAGTGAGGAGGAGAACGCGTGAAAATTAAAGATTATGCCATATTGGTTTCAGTCATTATGATTGTTGTCATGATGGTAATCCCTCTTCCGACTCTCCTGTTAGATGTATTGATCATGATTAATATCAGTATCGCATTAACCATTATTTTAGTAGCGATGAACACAAAAGAAGCGTTGGAATTCTCGATTTTCCCGACCTTGCTTTTGTTAACTACCTTATTCCGCCTCGGCTTGAACGTCTCAACAACGCGCTCGATTTTAACCAACCAAACAGGCGGTGAAGTTATTGAGACATTCGGTTCGTTCGTAGTCGGCGGCAGCGCCATTATCGGGATTTTGGTCTTCTTGATCCTTGTCATCATTCAGTTTTTGGTCATCACGAAAGGTTCGGAACGTGTTGCTGAAGTGGCAGCCCGTTTCACGCTCGATTCGATGCCAGGTAAGCAGATGAGCATTGATGCCGATCTTGGAGCTGGAATGATTTCCGACCAGGAAGCGAAAAAGCGCCGTGAGAAAGTCAGCCAGGAAGCGGATTTCTATGGTGCCATGGACGGTGCCAGTAAATTCGTTAAAGGGGACGCCATTGCCGGTATTATCATTACCGTTATTAATATCGTAGGCGGTTTGGCGATCGGGGTTGTGGTTCACGGCCTGCCATTTGGCGAGGCAGCAAACCTCTTTACGCTCCTTTCCATCGGAGACGGGCTTGTCAGCCAAATTCCGGCATTGTTGATTTCAACAGCTGCCGGCATCGTCGTAACCCGTGCGGTTTCTGAAGGAAACTTGGGATCCGATATCACTAAGCAATTATTCGCGTATCCGAAATTGCTTTATATTGTAGCTGGAACTTTGACTTTGCTTGCTATCTTCACACCGATCAGCCCGATGCTGATCTTGCCGGTCGCAGCGGTCGTTGCCTTTGGTGCGTTCCGGATGCAGAGCAATCTGAAAAAAGAAGAAAAAGTCGAGAAAGAAGCGAACATTGGCGGCCAGGAAGCGGAAGAATTGAAGAAGCCGGAAAGCGTCATCGATCTCTTGCATGTTGACGCTATCGAATTTGAATTCGGCTACGGCTTGATTCCGATTGCTGATAAAAACCAGGGCGGCGATTTGCTTGACCGGGTTATCATGATCCGCCGCCAATGTGCGATGGAGCTTGGCATCGTGGTGCCGGTCATCCGTATCCGCGATAATATCCAGCTTCAGCCGAACGAATACGTCATTAAAATCAAAGGCAACCGCGTCGCTTCCGGACAAATCATGCTGGACCATTACTTGGCAATGAGCCCTGGAGTGGACGATGACAGCATCATCGGCATCGAAACAGTGGAACCGGCATTCGGCATGCCAGCACTTTGGGTCAATGAAGAAATGAAAGAAGAAGCGGAAATGTCCGGTTATGCAATCGTCGACCCGCCTTCTGTTGTATCGACCCATCTGACAGAAGTCATCAAGCGCCATGCACATGAATTGGTTGGGCGCCAGGAAGTAAAAGCCTTGATCGAGAACGTCCGCGAAAATTCGCCGGCCGTTGTCGAAGAATTGATCCCGAACTTGATGGCGCTTGGTGAAGTGCAAAAAGTGCTCATGAAGCTCTTGAAAGAGAAAGTATCCATCCGCAATATGCTGATGATTTTAGAAACCTTAGCAGATTATGCAACTTACTCAAAAGATCCGGATGTCTTAACGGAATATGTGCGCCAAGCTTTATCGCGCCAGATTACATTGCAATACGCAACGCCAGGGCAGCCGCTGCAAGTCATTACAGCAGGCGCGAGCTTGGAGAAGAAATTTGCAGAATCGGTGCACCGTTCAGACCAAGGGAATTATCTATCGATTGATCCGGAAACGTCGCAAGTGATTTTCCAGAACATTTCTGAACAAGCAGGCCAGCTGCAGCAAACCGGCGTCCAGCCGATTCTGCTGACGTCGCCTGCAACCCGCATGTATATGCGTCAATTTATCGAGCGGTTTGCGCCGGACCTTCCTGTTCTCTCTTATAACGAACTGGAGCCGGACATTGAAATCCAAAGTGTTGGAGCAGTGAATATTTCAAGTGGGGCGGTTAGTGGGCTATGAGATTGAAAACATACATCGTCAACAACGTAACGGAAGCGATTCCGATGATAAAAAAGGACCTTGGCACAGATGCCTTGATCTTGAATACGAAAAAAGTGAAAACAGGCGGGTTTCTTGGCTTTTTCAAAACGGAAAAGCTGGAAGTCATTGCAGCAGTGGAAACAAAGGCGCCGGAAAAAGCAAAAGTGAAAGCGGAAGCGAAGCCGAAGCAAAAACAACCAGTAAAAACAGCAAAAACCCAGCAAGCGACGGTCATTCCTTTCCAGCAGCGAGAAGCCATACAAAAGAATGATCCGATGACGGAAGAATTGATGAGCGAAATCAAAGGCATCAAACAATTCATGCTGCAGGTAATGGAAGAAGACCGGTTGCCGGCAGCTTTGAAAGGGTTGAATAAGCGATTGATGGAGCAGGGCATTTCAAAAGAAATCCAGTCTGAGCTTTATGCGAAGTTGATAACGGCACTGGAACAGAATCCGAAAATGCCTGAATCAGAGATACGCGAATTCGCCCGGACAGAAATCATCGAAATGATCGGTTTCCATCAAGCGGCACCGGTTGATAAAAATCCGGAAATCATTTGTTTTATTGGACCGACCGGGGTGGGGAAAACGACGACGATTGCGAAAATTGCGGCTGACTTCATGCTGCGGGAAGACAAGAAAGTCGGCCTGATTACGTCGGATACCTACCGCATTGCCGCGGTTGAGCAACTGAAAACTTACGCCGGCATTTTGAACATCCCGATCGAAGTCGTTGAATCCGCTTCTGAGTTGACCCATGCGATGGAAGTGCTGAGCGACTGCGATATTGTGCTAATGGATACGGCTGGAAGAAACTATCAGCAGAAACAATACATCGAAGAGCTGGAAGCTTTGCTGAGCGACAAAAACAAAGTCCAGATCAATTTGGTGTTGAGCCTGACTTCCAAATACGAAGATATGAAAAAAATCGTCGATAACTTCCAGACGATTGTCATGGATGAGCTGTTATTGACCAAAATGGATGAAACGAGTTCTTCCGGTGCGATCTTGAACTTGATCCATCATTATTCGATCCCGATACGCTACATTGCCAACGGACAAAGTGTTCCAGATGATATCTTCACAGTTACTCCTGAATTAATCGCAGACTTCGTATTAGGGGAAGATGAAAATGATTGATCAAGCAAAATTACTAAGAGAAAAAGTTACGCAAAAAAAAGCCAAAAAAGACAAGCGTCCAACGCGGGTCATCGCCGTCACAAGCGGCAAAGGCGGAGTGGGGAAATCCAATTTCGCTTTAAATTTCGCGCTTAGCCTCGTCCAGCAAAATAAGAAAGTGCTGATTTTCGATGTGGATCTTGGGTTCGCGAATATCGATGTCCTGCTCGGCCGGTCGCCGCAAGAATCCATTGCGACGATGATTGAAAAGGACCTGTCCATCTGGGACATCATTGAAGAAGGGCCGAATGGCCTCCAATTCATCTCCGGCGGAACCGGATTCGATGAACTGTTCCGATTGGATGAAGCCAAAATGACGAAATTCTTTGATGAGCTCAGTCAGATCCAAGGCCATGTCGATTACATCATCCTCGACACAGGTGCCGGGCTTTCTTACGAGAATCTGCGTTTCATCTTAGCAGCTGACGACGTTATTTTGGTGACAACCCCAGAGCCGACTTCTATTACAGATGCTTATTCCGTTGTGAAAATGGTCCATGCAAAAGACGAGAACGTCCATATCAAATTAGTCATCAACCAATGCACGAGCGATAAAGAAGGCAAACAAACAGCCGAAAACTTCAAAAAAGTCACAGAGCAATTCCTGAACAAGCAAATCGGTACCTTGGGCTACATCCCAAGTGATGCGCAAGTGCCGAGTGCAGTAAAAAAACAGGTTCCTTTCACCCTCGCCTATCCGAACGGCCAAGCATCGAAGGCGATGCAAGCATTAACCTGCGATTATCTAGAACTTCCCGTTCCTTATAAACTCGGACTCAAAGGCTTTTTACTTAAAATGCTTTTTAAATAAAATCTTTTTTAGATAAGTTGAATTAAAGATGTAGCATTAATACACCGCTTCGTCGCTATGGACAAGTGCACAAAAGATTATGCTCCTGCGCAAAGCTCGTCGCAAAGGAGGCGCTAAAGCGCTCCTTGGCTCCCACAATAAGCCGAGAAGACCACTCGTCTTATTGCTCCGCCCAGTCCGGAACCGCGCCGGCGCTGGAGAACTTTCTATAGATATGGAGCAAAACAGCGAAGACGCCTTGGGGACCAAGCGAAGTGCTGAGATCCACTCGGGCGTTCAGCCAAGACTTGACCGAGGTTTTGCGAGGGCAAGGCTTTGCGACGAGTTTGCGCAGGAGCACAGGTTTTCGTTAGCTCAGCGCGAGCCCCCGGCAAGCGAGCTGTTTTGCGGAATATCGACTACAAAAACTAACAAAAACAAAACATGATCACATAGATGGTGGTGACACTCATATTGAATACAAGATTATCAAAAGACGAACGCAGTTACTGGGAAGATTGGCAGCAGCATAAGGATCCGGAAGCCGGGAACTACTTAGTCGAACGCTATCTTCCGCTGGTCGATTACATCATACAGCGCTTTGCGTTCAGTTTGCCGAAAACCGTAGATAAAGACGATATACGCAGCCTTGCATACGAAGGATTGCTGGATGCATTTGATAAATTCAATATCGAGCGCGATTTGAAGTTTGAGACTTATGCAACTTGGCGGATCAAAGGAGCCGTAATTGATGGACTCCGGACGCGCGACTGGCTCCCCCGGTCGATTCGCGACAAAGTCAAAAAGATCGAGAAAGCGTATATCGAACTCGAACAGCAAAATAATGCGTCCGTTACAGATGAAGACGTCAGTGCTTATCTCGGCATTACAAAAGCCGAGCTCAACAAAACCGTAGCAGAAGCTGCCTTGTCATCAATGGTTTCAATCGATGAGCCTGATTACAATGAAAACGATCCATCCGGCAAATACAATACGCTTGAAGACAGCGGGGCCGCTTCCCCTGAAAAGCATTTAACGGATCAAGCGATTAAAGAATCGTTGGCACAGGCCATTGATCGGCTTCCGGAAAAAGAAAAATTAGTCGTTTCGCTTTGTTATTTTGAAGAGCTGAAACTGACGGAAATTGCCGAAGTATTGAGCGTCAGCGTTTCCCGCGTGTCACAATTGCATTCAAAAGCGATTTTGCGTTTGCGTGCAGCAACGCTTGCTGTACACGATCATTATTAGAAATAGCTTAGAAGGTCAAGGTGATCCCGATGGAATGGTTATTAATTGAATTGATAGTCCTTGTATTATTGCTGAACATCCGTGCGATTGTAGTATTGGTGCAAAATAAGCAAAAACGCGAGGAATTGAGTGAAGATACAGCCCTTATTCACCAAGGGATGGAAGAATTTGTAGAAAAAATAGAAAAAGAGAACGAAGAACTCTATCAAAAACTTGCTGATTATATTAAAGTAAGAGAAGACAAGTTCGAAAAAAGAATCCGTCTACTGGAAAAGCAGCTAGTTGCGGGGAAAATAGAGGCCCCAGTGCAACTGGAAATGCCTGAACAACAAGAGGAAAGCCATCTTTTTGACGAGGTTGAATCGGATCAAGAGAAAATTTCGAAATTGCATAAGCAAGGGTTTGCGCCAAAGCAAATAGCAAAAGTGCTGAAGATGGAGCATGGCGAAGTGGAATTGATCGTCAATATGCTAAAGAAAAAGAAAAGTTATCAAAAATGAAATGAGGGGTTCTTTTGCGGATCGAAGGTCAAGCAAAATTTCCAAGTGAATTGATGCGTAAAGGAACTGTCGAAGGGAAGTCTACAGATTCCTTCGCCAATATTATGCGGAATTCCCAGTCAAAACTGCAATTGGATTCACTCAACCAGTTAATGGATCGCATTGATTTCCAAGGCCAGCGTTTAGCGAAACAGCGCACCATTGAAAATCTGATCGATTATAAGAATTCAGTGAAGCAATTTGTCAGTGAATCATTGAGCTACGGCTTGGAACTATCAGAGAAACAAAGTTTCCATCCGAATGGCGGCATGAAATCACATCAACTGGTGGAAGTGATCGATGAAAAGCTGCTCGCGATCAATGATGAAGTGCTGGATAATGAAAAAGAAGGCATCGAAGTGCTTCGCCTGGTCGGAGAAATGAAGGGCCTGTTAGTGAATCTCTATATGTAAGCAAAGATTTCTACAAGTAATGGGGGAGCAAAAATGAGCAAGAATCGACGTGAATTTTTTCGTGTGGATTTTGATGGGTTGATTGATGGGGAAATTAGACGCGAAGGCTGGGAAGAGGCATTGCCGATTGAAATCGAAAATGTTAGTGCTGGCGGCCTTGTGTTTTACTCTCCTGAGGAATTTCCAATGGATGAAAAGGTTGAATGCAGCTTCCGTATTTTAGGGCGTCCTTTCCTTTTGGATGGATCGATTGTCCGCAAAACCAAGAAAATGGTCATGAATGAGCACGGTGTCGCATTTACGGTCGACCAAGGCACGTCATCCGAATTATTCAAGCAATTGAACTATTACCAGATCCGTCAGCGAAAAGGCGACTTAATCGAAGAATAATGCGCCTTTTAGTATTCTTATATAATAAAAAAGAAATGCAGAGATTGAATTTTTTTCAAAAGAAAAGCGAATCTTAGCTAGTTAAGGTGAAGGCGTTTTCTGCTTTGTCACTAAAATGCGCAAAAATATGTTATAATCAAAAAACAAGTGGTTTTACCCGTTCGAGCACAAGATGCTGCCGGGAAAATCCACCTGTTTTTTTTGTTTGAGTGGCGGCATTTCTGCCCGGAAACTCTGCTGTTCCTAGACAAAAGAATATTCTAAGTATGGAAAGGAAGTTGATCGCATGAGATCTGAGATTACTGCAGATCAAGAATGGACGAAAAAGAAAGAAGAACAAAAGAGAATGGTTCCGAAAAAAGAAGCGACAGATGACTATTCCTTTGACCGCGTGCCGCGCGAAGAAAGGAAAATGGGTTGGCTGAGCATAACGAATATCACATTCGGCATCGCTACCGCTATTTTTTATTTTCAGATGGGATCTGTCATGGCCCTGCAGTTTGGAGCCGTCAATGCCCTCATCTCAGCAGGATATGCAATCGTTGTAGCCGGTATTTTAGGTTCAATCATTGTGTATCTATCCGCAAAATCAGGTATGAACGTTAACTTACTTTCCCGCGGAGGATTCGGTTACATCGGAGCTTCCCTCACCTCATTAATCTATGCTTCGAACTTTATCATGTACTGCGCTTTTGAAGGAATGATCCTTGTTTCAGCAGTCCATGCCTACTTCCCCGCCATCCCCATGTGGCTTTTAATCGTATTTTTTGGCGCAATCGTCATTCCGCTCAACTGGTTTGGCATTAAACAATTGGACAAACTCCAAAAATGGTCGCTGCCGATTTTCGGCGCATTCCTAATCGCTGCCATTTACATGGCTTTCAATACAACTTCCGTATATGAAGGCAATTTCTGGACGTATATGCCAGAAGGTGTGCAAGTCGGCGGAACGGCCCTTTTGCTTTGCATCGGCATGCAGCATGGCATCATGGGGCTTACTGCATTGATCGCATCTGATTACGCGCGCTTTTTAAAACCGAAAGACATCAAAATCGGTTCAATCGCCATCGGTTTTATTCCGCAGATTTTCTGTTTCGGTGTAATGGGCGGTTTAGGGATCTGGTTCGGCGTTACCTTAGGCGAATCAAACCCGGGCGTTTACATTGTCTTGCTTCTCGGACTTGGCGGCGTGCTATTTACGATGCTGACGCAAGTGCGCATTAACATCACGAATATCTACAGCAGTTCGCTGTCGTTATCGAGTTTCTTTGAAAACATGTTCCGCTTTACACCAGGAAGACGTTTCTGGATCATCGTGGCAGGGGTCATCGCCATTATCCTGATGCTTGGCGGAATCGTCGATCATCTTGGAACGGCAATGACTTTCCAAGGAGTTGCCTTGATGACATGGGCTGCCGTTTTAGTGGCAGATGCTTTAATCGTCAAGCGCCTCTTGAAAATCGGGCCGCGCTACTACGAAGCGCGCCAGGAAAAATTGTATAAATGGAATCCGGTCGGCGTCATTTCGCTTCTGGTGCCGAGCATCCTCGGCACGATTGCAGCGCTCGGCTTTATGGGGACGTTTCTGCAAAGCACAGCCGCATTCTTCTCGGCAATTCTCGCTGCCATCATGACGGTGGTCCTGGCTGTCCTGACAAAAGGCCGTTACTACGGCGATCAAGATGCGAAGGATATTCCAAACGAAGATTATGTTGCCTGAAATAAAAGCTTGAGCTAATATGGCATTAAAGCTGGCACTGCAATTGCTTGGCACTCCATTAACGAACGCTGAAAGGGTGGATCTGATGGCAACGTCAACCGTAACTTTAACCATGGCGCGAAGATTTCAAACCACGGAAGAAAAAGTGTTTGCTGCTTGGACCAAACCGGAACTCATGAAAAAATGGCTATTCACTACTGAAGCGACCAATCAAAAGGCCGTTAACCAACCTGTTCAAGGCGGCAGTTGGGAAATCATCGACCGGCGAGGCGGCACCGATTACCGGGCAATCGGCAATTACATCGAAGTAAGCCCGCCGCATAAGCTGGTGTTCACTTTTGAAATGCCGCAATTCAATAGCTTGGAAGACCGCATTACCGTTTGGATTTCTTCAGTAGAAAGCAGCGTGGAAATGGCATTTATCCAAGAAATAGTTGTACCGCATGAAGAAGGCTGGACAGATGACGACATTAAGCGAGCCAGCATGGAATTCAGCGACCAATCCGAAGAAGGTTGGGACCAGATGTTCCAAAACCTGCAGCAATTGGTTGAGAAACCCGCAAGCGATGAAATGGAATGACAAATGGAAGCCCAGCGATTGCTGGGCTTTTTGTTTGTCCTTTTTTAAAGGAATCACCGCGTTTTGAACCGAAACACATATGTATCGATAGTTTCGAAAGAGGTGGAGAAAATGAATGCACCTGAAGAAATCGTGAAAGTCTGGAGGGAATTTGATGGATTTCCAATGGAAACATTGACGAAAGCTTGGTATTACGAGAAAGCTGGGGCCAAAAAGCAGCGTTCTATTGAATTAATGAAAGCTCATCGCGAAAGATACGGGATTACGGGGAATTGTTTTGATTTGGCGCTTTGGTTGTTGGAAGAATTTAAAAAAGCTGGCATAAGGGCATATCCGATTGGCAGCCATTTGGGTACAATGGAAGCACATGCGGCCATTGCTGCTGAGGATAAGGAAGGCTATCGGTATTTATGCGATTTGGGCGACCAATGGCTGCAACCGATACTGATCGAGGAGAGCAGTAAATCGTTTCAAAGCGGTAAGCTAGCCGGCTTTTTTCCGGCTGCTGAAGTGGAAGTATTGCCCGGGAAATCCGAAGTGGAGATTCTCTACTACCGCCCGAATGGAAAAATATCCAATCAGAAATATGCATTGAAACCGGTAAGCGAAGACGCTTTCTGGGAAGCGGCGGAGTTTTCGCAGAACCATATCTATCCGAAAGTGCTTTTTGAAACGCGTATGCCCTATAAAAATGAGATTGCCCACTGGGAATTTGAGGACTGGCAAAGTCGTCTAAGCACTTCCCAAGGGCTCATTGAAGATACGCCGCTCTCAACACTGGATGAGTGGGTGGAGCGGCTGCATGAAAAGAGCGGATTTGATCGGAGTTTTTTAAAAGAAGCACTCGAAATTTATAAAGAAATGAATAGCGGAAAGAGTGGATAAATTGCAGACGCATTTATATTTAGTGAGGCATGCACATTCTGTTTATTCAAGGGATGAACGGAATCGGCCTTTATCGGAAAAAGGATTTCAGGACGCACAGAAAGTGGCGGAAGCATTAAATGAAGAAAAAATCGACCATGTGCTCTCCAGTCCGTATAAACGTACAATCCAAACCGTCGAGGGCTTGGCGGATGAGTTAGATCAAGAAATTGAACGCTATGAGGATTTTAAAGAGCGTTTATTGAGCAATGAACCATTACTCGACTTTGAATCGGCGATTGGGCGGGTTTGGGAAGATGAGCAATTCGCTTTTCCGGGAGGGGAATCCAACCGTGATGCCCAAAAGCGCGGGGTGGCGCAATTAACGGAAGTCTTGAAGCGTTACGAAGGAAAGCGCGTGGCAATTGGCATGCACGGCAATCTGATGGTGCTGATTATGAATTATTTCGATGCTGGCTATCATGTGGATTTCTGGCGAAAACTTCAAATGCCGGATATCTACTGTTTGAGTTTTGAAGGGACGGAGCTTGTCGCTGTAAAACAAATCACGCTAAAGGTGGAAATCGAGTGATTAAAGCAGTTATTTTTGATTTAGATGGAACCTTGCTGGATAGGGATACCTCATTAAGCGCATTCATTGAGTCACAATATGACCGGTTGAACGAGGTCTTGAAACATATTCCCCGAAAGCAATTTTGTGACCGTTTTATTGAACTGGACGCTAAGGGATACGTTTGGAAAGACCAAGTATATGCTCAATTAGCGAAAGAATACGCGATTCAAGGAATATCGCCGGAAGAATTACTGAAGGATTACCTGGAGAATTTTGCAATTCATTGTCAACCCTTCCCGCATCTCATAGCAATGCTTGAAGCGTTAAAAAGAAACGCCTTTCGTCTGGGTATAATTACCAATGGTAGAGGGCAATTTCAATTAGATAATATTCAAGCGCTTAACATAGCCTCCTATTTTGATGTGCTGTTAATTTCGGAATGGGAAGGATTGAAAAAACCGGATTCTGCTATCTTTCAAAAAGCTTTGGAAAAACTAGGCGTCCTTGCTGAAGAAGCGGTTTACATCGGCGATCATCCAAAAAACGATATCCAAGCAGCGAAAACCGCCGGAATTCTGGGGATATGGAAAAGAGATCCCTTTTGGGAACCTGGGCCATCAGGGTTGTCTATCGAAAGCTTGTCAGAAATTCCGGACCTTATTGATAAGATAAATTTATTAGTTCGTCCTTACCGCCCGGAAGACCTGGAGGCGCTCGTCGACCTGTTCTACGAAACGGTCCACACCGTCAATGCTGCTCAGTACAATGAGGAGCAGCTAAATGCATGGGCACCAATAGATGAAAAAGAAGAACGGATCGAAAAATGGCGGAATTCGCTTAGCAGGAATGTCTCGTTTGTCGCGGAACAAGCAGGAAAGATTGTAGGTTTTAGCGACTTGCAAAAAGATGGCTATTTGAACCGGCTTTATGTCCATAAAGACCATCAGCGGCAAGGGATTGCTGCCGCTCTTTTAAATGCGATCGAAAAAGAAGCCGAGAAATTGGCTCTCTCCGAAATCACTGTAGATGCCAGCTTGACTGCCAAGCCTTTCTTTGAAAAGCATGGCTACGGAATGATGCGGCAGCAAACAGTCGTGCGAAAAGGAGTGGCATTGATCAATTTTAAAATGGTGAAGACAATGTATTGAGCCGCTTTCGTGCGTGGCTATTTAGAAGGGAAGCGATGAAATGAAAGAAAACTTTCATTTTGAATTAACTGTTTTTATGGACGATGAATTTAACATGCGGGTGCCGGAAAATGAAGATTACGGATATTGGCTATTGCTGACGGATCGTTTCTTGAAAACGGCCAATCAGATTGAGATTCATTGCTGGAATGAAGAGTTTGAGGCAATGGAAGGGTTAGAGAGCCACTTGCAAAAGCAAGAGGAAGGACTTTATACCGTATTTTCAGGAGAAATGAGCCCTGCACTAAACCAGCTGTTAACAGAAGAATATTTGGACAGCAAGGGAAGATTTAAGTGGTTTTCGATTTTCCTGTCTTCAAATGGTACAACTGTTTTCACTGCAGAACATTGGGCGACTGAATTTTTTGTCCCTGATAGTTCCAAAGAAACGGAGCTTTATATTAGAAAAATAATGCCTGCCGACACCTCCTTCCATTTATATGCAGACAAAGTTTAAAAGTCCCAATAATCGTATATTAAAATGGACTTTGGACTATTTTTTGATACACTTAGGTAATAGTTCAATCGGTTAGTGAAGTGAATTGGGAGTTGGCGCAATGAATGCTTTATTGTTTTTTTTCCTGGAAAATATGGCGTTAATCATCGCTTTGATGTATTTAGCCTTGAAATTAAAGGAAGCTCTATTGGTCGAATGGAAGAGTTCCACTCAATTCTTTTGGATCTCTTCGGCATTTTTCAGTTTTTTAGCGTTTTCAGTGATGCACAATCCTTTTATCCATGAAGGGATGCGCCTTGATCTTCGGGAAGTGCCGATATTCTTTATTTCTTATATCGCTGGATGGCCGTTCGGTATGCTATCGGCCATTGTTCCTGGAATTTTCCGGGCATCGCTTGGCGGACCGACTGTGGTCGAAGGAATTTTGCAATCGTTGATTTTGCCTATTATTGTCGGAAGCTTGTTCCGCGAAAAAATTTCCTTTAACCATTTGTATACGATTGTAAATATTAGGCGGATGTTAGTCGGGTTTGTGATATTTGAATTAATCAAAACGATTTGGATGCTGCTTACGACGCCAGCAACGCTGTTTATTGTCGGAGCGATGTTCTTTTTTGCCAGTATTGCCATATTAGCGATGGCTCTTATTTTAAACGGGGAAAACCGGAACTTAATCTTGCGGAAAGAGCTTGAATTTTATTCAAACCAGGATCCAATGACGCATCTGCCAAATATCCGGTTCTTTAAAAACAAGGTCGGCGGATTGGTCGATCAAAAACTGCCGCTTTCGATCGCCATGGTCGACGTGGACTTTTTTAAAGTCTACAACGATACCCATGGACATCAAAAAGGGGATCAAGTGCTGAGGACGATCGGCCAATTGCTGATCGACAGCACAGAAGACCACGATGTAGTCGCCAGGTATGGCGGCGAAGAATTCATCCTTTGTTTTACAGAAGAAACCGATCTGGAACAAATTTTTGCAAAAGCCGACAAAGTGCGTAAAGCAATTGAAGAGTACCGGTTTGACGGAGAAGAGCA
The DNA here is from genome assembly GCF_057031095.1 of Planococcus alkaliphilus. Classification (NCBI taxonomy): domain Bacteria; kingdom Bacillati; phylum Bacillota; class Bacilli; order Caryophanales; family Caryophanaceae; genus Planococcus; species Planococcus alkaliphilus. The sequence goes on from NZ_CM168060.1 coordinate 243,897, forward strand.
TCAGCCGGGCGGCATCGTTTCTGTTTCGGTCGGCACAAGCTATTCAGACGGCTCAGCGTCTCTGGATCAGCTTATCAAAGAAGCCGATAACGCTCTTTACCAATCCAAAAAAAGCGGACGCAACCGCGTAACGTTTTATAAGCAGGAAAATGAAAACCTTCAGCCCATAAATGGCTGAAGGTTTTTATGGTTAGGAGAAAAAATAATAAAGCGCAGACGACAGGATTAAGCTGCAAAGGCTTAGCTCAATGCCGATAAAAAGCAGATCTTTCCGGATCGGGAAGTTTTTTTGGTAAGCCACAGCGTCGCTTGTGCGCCTTTCGCTTTCGCGTATGTATTTTTCCTTATGGTTAACCCGGGAGAAAAAGTTTTTAAAACTTTTGATGAACGCATTGAAAAATTCGGCTTCGATCAAGACCATCACGGAAGCAGCCATAATTAAAAGCAGGCCGATTAAAAAAACAGCGTCCAGCCATTTGGCCAAATTCCATGGTCCATTTAATAAAAAGGATACAGCGAAAGATGCGAGAAGAGATCCCAGCAGAATGATGAGTTTATTGGTCATGGGGCATGGTCCTTTCAGTGGATAATTAAAGATTAACACGGTTCCTTTATTTTTGAAAATTAAAATATCTTATTGCGTAATAGTAGAATAACAATTATGATTAAAAAGAATTATTAGAAAAATTAGGGGGTAGGGGAAATGGAGAGAAAGATTAGAGCACAAGCATTATTATTGTTGATGGCTTTTGTGTTGATTCTGTCTGGCTGTAATTTTAGTTCTTCTGACAGCGGCAATTCAGAAGGCTCCAACGCAGATGGAGGAGAAGGTGAAGCAAGCCAGGTCTTGAATATCTCGGCAACAGCGGACATTCCTACTCTAGATTCTACAAAAGCGCATGACGGCGTTGCATTTACCGTATTGAACAACGTCAATGAAGGGCTTTACCGCCAAGATGAAAATCACCAGCCAATTGAAGCTTTAGTAACGGAACATACAGAAAATGAAGACCAAACCGTCCACACATTCACATTGCGTGAGTCAAAATGGAGCAATGGGGATCCTGTGACAGCGCAAGACTTTGAATATGCATGGAAACGCGTGATGAAAGATGCAAGCCCGTACAACTTCATGTTCGTTACGGCAAGCATTAAAAATGCAGAAGCGATCATGAACGGCGAAGCGGATGCAGACGAGTTAGGGGTTAAAGCAATCGATGAGCAAACTTTGGAAGTGACGCTTGAAAGCGCCAACCCATTATTGCAATCGTTGCTGACATTCCCGACATTCTTGCCGCAAAACCAGAAATTCGTTGAAGAACAAGGCGACCAGTACGCATTGGAAGCCGAAAACATCCTGTTCAACGGCCCGTTCACTCTAACGGATTGGACGCATGAGCAAGGCTGGAACTATGAAAAGAACGAAGACTACTGGGATGCAGAAGCAGTTAAATTGGATAAGATCAACGCTTTCGTAGTAAAAGATCCAACAACAGGCGTTAACTTATATGAAACAAACAAAGTTGACCGCATCGAACTTAGCTCAGAATCAGTGGATCAGTACAAAGAAGATCCGAACTTTGACACAATCCTTGAACCAAGCATGATTTTCCTTCGCTTCAACCATACACATCCGGTTCTTGGCAATAAAAACATCCGCCAGGCAATCAATATGGCGATCGACAAAGAAAGCTTGACTGACGTTATCTTGAAAGACGGCTCGACTGCATTAAACGGGGTCGTTCCTAAAGGCTTCTTCCAATCTCCAGAAGGAGAAGATTACCGTGATTTGAACGGTGATTTCAACACAGGATCTGCAGAAGACGCTCAAAAACTATGGGAAACTGGATTGAAAGAAGCAGGCGTTTCGGACTTGACTGTTTCGATCAACATCTCTGATTCTGACGACCATAAAAAAGTGGCAGAATACCTTCAAGCACAATTAGAAGATAATCTTCCAGGCTTCAAATTGGAAATCAAAGCGGTTCCTTTCGCTCAACGCCTTGAAATTGAAAAAGCGATTGAATATGATTTGTCCTTGTCTTCATGGGGCCCTGACTACAGTGACCCGATGACTTACCTTGATATGTGGGTAGAAGGCGGATCCGCTAACCGCATGGATTACCATAACCCGAAATTGGATGAATTGGTAAACCAGGCACGCGTGGAAACCGATCTATCTAAACGCTTTGAAATGCTGTTGAACATCGAGAAAATCCTTTTGGAAGAAGATGCAGCGATCGTGCCGCTTTACCAAGATGGAACTTCAATCTTAATGAGAGAAAAAATCAAAGGTTTAATTGTACACCCTACTGGTGCTTCACATACGTATAAGTGGGCATCAATCGAAGAATAATCTACAGTTAGGCAGCTTTAGATACGAGGGTGTGGCCGGAAATCCGGTCCCCTCGTATTTTTTCATCCAGAAGATTACTCAACTCATAGAATAGAGGTGTTTCCATGAAGGGATATTTAGTTAAGCGGATTGGATATATGCTGATTACGCTGTTTATCATCGTGACAGCCACGTTCTTCCTCATGCAGCTTCTGCCAGGGACGCCGTTTACGAACCCGGAGAAATTAGGCGCTGAGCAATTGGCTGTATTAAATGCAAAATATGGATTGGATCAGCCAGTAGCTATCCAGTATTTTCACTACCTTGGAAATTTGGTGCAAGGCGACTTGGGCTATTCATTCCAGCATGAAGGCAGAACCGTTACAAGCATGATCAGCACCCGCATCGGGCCATCCGCTTTTATCGGTTTGCAGGCATTGGTCATTGGTGCCATTCTAGGGCTTATTCTTGGCATCATTTCAGCTTTGAAGCATAATTCGATTTTTGATTATGGTTCAGTGGCGCTTGCGGTCATCGGCATGTCGATCCCTTCTTTCGTTTTTGCGGCGTTGTTGCAATATTATATCGGTGTAAAGCTTGAATGGCTGCCGGTTGCACTCTGGGAGGGCTATTCCAGCACTTTGCTGCCTTCTATCGCTTTATCGGTGACAGTCACTGCGACGGTCGCCCGGTTTATCCGCAGTGAAATGCTCGAAGTGCTCGGCCAGGATTACGTCATAACGGCCCGCGCAAAAGGGATGCGGGAAAATCAGGTCATTGTAAAGCACGTCATCCGCAATGCGCTGATTCCGGTTGTCACCATGCTCGGGCCGCTAGCGGTTTCGATTATGACAGGGACACTCGTTATCGAGAAAATCTTCTCGGTTCCAGGGCTCGGAGAACAATTCACCTTATCCATCCTGGTACTGGATTACAGCGTCATCATGGGAATCACGATCTTCTATAGTGCGTTATTTATTTTCGTCGTGTTTGTCGTCGATATCATTTACGGCTTCTTAGATCCCCGCATCAACTATAAGGGGGAAGCGACATGAAAGAATTCGATGCAAAACTTCCAACTATGCATACGCAGAACGATTACAGCCTAGACAATATTCCGGACGATTTATTCGTCAAAGCGCCTTTAGACCAAAAGAAGAGCGAAGAGATTTCGACGCCTTCTGTTTCGTTTTGGAAAGAAGCATTTCAGCGCTTGGCTAAAAATAAAGGCGCTATGATTTCTCTCGTACTGCTTATTGTATTGATTATTATGGCGTTGATCGGTCCAAGCATGAACGAATTTACGTACCGTGGACAGAATTTGGCGCATTCAAATATGCCGCCTAAAGTCACGGGCCTCGAATGGCTCGGCTTTGACGGTTTGAACGCCCAAGGCACCGATGTCTATGCCGAGCGCGAAGTCGCTACAAATTACTGGTTTGGCACCGATGAATTCGGCCGTGATTTATGGACGCGTGTGTGGAAAGGGACGCAAATCTCTCTATTCATCGCGTTAGTTGCCGCATTCCTCGATTTGGCCATCGGCGTTATTTACGGCGGCATCTCCTCGTTCTACGGAGGCCGGGTCGATAATGTCATGCAGCGGATCATTGAAATACTCATGGGGATACCGAACTTGATCGTTATCATCCTCTTCATTCTCGTCCTTCAGCCTGGGATTACATCAATTATCCTGGCGATGATTGTCACCGGCTGGGTCGGCATGGCCCGGGTTGTCCGGGGGCAGATCCTTCAGCTGAAAGGACAGGAATTCATCTTAGCCTCCCGCACATTAGGGGCTTCGAACAAGCGCTTGATCTGGAAACATTTAATGCCGAATATTATGGGTCCTGTCATCGTCACCGTCATGTTCACCATTCCGACAGCGATTTTCTTTGAAGCGTTCCTGAGCTTTATCGGTTTGGGTCTGCAGGCACCACAGGCATCGCTCGGTGTATTGATTGAAGATGGCTATAAATCGATGCGGTATTTCCCGTATAAACTGATTTATCCGGCACTCGTCATCAGTGCCATCATGATTTGCTTCAACTTGCTTGCAGACGGGCTGCGTGATGCGCTCGATCCGAAGATGAAAAAATAGGGGAGGGTCCAGAAAATGAAGAAGACTATCTTAAAAGTGGAAGATCTGCATGTTTCATTCAAGACCCAAACCGGGAAAATTACGGCAGTGCGAGGCGTCAATTTCGAGTTGAATAAAGGCGAGACTTTGGCGATTGTCGGAGAGTCCGGTTCTGGGAAATCGGTGACGGCCAAGTCCATTATGCAGCTATTGCCGAAAAGCACGACCGAAATTTCAAAAGGCGATATTGTCTATGACGGCAAAAGCCTGTTGGAGCTTTCAAGCAAACAAATTACCGATATCCGCGGATCGGAAATATCGATGGTGTTCCAGGATCCAATGACCTCATTGAACCCGACGATGAAAGTCGGAAAGCAAATCATGGAAGGCCTTCAGCGCCATCAAAAAATGACGAAGCAGCAAGCGCGGGAGCGGGCATTGGAAATGCTGAAACTGGTGGGTATCCCGAAAGCGGAAATGCGGTTGGACAGCTTTCCTCACCAATTTTCAGGCGGGATGCGTCAGCGGGTCGTGATCGCTTTGGCGCTCGCCTGCAATCCGAAAGTGCTGATTGCGGATGAACCGACGACGGCGCTTGATGTAACGATTCAAGCACAGATTCTGGACTTGATGAAAGATCTTCAGCAAAAAACCGAAACCGCGATTATTTTGATTACGCACGACTTGGGCGTCGTAGCGAATATGGCGGACCGGGTAGCGGTCATGTACGGCGGAAAAATCGTCGAACAAGGGACGCTGGATGAGATTTTCTACAATCCGCAGCATCCGTATACATTAGGCTTGATGCAATCGATGCCGAAAATGAACGAAGACCGTTCAAAACCATTACTTCCGATCGGCGGATCTCCGCCGAACTTGGCAACGCTTGGAGAAGGCTGTGCATTTGCAGCACGTTGCCCTCATACAATGAAAGTGTGCCACAGCTTTACGCCGCGTGATACCGTAGTGGGAGAAGACAACCACACAGCCGCTTGCTGGCTGCAGGATCCGCGTGTGCAGAAGCCGGAAGCAGAACCGCTGGAAACAGCGGAAGTGGTTGGCGCCACTTGAAAATTCAAAAGCTTGCCTGCATTTTTGGGCAGGCTTTTTGATTGGGGAGGCAAAAGACATGGAAACAGAAAAGCTGCGCGTGTTCGATGAAGACGGCAACGCGACTGGCGTAGCAAGCCGCGAAGAAGTGCATCAAAGGGGCTATTGGCATGAAACGTTCCATTGCTGGATGGTTAGCCGGAAAGAAGGAAAAGATTTTATTCACCTTCAGCTTCGGAGCCCATTGAAAAAGGATTTCCCCAATCTTTTTGATATTACAGCAGCAGGCCATTTGACGGCCGAAGAAACGGTGGAAGATGGAATCCGAGAAGTTGAAGAGGAATTGGGGCAGACGGTCGCATTTGAAGAGCTCATCCCTTTAGGCATCATTAAAGACCAAATTCACTTAGGTGGTTTCCTGGACAATGAACGGTGCCACAACTTTCTTTATCGTACAACAGAAAACCCTCACGCATTGTTAGAGTTGCAAAAAGAAGAAGTGGCAGGCATGGCCGCTGTTGAATTCACCGCGTTTGCACAGCTATGCCTTGGAGAAAGAACGGAAGTTGAAGCAAAAGGATTTGAAGTGGCAGAAGGTGGCGAAAAGAACCCGTTTGTAACCACCATCCGCATGGATAACCTGGTGCCGCACAGCACGGATTATTTAAGAGAAGTGGTGGAAGGGATATTACGAGTACTTTAAGGACGCTGAAATTCATTTCCTGGGAAATAAGCTTTCGATGAAAGAGGTGTGCGATGAATAGTGATAAGCGGAACCGCTTAGGGGAAAATCCATTCACTTATAGCATCAGTAAAAATCAAACCGTTTTCATTTCTTACGAAGGCAAGCAAATAAAAATTGCTAAAGGAAAAGAAGCGGAGAAATTGATCGGGAAGATTCAGCAAGCTGAAACCGATAAAGACGTGCAGTTGATTTTGGCAAAGGCGACAGGGAATTTCAAGCACGGCAATGAAAAGATGGGGAAGTGAAAAAGGGCGCCCAGATGGATTTCCATCTGGGCGCCTTTTATGCTTATTTGAATAATTGAGGGATGCCGTTCGACAAGGTGTAGATTCCCATCCATGCCATGGCAATAACGATGATGATGCCGAAAATGGTCATCCAAAGCGGATGTTTATAGTCTCCGACAATTTTCGCTTTATGGGCAGCAATCAGCATTACGCCGAGTGCAATCGGCAAAATCAACCCATTCAATGAGCCGACAAGCACGAGAATCAAAACCGGCTGGCCAATGAAGACGAAAACGGAAGTCGAAATAACGATGAAGGAAATGACCAGGAACCGATTGTATTTTTCCAAAACAGGGCTGAACGTCCGGATAAAAGAAACAGATGTATAAGCGGCACCGACAACTGAAGTGACAGCAGCTGCCCACATCACGACTCCGAAAATCTTATAGCCGACGTTTCCGGCTGCCAACTGGAATACAGAAGCCGGGGGATTGTCAGGATTCAGGGAAAGCCCTTGGGAGACGACTCCAAGTACAGCTAAGAATAAAATGATGCGCATAATGGAAGCAATCCCGATGGCATAGATGGAACTGCGGGTCACTTCCGGAACAGCCGCTCTGCCAGTCAATCCGGCATCGATCAAGCGGTGACCGCCGGCAAAAGTGATATAGCCGCCGACCGTCCCGCCGACCAGTGTGACGATTGCAAAAATGTCGATATTGTCGGGAATAAAGGTTTTGGTCACTGCTTCTCCAATAGGAGGCTGGGCAGTGAACATGACGTAAAGCGTCAGTGCAATCATCATAAAACCGAGGATTTGAGCAAAGCGGTCCATCGCCTGGCCCGCTTCTTTCACAACGAAAATGCCTACGGCGAGCAAGCCGCTCAAGATAGCCCCTGTTTTCGGATCGATGCCGAAAAGCACATTCATCCCCAGCCCTGCACCGCCGACGTTTCCGATATTAAATGCCAGGCCGCCCATTACCACTAATAAGGCGAGGAAATAGCCAAGCCCCGGAAGCACATCATTGGCAATATCTTGTGCGCGTTTGCCGGAAACCGCAATGATCCGCCAAATATTCGTCTGTGCCCCGATATCGATGATGATGGAAATTAAAATAACAAAACCGAATGAGGCCAGCAATTGCTCTGTAAAAACGGTAGTCTGTGTTAAAAAGCCAGGGCCGATGGCAGAAGTGGCCATGAGAAAAGCGGCCCCCAGCAGAATACTGCGGTTTGATGTTTTCATCCAATCCCTCCTCCTTTAAATGAACTCCTCCACTTTTTGAATGTTGATCCCTGCATGGCTCAGCGACTTCGACAAGCTCTCAGCAAATTCCAACGCCGCCACGCCGTCACCGTGAATGCAAATGGTTTCTGCCTTTAATTCGACTTCTTGATTTTGCAGTGTCCTTACCTTGTTCTCTTTGACCATGCGGATCACTTGTTCTAGTGCCGAGTCTGTATCGGTAATCAGCGCATTCGCTTCTTTACGCGGCGTCAAGCTGCCATCGAGTTGGTAAGTGCGGTCTGAAAAGACTTCGCTCGCTGTCCGCAAGCCGATTTTTTCACCGGCTTTCACCAATTCGCTGCCGGATAAGCCGAATAAGATCAGCTCAGGGTCAATCTTATAGATGGCTTCTGCAATCGCTTCAGAAAGCGCCGCATTTTTAGCCGCCATATTGTACAAGGCGCCATGTGCTTTCACATGCTGCAAGCGTCCGCCTTCCGCTTGGACAAATCCGGACAAGGCGCCGATTTGATAAACGGTCAAGTCGTATGCTTCTTGCGGCGAAATCGCCATACTTCGGCGGCCGAAACCGACAAGGTCTTGCAATCCGGGGTGGGCGCCGATGCCGACGTTCTTATCCAATGCCATCCTTACCGTTTTCCGCATCGTTGCCGGATCACCGGCATGAAAGCCGCAGGCTATGTTGGCAGAAGTCACGAAATTTAAAATTTCCGCATCATTCCCCATTTGATAAGCGCCAAAGCTTTCTCCCATATCACAGTTTAAATCCACTTTATAGCTCATGTTCATTCCTCCCTTTTCAATTGGATGCCAAGCTTTAATTGGCGGATCTGCTGTTCTTGTTCAAGAAAAAGATTTTGTGCTTCTTCGAGCGTGATTTCTTTGAAGCGAATCCGGTCACCAGGCTTTAATTGAGTGGCGAGCGGCAAGTCGACGGACGCAATCTGTCCGATTTTGGGATAGCCGCCTGTCGTCTGCCGGTCTGCAAGCAGGATAATCGGATTGCCATCAGCCGGTACTTGGATGGATCCGAAAGCGACAGCCTCCGAAATCAATTCCTTTGGTTCACTCAATGACAAGCGCGGACCTTCCAAGCGGTAGCCCATACGGTCCGAATCGGTCGAGATGGAAAAAGCTTCGGTAAAAAGCTGCTTCTGGCTCATGTCGTCGAATAAATGAAATTGGCGGCCGCGCATCAAACGGACAACGGGCACAGTTGAGTAGCGATAGGCAGGAACTTGCCATTCCACTTCTTGATAGGCAGCCTTGGCTAGCGCATCTGCTGTCTCGTCTCTTAGCTTTCCAATTTGCAGCTCATCGCCAGCGGCTAAGGCACGCCCTTTAAACCCACCGATTCCTGCCCGCAAATAAGTCGATTTGCTGTTCATGACGGAGGTTAGGGAAATTCCCCCAGCGATGGCCAAGTAAGTGCGGCAGCCAGAGCGGGGAGCGCCGAATTTCAGGACGCTTCCTTTATTTACTGAAAGAGTGCGCCATAGTTTTACCGGGTTGCCGTCGATTTCGGGCGAAAGGTCAGCGCCGCATATGGCGATGAAAGTTTGTTCTTGAAATTCGATGGCCGGACCTACTAAAGCAATTTCGAGTGTGGCTTCTTGTTCCGCATTGCCGACAAGAAGATTCGCTATCCGATGGGCAAAAGGGTCCATCGCACCGCTCGCGATGACGCCGTATTTCTGAAAACCGGAACGGCCAAGATCTTGGACAGTGGTTTGAAGCCCGCCTTTAATGATTTTCAGCATGGCGATCCTCCTTCCAAGAAGCGTATTCCTGTTCTGTAATTTGCGTAAAAACGATTTTATCGCCAGCGCGCAATAAACTTGGAATTTCCTCTTCCGGGCGAAAAAGGCGCATCGGCGTACGACCGATCAATTGCCAGCCGCCGGGAGTTTCGATCGGGTAGATTCCGGTTTGCATGCCGGCGATGCCGACGGTGCGTTCTGGAATCCGAAGCCTCGGAGAATCCCGCCTCGGCGCCGCAATTTTCTCAGACATGCCGCCGATAAAAGGAAAGCCCGGGGCAAAGCCGATCATGTAGACGGAATACTCTCCGCCTGTATGGAAATCGATGACTTGCTGCTGGGTGAGGCCGTTGTGCTCGGCCACAAATTCCAAGTCAGGACCGAACTCACCGCCATAGCAAACCGGAATTTCAACAGTTCTCGGGGTTACAGCCAGTTCTTCTCCAGTTTGGCTGAGCAACTCTTCAAGTTCTGATTTAACTGTTCCATATAAAGCCTTTATCGGGTCATAAAAAACAGTGACCGTTGTAAAAGCTGGAATGGTTTCAATAAGCCAGGAAGGAGGAGAAGCTTCAAGCAATGCCGAAATGGTGCGTACGGCTTTTTGTGCAGATTCATTAATTTCGTTTCCGACTTCAATGACAATCGCTCGGTCGCTAAGTGGAGAAAAAGAAAAATCCATATTGCCACCTCTTAATCAGATTATTTTAATTATTTTATCCAGTATAAGACTTAATAGAGGAACGTGAAAGGATGCGCTGGAATTTAAAGAATATTTATTGTAAGAATCGAAGGAATCTTGAAACGGAAGCTTGGCGGCTCTCGTATGTAGATTAGAGATTTTCGGAGGCATGAAATTTAAAAACGGCAAAAAATTTAACGCGCTGGAGGCGAAATGCTACATGCGGTCCTATTGGTTTTGGTTAATGGTGTTAGGGATTTCCTGGACGATGGGAATTGTCCAGTTACCGGTTGATATGAGTGAGTTGCCGCTTCGCATCCTTGGAAGTGCATTGTTTTTCGGTTTTTTCTTCTTAGCGCCTTTAGTAAGGAAAAAGCCATTGCTCGCATTTATGAATTTGGCATTGATGGCGTTATTGGCGATCCTCATTTTCTGGCCGCAGCAAGAAGGGGCCTTGAATCCATATCCGCTATTGGTATTTACTATAATTGCCGGGAAAGCGGTCTACCGTCTTTCTGCAAAATTGGCTATAGCCATCGCTTTGATATTGGTGGCAGGCGCTTTGCTGCATAGTTTAGCCGGGAATTCAGGGCTAGCACCTTTGTTTATCGGCCTTTACAGTTTAATGGCATGTGCGGCTCTAGTGTTCTTTAAGAAGAGCCATGTAGTAGAAGAAGGGCTGAAGGAACGAAATGAAGCGCTGTTGAGTGAATACCGGAAAATGAAGCGCCGGCTCTTGACGAATGAACAGGCAGCGAGGCAGGAAGAACGCACGCAAATTGCACGCGATATCCACGACTCGGTCGGCCATAAGCTGACCGCGCTCTTGATGCAATTGGAAGTCTCGCGGCTGCAAGCGGAAGGCGAAACGGCAAGACAGCTGGAAGAATTAAAGAGCTTAGCGAAAGAAAGCTTAGAAGAAACACGCAGCGCCGTGAAAACCTTGAAACACGATGAACCGGGAGGCGTAACGGCAATCATCAGTTTGATCCGCAAACTGGAAGCTGAAAACTTTCTTCGCATCCAATTTGCGGTTAAGCATGGCGCTTTATCTGCGCCTCTCAGCAATGACCAGATGGTGATTGTTTACCGGGCAGTGCAAGAAGCATTGACGAATATCATGCGGCATAGCGGCGCACGGGAAGCGGATATTGTCTTCGAAGCGCCTGCAGGAAAAGTGTTTCGTTTCGTAATCACCAATAAAATAGCGAGTACGATTTCATTTCATGAAGGGTTCGGTTTGTCTTCCATGCGGGAGAGAATCGAGCAAATCGGTGGTGAATTCAGGGCAGGGCCGGAAAACGGGTTGTTTGTCGTTAGCGGTTCGTTGCCATTAACGGATGAGGAGAGTGGATTGGAATGATCCGAATATTACTAGCAGAGGACCAGGCGATGGTGCGGCAAGGGTTGAAAATGATGATTGAAACCGACCCCGGCATTGAAGTGACTGGAGAAGCGGTGAATGGAAAACAGGCAGTCGCGCTATGTGAAACCCAAGCGTTTGATCTGATCATCATGGATATCCGGATGCCTGAGATGGATGGGCTTGAAGCGACGCGCATTATCCTCTCGCGCTGGCCAAAATGCAAAGTGTTGATTTTAACGACTTTCAATGATGATGAATATGCGCTCGAGGCGCTGAAGAGCGGCGCTTGTGGTTATATGTTAAAAGATGCCGATACGTCAGAGTTGATCCGGTCCATCCGAAGCTGTTTAGAAGGCGGTCTGGTGCTGGAAGGCCAAGTGGCTGCCAATATTATGCCGAAATTGATGAAACAGCCTGTTCAAGAAAAGGTGCTCGAGTCGCTGACGCCGAGGGAACTCGATATCATTTGCCGAATCGGTGAAGGGCGAAGCAACCGGGAAATTTCCGATGAACTGGCTTTATCCATTGGGACGGTTAAAAACCATATCAGTATGATTTTGGACAAATTGGAGCTTCGCGACCGCACCCAGATTGCGATTTACGCCATCCGCCATGGCCTTGTTTAACAAAAAATGACGGAAGTCATGGCATTTTCTAAAAGTAATGACGCAAGACAGTGGGCGCACTGTCTTTTTTTATATACACTGGGTTCACAAGATTGAAAGGAGAGGGAGATTTTGCTCGAAACCGAAGAACTGAAAAAGGTATTCAAAGGCAAGACCGCCGTGGAAGGGGCCAGTTTGTATTTAGACAAAGGGGAATCGGTCGGCTTGCTCGGGCCGAACGGCGCAGGAAAATCCACGACGATTTCCATGATTTCAACTTTATTGAAACCGACGTCTGGAGATGTGCGGCTTAACGGGAAAAGCGTGATTAAGAATCCAAGTGAGATGAGGCGGGTGCTAGGGGTGGTGCCGCAGGAAATCGCTCTTTACGGGGAATTGACGGCGTATGAAAATTTAAAGTTCTTTGGGCGGATCTACGGCCTTTCGGGAAAGGCCCTGGAAGATGCGATCCAACGTTCTTTGAATTTGGTCGGCTTGGTTGAGCGGCAAAAAGAAATTGTTAAAACCTATTCCGGCGGGATGAAGCGCCGGGTGAATATTGCTGCGGCGATGATGCATGAACCGGAAGTGATTATCATGGACGAACCGACTGTTGGAATCGATCCGCAATCCCGGAGCCACATTTTAGAAATGGTGCGGGAACTCAATCAGGAAAAGGGGTTGACCGTCCTCTATACGAGCCATTACATGGAAGAAGTGGAGCGGTTGTGCGATCGGGTTTATATCATGGACCACGGAAAAATCATTGCGAGCGGGACAAAAGAAGAGCTGAAAAGCATCCTTTCAAGTGAAGAAACGATATGGATTGAATTGGATCGGCCCTATCCCGATTTTTTCAAAGAGCTGCAAAAGATTAACACAATCAAACAGGCAGCGGAGACTGAAAAAGGCATTAAGCTCATTATTCCGAAAGGGAGCCGGATATTAGGCGAAGTATTTCAGGCTTCTGAGCACCATCAATCACAAATCATCAACGTCAACGTCCAGACCCCGAGCCTCGAAGATGTGTTTTTGCATTTGACTGGCCGGAAACTGAGAGATTGAGGAGGCGGTCCCATGTTTACATTTTTGAAAAAAGACCTGCTTGTTTTATTTCGCGACCGGACTGAGCTGATCATTCTCTTGGCAATGCCGTTCATTTTGATTGCGATTCTGGGCTTTGCATTAAGCGGGCTTCTTAGTGGGAATTCGGAAGTCCTGTCGATGGAAGTCGCGCTTGTCCAGGAAGACGACGAGCAGCAAGGGCTCAGCCGCTTTAAAGAGGCATTAGGGAATTCGGAACTGCCAGCTGAAGCGCAAAACGGCATGACGGCGGCGGCAGAAGAAATGAGCCCTTCAGCTCTGCTGCAGGAAGTGTTGAAAGATGAGAGTTTGAGCAGTTTAGTGACGGCGAGGGAAATGGATGCAGCCGCCGCCAAACGTGCACTCGAAGATGAGGAGATCGTAGCCATTCTCACACTCCCTGAAAACTTCACGTTCGATGCTTTGCAAAAAATGATGTTGGGTGCAGGCAACGGGAGTGAACTTCATTTGATGGTTTCCGATTATGCAGAAACACAGTCTGGAGTGTTCCAGAATATTTTGGACGAATTTGTCTGGTCGCTGAATTTTGAAAGTGCGATTGCGCAAGCAGCAAACGGAGAGCGTGCAGCTAGTGAAACCCCATCCGAAATCGGAGGGGTGGAAAGCGTCTCTGCTGTCGCGCCAATCAGTTCTTTCCAATACTATACGATTGGCATGGCGGTTATGTTTGCGCTTTTTGTGGGCGGTTCCATCGCCGGCATTGCTTTTGTGGAAAAACAGCAATTCGTCTTTAACCGAATTTTGCTGTCAGACCGCCATCCCTTCGCTTATCTTGGAGGAAAAGCCATTTCTGCAACATTGGTCACTTTTTTCCAGTTCTGTATTTTGTTTTTCTTTTCATCGTTGATTTTTCAAGCCTTCGATTTGACGGATCTGTCGTTCTGGCCAGGCATGCTGTTGATCGCTTTCTGTTTAGCGCTATGTGTGGGAGCGATTGCGGCATTTCTAACGGCTTTACTGATGCGGTTCAATAATGACACCATCGCTACGGTATTTTCAGGCGGCATTGTCACGATTTTCGCCTTTTTAGGAGGAAGCTTTACACCAACTGAAGGCTTGCCTGTTTTCATCCGGCAATTGGGCAGCTGGACGCCAAATGGTGCTTCTTTGAATGCTTTTCTGTTATGGGTGCAAAACTTGGATATTGGCCTGCTTTGGGAACCGCTTAGCCGGGTTCTATTGGCAACGGTCATCCTGCTCGTTTTAAGCTTTCTGTTATTTCCAAGAAAAGGGGAGGCGTAAGCATGAAATCAGTATTTCTATTGCAATGGCAAAGATTTCGCCGGGCCCCTATCATGGTCTTGTCCTTCTTGGTCATGACCATTGTCTTTGTAGCAGCACTGGCCGGCAATAATCCAGCGGAAAGGCCGGCTATTCTTGCTTATGCTGATGAATCATTTCCTGTAGCAGAAGCCGAAGAATGGGTGGTTTCGTTAAATAAATCGGAAGAATTTAAGTTTGAATTGATGAATGAAAATGAGGTGCGTGAAGCGGTTTCCGCAGGGGATGCCCCGTTTGCTTTGCGCCTCATGGATGACGATTACCGGATTGTGCTGGCGGCAGACGATATGGGACGCTTTGTCCTGGAAGCATTTTTGGATCGGAAATACCGCGAGGAAATACGATTTCAGCAAATCGAACAGCAAACAGCCGGAGGCGATATCCGGACAGAAGTGGCAGCTGGTTTGGAAGAACCCGCACTCCAAATAACGACTTCCACTTTGGACGGCAAAGCGGAATTCCAGTACGACAACCAATTGCAGCTGCTGTTTGGGATGACGCTGTTCTTCTCGGTTTATACCATCATGTTCAGTTTGATGAAAATTGTAGAAGAAAAAAAGATGGGCACCTGGAATCGTTTAATCTTATCGCCGGTCGGGAAATGGGAGATCTATCTTGGCCATCTGGCGTATAGCTTTACCATTGGGTATGTGCAGATTTCCTTGATTTTCATTTTATTCAAGTATGCGTTCGGATTTGATGTGGGTGACCGTTTCGGTGCCATCTTGCTGATCATCGCTTGCTATACGTTCGCTATCGTCGCACTCAGCATGCTGGTGATGAGCCTTGTCAGCCGGCCGCAGCAGCTTCAAGCGATCGTTCCGATTATCGCAACAGGCATGGCCATGATCGGCGGCGCGTTTTGGCCGATTGAATTGGTCAGCAACAACATCTTATTAACGATTTCCAAAATCCTGCCGATCACTTACGGATTGGATGCACTGAAAGGCGTCGCCATCTATGACCGCACCTGGCAAGAACTGAGTGAACCGTTGTCGATTCTCTTGCTGTTCGGCGTTGTCTGCATGGGCATTGGGATCAATTTGATGGAACGTCGGAGTTCTTAATGGAGTAAGCTAAGTCGAGCTTAGACAATTCAATAAAAAACGGAAAAGAGGAACCGCTGCCCGCGGTTCCTCTTTGCTTTTATTCCTCGATTTCAACTTTCTGGGTAACATCTGCTCCGTTGAAGAATTCAGCGGAAATTTCCGCGATTGTGCCGTCTTCCAGCATTTCTTCAATAGCGCCATTGATGTTTTCAGCCAGTTCCTGATGATCTTTGTTCATTACCACGCCGACATCAGAAGGGCTGTATTTCAAGTTCGGATGAATCGTAATTTCCAGTTCCGGGAAAGCTGCGATCGCCAAAGTCTGCAGGTAATAATCGTTCAAAATGACGTCCGTGCGGCCGATTGCCACGTCGCGAAGGTAGACTTCGTTCGTAGCGTTGTCGTAGACAACTTCTTCCGCGCCGTATTCACGTGCTGTATCCATATAGACGGAAGTAGAGGCGCCGGCTGCTTTCTTGCCTTTTAAATCTTCCAAAGTTTCGATGCCTGACAAATCGTCTTTACGGACAATGGCTGTCCCGTATGAATATTTAAAAGGTGTTGAGAAAGTAAATTTCTCTTCACGGTCTTCCGTAATCTCAATGTCGTTAGAAGCAAGATCCACTTGCCCGGTCTGTACGGAAGTCAGCATTTCGTCAAACCCGAGTTCGGTGAATTCAATTTCAAGTTCCAAGCGTTCCCCCAGTTCCCGTACAACTTCCACCTCGAAGCCGGTCAATTTATCTGTACCTTCTTCGCGGTAAGAAGTGGGGAATAAGGTGCCGGATGTCGCCACATTCAACGTACCTTCTTCTTGAATTTCATCCCATGCTGTCGCTTCTTCTTTAACCGTTTCTTCTTCGTTGCCGCAAGCAGCCAATAATGACAAGGAAAGCGTTCCCGCTATCAATGCCAACCCTTTGTTCGTGAATAACCTCTTCATTTCAATCTCCCTTTCTTTTATAAATACGCTATTCAAAACATATCATTTAATTGCGCAAATCAAACCTGTTTAAAAATTCTTTTTATTTTGTTGACCACCTTGGTCGAAAGGTGTATTCTGGAGTCGACCAAGATGGTCTAAAGAGGGCGAGGAACGAAATGTGGAGAAATTCAATAGTTTAGATGCATTAAAACAGCAAGCTATCCTAGAAGCGGCATTAGAAGAGTTTGCAGAATATGGATACGATACAGCTTCCACTAATCGCATTGTCAAGAAGGCTGGAATCGGAAAAGGCATGTTGTTTTATTATTTTAATAGCAAGAAAGAATTGTTTCATCATTTGGTGAGTTATAGTTTTGATCTCGTTGTAAAAGAATATTTCAATTTGGTGGACCTGTCAGAAAGGGATTTTATCGAACGGTTTAAACAGGCGTCGAAAGTGAAGTTGAAAGCGCAGACGGAAAATAGGCATGTATTCAATTTTATCGGGATGGTGATGCTCGAAAAGGAGCTGGAGCTGCCGGAAGATCTGCAAAAGCAATTCAAAGAATTACAGCGCTTGGGCTATGCACTGCTTTATGAAGGAATTGACAAATCATTGTTCAAGCAAGAGATGGATGTTGAAAAGACCTTCAATTTAATCCGCTGGGCTATTGAGGGCTATCAAAATGAACTGCTGCGAAAGCTGGAAGGGCAGAAGATGGCAGCGATCGATTTTGATCCGTATTGGGAGGAGTTTTATGAATACCTGGATATTTTAAAACGCAGCTTTTATAAGTAAGGGGTGAAAGTGATGAGCGTATTAAAGACTAGCGGACTGACAAAAAAATTCGGTGATTTCGCGGCGTTAGATGGCGTGGATATTGAAGTGGCCGAAGGCGAAGTGTACGGCTTTATCGGTCCGAACGGCGCTGGTAAATCAACGGCGATCCGGGTGCTGTTGGGGATTTTGAAAGCGAGTTCCGGCAAAGCGGAAATCTTCGGGATGGATGCTTGGAAAGAATCGGTGAACATCCATAAAAGAGTGGCTTATGTACCGGGGGATGTGAATTTATGGCCGAATTTGACGGGCGGTGAAGTAATCGACCTGTTCATGAAGCTGAATGGAAACGGTGATAAGGGCAGAAGAGACGAATTGATCCGTCGATTCGATTTGGATCCGACCAAAAAATGCCGGACCTATTCGAAAGGGAACCGGCAGAAAGTCGCACTGGTTGCCGCTTTTTCGTCAAACGCAGATTTGTATATTCTGGATGAACCGACTTCAGGCTTGGATCCGTTGATGGAGCGCATCTTCCAAGAATGTGTCATGGAAGCGAAAGCACAAGGGAAAAGCATTTTATTGTCGAGCCACATCTTATCGGAAGTGGAGAAGTTATGCGATAAAGTGGCGATCATCCGGCAAGGGAAAATTATCGAGACCGGCAGCTTGCAGGATCTCCGGCATTTGACAGGGACGGTCATGCTTGTCGAAACGCAGCGGCCGATGCCTTTATTGCATGAAGTCAAAGGGGTTCGAGGTATAAAGGAACAAGGGGATGCCCTTTCTTTCCAAGTGGATGCGGAAGAATTGGACCGTGTGATCCGCTATGTCAGCGAATTTGGCATCGTCCGGATGGAAAGCGCTCCGCCAACTTTGGAAGAATTGTTCATGCGCCATTACGAAGAAAGCCTCGAAGTGGACCGGAAAGCGGAGGAGGCGGGACACCGTGGCTAATCACCTTTTTGACGGAACCGATGAGCTGATTCGGTTAATCGTGCGGCGCGATCGCATCCGGATTGCAGCTTGGCTCCTAGGCTTTGCGCTGATGACACTGGCCACCGCCGCCGCTTTTACCGATTTGTATCAAAATGCGGAAGAACGGCAAGCGCTCGCGGAAACGATGAAGAACCCGGCGATGACCGCGATGGTAGGACCAGGATTCGGTCTGGCGAACTACACGAACGGAGCCATGATGGCGCATCAAATGCTCTTGATGACCGCCGTCGTTGTCGGATTGATGAGCGTGTTGCTGGTGACGCGGAATACCCGTGCAGAGGAAGAAGACGGGCGAACAGAAATGATCCGTTCGCTTCCGGTTGGCCGGTTGTCCGGATTGCAGTCGACTTTATGGGTCATGCTGGCAGTCAATGTCCTGCTCACTTTAATTATCGGTTTCGGTTTGTATGCGCTCGGAATTGAAGGCATGGATTTGGAAGGCTCTCTTTTATACGGGGCAGCTTTAGGCTCAACAGGTTTTGTGTTCGCCGCTATTACGGCCGTATTTGCCCAGTTGTCTCAAAGTTCGCGGGGAACGCTTGGCTGGTCAGTAGCTGTATTGGTGCTCGCGTATTTGATCCGAGGGATTGGAGATGTCGGCAACGAAGTCTTGTCCTGGTTCTCGCCGCTTGGCTGGGCAGTCCGCTCGGAAGTCTATGTCAATAACTACTGGTGGCCGGTTTTATTGACCATTGGTGTGGCTTTGGCAATTTCAGGGCTCGCCCTTTACTTGAATTCGATCCGTGATTTGGGTTCAGGATTCTTTACGGCAAGAACGGGCCGGACCCACGCATCCCCTGCAATGTTGAGCCCTTTCGGTTTGGCGTTCCGTATGCAGCGCACCGGCATCATCGCTTGGGCGATCGGCATGTTCGTGCTCGGAGCCTCTTACGGTTCGGTGCTTGGAGACTTAGAAGCCTTTTTCGCCGATGTGGATTTGATGCAGGAGCTACTGATCGTCCAGGAAGGCTTTACTCTAGTGGAACAATTTTTGCCGATTTTGATGTCCGTGCTCGCGATTATCGCTGCCATTCCGTCTCTCCTGGCCTTTTTGAAATTAAAGAGTGAAGAAAAAAATGGCCGTATCGAACATATCCTCGGAAGAGCGGTATCGAGAACCCGTTTGATGGGGAGTTATTTGGTGCTCGCTTTTCTTATCAGCATTGTGATGACTTCCATGGCGGGTCTCGGAATGGGGATCGTCGGCAATTCGTTGATGGACGAGACACTGCCGCTTTCCACTTTCTATTATGCAGCCATCGTCTATTTGCCTGCTATTTGGGCAATGATTGGCTTGTCGGCCTTGTTAATGGGGTGGTTCAAATCGTTGACCGGTTTTGTCTGGCTTTATTTGGCGTTTTCCTTTGTGGTGGTTTACATGGGCAGCCTGTTTCAATTTCCGGAATGGGTGATGAAAATCTCACCATTCGGCCACATCCCCGGATGGCCGATCGAATCGATGGATTTCGGAACAGCCGCTATGCTGACGGGAATTGCAGTCCTATTGGCGATTGCCGGCGTTATCGGCTACAACAAAAGAGATATCGGATTGTAAGCCAGCTGACGGAAAATGAAATCATTCATTTTCCGTCAGTTTTTACGTTGGATCTTTGTGAACGCGCGCAAATCTTTCTGAACGCGCGCATTTTCAAACCAACGCGCGTATTTAGAGCTGAACACGCGCATTTCGAAATAAACGCGCGCAATTTCGCCAAAACAAAAAGCTGTTCTTCGCTAAAAGAACAGCCAAACGATAGCGGGGCCGAGAAACGAGCCAATCACTGCGCTTAATGTCATTGCAACAGAGCTCATGGAAGCTTCGTCTGGTCCATATTCAAATGCTTTGGATGTGCCAAGGCCGTGCGCTGAGGAGCCGAGGCCGATGCCGCGCCCGATTGGCGAATCGATGCGCAGCACTTTCAACAGCCAAGGACCGGCTAAGATGCCGGTGAATCCGGCCACCATAACGAACACGGCTGCAAGCGAAGGAATGCCGCCAAAGCCTTCAGCCAACTGCATGGCGACAGGAGTCGTGATGGATTTTGGCAAGATGGTCAGCACCACTTCTTCGGAAAAATGAAAAGCCCGGGCAAGCAGCATGCCGCTGAACATGCCGACGACTGTACCGCCTGAAACGCCGATGACAATCGGCAGTAGACTTTGTAACAGCAAATCGCGCTGCTTGTATAGCGGAACCGCCAAAGCGACAACCGCGGGCCCAAGCAGTGAGCCGATCCACTGGCCGCCGAGCATGTAGCGGTCATAAGGGATGTCGAAAACAAGCAAAATGGCGATTAATGCCACCGTCGTCGTTAACACCGGCGTCAGGACCGTCCACCGGTATTTGACGTACAAACTGTTTAACACGAGGTAAAGAATAATGGTCAAACCCGCAAACAGCATAGACAAAAGAAAAATAGCCATCGTCACTCCACCTCTCTTTCGCGAGGGGACTGTGCGGTCCGCTGGCTAAGATAGCCGGAGACGGCCATGGTCAAAAGCGTACTGAATACGCCAATCGCAATGAGCCAAATGCCTTTTCCTGTAAAGACATCTCCGTAGTTCATGACGCCGACCGTGGCGGGAATGAAATACAGAGACAAGAACATGAGCAGGAACTGGGCCCCTGATTCAATCCAGCGAAGCGGATAAATTTTCAAAGCCAAAGCGGCGAACAACAGCAAGAAGCCGATAACGCTGCCAGGCAGCGGCAAATTTAAAAATTCGCTCATCCATTCGCCGGCCAGATAAAACCCGTACAAGACGAGAAATTGAATAAAAATAACAAGAAATTTCATAAGCGATCGCGCCTTCCAATTAAATTGCGAAATGGAGCGGTTAAGCTTCATAGTAAATAATTCTACATCATTTCGAATGAAAAGCGAGAAGCTGCGGCTTAAGAAAGAAATTTCAGCCACTTTGAGGCGCGGCGATGTTTAGTTTTGGCGGCAAGGGTTAAAGGGGAACAAAATGCCAAGAGAGCGATGGAGGTTCGATGATGGCTAAAGATTTGCTGGAATTATAGTTCTCGGATTCTCACTTTCGATTCCGGTCGGGGCAATTACGATTGAAATCGTGAAAAGAGGGATGCGTGGAGGGTTTCTATCTGCCTGGTTTGTAGGGGTTGGCGGAATGGCAGCAGATATTCTGCTGATGCTTTTGATTTATTTTGGCATAGCTGCTTTTTTGACGACGGCTGCTGCACAAACCATCATGTGGGGCATCGGCTTTATCGTCCTGGTCTATTTAGGGGCCGACAGCATTCGTGCAGCATACCAGCCGCTCCGCTTGGATCAAGGAAAGAAACAGCAGAAGGATTCGTATCTGTCCTGTTTTTTCTCCGGTTTCGCCATTGCGATTTCAAATCCCTTAAACATTCTCTTCTGGGTGGGCATATACGGATCCGTTTTGTCCTCAACGCTTCAAAATCACAGTGGAGGAGCCGTTCTTTTCTACAGCAGCGCCATTTTCGTCGGCATCGCAATCTGGGATTTGATCATTGCGTCTTCAGTCCGTTTCGGCAAGGAATTTGTTGGCCGAAGGTTCATGAAAATCTTTTCTATCGCTGCCGGAATCGTCCTCATCGGATTCGGTCTGTCTTTCGGTTGGCAAGCTCTTCAGAACATAATTTGAAACTTAAAAGCCGCCAATCCGTAAATGGAGACAAGTGAATTGAAGGGGGAAATGATGATGGAGAACTACACGATTGAGGAATTTATTCGCAAGACCCAGCAAGATGAACAGGAAAATGATTATTTTGAGCTGGAGACAGAGCGGATTTTGGAAGTGAATTTGACCGATACGGTATGGGCCAAAGCCGGCTCCATGATTTCCTATACCGGCCAGATCAAATTCGAGCGGGAGCGCATGCTGGAGCATGGCGTCAGCAAGATGTTCAAAAAGGCATTGACCGGCGAAGGCACTTCGTTGATGAAAGCGACGGGGCAAGGCCGCCTCTACCTTGCAGATCAAGGAAAGAAAATAACCATTTTCGAATTAAACAACGAATCCATCACTGTCAACGGCAATGACCTTTTGGCTTTTGAACCGAGCATCGATTGGGAGATCAAGCTCATGAGAAAAGTCGCAGGCATGATGGCTGGCGGATTATTTAATGTCCAGTTAAGCGGGAAAGGTCGGGTGGCAATTACTTCCCATTACGAACCGTTGACGCTTCTTGTCCGTCCGGGTGAGCCGGTCATTACGGATCCGAATGCCACTGTCGCCTGGTCAGGGAATTTGACGCCTGAATTTCGGACGGATGTCAGCTTCCGCACTCTTATCGGCCGGGGAAGCGGAGAATCGATTCAAATGGAATTTAAAGGAGAGGGCTTTGTGATCGTTCAGCCGTTCGAAGAAGTTTACAGTGCCGGACCTACAAGTTCATGATTTCAGTTAATCTGCATAATGCCGTTTCAAGCAATTGGAATCGGGAATAGTGGGACCATCAAGTTCATGGAAAGGGGCGGTGTCATTGCCGCACAGCTGAAATTGGAGGATGAACTGGAATGGCAATTCCAGAACGAACTCGACAAGCAGTTCCGGAAAACTTATGAATCGGGTCAGACTCTCTACCATTACACGAGTCTCCAAAGTTTGATGGGCATGATGGAAACCGATAATTTGTGGATGAGCAAAGGAAACTTTCTTAATGATTCAAGTGAATTGATTTATTTCGCGAATGTCTTGAAAACGGTCATCGCCAAAATGCAGAGGCAGAAGGAAGCCGAATTATGGAAGTTGTTTGTGGATGAATTGGAAGCGGCGATGGAACATTTCTTGGAGCAAATAGAAGAAAGCGGATTTGAAGTCTACATTTTTTCCATGTCCCATACGCAGGACTCTTTAGCTCTTTGGTATAACTACGCAAAAGGCGAAGGCTATAACCTGGGGGTTTATGCAGAAGATCTTTTGGGGAAGTTGACGGGCTTGCAGGAAGGGCGCCGGGCAATTCATGGATTTGTGGAGTATGGCCGCAAGGAACAGGAATTGCTGTTGATGAATTTTCTGATAGGGACTTTCAAAGTGGCGAAGAACCACGATATCCAGAAAGTTAAGGCGGCTCTGCCGGAGCATTTTTTTACAATCATTTCTAGCTTCGCGATTTTTTTCAAATATCCTGCTTTTAAAAGTGAGGAAGAATACCGAATCGCTTTGATGGATAAAAGCGGTGAATTGCAGCCGGCAGTGCGTTTCAGAGCACAAAATAGCGTCATTATTCCATACATTGCCCTGGATTTTAACAGCCAGCTCCCCCTCAGCCACATAACTATTGGGCCTAAGAATAATATTGATATTGCCAAAAGAGGCATGGAGCATTATTTGAAAAGCAAAGGATATGACATCGAACAACTCACAATCAGCAAATCGGTAGCGGCCCTTCGCTACTGAAAGTTAGCGAAACGGCTTCGCAATTGGCGAAGCCGTTTTTATTTTGACCCGACATTATTTTAAGAAAATAGTCTTTAATACCTGAAAATATTAAATTGACAGATTTTTTAAAAAATCTTCATAAAATTCCTTGCATTTTGGCTTAAATATTGTATTATTGTTTTAAGCGATATATTGCATACGGTATTTGGAGTCGCGAAGTATTATTTTGAAATCATTAAATGTTGAAATACAGCCTTTTAGGCCGACGTTTCAGTCATCAAGGAGGAAAAAGGATGGACCGTAAATTATCATTTGGCCAATATTCAATCGTAGGTATGATGTTGTTTGCTTTATTTTTTGGAGCAGGAAATCTAATCTTTCCAGCACAGCTTGGCCAATATGCAGGATCAGAAGTATGGATTGCCATTGCAGGGTTCTTGATTACAGGAGTGGGTTTGCCGCTTCTTGGGATTTTGGCAATCGGTTATTCGAAAAGCAGCGACTTGCAGGATCTTTCAAGCCGCGTACATCCTGTTTTCGGGCTCGTTTTCACGGCATTATTGTATCTGACCATCGGACCGTTCTTCGCTTTGCCGAGAACCGGAGCCGTTTCGTATGAAGTAGGGATTGCACCATTTATCGGAGAAGGCAATATGGCAATCGGCTTGATCGTCTTTTCGGTCATCTTTTTCGGCATTTCGCTTTGGCTTTCATTGAATCCATCGAAAATGGTCGATAACATCGGGAAATACTTATCTCCTGGTATTTTGATCACACTTGCAGCTCTTTTGATCATGTCTATTGTGCGTCCGATGGGTTCACCTGAAGCTCCTCAAGAAGCTTATGCAAGCGGCGCTTTTTTGAAAGGCTTTACGGAAGGCTATAACACAATGGACGCTTTGGCATCCTTAGTATTCGGGATTATTGTTATTGCCACTGTGCGCAAGCTTGGCGTGAATTCGCCAAAAGGCATTTTAAAAGCAACTCTGAAAAGTGGTGCAGTCGCTTCCGCTCTTCTAGCTATCGTCTATACGGGAATTGCCTATTTAGGTGCAACGAGCACCAACACGTTAGGCCTTATGGATACAGGCGGCCCTGTACTAAGCGGCGCTTCTGCCCATTATTTCGGGACATTCGGTGCGTCTTTACTGGCCATCATCATTACGCTGGCATGTTTGACAACGGCGATCGGGTTGACAGTAGCGAATGCGGAATACTTCCATAAATTGACGCCGAAAATCAGCTATAAAACCTATGTCGTCATTTTCTCGGTCTTCTCATTGATTGTAACCAATGCGGGACTTGCGAATATCATCACGTATTCGATTCCGGTATTGATGTTCTTGTACCCACTTGCGATAGTCCTGATCATATTGGCATTCTTGTCGCCTTTGTTCAAACATGACCGTCTTGTCTATGTATCAGCGATTACGGTGACGTTTTTCATCGCTATCATTGACGGCTTCAAGACGTTGACGAGTTCACTTGAAATAGCGAATCCGGGCTGGCTGCAAGCTATCATCGATTTCTATGCTTCCTCGTTGCCGCTTTATGCGGATGGACTGGGCTGGCTGCTGCCGGCGCTCATCGTCATTGCAGTTACGGGAATCATTGCCCGCAGCAAAAAAGGCGTCAATGTCCAAGGTGTACAGAACGAAGCTTACAATAAATAAAAATAGAAAAAGCTGCCACAGAAGCGAATCTGCTTCTGTTGCAGCTTTTTTCTTTGAGAATCAATGGGTCAATTCGTCTGTGGTACGGATCCAATTCGATTTCATGAGTTGAGCGGCCTTTTCGCCGTCTTTCTTTTTCAATGCGTCAATGATCTGCACGTGTTCATCATGTGAATGCATCGTCAATATCAATGAATGATGGAAAAACTGTCTTCTAACATGGGCTTGCAAGCGATTAAGTATGGTCGTGATATACGTATTATTTGCTGCATCCACCATATATTGATGAAACTCTTCGTCAATTCGAAGCGATGAGGAATGGTCTCCGGATTTGATGGCTTTTGCGAAACGGTGGTTCGTCTCTTCCAATAGTTCGATCAGCTCATCGTCTAAATTCGGAATGGCGAGTTCAGCCGCTAAAGCCTGTAATGCTGCAAGCGGCGGCAATAATTCTTTAATATCTTCCTTGTCGACTTTGGTAACGCGTGTCGCTTTTCCTGGGAACATTTCAACGAAGCCTTGTGTTTCCAAAAGTTGAAGGGCTTCCCGTATCGGCGTTCTGCTTAAATTTAAGGCAGTTGCAAGTTCAGTGTCTGTCAATTTTTCTTCAGGCTGCAAAGTACCATCGATGATCCACTGCTGTAGTTGAAGATATGCGCTTTCTTTCGCAGTGACCCGAACAGGTTTTGCGTGGTTTACTGGAATCGGCATAAAGTACTCTCCCTTTCTGATGCATGAATTAAGTATAATTATACACTAGTTTGTAGAAAATGGATATATGCATTATGCAATATATTACTTGCTTGCTGCTTTTGGAATGATTTGCTGTTTTATTTTTATGGTGAAGGGAATAGATGGAATAACTAGCAATAAGAAGAGGAGTGTGGAAGCCTTGCTGACATTTACACCGAGCCAAGATACGAATACGGTAGCAGTGGAATTTGACGGGAAAGCCCGTTTAGAAGACGCATTGAAACTAGATAAAATTATCCAAGAGAAATTTTCGGAAAAAGGAAAGTTTAATATTTATGCGGTGATCGATGATTTAGACGATGCCACGATTCGAGGCATTATAGAAGGCATGAAGATGGATCTCAATCGCTGGAATCACTTTGAAAAACTTGCGGTTATCAGTGAAAAGAACTGGAGCAACTTAAAAGTGAAACTGGAAGAGTTGCTGTCGGATATCGATATCAAACATTTTAAAATGGAAGAAATGCACGAAGCCTGGGATTGGATCCAAAAAGCGGGAAAGCGCGATGCTCTGTAGCATCGCGCTTTTCTGCTTTTAGAATTCTTCTACATGGATCAACTCGGCTTTTACAATGTGATACATATTAAGCACGATGGATTTTCCTTGTTCGTTTTCCACTTGGATAAAACTGACGGCAACACCTGGGAAATTGTCTTCTAGCGACCCTTCAATGCGGATGCTTCTCAGCCACTCGCCGGTGGTCAAGAGAATATTATAGGTGTAGAATACTTTCTTCATGCAAATTCCTCCTTCAGGAAAGATGAATGAATCTGAATCCGGCAGAAGCGTTTCGTATGCGAAGGTATGAATGCGCCATGCTTTGTATTACACTTATTATAAAACAAATGGGCTTTGACAGATAGGATGAGAAATGATGAAACAGGAAATTACGGTAAAAGTGAATGATAAATTCAAAGCGAGCTATGCGGCAGGCTATCCGTTGATCGAAAAAGAGGCTTTAGCCGATACACAAATGTTAAAAGAAGAAGGAGCACTTCTCAGGTTGACAGATTCGCAAGGGCGCTTTTTAGCCCGCGGCTATTACGGCAAGCAAAATAAGGGGCTTGGATGGATCTGGACGCGCAATGAAGAAGAAAGCATCGACCAGGCTTTCATGGAACGCAAGTTGGCTAAATCTATTAACAGAAGGCAGCCCTATTTCGATGATCCGGCAACTACAGCTTTTCGCGTAGTGAACGGAGAAGGTGACGGCTTCGGAGGGTTAACAATCGATTATTACGGCGGCTATTACTTATTGAGCTGGTACAGTGAAGGAATTTACACGTTTAAAGAAGACATCATTGCGGCGCTTCAGAACGTAGTGGAATTCAAGGGGATCTACGAAAAGAAACGTTTTGACACGAAAGGCCAGTACATTGAAGACGATGATTTTGTAGCCGGAGAACGCGGCGAGTTCCCATTGATTGTTAAAGAAAATGGCATGAATTATGCCGTTTACTTAAATGACGGTGCAATGACCGGTATTTTCTTGGACCAGCGTGATGTGCGCCGAACAATCCGGGACACCTATGCAAAAGGAAAAACCGTCTTAAATACTTTCTCATACACCGGTGCTTTTTCGGTGGCTGCCGCATTAGGCGGTGCGGCAAAAACCACGAGCGTAGATTTGGCAAAACGCAGCTCGAGCAAAACCATCGAGCAGTTCAGTGTGAATGGAATTGACTACGAACAACAAGACATCCTCGTCATGGACGTTTTCAATTATTTTAAATACGCAAAGCGCAAAGAATTAAAATTTGATGTGGTCATCTTGGATCCACCGAGTTTTGCCCGTTCGAAAAAGTACACGTTCAGCACGTCAAAAGATTACACCAACTTGATGCGTGAAGCCATTGCCATCACAGAAAAGAACGGAATCATCGTTGCTTCTACCAATAGCGCTTCATTTGGCATGAAAAAATTTAAAGGCTTTATCGATAAGGCTTTTAAAGAAGAAGGAAAGAAATACAGCATTGTAGAAGAATTCACTTTGCCTGCAGATTTCCGCGTCCAAAAAGAGTTTAAAGAAGGCGACTATCTAAAGGTCTTGTTTATTAAGTTGAAATAGGCCTGAAACTATGGCGAAATCTTGAAGAGGTTCATGGAACATTTTCTAAATCAAGAGGCTGGCTCTTGTGCCAAGAAGCCTACTCTCCCTATAATGGTAAGCAGAGAAACAAGGGGGAGAACGATGAAAAATTCACTGAAAAACTTTCGGATCATGGGCTTGATCGAAGGAGGTTCCTTATTGATCCTTCTTTTCATTGCCATGCCATTGAAATATTTTGTTGATTTGCCGGAAGCGGTCAGCTTTGTTGGGCCGATCCACGGTGCGCTATTTACGTTATACATTCTCTTTATCGCTTATATGACGTTCATTGCCAGATGGCCGTTCCGTTTTTCAATCGGTGCATTCGCTGCTGCGTTTATCCCGTTCGGCAATATTGTTTTGGACAAACGGCTTGAAAATTGGAAGCAAAATCATTCAACAAAAAATAGTTTGGCTTAATCATCCGGCTGCGGAATAAATTCCGCAGCCGGATTTTTTTGCGCCGGAATCTGTCGATTGGTCCACAACTAGATTATAATAAAGGCACAAAGAAGACTTTGTTTTCGAATTCTTCTGACCCGTAAGAACGGGCTAGCATGCACATACATAATTGGAGGCGGGTTGATGGCAAAATCAATAAGTTCGTCCATGGCTGGAAATCCGGTTTATCCGGTCATGTTTGCAATTGGCGCCTGCCATTTGCTGAATGATTCATTGCAGGCAGTTATTCCCGCGATGTTTCCGATACTCGAGAAGGATTTAGGGCTGACTT
Organism: Planococcus alkaliphilus; assembly: GCF_057031095.1. NCBI lineage: Bacteria > Bacillati > Bacillota > Bacilli > Caryophanales > Caryophanaceae > Planococcus > Planococcus alkaliphilus. The sequence continues at coordinate 272,757 of NZ_CM168060.1, forward strand.
TCACGCAACTGGGATTGATCGCATTCGCATTGAATATTGTCGCGTCCCTTCTGCAGCCGGTAATTGGATTTATAAGTGACAAGAAACCGATGCCGTTTGCGCTGCCGTTCGGCATGACCAGTTCGTTTCTCGGAATGGCGGGGCTCGCCTTTGCGCCGGAATATTGGATGATTCTCTTATCGGTCGTCTTTCTCGGCTTCGGTTCAGCCGTATTTCATCCGGAAGGATCGCGGGTGTCGTATATGGCAGCGGGAACAAAGCGCGGATTGTCCCAATCGATCTTCCAGGTCGGCGGAAATTCTGGACAGGCACTCGCTCCGTTGATCAGTGCCTTTATCCTCGTCCCGCTCGGGCAAAGAGGGGCCGCGCTATTTTTATTCGTAGCTGCCCTTGGGATTTTCATCCTATCGAGGATTTCGGTCTGGTATAAAGAAGAGCTGGCGCAGCAAAAGCTGCAAAAAGGGAAGAAAGTGCTCCTTTCTTCATTGCCGGAGCTGACGAAAAGACAAGTTGGTGCCGCGTTGTCGTTGTTGCTTATCATTATTTTTGCACGCTCATTCTACGTCACGAACATGACGAGCTTTTACATTTTTCATTTGATGGAAGCTTACGGATTGACCATTCAGACAGGGCAGCTCTACATTTTCCTGTTCTTGGCGGTTGGTGCAGCCGGAACATTTTTCGGCGGGCCGCTCGCAGACCGGATTGGCAGAAAAAACGTTATTGTGCTGTCGCTTTTGGTGCCGATTCCGCTAGCCCTTGCACTTCCGTATGTTCCGCTATTCGCGGTGCTGATGTTGCTCGCATTGATTGGGTTTTTCATCATGCTGAGCTTTTCCGTGACGGTCGTTTATGCGCAGGAGCTCGTCCCGAGCAAAATTGGAACAATGTCCGGGCTAACGGTCGGCTTGGCTTTTGGAATGGGGGCCATTGGGGGCGTGGTCATTGGAATCTTGATGGATTCCATCGGCGTTTACGAAACAATGGTCGTGGTGTCGTTCTTGCCGATCATCGGCTTAGTCGGTCTTGGTTTGCCGCGCGACCGGAAAATTACTGCTAGTTAATCAATCGAAAAGGGTGATGGAGTAATGGCTATAGCAATTCCTGAAATTCCAACGAAAATCGAAACAGAGCGTTTGGTGCTGCGGATGCCGAAACCGGGAGACGGGGCTGTTATCAATTCCGCGATTCGGGCATCCATTAATGAGTTGAAGCCGTGGCTTCCGTTTGCCCAAACAACGCCGACAGCTGAAGAAACCGAAATCAATATTTTAGAAGCGCATCTCTTGTTTATGAAAAAAGAAAATCTTCGTTACGTAATCTTCAGCAAAGAAACCGGTGAATTTATTGGAAGCACCGGATTTCATAGCATAGAATGGGATATTCCGAAAATGGAAATCGGCTATTGGATCAATACGGAAGCGAGTGGCTTCGGCTATATGTCAGAAGCCATTTCGGCATTGACGGATCTTGCGTTGAACGGCTTTGGTTGTAAGCGCTTGGAAATCAGATGCGATGCGGAAAATTACAAGAGCCGGGCCATTCCTGAAAAGTTAGGATTTGTATTGGAAGGTGTTTTGCATAATGATGAATTATCAGTGGATGGCAAAAACCTGACTGACACGTGCATTTATGCAAAATTTAGCTGAGCGAATAAAACAGAAGTTTGCTCAAAGGAAATGGAGCTTTTATCTATGAAGAAACAACAAGAAACGAACGGTCTCAAACCCTTTATTTCATTGATCCTTTCGTTGAAGATTCCAAAATGGGCGCTTATCTTTGGTCTTGCAACGAGCGTTGTAACGACAATAGTAGGTCTTGCGGTGCCGTTATTGACGCGGGATTTGGTCGACGGCTTTTCGGTGGAAACCATCAGCCCCTGGCTTGTCGGAGCACTCGTTGCCGCTTTCATTTTGCAGGCCGTCATTAACGGAATATCCATTTATCTATTGAGCATGGTGGGGCAGAAAATCGTAGCGGAATTGCGTGACCGGATGTGGGTGCATTTGATCCGGCTGCGCGTCCCTTATTTCGATCAGCAAGCAAGCGGGGAGACGGTCAGCCGGGTAGTCAATGATACGGGAATTGTCCGTAATCTGATTACCGACCACTTTCCGCAGTTTATTACGGGCATCATCTCCATCATCGGAGCAGTCACCATTTTGCTGCTGCTTGATTGGAAAATGACCTTGATTATGCTGATTTCAGTACCGCTTACGATTGCCATCATGATTCCGCTTGGACGACGGATGGCGAAAATCTCCAGAAGTCTGCAGGATGAAACGGCGACTTTCACAGGCCATGTCCAACAGACATTGAGCGAAATCCGTTTGATGAAATCTTCGACCGCTGAAATGATTGAAGAAAAAAGAGGCCAATCAGGCATCCAGACCTTGTTTCAAATCGGGTTAAAAGAAGCGAGAATTTATGCCTTGATTGCGCCGCTAATGTATACCGTGGTGATGGCCGTGATCGTGATGATTATCGGGTACGGCGGAATCCGCGTAGCAGAAGGGACGATGTCGACGGGCTCTCTTGTGGCGTTCCTCTTGTATTTGTTCCAAATCATTATGCCGATGACCGGCTTTGCTTTATTTTTTACAGAACTTCAAAAAGCAAAAGGGGCAACGGAGCGGATTATTGAAATCCTGGATCTGCCGCTTGAAGAAGGGCAAGAAGGTCTGCAAATCGATATCGCGAATAAAACCTTGCGGATTTCGAACGTCAGCTTTTCCTATGAAGAAGGCGAGCCAGTATTAAAAAATCTTTCCTTTGAAGCGAAGCCGGGTGAAATGATTGCTTTTGCCGGTCCAAGCGGTGGAGGCAAAACGACGGTCTTTGGATTGATTGAACGATTTTATGAACCGGAAGACGGAACCATCACGATAGGTGAGACTCCGATAAACGAATTATCAATGCTGGCTTGGCGCAGCCAAATCGGCTATGTTTCCCAGGAAAGCGCGATGATGGGCGGAACAATCCGGGAGAATTTGATTTATGGACTTCCGGATACTGGAGCTATTTCAGATGAGGTATTATGGAATGTTGCAGAAATGGCCTACGCAAAAGAATTCATTCAAGAATTTCCAGAGGGACTGGATACGCAAGTCGGAGAGCGCGGCGTGAAATTATCGGGCGGCCAGCGCCAGCGAATTGCCATTGCCCGGGCGTTCTTAAGAGATCCGAAAATATTGATGATGGACGAGGCGACCGCGAGCCTGGATAGCCAATCGGAAGGCATCGTCCAGCAAGCATTGAGCCGGTTGATGGAAGGGCGCACTACCTTGGTCATTGCCCATCGCTTATCGACCATTGTGGATGCGGACCAAATTGTCTTTATTGAAAAAGGCCAAGTGACGGGCATCGGAACCCACGAAGAACTTAGCCGGATGCACGGCCTTTACAGTGAATTTGCGGAACAGCAATTGACTTGATTAGAGGTTAATAAGGCTGCATGGGCGCTTACGCTTTTCGGTGTCTAGACTCCAGCGCCCAGTCCCTCGGGGTCTTAAGTCAGCCCACTGCGGAAATCGGGATTTCCTTCGTGTTCTGCCTTAAGCCTGTCGGGACTAGATGGGCGCTTGCGCTTTTCGGGCTTGACCTTAACGCTGCGTCAAGGTGTAGAGTGGTTTTGAGGAGGTGAGCGGATGGAATATACGGTCCAGAAATTGGGCAGGCTGGCAGGGGTCAGCACGCGGACGTTGCGGTATTACGATGAAATTGGGCTCCTTGAACCGGCAAGGAAGAATTCATCAGGTTACCGGATTTACGGGCAAGCAGAAGTGGATAAGCTGCAGCAAATCCTCTTTTACCGGGAACTTGGCGTCGATCTGGAAAGCATCAAGAATATCGTCAATGATCCGTCGTTTGACGGCCCGTCAGCTTTAAGAAGACATCGGCAGCAGCTCCTTGAAAAACGCAGGCAATTGGATGTTTTGATCACTAATGTGGAAAACACCATTTCTGCAGTGGAAAGGAAGAGTGAAATGGCAGACACTGAGAAATTTAAAGGCTTTAAACAGCAGCTGATTGAAGACAATGAAAAGCAATACGGCGAGGAAATACGCGCGAAGTACGGCGATGAAACAGTCGACCAATCGAATGCGAAGATGCTGAACATGAGCGAAGAGAAATACGCAGAGTTTAAGCGTCTGGAGCAGGAAGTGCTCGATACTTTGGCGTTGGCTATTGAAACCGGTGATCCGGCTGGTGTTCTTGGACAAAAAACAGCGGACCTTCATAAACAATGGCTGTCTTTTACATGGTCGACCTATAGCAAAGAAGCTCATGCCGGACTTGCACAAATGTATGTCGACGATGAACGTTTTGCGGCTTATTACGACAAAGCTCGTCCGGGAGCAGCCAAATTTTTGCGCGATGCTATTTTTGTTTACACAGGGATGACTAATTAAGGAACGGTTTCAGTGCTTGTTGAAGAACAGGCACTGGCCGTTTTTTTGTTTAACTTTTAAAGCGATCCAGGAATTTTTCAAATAGTTGGGAGTATTTATTCGGAAGTCGGGAGTATTCGCCTCCGAGTTTAGAATGAAGAGAAAATTCGATTTTCGTGAGAACAACTCTTCTTCTATTTTTCTACTATTTTGGCTTAAATGGTTTACAAAGTCTTAACAAAAATTCACATTTTATTTACAGCATTTCGATCAAAAATTTGCTAAACTAAACCCATCTTAGTCACTTAGCCAAGGCCATGCGTTACTATTCAGGAGGAGAGTTTTCATGGAAGAAAATAGGACGGTGTCCACTATTCCACTTAAGGTTATGTCATTCAATATCGCTCACGGGATGGGAATGGACAATAAAGTGGATTTGGAGAGAATCGCCTATATCATTGAACAGTCAGGGACAGAAGTGATCGGCTTGCAGGAACTTGACCGTTATTTTGATGAACGCAGTTCGTTTATTGATCAGGTAGAATGGTTGAGCGAAAGGCTCGGCATGTATGCGGCTTTTGGAGCAAATCTAAATTTGGAACCCATTGAAGCAGAAAGGCCTCGAAGACAATACGGAAACGCTGTGTTCAGCAAGTATCCTATCAAGTATGTAGAAAATCATTTATTGACTGAAGTGGAGTCCCCGTTTACGCCAAGTGAACAACGCGGTATTTTAGAAGCGGTGATAGAAGTGAAAGGCACCTACCTTAGTTTTTATAACACGCATTTATCCTTGAAAGAAGAACAGCTTCAACTAAATGTAGATGAAATTTTGGCTATTATGGACAAAAGCCATTTTCCAAAAGTGTTGACCGGAGACTTTAATGCAAATCCGGAACAACCGCAGATCAAACGGTTAACAAATTGGTTGAATGATGCGTTCGCGGATGTAGAAGAAGGGAAATCCTTTACATATCCAGCACCCCATCAAGATGGAAGTGATGGCGTGATGTTAAAACCGATAACCCGCATTGACTACATTTTGACGGATTCACTGTTGCCGCCAAAACAGGCATCGGTTATTGAAACTTCGGCTTCTGACCATTTGCCGATTGTAGCGGAACTTGTCTTGGCTAGTGCAGCAAAACCGACAAAATCTGCAGCAGGCATGAGAAATCAATAAACCGAAAAAAGCCGGAAGCATCCTTTGCTTCCGGCTTTTTTCATGCTTATGAATAGCTGTGTTCAGCTGTTATGCGTTCGCGCCGGCATATTTTCACCAGCAAATAGACAAGCGGTGTGTCGAGAGCCGCAGCGCACCATTTGAAAGCGTATTGCGTGAAAATCATGGCGATCAATGCAGAAAGCGGCATCGTTCCGTAAAAAGCGATAACGATAAAAATCGTCGTATCGACCAACTGGCTGACCATCGTCGAAGCATTATTGCGCAGCCACAATTTCGACTCGCCGTGGCGGTCTTTTAATTTGTGGAAAATGGTAACGTCCAGGTTTTGGCTGATGAAATAGGAAACGAGGCTCGCTAGCGTGACACGGAAGCCCGCTGAAAAAATGGTTTCAAAAGAAGCCTGATCACCGAAAAACGGAGCCGAAGGCAACTGGATGGCAAAATAGATAAATGCCAGGGCGCATAATTGTGTGATGAAACCGGCAAATACCGTTTTTCGCGCCGCTTCTTTTCCGTACACCTCAGCAATGGTATCGGTAATCGGAAAAGTGAACACATACACGATGACCGCAGCTGGCAGAACGAGCCACTCGCCGATGCTGAAAAGTTTTACCGCCAAAATATTCGAGAGAATCAACAAGCCGACAAAAGCGCCGTTTAAGTAAAGCAACATCTAGACGGCCCCCTTAGCGATTGGTAATCGTTTCAGGATACATGTCGTGATTCATCATCCGGTACGATGCCATTTCTTCGTATTTTGTTCCAGGTTTGCCGTAATTCGTATAAGGGTCGATGGAAAGGCCGCCGCGCGGTGTGAATTTCCCCCATACTTCAATATAGCGGGGTTTCATTAATTTGATCAGATCGTTCATGATGATATTGACGACATCTTCGTGGAAATCTCCGTGGTTGCGGAAGCTGAATAAATACAATTTCAAGGATTTGCTTTCCACCAATTTTTTATCCGGGATGAAGCTGATGTACATCGTCGCGAAATCCGGCTGTCCCGTTTGCGGACAAAGCGAAGTGAATTCCGGGCAATTGAATTTCACGAAATAATCCCGTGTGTGGAGATTATCAATCGGTTCCAAAATGTCCGGGTCGTACTCGAATTTGTATTTGGTGTTCTGATTGCCGAGCAATGATAAGTGATCTAATGTGTCTTCGTTTCTTCCTGCCATGAAAAAAGGCCTCCCTCAAGTAGCCAGCTTGAGAGAGGCCTATAAAAAACGGAAAAAGAAAAGCCGAATCGCATGTGGATTCGGCTGAGTTTCGTCAATCCATAGTTTTTTATAGAGGGTGAAATGCTATGAACCTCTCCCGTTGCCGGGTTATAAAATTAGTCTAACTCATTCATAGTAAAAGACTTTCCCATCGGTGTCAATGGGTGTAGGAAGCTCTGACAATGCTCAGTCCATGTTCACGGAAAAGAATATTGGCAGGTGACTCTTTTGTCTTGCGGACGTTGCTGATGATAAACCGGCTCTTCGGCATGGTTGGCATGCGTGTCATGTCGTATGCTAAATCCTGCTCCGGCACGCTGTAGCTGATATTCTCCGTGAAGTATTTAAAGAACGCCTGCATGACCATAACCGTCATCCATTCACCGGCACAGCGATGCCCCGCGTAATGATCGCCGCCGCCTTGTTGGACAAATGAGAACGGGCTGCCTTTCCAATTTTCAAAGCGTTCCGGAATAAATTCATCGGCTCTATGCCAGCTGTCGGGATGGCGGTTCGTGCCGAAAATATCGAGGACGACCATCATGTTTTCTTTGAAATGATAGCCATGCCAGACAAAATCCTTTTTCACTTTTGCTGCCATTGCTGGAGTGAAAGGGTAATAGCGGCGGACTTCCTGTGCAAACATATGGCTGTAATTGTTCTGGTCTTCCTGCAATTTCGTTTTTGTTTCCGGATACTCATGAATGGCAAGTGCACCGAACACAATAAGGAATGAAGTCGCGAGCATTGGGCGATATGAATTATTCAAGTCGACCGCAGCGGTGTGGAGGTCTAATAATTTCCCGTCTGTTCCGCGATGGTTGGCAACGATATAGGCAGCGGTATACGGCGGCGGGTTAAAGACACCTGAGCGGATATCCTGAATAATGTCTTTCAGCCAGGCTTCCTGGCTTTGCCGGGCAGCTGCTGCGCGTTTAAACCGCGCAATCGATCCATTGAAGGAATCGACCATCGATACCAATTCTTCGGTGCGCTGCTTCACTTCACTTTCTTTTAAAGGAAGGCCAGCCCAATGGCAGATGGCGCGCGTTAGAATTTCTTGGACTTCATCCAGCAGCACAACTTGGTCCATTGTTTCCCACTGGCTCGCTTTCGCATCGAGTTCTTCAATGGCCATCCGTTTAATATCTTCAAGTCGTTCAGGCGTCATCATCGAAAGGAACATGCGCTTCAAATGGTGATGCTCTTCACCGTCTCGGCCGTGAATACCGCCTTCGCCAAGCAAAGTTTTCTTCAGAGGTTTCGGCATCGCGCCTTTTCGTTTAAAGTATTGATTATCATAAAAGAGGGAAGCGGCTTCTTCGCCGGAAATGCACACAGCTTTTTGGCCCATGAGACGGGTTTCAAAAATATCGGATCCCAGTTCTTGGCGCCGGCTCGGCATAAAGTTAAATCCTTCATTGATTAAGGATAAGGTGCTATCTAATTCCTTTGCACGGGGGATTGGCGTTTTCACTTTCATTGCTTTCAACTCCTCGAAATTTTTGCTTTATCTGAAGTAAGGCTATAGCTTAAAATATACCCTCTGCTGTTTTGAATAAACGCTGAATGGGTTCGCATGGAAGGGAGACAACCGATAATGGATAACCAATACGAAGTGACACCCAAAATACAGGCCTGGCTTCAAAAGTCGCTCAGCAGCAAAAGTGAACTAAATGAGATGGTCCCACTGAAAGGCGGAACTTCTTCGCATCTGTTTGAGTTCACTGCCGTACGTGAGGGCCAGCTCGAATCATTCGTCTTGCGCTTATTCACGCTAAAGGAATGGCTCATGATGGAGCCGGATCTGGCAAAACACGAGGCGGCTAGTTTAAAGGAAGCCAAAAAGACCCGCTTGGCAGTTCCAGAAATCGTGGCTTTTGATGAAACGGGTGAATTTTGTGGACTGCCGGCCGTGCTAATGACCAAAATTAGTGGAGAAGTCGTGCTGCAGCCGGCCGATGAAAAACAGTGGTTGAAAGAGATGGCGTTCGCATTGTCGGAAATTCACCGCCATAAAGCGGAAGCGTTTGAATGGGAATATTTCGCTTATAACGATGCATTGAAAATGGAGCGGCCTGTCTGGTCGGGATACGCAGACGAATGGTTGCGCGCATTCTATATTGTCGGCGGCATTCGGCCGGCTGCAGAATTTTGTTTCATTCACCGGGACTACCATCCCACGAATATACTATGGAAAGATGGCCGGGTAAGCGGGGTTGTGGATTGGGTTAACGCTTGCCGGGGACCAGCTGGAGTAGATATCGGGCATTGCCGCGTCAATCTCGCTTTGCTGTATGGAATTTCTGCAGCCGACGAATTTTTAGCGGCTTACGAGCAAGCGGCAGGAGAAAGTTTCACTTATAATCCTTATTGGGATTTGGCGGCATTGGTAGACGTTTCGGAAGGCCTGCCAACCGTTTATCCGGGTTGGGCTATGTTTGGAATGACCGGTTTAACGGATGAATTGATAAGGCACCGTCTCGATGCATATCTCCTAAGTTTGTTAAAGCGTTTTGACGAATAAATAGAGGTGCCCGGAATTCCGGAATTCTTGCAGGTTTGATTTCTCCTAAAAAGGAAATATACAAAACAAGCAAGCTTTTGAGGAGGAACCAAGATGACGGATCAACAATTAAAAGGATTAAAAGAACAATTGATCGAACAAAAGAGTTCTTTAGAAGATCGTGTTGAACATACAGAAGAATTTGACACGACAGAGCTGTCAAATTACGATAACCATCCGGCAGATAATGCCACCGACTTGTTCGACCAGGAACGCGGCATGGCGCTTAATCAATTCAAAGAAGACGAATTGGATGATGTCAACGCGGCGTTAGCGGCAATCGAAGAAGGCACTTATGGAAAATGCACCGTTTGTGGAAAAGACATTCCGTATGAACGGCTCGAAGCATTGCCGACAGCTTTGACATGCATCGACCATGCCGACCAAAACCCGGATTTAACCACGCGTCCACCAGAAGAGGATGTGCTCCAAGGCGCTACTGGCCAGCCGGTCGAGAAAGAAGACGGCCGCCTGCGCGACTACACGGATTCCTTTGAAGACGTAGAAGACTACGGTTCTTCAGATGGACCGCAGGACCAGCCTGGAAAAGATGAAGACATGAAAGAATTTTACGAAGACGAAAAATAAAGATTGGCCTCTGCTTCTTGCAGAGGCTTTTTACGTTGAGAATATATTGACGCTCCTGCATTTATTCCCTAGAGTAAAAAGAAATACAGGAGGGGGAAACGGCATGAAGGAGTTGGAACAGGAGATTTATGAGCTGGAGTGCAGCCATATCCATCCGGACGTCCGCGTTTCTAGAGAGAAACTGGGAGATGTGCTGGATGATGAATTCTACGAAATCGGCAGTTCGGGAAGAATTTGGAGAAGGGCAGATTACGACGGCAATCATGCACTTACTCCTGACGAGATGGAAATTTCCGATTTTCTTCTGCATCAACTCGGCGAAGAAGCGGTATTGACCACTTATCAGATCTGGAATAAAACCAGCGGAAAAAAATCCTTGCGCAGTTCCGTGTGGAAAAAGCGGGCTTCTGGCTGGAAACTCTTCTTTCACCAAGGCACGCTTTCCGAATGAGCCGTGTTTGAGCGAAGCAAAAAGAGGTTATTTAAGTATTAATATGTTTTTGCAAAGGAGGGATTTAGATGGATCATGCCGTAGTGTTATTTGACGGAGATTGTAATTTCTGTGACTCGAGCGTTCAATTTATCATACAGCACGACCCGGCCGGCTATTACCAGTTTGCGTCACTTCAAAGCGACGTCGGAATGGAGCTGCGCCAAAAATATGGGGTGCCGGACGATGTAGACAGCTTAGTGCTGATCAAAGACGGAGAGGCTTACGTTAAATCGGAAGGGGCCTTAATGATTTCCCACCATTTAACGGGTTTGTGGAAATTAGCATACTATCTAAAGCCGTTTCCTCGCGCAGTGCGTGACGGCGCTTACGATGTGTTTGCTAAAAACCGCTATAAGGTTTTTGGGAAGCTCAACAGCTGTATGCTGCCGCCGCCTCATATCCGTAAACGCTTTTTGGACAAATAAAACAAGCTGGATGCTAAACGCATCCAGCTTTTTATTTTGTGGAAAGGGTGGATCTTTCCGCTTTTCTTTGTCCAGCTGCAAGAGCCAGCTTCTCGGGTCTTAAGTCAGCCCGCTGCGGCGGCAACAGCCTCCTCGCGTTCTGCCTTAAGCCTGTCGAAGCTACCCGGCTCTTTCCGCTTTTCTCACTCAAAATTCGATATTCTCCAATACTGGCTGGCGATGGATCTGGACATCCAGGCGAGGCCTTTGCTTTCGGCTTCGTGGATTTGGAACCAGTCGTCCATTTTATCGTTTTTCAAGTAGACTTCGTGGTTAGGTGCTTGGTCGTGCAGGCCGACGATGTCGTATTGGCCGTTGCGATAAAACGTTGCCGATACGTCATAGTCGATGTTCGGCGACGTCGTTAAAGGGTTGCCGACGCTATGCGTTAAGGAGATATTGACATTCCGATCGTCTTCTTTCACTTTCTCCACTTGTACTTCATTAGAGGAAGCGACGTCTGCTTTCCGGAATTTTTTCCGCCAGTCATAGGCAATGCTGACGCCTACATCTTTTTTGAATTCAATGCGGGATTCTTCATCTCGCAGTTCAAGCGTAAAATTCACTTGGGTCCGGTAATCTTTTGCTTCCGCATCAAATTCTCGGCCGTCTCCGCCAAAATAGCGGTTGGGCGATAGCAAGTTAGGGTTCTGCAGAAGATCATCGGGAAGGAAAGTCGTGTAGCGGAAATCCCATTTGCGATTTTGGTCAGAAACATCGGTTTTTGGCGAGTCCCCTAAAAGCTGATCGATTGATGCCAGTTTCTTCGTTACCCAAAATTCTTCCATCGCTGCTTTATCTTGAGAAGATTTGATGTTGATAAACCCGAAGATATTGGCCAGGAATGATTTCTCTTCGCTGAAATCGGTTTCGGATCTTTCGAGCGGACGCTTTGCACGGATCCAATAGGTGTAGGCCTGGTCTTTCTCAATATCGCGATCCGTATATTGTCTTTTTTTGATCGTGTCTATCAATTCGCCGTCGCGGTAAATTTCGTATGCATCCACGCCTTCAATGCCTCCCCAGGCAAGTGCGATTTTTGAAGGGGTGACAATGGTGGTAAAGGCCCGCTGCTGGAGGAGATTGACAATGTCTTCTGAATGGTTTTCTGTGCTGGTCTGCATTTTAATTCGCTCAGCTTTCTTGCCTGAGCTGTCTAAGCGGTCAAACGTATACGTATACATTTCACCCGGTTCCAGGTTTTCATCTGTGAAGCTATGGTCTGTTCCTTTGTAAATTACGTTGGCGTCTCTTTTGACGACACAGGTATCGCCTGTTTCCGTCCATTCAAAGTAAATGCTTGTATCGGTTTGCTTCAATAAATCGATTTCCAGGTGCGTATTTGCCTTATTCATTCGTCTGCCTCCTTCAAGTGGGTTTGGTAAACTATACCCGAATCCCGAATTTCCAGAACATTACTAGGCAGCAAGACGAAGCCGGCTCGTACATTTGCAAAGCCCTTGAACAAATAGTATGTTAAAGAAAGAGTATTGGCAGTGATTTTACAACAGAAGAAGCGCAAGGAGGGCGAAGAATGTCTTTAAATGAAACCCAAGCATCTAGAAGTTTTCGGAATTTCGAAGAAGCGGCAGACCATATCTTAGCGTTGTTGAGTATGCAAATGAATATCAATACCTTATTCATTGCCAAAAACGACGGCCGAAGAAATGAAATCGTTCGAGCGGTCAATGCAAAAGAAACATTGGTCGAAGAAGGCCATTCATCTCCTCTGAATCAAACCTTTTGCAGTTTAAGCATCAATCACGGGAAAGATGCGCTGATCATTGAAGACATTTCTGCAGATCCTCTTTCGAATGAGCTCGAAATTGCTTCGCGTTTTGGGCGCGGATCATTTGTGGGGATTCCTGTTTATTATGAAAATGGGGAAGTGTACGGCACCATCTGTGGCCTTGATACCGAGTCTTTTGAATTCACGGAAGAAAATCAGCGGCTCTTCGAAATGATGTCCTCGCTCCTGACTTATGTCCTCGAACTTGAAAAAGCGAATGAACAGATTCAATTTCTTTCATCGCCTCTTGTTCCTGTTACGAAAGGCGTGTCGATTTTACCGATTATCGGTGATATTACAGCTAAACGTGCGCAGTTTATCTTAAATGATGTATTAGTTAAATGCAGCGACCAAAATCTCGATTATTTGGTCATCGACGTTTCAGGGGTTTCGCAAATCAATTCGGTGGTCGGGGAATACTTGCTGAAGCTTGTCAGCATGTTAAAGCTGATTGGCATTGCTCCAGTATTGACGGGAATCCAACCATATATGGCCTTAAAAGTTCCGCATTTCGCGGAAAGTTTAAAAGGCATCCTGATTGAAGCGAATCTGGAAACGGCTTTGAAGCAGCTCGGATTTGTACTGATAAAAGAATGCAAAGAAAAAACGGACCGTCGCGGGTAGCGGCGGTCCGTTTTTTATCCTTCTTCTTTATCAAAAAATAGATGTTTGAGTTCCCAGCTGTCGCCAATTTCAAGGAGGCCGAATGAGTATTGAGATTCGCGCCGTTTGTCAGTAGGGGAACCGGGATTGAATAAGGTCACGCCTTCCACTTCGCGTCTGATCGGCGTGTGGGAGTGGCCGAAAACAATTATGTCGACATTCTCTCCTTCAAAAGCCTCAAAGGCACGCTGTTCGGTTGTTTTTCGGATGCCGTCTCCGTGCACGACACCGATTCTTAAATCGCCGAATGTGAGAATTTTTTTCTTGCCGAAGCGATGCAGAATCTCCCAGGGATCGACATTTCCGGTGACGCCATCTGTTTCGGCATAAGCCGCTAATTCATAGTACACGTCTAAGGTTTGCCAATCGCCTGCATGGATGATGAAATCGGCAGTTTGGCATTCATCAACCAACTTCTGAGGCAGTTTTTTTGAGCGGTTCGGAATATGCGTATCGGAAACAATGACAATTTTTTGCATTTGCACCCCTCCGTCATTTCAAGATACTTAAACTGTATCAAAGAAATGGGAAGCCGTCTAAGCTAATCCGGTTTGCCGCCAAACTGAAATGATTAACTTTTCAAGGAAAAGGGAACATAGCTTTATAAGCAAATACGGTTTTTGGAGGAATGGCAATGGCTAATAAAACATTTGTCTACACAGGAATGGCAGTAGCCAGCGGGATTCTATTGCTCACTGCATACAACAAAAACAAGAAAAAGAAAGTCTGGGTCTTCGAAGACAACGATATGCGAAATAGCGTAGAAGTCGACCGTGAAGAAAGCGTGAACGCTCCTTATGACGAAGCGGAAATCGGATTGACGAAATTGGATTCAGCTTATCGTTCGGAATGGCAAGCGAATGGCTTCCCTCAAACGCATAAACGAATGAAAGAACTTGAAGATTCTTAATAGCCATGAAGCGCTGGGATGAAAATCCCTGGCGCTATTTTTTTATGCTTAGTTAACTTCCAGACAGGCAGCATCGTGATATAGTGAATGAAACGCAGCAAATGATCAAATCTGGAAGAGGTGAAAAAATGGGCGAGCAAAGAAAGGTTGTCTGTTATATAGCGGAAAGCTTGGATGGCTATATAGCGACCGAAGACGATTCGCTGGACTGGCTTTTCAAAGTCGAGATGGATGGAGACGCCGGCTATGCTGAATTCATGGAAACGATTGATACGGTCGTAATGGGTAGGCGCACCTATGAGTGGGTGATGGAAATGGAAAAAGGAAAGTTCCCATATGAAGACAAAGAATGCTATGTGTTTTCGAGCAGATCAACTGAAAACAGTGAACATGCTATTTTTACTAACGAAGACATTCCGAGTTTTGTCGAACGGCTTCGAAAACGCCAAGGAAAAAACATTTGGGTAATCGGAGGCAGCTTATTAATTGAAGCTTTTCTGCAGGAAGATTTGATGGACGAATTCATCATTTCGATCGCACCCACCTTAATTGGCAACGGCATCCCGCTGTTCCAAAAACTTGATAAGGAAATCGAATACGAGCTGAAGTCGGTCAAGCAATCCGGACAATTCGCACAGCTGCATCTGGTTCGGAAATAACCATTCAAAAGGGCTTGTGAAAGTCCTTTTTTCTTTTATGCCGCTATGGAAAATAGAAAGTGCCGGCAGGATTAGATTGCTCGTTTTTGAATCTTTTATCCTTTAAGGACATGAGCATAAATTCATAAAGTTTATCGAAAAAACCTTTCTTTCTTCAATAAAAATCAAACGGACGCGACTTTTGCACTTTTCTTTCCAATAAAGAAAGTAGGTCTGATGGATATGATTCACTCTGCTAGAACTCTATACTGGGATAAGGAACACTCCATGGTTCCGGAATAGAAGGGAGAGAAAGCATGAAAATCATTAAAACATTCACTTTTGTCTTGTTTACTGTATTCTTTCTAAGTTTTTCTCAAACAGAAGCAGAAGCCCATTCTGGAGATCTGCAATTAGGCTCTACGGGGCAGCAAGTAACCGAATTGCAGACATTATTGAAGAAGCTCGATTATTTCCATGTAGATCCCACAGGCTATTACGGCCCGATAACTGAAAAAGCGGTGAGTCGTTTCCAGCGCGATTTCAATATTCCTTCAACGGGCTATACAGGTCCTTTGACGCAAAACAAAATCGATCAAGTTAAAATGATGGCGCGTACGGTGCATGGAGAAGCACGGGGCGAAAGCTATAAAGGGCAAGTAGCCGTCGCAGCAGTTATTTTAAACCGCATCGATTCAGCCCATTTCCCAAACAGTACATACAATGTCATTTTCCAGCGCAACGCCTTTACGGCTGTAAATGACGGCCAGTATTGGCTGAACCCGAATTCTTCCGCTTACCGGGCTGTGAGAGACGCGATGCAAGGAGCCGATCCGACAGGCGGGGCGACATATTACTACAACCCTGCAGGTGTAACGGATACGTGGATTTTCACTCGCGACGTCGTTACGAAAATCGGCAAACATTATTTCGCCAACTAATTAAATGCAAGTCAGATGGAAAAGGAGAGGCGCAGAGAATCTGCGGCCGCTCCTTTTTTTAATTTTTCCACTAGCCTATAATAAAGAAAGAACGAAAAAAAGGACGTTGAAACGTTTATGCTATATACATTGATTTTATTCGCGCATATCATGAGCGCTATTTTATCCATCGGGCCGTTTTTTGTACTGATCCCTTTGCTGAAACGAATGGAAGGGGTGGCGGAAAACGTGCTGGAAGCGCAAATTCAAACTTTCAGGTCAGCGATCCGGCTCGTGAAACATGCAGGGCACGTATTGGTAGCTTCGGGTGTGCTGATGATTTGGCTTGGCTATTGGCCATGGTCCACTTCATGGATTGTCATGACCTTAGCCATCATGTTCGCTTCTGTGTTTTTCCTTGCGCGGGCTTTCAAGCCGACTTTAAAAAAATTCGAATCGCCTGGCGCTGACCGTAAAAACGTGATCGAGAAATTGAACCGTTCTGTCTGGATCTACATTTTCCTCTTGCTCGTGATGCTTTGGCTCATGGTCGCAAAACCGCAGCTTTGGTAATGAAAAAGGCCGGTGCCCAAAACGGGTACCGGCCTCTCTTCGATATATTTATCCTTTTACCGCGCCCGCTGTCATGCCGGCGACGAAATAGCGCTGCAAGAAAACGTAGGCAACGACCATTGGCGCGGATGCAATGACGACACCGGTGAACAGCATCGGATAGTTAGTGGCATATTGCCCTCTGAACTCCAATAAAGCAAGCGGCAAAGTTTTATAAGCGTTGTCCGTGATGAACAGCAACGGATAAAGCAAGTCATTCCAATGCATCACGAAAAGAAAAATAGCGGTTGCCGAGAGAGAAGGCAAGGACAAGGGAATGGCAACTTTCGTGAACATCTTCCAATTGCCCGCGCCGTCGATTGTTGAAGCTTCGAACAATTCTTTTGGCAAAGTTTTCATGAATCCGGTCAGGATGAAAACAGCGATCGGCAAGGTAGAAGAGATGTTGACTAAAATCAGTCCAACTAAACTATTGGTAAGCCCGATATTCAGAACGAGCGAGTAAAGCGGCACCATGATCACTTGGGCCGGCACCATCATGCCGAGCGTAAACAGGGCAAAAAGAATATTGCCTAGCCAGTTATTGAGCCGTGTAATGCCGAATGCGATCATAGCAGCAAACAATAAGGTCAAGGAAACCGAGAACAAAGTGACGACGGTACTGTTCATGAAATAACCGGCCATGGTCTGTTCTTGGAAAATGGCGACGTAATTATCGAATTTGATGCCGCCTTCAGGAAAGCCGAGCGGGTTTGCGAAAGTTTCCTGAAGCGTTTTAACGGAAGTCAGCAAAACGATGATTAACGGTACCAGGATTAGCAAAGCATAAACGAATAGGGAAAACCTTTTAAAAAACAATCTGTCGTCCTCCTTTCTTCAGTAAGAAACCCGATCCGATCGCAATGCTTTAAATTGCAGGAACGTGATAAAGGCGATAATAATCATAAAGATCACAGAAATTGAACTCGCGTAACCGAATTGATAGCTTCTGAAAGCGACTTCGTAAATATAAGTTGCAATGATTTCAGTCGAATTATTCGGTCCGCCGCCAGTCATGGCAAAGACCAGGTCAAATGCTTTAAACGATTGGATGGTCGTATAAGCGACGACAATCGTAGCAGAAGGAGCAAGCAATGGCCACGTGACGCTTCGGAAAGTCTGCCATTTGCTGGCGCCTTCGATTTTTGCCACTTCGTACATTTCCTGCGGGATCGCTTGCAGGCCAGCGACAAAAACGATGAGCATCTGTCCCGCGTGAAACCAAATCTGGGTGATGGCGAGTGAGTAGATGGCGATATTCGCATTGCCGAGCCAGTTTTGCGCAAGGAAATCAAGTCCCGCCAGTTCAAGCAGCTGATTTAAGATCCCAAGGGAAGGGTCATAAATGAATGACCAGATAAATGCTACCGAAACCGATGACAAGATTGTCGGGAAAAAGTACAATGCGCGAAGAAACACTGTAGTCTTCGTGTTTTTCAGAACAATCATCGCAAAAGCGAGGGCTACAATCGTTTGCAAAATAACAACAACCAACATGAATTTCAAGTTGTTGCCGACAGTTTTCCAGAAAATTGAATCTCCGGTAAGCGCCCTCTCAAAATTATTGAACCCGACAAATTGAAACGCCTCACTGAAGCCATCCCAATCTGTGAACGAGTAGAAGAGCGCGCTAACAGTCGGATATAAAAAGAAAATGCTATAAAGGATCAATCCTGGGATAAAAAATAAATAAATGGTTTTCGAGGTTTTCATGACATCATTCCCTGTTTTCGTCTACGATTTTCTGGGCAGCTTCTGCCGCTGCCATTGGATCTTCACCGCCGAGTACGTTTTCAATTGAACTCAACACTGCATCTTCGATTTGTGCGTTAGTGATTAAGAAGCGCGGCTGGAACCGTGTTTTCTTTTCGTCAATCCAGTAAGCAGTATTTTTCAATTCCTCTGATTCGTAATTCACGTCCGTAACTGTCAAATGCTGGCCCGTACCATTCGCATATTTTGAAGCGATTTCAGGCTCGCTGAGGAAATTAATGAATTTTTTCGCTTGTTCCTGTTTTTCAGACTTGCTGTTGACCGCGAGCATGAAAGTAGCGGTATTGATGCCTTCATACACGGCTTCGCTTTCTTCAACTGTAATCGGGGCAAGCAGATCCAATTGCAAATCCGGATTCAAGCCCATGATCGAAGCCATATGATAAGAACCTGTCGCGATCATGGCAGCTTCCTCATTTGCTACCATTGCCATAGCGGAATCAGCATTCGTTCCTAATGCATTCTCTTGGATATAGCCTTTTTGCTCAAGCAATTGGAAGTCTTCCAAAGTCTTGACCCACCATTCGTTTGTCAAAGACTCTTCTCCGCTTTGCAATTTTGCAAAGACGTCTTCATCTAAGGCGTTATTCATCATCATGCTGTTCATGAATTGGTTAGGGCCAATGTCTGCACCTGGGAAAGCGATCGGCGTGATGCCATTTTCAAGAAGTGTATCGGCCATTTCTTGAAACTCAGTCCAACTCTTTGGTACCTCTAATCCTAATTCTTCAAACATGCCTTTGTTATAGACTGGAATATTAAATACGAGCTGGTAAGGAAGCGCCATTTGTTTGCCGTCTTTCTGTCCGACGGAAATTAAATTTTCATCAAATTTCGAAACAAACTCTTCTTCTGTCAAATCGGCAAAAATACCTGCTTTTTGCAAGGATTCAAATTGGGCTCCTGGGAAAGAAGTGAATACATCGCCTGTAGAACCTTCTTGCAGCATGCGCTGCGCAGTAGCTTGGTACTGGTCGGAAGGATAAATGTTCATTTCAACAGCAATGTCGGGGTTCGCCTTTTCAAACTCGGCAATAATCTCGTCGAATACAGCTTTGTCTTCATTGCGCCAATGCATGAAACTGATGGTCGTCTTATCGCCGGAACCTTCTCCGCTGCTGTCACTCCCGCCGCTCTCACCTGCACAGCCGGTTAAAATCAACAGTAAAGTCAACATTCCTGCCAATAAAGAGAAAGATTTCTTCTTCATTTGTATAGCCTCCCTTGTTATAGGTTATCGTGCTTAATACTAGTTATACCGTAAATTTATTGATTAATACAGAATTATCCGATAGAAAGAGCAGTGGATGGTTGACATCGAAGTAGGAATTGAATAAGATAGGAGCAACCTTTTGTACGGATGATGGCAGAAGGTGCCGGGAGCGGCATCGCCAAAGTACAGTTGAGCTGAGAATAGCAGAGCAAATCGATGAATAAGAAGAGTAGCGCGTGATCTCCACTCAAAGAGAGCCAGTGGCAGGTGGAAACTGGTGTGGAACGGGCGTGAATGGACTTATGAGTGATTCCTTGAAATCGGAGTAGAGGAATCCGTTGCCCCGCGTTACAGGGGATCAAGTGAAAGCTGGATCAGCTTTAACATGAGGTGGCACCGCGGTTGAACCGTCCTCTGCAGGGAATTTATTTCCTGTAGGGGTTTTTTTATGGTTTAAACGCGCTGTCTTTAACTTAGAGGAGATGAGCAGAGATGAAAGCTAGGAAAATTGATGGCGATTCCTTGACACCGATCATGGTGTTCAACCGGTTGAAGGGGCCAAGGAAATGCCTGCTTGAAAGTTCGTTGAAAACAAGCCTTACGGGCCGCTATTCGTTTATCGGAGCAGACCCTTCCAAAACATTTATCGGGCACGGAGAAAAACTGGAAGAGCAGGATTTTAGAACGGGAAAAGTCATTCACCATACAGGGAAGCCGCTTGAACTATTAAAGTCCCTTCTTCCAGTTCACGATGCGGAATTGGAAGGCATCCCCTTTACAGGAGGAGCTCTCGGCTATATCGGCTACGATGCCATTCAAGCGTATGAGCCAATTGAGGCAGCCAAGGAAAACAGTTTGGCGATGCCGGATATCCATCTGCATTTATACGAAACGATCATCGTTTTTGACCACGTGAAAAATGATGTCACCATTATTTCGTTCGAAGACAAGCTTGGTGAAGTGGAACAGCAATTGCGCGCACCTGAAAAAGGAGAGGAAAGGGAAAGCCAAGACCCTTTGGATTTTGCATCGAAAACGGATGCAGCTGCATTCCGTGCGCAAGTGGCGCAAGCGAAAGAGCATATTCGTAAAGGCGATGTTTTTCAACTGGTCTTATCGCAAAGATTGTCTGCTGCTTATCAAGGCAATGCGTTCAATTTATACCGCAAATTGCGCAAGCAAAATCCGTCGCCGTATCAATTCTATATCGACTTTGAGGACTATGCGGTAGTGGGGGCTTCTCCTGAAAGCTTGTTGACCATCCGCGGCGGCCATATGGTGACCAATCCAATTGCTGGCACAAGAAAGCGCGGGCGGACAGAAGAGGAAGACCAGATGCTTGCTGAAGAACTGGCAAATGATGAAAAGGAGCGCGCGGAACATCAGATGCTGGTCGATCTTAGCCGCAATGATGTCGGCCGGGTAGCTGCAATCGGTTCAGTGAAGATTCCAAAATACATGGCGATTGAAAAATACCAGCACGTGATGCATCTCGTTTCAGAAGTGACCGGCAACTTGAATACAGCGATGCACCCTCTAGATGCTTTGGTGTCTTGCCTGCCTGCTGGGACGGTTTCCGGAGCTCCGAAAGTGCGCGCCATGCAATTGATCCAGCAGTACGAAGAAGAGCGGCGCGGTGTATACGGAGGGGCTATCGGCTATATCGGCTTTAATGGCAATTTGGATGTGGCGCTTGCCATCCGGACATTTGTCGTCAAGGATCAGTTTGTCCATGTACAAGCAGGTGCCGGCATCGTCTATGATTCGGATCCGCAAGCCGAGTACGAAGAGACGCTGCATAAAGCACGTTCACTGACGGAGGTGTTCGGATGATTTTATTGATCGATCATTATGATTCATTCACTTATAACATTTATCAGGCGGCAGCAGAACTGGGAAAAGAAATTAAAGTGGTCCGCTACGGTGTGATGACGATAGATGAAATTGTTGCGCTCCAGCCGGAAGCCATCATTTTATCTCCCGGTCCGGGGCATCCGGAAGAGTTGCCGGAATCCCTGCAGTTGATTGAAGCTGTCTATCAATCCATTCCAGTGCTTGGAATTTGCTTAGGACACCAATTGATCGGCACTGCATTTGGCGGAAAGGTCGTTCAAGCACCAGAGATTCGGCATGGCAAAGTCTCCATGGTCAGCCACAAACAGCAAGGTGCCTTTGCCGGACTCTCTACGCCTTTGCCGGTCATGCGCTATCATTCGCTTGCGATTGAAGAAAGTTCGTTGCCGGATTGTTTTGAAATCCAGGCAGTGGCAGAAGATGACGGCACCATCATGGCAGTAAAGCATCGGGATTATCCGGTCTTCGGCTTTCAGTTCCATCCGGAATCGATCGGGACGCCTGAAGGAAATCAATTAATAGAAGGGTTTTTAACGGCTGCCGAAAAGCAGGCGGCTTTAAAATGAAAAAGGAAATCCCCGGTTTTACTGGGGATTTCCTTTTTTGATCAAACGATTGTAAAATTTTATTTTCTTGTAATCGGCATTGTACAGCAGCGGAAAGCGCCGCCGGATTTGATGATTTCAGAAAAATCGATTTCAATGACTTCAAAGCCATGGGCTTTTAGCTGTCGATTAACGTCTTCGTTTTGCGGTTGGCTGAATACGCGTCTGTTGCCGATGGATAATACATTCGTACCAAGCGCAAATTGTTCTTTGGCATTGACCGGAAGGAGCGTATAGCGTTTTGCTAACATTTCTACAGTTTCTGGATCCAATGCTTCCTCAAAAATCAAGGCTTCGGTCGGGGAAAGGATGTTGAATACGCAGTCCAGATGCAGGTATTTATCATTAAAAGAAATCGGAATGACGTTGAAATTCGGAAGCTTCTCTTGCAATTCGCGAACTGCATTTTTTGAAGTCCGGCTGCTGATGCCGATGTAGAGTGTATCGCCGTCGATGATGACGTCGCCGCCTTCTACCCGGTTGCTGCCGAGGGTTTTCGAACGAATCTGTTCAGCGTTAAGCCAATCTTGCAAGACGCATTCTTCTCCTTGGCGGATGGAAGAAGCCATTTCGCCGATAAACACCGTATCACCCACTGTAAAGCCGATATCGCGGGTGAAGACTTGTTCTGGGTATTCCTCGGAAGGATCGAGCAATACGGTTTCCACTCCTTGAGCTTTTAAAGCTTCGACAAATTTTCGATGCTGATCCATCGCAATCGCTACATCAATATTTTCTTCTTGATATCGCTTTTGGACATCATTGATGACTTCTTTTATTTCCATATAGTTGGGCGGGCAAAGCAAGACAAAACGCAACGGGTCGTATTCACTTCTGCACCAAGCCGACGGAATTTCTTTTGCGTAAGATGACATAAAAGTTCCTCCAAAAAACGTAGTTAGTAGTTTACTATTCCCTTTATCAAATGTGGTTAAAACCTGAAAAAGCGTGCAAGCAATGAAGCTGGATGCGAAAATAAGGAGGAAAGTGCATAAAAATAAGTGGGAGGAGATACGGGATGAAGATTGTGCAGCAGGAAATAAAAGAAGACCGTGATTTTATACGCAGCAAAGTCATTGAACACAATATGGCCAATGTGCCGGACGAAGTCAAATCGCCGTTAGACGAAGTGAGCTTCATCGCACGCGATGAAAGCGATGAAATCATTGGGGGAATTACTGGTACCGGCTTTTGGCGCCATATGCATATCGATTTTCTATGGGTTGATGAAAATGCGCGAGGACGGGGAATTGCGGAACAATTGATGGGACAGATGGAACAATACGCGCGCCAGGCAGGCTGCCATTTAATGGTTGTAGATACATTTAGTTTTCAGGCACCGGGCTTTTACAAAAAACAGGGATTCGTTGAATTTGGCGTGCTTGAAAATCATCCACCTGGCCATAGCCACCATTATTTTGAAAAGCGGCTTTAGGGAATAACAAAAGAAGCGCGTAACGCATGGAAATTTTTCAGGGTGCATATAAATTCATTTATGAATCCTGTGAAATTTATTTTTAAAAATGTATAATCGTCGCGTAAATACGGAAAAAGAAAAGCCCGCAGAATGAATTTATTCTGCGGGCTTTTTCGAATCAGTCTTTGTAGAAGACTTTATCAACGTTGTATTTTGCTTGAAGCGCATTGATCAAATACGTTTCGTAAATCTCGCGTTCCATCGGATCTTCCACGATGGAAACAGTGATGCGGTGGACTTCATCGCGGTGATTTTTCAAAGGCGATACATTGTCTTCGAAATGCTTTTTCACACGCTGGCGAAGTTTGCGGGCTTTGCCGACAAACAGCAATTCGCCGCTATGGTTGAAGAACTGAATAATGCCGCCTTTATCGCGCGGGATTTCATGCAAATCAATAAAACCGTACAATGGCTTTATGATGGCTTCGTCTCCAGTTGCTTCTTGTTTGCGCTGTGTAATTGTCACATCCGCTTTTGGGGGTTGAATATTAATCATAATTATCACGTCCTCTATTATCGTATGGCTTATCGTACCATAAATAGGAGCGGAAATCTATCCGCCCTTAATTCACGCACGAAGGCAGACGATTACAAGGAATCCAATTCAGAAGCCGTCGAATTGCCGCCTTGCAGCACTTCAAAAGTTTTATGGTACGTGTTTGGACGGTCTAATACGGTCACCAGAACACTCGCTACATCAGCGCGCGGAATGGAACGGCCTTCCATGGAAGTAAAGCCGGAACTCGACACTTCGATACTGCCGGTTTTATCTTCATCCGATAAAGCACCAGGGCGGACGATAGTATAATCCAGATTCGTCGATTTTAGGATTTCATCTGCTGCTCGTTTAGCAACAAGGTATGGCTTCATTTCTTCGCCGCCTGCATCCGGATCGTTCGTACCCATCGAACTCAACTGAACAAAACGTTTCACGCCATTTTCTTCTGCGTATTTAGCTGCTTTTGCGGAGCCCCATAAGTCGATCGTCAAAGTTTTGTCCGGACCGGTCGAACCACCAGATCCTGCAGCGAAAATGACTGCGTCCACTTCGCTGAAAGCATCACTGAAATCTTTTTCCAAATCAGCAAGAACCACTTTTTGTGCACCCAATTCTTTCAGGTGATCCACTTGATCTTCTTTGCGCACCATTGCCACAGCTTCGTGTTCGGATGCTGAAAGTTCTTTTACGATATTTCGTCCAACTTGTCCATTTGCACCAATTACTAATACTTTCATCTACTATTCCACTCCTTTATTTGTTTCGGTTTTATCTGTATTCCCGTTGCCGTTCGATTTAAACAGATGCACGAAAGGCTACCCAAATGCCTGTATAAAGGCTAGAATAAAGGGACGGAGGTGTTATGACATGGAAATTACGAATTACAGCATTTCTCAGCTAAAAGACCCGACAGGCATTATTGCAGGCGAACGCTATGAGTTCTTGCTTGATGTGGAAGTCGATGAAGACGACGAGTTATATACAGAAGGCGGTTTGGAACTTCGCGTCATTCTTGCAGTAGAAGGGGAAGAAACACGCGTTGCCTTTTACAATTTTATAGACAAATTGAGCCGGAATGTGTTGGAATTCGCTCTTGAAGAAGACGAAGAAGCGGAAGTTCTTGCTTACTGCCAAGGAAAACTATAAAAATGAAAATCCCCAGCTAGCAGATAAATGCTAGCTGGGGATTTTTGAATTAAATCTTCACGTCAATTTTAGCTGCTGCTTTCAATTCTTCAATGCGGTCATAGACAGCTTGCTGTGTGTTTTGCTGTTCCAGCGATTGGCGGATGGTCGGCTCCATCTCTTCGTAAGCTGGAGCTTCTTGTTCAGATGACGAAGCAAAGCCATCGTATGCTTCTTTCACTTCTTCGTCAGTCACTTCTTTTGCTTTTACTTCTTCGGCTACATATTGTTCGTAGACGATTTGGTCACGAAGCTGGCCTTCCATATCATCCAAAGTGAATCCGGTTCTTTCCAAAGCTTCGTTCATCGCTTTTTCATCTTCGAATTGGCCTTTCAATGATTCAAGCCGCTCTTCAACAGCGGCATCTTCCGCTTTATAGCCTTTTTCTTCCGCATCCTGCAAAATCAGTTTGTTGCCGACGATTACAGTGATCGCCTGTTCTTTCACCAATTCTGCATTTTCCGGTTCTGACGCTTTTTTGCCGTCTGCTGCTAAAGTGCTTTCCAACTGGCGTGCCACACTATTATAGACATTTCCTAAAATCTCTTCTTCATTCACAACGACTACAACGTCTTCTTCAGCGGGCAAATCCAGTTCTGTTGGCTGTTCTTCCGTTGTCTCTTCCGCTGATTTTGCAGTTTCGTCCTCTTTTGGCTGTGCCTCTTCATTATCTGAGCAAGCTCCTAAAGTTAACAATAAAAGAAAAGGGGCTAATGCAAATTTCATCTTTTTGATCATCTGAAAATCTCCTCTATGTTTGTCTCGTTACAGTAAAGCACATTTGTACGCTGGACACAAATAGTACCCTTGCCTCGTGTCAATAATGCCATTATTCTGTACAATAAACTATTATAGACAATCTTACTATCGGGGGCTGTATGATGGCAAAATATTTGAATCGGGCAACTGGGCTTCTCGTTCTGCTGGTTTTTATCTGGGGAATCAGCTGGTCCATTTATAAGGCAGCTCTCGATTTTACGCCGCCGATCCTTTTTGCGGGGGCCCGTTCGCTGATTGGCGGACTGTTGTTGGCACTGGTCCTGCTGCCGGTTTGGAAGCGCATCAAGTGGCGGGAAAATTGGCCGGCCTACAGTATTTCGGCTTTATTGAATGCTGTTCTTTTCTACGGGCTGCAAACAGCTGGCCTCAATTATTTGCCAGGTGGATTGTTTTCGGTCCTTGTCTATTTTCAACCGGTGTTAATTGGCATCTTTGCCTGGCTCTGGCTGGGCGAGAAAATGACGGTTTTTAAAATAACCGGACTGTTTTTAGGTTTCCTTGGCATTTTGGTTATCAGTGCAGATAGTTTATCTGGAACTTTATCGGTGACTGGAATTGTCTTAGGTCTGCTTGCTGCGCTTAGTTGGGCATTAGGTGTCATTTATGTAAAAAAAGTCAGTTTACGCATTGATTCGATGTGGATGGTCGCTTTGCAATTCATCATCGGCGGAATCATTTTAATCACGGCTGGAAGCTTCACAGAAAACTGGACGGAGATTACATGGAATGCCACTTACCTTTTTGGCCTTGGATTCGGTTCCACATTCGGCATCCCGGTCGCCTTCGTTATTTATTTTCATTTGATGAATAATGGAGAAGCAAGCAAAGTGGCGGCGTTCACTTTTTTAGTCCCGTTGATTGCGGTTTTGACCGGGACTGTCTTTATGCATGAACCGGTAACCGCAACTTTAGTCATCGGCTTACTATTGATTGTTTTAAGCATCTATTTGGTGAATCGCCAAAAACCGCCGATTAAACGGCTGATTTCTTCGGATTAAGAAGAATCGAATAGCCAAGCAGCGTTGAATTGTATGTCTTAAATGGTATGATTATAAATACATTAAAATAAAAATACATACTACTGTTGGAGGAATCAATATGACAAACCCCATTACAATTAAAGCACGCAAAACTTTAGAAACGATTCAGCCTTATTCTCCAGGGAAACCGATCTGGGAAGTCCAAAAAGAATCAGGATTGGATCGCGTCATAAAATTAGCTTCAAATGAAAATCCGCTCGGTCCTTCTCCGAAAGCTGTAGAAGCCATCCAAACGGGGTTAGCTGAATTGAACCGCTATCCGGATGCGGACGCGACCGTTTTGAAGCAAGCCATTGCGGACCGCTATGAAGTCACTCCTTCCCAAGTCATTACGACGAATGGCGCGGACGAATTGATCACGTTAATTTCGGAAGCGTTCCTTGAACAAGGGGATGAAATTATTGTGCCATCGCCTTCATTCAGTGAATACGATTTCGGCGCACATATTATGGGAGCAGATGTCGTACCGGTGCCATTTGCTGCCGGTTTCGAATACGATGTGGACGCGTTGATCGCCGCGGTAACAGAAAAAACGAAAATCATCTATATTTGTTCGCCAAATAACCCGACAGGCACGTACATGCAAAAAGCGGACATCGAAAAATTGCTGAATGCTGTCAAAGATGTACTGGTCGTCATCGATGCTGCATACAGCCATTTCGCTGAGGCAGCAGATTATACGGACGGCATCGAGTATATCAATGCGGGGTATCCTGTTGTCGCACTTCAGACATTTTCGAAAATCTATGGCATTGCAGGGGTACGGGTCGGATTCGGCATTGCACCGGAATCGATTGTGCAATCCATTCTAAAAGTGAAAGAGCCATTCAACGTCAACACGCTTGCCCAAATAGCAGCTACGGCAGCCATTTCAGACAAGGAACATGTTGAAGCTTCTCAAACGGCCAATAAAGCAGGGCGTGAGCAGCTTTACAAAGCTTTTGATGAATTAGGTTTGGCGTATACATCAAGTATGGCGAACTTTATTTTGGTGAATGTAGGGCCAAACGGAGAATCGCTTTATAAGGAATTGATGGCTAAAGGTGTTATTGTACGCTACGGAAAAACGTGGGGCTTGCCGGAGTATATCCGCGTTTCGGTCGGAACTAAAGAAGAAAATGAATTCTTCATTGAAGTTTTGACGGGTTTATTGGCTAAACAAGTGTGAAAAATTGCCGCTTCCAATCAGGAGGCGGCTTTTACATTGGCTGAAATTCGAAAAACAGGGCTTTTCCTCCGTTTATCCTGCTAGTTAAGCGGGAAACTCTATGATTAAACTGATTTATAAAGGATGGATGGCATGATATACGATTGCGCAATTATTGGAGGCGGACCAGCTGGATTGAACGCCGCTTTGGTTCTTGGAAGATCCCGCAGAAACACCCTATTGTTCGATGACGACCACGGCCGGAATTTAGTCACTCGCGAATCACACGGGTTTATTACACGCGATGGCATCTGCCCTGAAGAATTTAAGAAACTGGGGCGCCAAGATATTGCCAAATACGATTCGGTAAAATTGAAAAACAGCCGTGTGAAAGAAATAAAGCGTGTGACGGAAACCCATTATGAATTGACGACGGAGCAAGGCGAGACTTTCCATAGCATCAAGATTATCCTGGCTACCGGGTTGAAAGAACAGCTTCCGAATATTCCGGACATAGAGAAATTCTATGGAACGAGCCTTTTCAGCTGCCCGTATTGCGATGGATGGGAATTGAAGGACCAGCCGCTCGCAGTTATTGCAGATAAGAGTGTTTTTGAATTGGCGAAAAAAGTATATACCTGGAGCAAAGATTTGGTCGTCTTTACCAATGGGGAAGGCCGGCTTGATTTGGAAGAAAAGGAAAAGCTGATTGCCAAAGGCATTAAAGTCAGGGAAGAAATTATCGATGGCCTGGAAGGCGAAAATGGACAATTACGCAGCGTCAGACTTGAAGACGGAACCTTGATTGACCGTACAGGAGGGTTTGTCACACCGCTCTGGAGCCATCCGACAAGTTTCGCGAAAGAATTAGGCTGCAACCAAAATGAATACGGCGGTATTTTAACGGACGGCTATGGGCGCACAAATGTCTGGAATGTCTATGCTGCTGGAGATGCGTCGCTTATCGTCCCTTCCCAACTCGTAATTGCCGCAGGCGAAGGAAGTGCTGCAGCCATCGGCGTCAATGGGGATTTGACCAATGAGTATTTTGACAGCGAATGAAGAATAAGTAATTTTTCAAAGCGGACAGCTACTGGCTTGTCTGCTTTTTTAAACGAATCTTTTGCGTATACCTGGCTTTATGGGTTAAACTTTCCATACAGAATGCTAGGAGGCGAGCCGAAATGGATCAATCGAATGTTTTATCAACCATTACGTATATCGACACCGAACGGTCCATTGAAGCCGGTGAAATGAAGATTACGCAATCGGAATACAGCATCCATCTTTTTGAAGACCACCTCATCGCTTCCACGACAAAATTCAGCTTGGACAATGTCTGGGATATTTCCTATAAATCGTTTTCGGAAGAAGCCAATCTCCTTTATCTGCACACGCATAGGGGAGTGGTCACTTATAAAGTCTTTGAAAATCCGATGAAGTTTGTCCGGACTTTCAAGAAAATAAAAAATGAAAATTACTGAGAAGCAGCGGCGAAGCGGCTTCTTTTTTTGTTGCCAAAACCTAAATAAAACAGCATTTGCCGCTGATGGAAAGCGGGCTTTATGCTAAAATTTAGAAAAAAGGGGGTGGGCGAGTGGAAGGCGATTATTTCGTAGGTTGGGGGACATTAGCGTTGATCAATGCCGGGATTGCCCAAGGGAAGAACAGGAGCGGATTGAATTGGTTTCTATTATCGCTGATTGCCGGGCCGGCAGCGACGCTTGCCTTAGTGATTTTTGAAAAATTGCCTGATGAAGGGAGCCATGCCAGATGAAATCAGTGATTGAAATTGCCGATCAATGGACGGATTGTGTAAATGCCAAAGATATTGGTGGTGTGCTAAGCCTATCAGCGACAAATGTCGAAATCAGCGGTCCGAGAGGCACAGCTGCAGGGCAAGACATGCTTGCGCAATGGGTGGAAAACTCCGGAATTCAATTGGAGACGCTCGCCCGTTACCTGAAAGGCAGCAAAATGATCTATGAACAAAAAGCTTCTTGGGAAAATGAGAACGGAGAAGTCATCCTTTATTCATTTTTCTTAGTGAAAGAGGGTAAAGTTATGCAAATAGCACGTTTTGATTTATTGGAAGATGCGTTTGGTTCGAGTGGGCTGAGCGAAGAAGACTTGGTTTAATGGATAAAGAAAAAAGCTGGCCATGGAAGATGGCCAGCTTTTTTAGTTGATTTTGCTTTTTACAAGTTGATGGAACTCGGACCAGTCAGTTAAGCGGACTCCTTCGACATGCCGATTGTACGATTGGTCTCGGATAATGACGTTCAAAGAATCGCCGGACAAAGTGTCGATCACTGCAGGCTTGTCATCAAAATAATAGTCCAGTTCGAGATTTTTGATGATTTCAAACTTCTCATGGTCTTTCATGCCGCAATAAAACTGGCTGTCTTTTACAGGGAAGCCCTGGCTCTTCATCCAGTTTTTCGTTTCCTCACCATGTGCGGCGCCGCGAGCTGTAATATAGAAAATTTCATGGCCTTCCTTATCGAGCTGCTGCAGAATTTCCACGGCGCCTGGATAAACGGGGCATTCCGCATAATATAGTTCAGCGAGGGAACTATTCCACATATTGCTTCCTTCTTCGTCCGTCAAATCGAATAATTCATGAATTTCTACTCGGTTGAGCTGGTCGAACAATTCACGGGCAACTTCGCGCCCTAGCTTTTGTTGATAAAGCTGGAACGCATAGCCCCGCAAATCGATTAAGGTATCATCAATATCGAATCCAAATTTCATTTTTTTATCTCCTAACTGGATAAGCTGTAAATTTAAAGTCTTTGCCGACTTTCGTAAATTCGCCTTCTTCGAGGTCGATGGCATCTTTCATCAAATCAAAACCAGTTCCTTCTAAAAACGTCGGGGCATTTTTGCCGCCGATCAATTTCGGAGCGAAGTAGAGCACTACTTTGTCAATAAACCCATTTTCTAAGAACGACGCGTTGACTGTTCCGCCGCCTTCGATGAATAAAGAAGAAACCGACTGCTCGCCGAGCGTGCGCAAAACATCCGGAAGGTCGACCCGGGTTTCTCCGCTAGTCTCGAAAATGCGTATGCCGCGTTCTTCCAATACCGCTTTTTTGTTTCCATCCACTTGCTTTGCCGTGAAAATCCAAGTCTCTGCTAAAGAGTCTGTCACGAGCTTCGCATCCAGCGGAATGCGCAGGCTGGAATCCAAGACAATGCGCAAAGGGTTGCGGCCATTAGGGATGCGTGCAGTCAATTCGGGATCATCTTCGATGACAGTTCCGACTCCTACAAGAATCGCTTGGTTTTCGCTTCGCAATTTATGTACATCGTAGCGTGCTTCTTCGGAAGTGATCCATTTGCTGTCGAGGGCATGGGTCGCAATTTTGCCATCTAAAGTAGAAGCGGCTTTCAACGTAACGAAAGGGCGCTGTTTAACAATGAATTTATTGAAAACTTCATTCATTTTGCGGGATTCTTCCTCGCGTATGCCAACGATTACTTCAATGCCGGCATCTTCCAGCATCTTCACGCCATTTCCGGAAACGACAGGGTTTGGGTCTAATGTGGCCACCACAGCTTTTTTCAATCCAGCTTTGATGATCGCTTCAGCGCAAGGACCTGTCCGGCCGTGGTGGGAACAGGGTTCCAAGGTGACATAAATGGTTCCTCCTCTTGCAGCATCGCCCGCCATCCGCAGTGCATGGATCTCTGCGTGCGGTTCCCCGGCTTTAAGATGGGCACCTACGCCGACAATCCGGCTTTCATTGACGATGACCGAACCTACCAAGGGATTCGGGAAGGTCTGTCCTTTCATAGACTGGGCATTATTCAAGGCTAAATCCATATAAAACTCATGGTTTGGCATGAACAGGGCCCTCCTCGTCTTGTAAGTGGCCGGAACGATTGATTTTTGTCTGCAGGTATTTGGAATTGTATTCCGACTTATCGCCCCAAAGTGCTGTGCGTCCAGCGAGCGGCAGCCCAGCATTTTCAAGCGCATGAATTTTTTTCGGGTTATTGGTCAGCAAAGTGACCGGTTTTGTCCGAAGGGTTTTTAAGACGGCAATCGCGTCTTCGTAGTTCCGCGAATCATCGACAAATCCCAAGCTTTCATTGGCTTCGACCGTGTCGTAGCCGTTTTCCTGCAGGACATAAGCCATCGCTTTGCTGAAAAGTCCGATACCGCGTCCTTCGTGGTTTGCTAAATAGAACAAAGCGCCAGAACCGTGTTCTGTGATTTGCTTCATGGATTGTTTCAATTGGAAGCCGCAGTCGCAGCGTTTGCTGCCGAAGATGTCTCCGGTATGGCAAATCGAATGCATGCGAATCAAAGCGTCTTCGCTGTTTTCAAAATCTCCATATACCAGTACACTTGATTGCTGGTATTCAGCCAGGTTCGACGAAGAAAGTTTTTCGATGATGCTTTCGATATCATCTGTTGTTTCATCGTGTTTCAACCAGCAATACCATTGGAAAATGACGGTTTCATCATATAAGTTAACCGGCAGGCGGATCGGGCCTACAAGATAAATCGCACCTTCATCGGATTCAACCATTTTTATCTTATCTTTTAATACTGAAAAAACTTCAGGTTCTAATTTTGTAGAAGTCATTTTGCTTCCCCCTCTTGAATAGCTTAATCAAACTTGTACCGTTATCATACAACAATCGGTTACTAAAAGTAAGTTAAAAGCTTCGAAATCGAATAGAATATATTAATAATATTTTTAAATAATAATTATTATCGTTTAGAAAGTTTAATATCTTTATTTAAATGATTATTATTCTCAATTATATTATTCTATTCTCATTTATTTTGCAATGATTTAAAGGATGTGTTATATTATCTACATTAGAATGATTCTAAATAAGAAACAGGAGGATGATTACATGTTACCGTCAAAATTAGTATTAGCATTAAATGATCAATTCAATAACGAGTTGCAGGCATCCCATTCCTATACAGCCATGGCCGCTTATTTCTCGAAAAAAGGATATCATGGATTTGCTAACTTCTATTTAGTGCAGGCCAAAGAAGAGCATTATCACGCGATGAAATTTTACGAGTATTTGGTGACGATGGATGAAAAGCCAATGCTGCAATCCTTGAGCGAACCAAAAAACCATTATGAAAGTGCACTGGATGTTTTGGAAAGTTCATTAGTCCAGGAAAAAGAAGTGACGAGCAATATTTACGCACTCGTTACACTGGCTGATGAATTGCAGGAACATGCAACTCTTTCTTTCCTTGACTGGTTCATTGAAGAGCAGATGGAAGAAGAAAAAACATTTCGGGATATGATTACCCGGATGAAACATATTGAAGAAGGCGGAGAATACTTCCTTAAGATGGATGACGAATTCGCCGAACGCAAGTTAGAAGAGTAAAGCGATTTTAAAACAGCACACTGCTGACTGTGTGCTGTTTTATTTTTTGAGAAAAGGAGTGAGACTATGGCGATCGACTATAAACCGGCGATCCATTTTAAGCATGTGGATTATTCCATTGGAGACCTGAACATCTTAAAAGACATCACTGGTTCTTTTCCAGCCGGAAAAATCACCACATTGGTGGGACCGTCTGGAGCAGGGAAAACGACCTTGCTTAAATTATGCAATGGCTTATTGTCACCAAAATCGGGTGAAATCTATATTAACGGTGTGTCGATCCAGCAATATGAGCCGGTGGAACTTCGCCGTACAGTCGGCATTGCTTTGCAAAGTGCGCCGATGATTGATGGATCTGTTTATGACAATTTAAACTTGCCGCTGACATTGAAAAATGAACAATTGGAGGAAAGCCGGGCCCTTAGCTTGTTGGAAGATGTCGGTTTAGAAAAAGGACTATTAAAGAGGAACGTCAAAGATTTATCAGGAGGGCAGCGGCAGAAGGTGTCGATTGCCAGGACTTTGGTGAATCGCCCCCAAATTTTATTGTTGGACGAAATCACTTCATCTTTAGACCGGACTTCACTGAAAGAGATCGAAGAATTAATCGTAAAAATCAATCGGAAATACAAAGCAGCAATCATTTGGATTACCCATAATTTGCAGCAAGCCTTGGAGATCGGCGATTTTACCTGGGTTATGATGGACGGGGAAGTTGTCGAAACTGGAGAAAGTGAATTATTGGAAGACCCGCACAATGAAAAAGTCAAAGTCTTCGTGAAGGGGGAAGTTAAATGACTTATTTGACCTTATCGATTACCCTTATTTTCGTTGTCATTCCCTTGATCCTATCGAAGGCCTTGAATCTCGGATTAGAAAAAGACACAATTATTGCAACGATCCGTTCGATTGTTCAATTGCTGGCAGTCGGATTTATCCTGAAATTCGTCTTTGATTCGGAGAGCTTGCTCTATATTTTCCTGATGGTGACATTAATGATTGTAGCGGCCACGCATAATGCACAGAAGAAAGGTGCTGCGATTAAAGGGATTACCTGGAAAATAGCGGTGACGCTCGTATTTGTGGAAATCCTCACCCAAAGCATTCTTTTAGGATTCCATATCACGCCGCCAACTGCCCAATACATCATTTCCATCAGCGGGATGGTGATCGGGAACTCCATGGTGCTTTCCATCCTATTCTTGAATCGCTTCACTTCGGAAGTGGAATCGCATCAAGATCAAACGGAACTGATCCTATCGCTCGGAGGCACCCCGAAACAAGCGATTCACAGACAATTGATCCAATCGATCAAAGCCAGTATGATCCCGACCATCGAGAGCCAGAAAACCGTCGGGCTTGTGCAATTGCCTGGTATGATGAGCGGTCAAATCATTGCCGGTGCGGACCCGATTCAAGCCGTGCAATTCCAATTGCTGATCATGTTCCTATTGCTAACGACTGCAGCCGTCACAAGCGTTTTGCTGGGATTCCTATCTTATCCGACTTTGTTCAACCAACGGATGCAATTACTGAAAAATTGAAAAAAGGGTTGTCCCAAAAGTAATTTGGGACAACCCTTTTTTCTATTAATTAAGGGTAAAAGGTATCGACTTCGAAATTTCCTGAGCCTGGCAGTTCTTCGACAAGGCTTGAGCCG
The DNA here is from genome assembly GCF_057031095.1 of Planococcus alkaliphilus. Lineage (NCBI taxonomy): Bacteria > Bacillati > Bacillota > Bacilli > Caryophanales > Caryophanaceae > Planococcus > Planococcus alkaliphilus. The sequence continues at coordinate 307,807 of NZ_CM168060.1, forward strand.
AATAGCATGGATGGCGTGTAGCTGCCTCCCGTAAATCGTTCAGCCAGCACTCGAGTGACACATTCCAATGCGCCGTAAATCGTTAAGTCGTATACATTGGCTGTCTGAAGGCGAGCGACTTTTCTTAAGCCTGCTACATTCTCAGCTTCTCCCCATATAAAAGCAGGAGAGTTGGAGCGAAGTTCCTCGTCCGGTCCGGATATGCGCTTATCCACCCAATTATTCAATGTCTTTTGAACCGCGGCGGATGATAAAACAGGGCGCAGGCCGCCGATAAAGCGAGCGCCGACTGCTGCTGGGAGGGGGACGGGCGTCCAAGCAGAAATGTTTTGAATACCGGTTGTGTAGTAAGCGGTTGAAACGTCTCCCCAAGGGATGCCCATGGAAGAACGCGGCCCTCGCCCGTAATCGATGACGCGGCGCTGGCTTCCAAGAGGCACAGGCATTAGCTCCCCGTCTTGTCGGACCGTACTGCCGGAACCCAATCCTTCAATCATCGTTTTATAAGTGCCTCTCGAAATTCCGGAGTCCGAATCAAAGCCAAGAGACAACGAAACGGCATCGGGCATTAATTCTTTTAATTTTAAAGCTGTGCAGTCAGTTGGAATAATATCAAAACCGACACCGGAACAAATAATGATGCCTTTTTGTTTCGCTTGTTCTTTTAAGGCATGGGCTTGTTCAAAGACATCGATTTCACCGGTGATATCCAAATAATGCGCCCCTGCAGAAAGGCAGGCCTTCATCATGGGTTGGCTAGTTTTGCTGAAAGGGCCGGCACAATGGAGGACCAGCGAAACATCGGCCAAATGGTCCGCCGCATGTGCATCCAAAGAAAAAGCACGCATGTCGAGGCCTAATTCATCTGCGAGCGGCTGAAGTTTCTGCGCATTTCGGCCAGCCAAAATCGGTGACAGCCCTCGCTTAACTGCTTCGCGTGCAATCAATTCACCTGTAAAGCCATAAGCTCCGTATAAAAGCCATTTCTCCATTTCTGTCCAACTCCTTTATGGTTTGAAACTTACAACCATTCTGACGGCAACCTGTTGGAAAATCCAGTGAACCCTCTCTCGACGCATTTTGTTATTTTCCGGTCTTTGATTTATTCATATCTTCTAGAGCTTGTCTGACATTTGCATAACTTCGGATGGTCGAAAGGTTGACGCCTTCATGGATCATCGTCTGTGCAATTTGGGGGCGGATGCCCGTAGAAGCGATAGCGATACCGAGCAGCTTCAGCATACTTGAGATTTTGAGCAACTGGTCAGCCACTTGGTTGTCGATCATGAGGATGCCAGAAAAATCGACAATTAATGTATCAATATTCAAAGAAGGAATTTTCGGTACGATATGTTCCATCAGGTACTGAGCACGTTCCCGGTCAATCAAACCGATTAATGGAAGAACGCCAATGCCTTCTTGAATGGATACGATCGGAGCGGAAAGTTCATTGATTTGGCGGCGGTTGGCGGTGAGTTTCTCCTCAGTCAACCGTTCGAATGCAAAGATGGCTTCATTCAAACTGATATCCAATAAATAATTAAACCGTTTGATTAAATTTATCATTTCGAGTGCTGGCAATCGATAAGCCATAGACACAGCTGTTAAATGGTCAATGAAAATAGAGCGGGTTGATGGATAGCGGACAATCACCGTTGAAATTGGCTGGCCAAGAGCTGCCTGAAGCTCGCCATTTTTTTTGCTCCATTTTACTAATTCGGTATGTACATGTTCTTCTGCGTTCAATAATGAAGCGCCAAGGAATTCCAGAAACTCGGTATAGACGATTTTAGCTTGGTCAACTTCCTGTTGGGAAACAGAGTGGGGGAAAGTAGGCACTATGTCATCAACGATTGTGTTAGATAAAGATTGCGCATTTTCAGTCAAATGCTTGGCCACATTTAAAATTGATTCCATACAGTTCACACTCCAATAATAGATTCGATTGTCCTAGTACCATTATATACATTTAAAAGGAAAATTTTAAAAATGAACTAATATTTCCTTTTATAGCCACATATTATTCGTTTGACAATTAAGAACATTCGTTCTATTATACGTACTAAATCTGAGCAGTAACCATTCGATTAAATCGTTAAAGGAGGACAAGATGACAGTCATTTACAAAAGCATAGATGGTGAATTAAATGACCCGGTTTTATTGGAAGGAATTCTTCGTTTGCATCAATCCATTTTCGGTGAATCAGCCTTTTTGGAGGAGCAGATGAAGGAAAAAAAGAAGCTGCGGATAGAAATCGCTCTCCAGGAAAATGAGATACTCGGCTACAAGATGGGGTATGAATTGAAGGAGGGGACTTTCTATAGTTGGCTTGGGGGAGTGGATAGCAGATGGAGAGGAAAAGGCATTGCTTCTGAATTGATGGACCGGCAGCATCACTACGCCCGAACCAATTCCTATAAAATAATCGAGACCCGGACAAAAAACAAATGGAGAAACATGCTTTTGCTGAATATCAAAAATGGCTTTGACATTGTAGGGATTTACGCAACTGCTGATAAGGATGCTAAGATCATCTTGGAAAAAAAGTTATTTTAATCAATTCAATTCATTAGGAGGAGAAATTGATGGAAAAAATTCATCTCATACCATACCGAATTGAAGAAATTACTTCAGCGGCACCGCAAATACCTGAAGGTGTTCGGATGATACAGGCGCCCGCTATTTGGGAAATGGCAGCACACGGGAAAGGAAATGTCATTGCTACTTTGGATACAGGCTGCCAGGCAGATCACCCGGATTTAATCGAGCGGATCATTGCTGGCAGAAACTTTACAAGCGATTTTGATGGAGATCCTGAAAATTTTGATGACAATAATGGACACGGCACACATGTAGCGGGAACTGCCGCTGCTTCATTGCGGGAAGGCGGAGGCATTGCAGGTGTTGCACCGGGCGCCGATTTGCTGATTATTAAAGTGTTGAATGGAAGCGGCAGTGGAGAGTATGCCGGTATTATTGCCGGCATCCACTATGCAATCGATTGGAGAGGGCCAAACGGCGAACAGACAAGTGTGATTTCGATGTCTCTCGGCGGTCCGGAAGATATTCCTGAATTGTATGTAGCGGTAAAACGGGCAGTTGATGCAGGGATTCCAGTGGTTTGTGCTGCCGGAAATGAAGGGGACGACAGCCCTCAAACAGACGAATTCGCTTATCCAGGCGCTTATGGCGAAGTCATTCAAATAGGTGCGGTAGATTTCAGCCGCAAAATTGCGCCGTTTAGCAACACCAATAACGAAATTGATTTGGTGGCGCCGGGCATGAACATCTATTCGTCTTATCCAGGCGGCAAATATGCAAGCTTGTCAGGAACTTCAATGGCGACGCCCCACGTGTCTGGAGCCTTGGCGCTGATCAGGAATATTGCTGAAAAAGAATTCCAGCGGGATTTGACGGAAGCGGAACTCTACGCTCAATTGGTCAGAAGAACAGTGCCTCTTGGCTACCCGAAAACAGCGGAAGGAAACGGTTTGCTTGCCCTCGATATCCTGCAGAAATACGAGCGGTTATTAGAGCTTTTCAATTCCTCCACGGAGAATACTGATCCAGAATAATTAATTGCAAAGAATAAGAACCTCAGAAGAGTCAGCTGACTGCTTCTGAGGTTTTTTGCATAAAATCCTATCCACTATTACCACATTTTGTATGATTTTTATTGACGTGAGACTTTATGGATGTTTTAATTATTTTTATATTCAGAAAAATTAAAATTTAAAAGGGGTGTTATAGTTGTCAAAGCCGATTGCAGAAACCAATGCAGAACTTGTTCGTTCAAAGGGAAGCAGCAAAGTAAAAGATGGCAATACCGTTTCTGATTCAAGAGCAGCAGGACATGTCCCGGACTTTTTAGCAATAGAATCTTCAGCAGGATTCAAAGAGTTAATGAAGAAAAAAAAAGCTTTTCTAGTACCAACAACCATCCTTTTTTTAGGACTTTATCTATTATTTAATTTTATTATTTCGTACTCGAATATTCTCGAAGCTACTTTTATTGGTGATATTTCCTGGGTTTGGGTATTCGCTTTCAGCTTATTCGCTATGACGTGGATTCTTGTAACCGTATACATGAAGCGGGCAGAGAAGTTTGATAAGATGGCTCAAGATACATTGAAAGAGTTTAATTATGACAAGGAGGAAAATCGATGAATGCTACAGTAATTATTATTTTCTTAGTCATCGTTGCGATGACCCTTGTCATTACATATTACGCTGCAAAACGGACCAATTCGACAAGTGATTTTTACACGGCAGGCGGAGGGTTGACCGGTTGGCAAAACGGAATGGCCATTGCAGGGGATTATTTATCAGCAGCATCATTCTTAGGGATAGCGGGCTCCATCGCATTATTCGGATTTGATGGATTCCTATTCTCAATCGGCTATTTGGTAGCTTATCTCGTGGTACTGTTCATTGTCGCAGAACCTCTCCGGAATTTAGGGAAGTATACATTAGCTGATATGATCAATGCCCGCTTTAATGCGAAAAAAGTTCGAGGAGCGGCAGCACTGAGCTCTATAACAATCGTCGTCTTCTATATGATTGCCCAATTGGTAGGGGCCGGGGCATTGATCCAATTGCTTTTCGGCATTGATTATTTATGGGCTGTGCTTTTGGTGGGTGTCATGATGACCATTTACGTTCTTTTTGGCGGTATGACAGCGACAAGCTGGGTTCAAATCATTAAAGCTGTTCTTTTGATGGTTGGTACTGTCATTCTTTCTTTCCTGGTGCTGCAGCGCTTCGATTTCAGCATCCTGGAAATGTTTGCCCAAGTGAAAACTGCTACACCACATGGTGAAGCATTCTTAAATCCAGGTGTGAAATACACGATTCCGTTGGATACGATTTCCCTTATGCTGGCACTTGTTCTTGGAACAGCCGGATTGCCGCATATCTTAATGCGTTTCTTTACAGTTCGTGATGCGAAAACGGCAAGAAGCTCGGTAATGTGGGCAACTTGGATCGTCGGCATCTTCTATGTAATGACAATTTTCCTTGGGTTCGGGGCTGCTGCATTCGTAGGTTCCGAAAAGATTATCAGCACCAATGCTGCCGGAAATATGGCAGCACCGCTCCTTGCTCAGGCGCTTGGTGGAGACATCTTGATGTCCTTCATTTCCGCGGTGGCATTTGCGACAATCTTAGCCGTAGTGGCAGGTCTTGTACTAACGGGTGCTTCTGCTTTTGCCCATGATATTTATGGCCAAATCATCAAAAAAGGGAAGGCTTCCGAAAGAGAACAGATGCTGGCTGCACGCTATGCCTCTGTCGGCGTATCTGTATTCTCCATCCTTTTGGCGATTTTCGCCCAAAACTTGAACGTTGCGTTCTTGGTATCATTGGCGTTCTGTATCGCCGCGAGTGCAAACTTACCGGTTATCATCTACACGATTTTCTGGAAGAAATTCAACACGACAGGAGCCATTTCTGCTATTTTGACCGGTTTGATCTCAGCGTTAGTTCTAGTTTCAATCAGTCCAAGCGTGATGAATCCGGAAGCTGGTGCAGCGATCATCACAGGAACGCCGATTTTCCCGCTGACTAACCCGGCCATCGTTTCTATCCCGCTCGGCTTTATCGGCGGACTGGTGGGAACATTGCTTTCGAAGGAAAGCGATATCAAGAAATATGCTGAAGTTAAAGTCCGTGCCAATACAGGCGGATTCAGACAGTTATAAGATAAGAAGTTCGTTAGGCGAGCCGCCCTCTCTTTCTATGAGAAGGCGGCTTTTTTGCGGAGAAAAATGGTGGAAGGGGAGAAGTTATCCTTCTTTCCCTGCTGGTTGTTATTGCGCATGACTTTCCTCTGGTGGAAAACTGCACCAAATCTTAAAAGATTATGGTAGAATTTCATCGTATGCAATTAATGAGAGCTGGTATTCAGAAAGAGCAGGTGCGAAATGATTATCGGAATAGATGCGGGAGGTACGCTGATTAAAATCGTGTACACCGAGAATGGTCAACTTCAATTCAAGAAATCCCCGATAGCAGATATAGAAGGAGTGGCAGCTTGGGTGAACGGGCTAGGCGATTGTGAAATTTGCCTGACTGGCGGGAAATCAGGCGTGCTGCGTTCACTTTTGACGAAAGAAGCAAAGGAAATTGTTGAATTCGAAGCCACTCATCGTGGTGTCCAATTTCTGTTGCGCAGAATGGGGCGCAGTGAAACGACGTATCTTGTCACAAATGTAGGGACAGGGACTTCCATTCATTGCATTCAAAATGATACTCAAGAACGTCTAGGGGGCACGGGAGTTGGCGGCGGCACTTTACTCGGCTTGAGCCATTTATTGACAGGGGTCACTGACTACGAAGAAATCGTCAGACTTGCAAGCAACGGTTCCCGTGAGCGGATCGATTTAAAAGTAAAACATATATATGAAGGAAAAGAACCGCCGATTTCCGGTGAATTGACAGCCAGCAACTTCGGAAACGATCTTTTTTCCGTCTCGGATGAATTGACGAAAGAAGAATTATTGGCTACAGTGATCGGGCTTGTCGGCGAGACCGTCAGTACGGTCAGTGTGCAAGCGGCCCGTCAATGTGACAGTTCGTTAGTCATCTATATTGGGTCTTCATTCATCCACAACCCCTTATTAAAAGAAGTGGTAAAAAGCTATACGATTCTTCGCGGCTCTACACCGTTATTTTTGGAAAACGGTGAGTTTTCAGGAGCAGTCGGAGCGATGACCAGTTTGGAATAAAAGAAGAAATTCCGACTTTGGGGAGAGTTGGGAGTATTTCAGGTAAAGTCGGGAGTATTTCCATGAAAGTTGGAAGTATTCAAAGGACAGTCGCGAGTATTTCAACAAAACTTGGGAGTAAAATAAAAAACTCGTCTCAGACGCCGGATTCCGGCCGAAGAGACGAGTTTTTTATTCGGAAATAATGGTTAGTTTTTCACGGATATCAGTGCGTTCGCGTTTTTCAGGAACATGCTGCGGATAGCCGATCATCATCGTAGCGACGATTTTCTCTCCTGGCTGAACACCAATGGAATGGCGGAAAATCGGATTGTAAATCCAGTCATTTGAGCGCCAAATCATTCCAATGCCGCGCGCCCAGGCCGCTAATTGGAAGTTTTGCAATAAGGAAGAAATAGCGCCGTAATCTTCATCCCAGCGTCTTTGGCGAGGATCTTCCGGCATGATCACTACCAGATGCAACGGGATTTCGCGAAAGTACTTCGCTTTATTCAAAACTTTTTGCGGTGTGACCCCATCTTCTTTTGGCATAGCATCGATGAAAGCTTGAACGAATTTTTCTTTGCCTTCGCCAGCGTAAAGCTGGAAGCGCCACGGTTCGTTCACTGTATGGTTTGGAGCCCATTTGGCTACGTTGAGCAGCTCGATGATTTCCTCTATATCGATTGGATCGGATTTGAATTTTTTAATGGTGCGCCGTTCTATGATATTCTGGTCAATAGCATTCATCATCTTCATTCTCCTCTTCATGTGGTAAAGTTTCTTTCTTTATCAAACCAAAACTTTTGATGAAACGCAATCTAAAAAGAAAATCAAAGCGTAGTAAAACTGTCAAACTCTCTTCTGCCGAAAAGGATATTTATTGATAAAATGGAGTCACAAGGAGTGGATGAACCATGAAAACGGCTGCAATCATCGGTGGAGGCATTACCGGGCTCTCCGCTATGCATTATTTGCAAAAGGTAAAACAGCAGCAAAACCTGGATTTGAATCTTGTATTGATTGAAAAAGATGAGTTGCTTGGCGGTAAAATCAAAACGGCCAAGGATGAGGAATTCATCATGGAAACTGGAGCGGATTCAATCGTAGCACGCCATGCAAGCGTCATGCCGCTTATTGAAGACTTGGGCCTGCAAGAACACGTTGTCTATAATGGAACCGGCATTTCTTATTTGTATGCGAATAATAGATTACATGCCATTCCAGCAGATTCTGTCTTTGGGATTCCGATGAACAAAGAAGCGTTATTCAGTTCTACGCTCGTTTCAGAAGAAGGGAAGCAAGAAGCCCTCAAAGATTTTGAAACGGTCAATGAAACTTTTACGAAAGACAGTTCAATCGGTGAATTTTTGGAAGCTTTTCTTGGAAAAGAATTGGTCGAAAATCAAATCGCACCGGTTTTATCGGGCGTTTACTCCGGGAATCTGTACGAACTGACATTGGCGACAACTTTGCCGTATCTAGTCGATTACAAGAATAAATATGGCAGCATCATCAAAGGATTCGAAGCGAATGCTGCCCATTTTAAAGGCACGGCGAATAAGAAATTCATCTCGTTTGACGAAGGGATGTCTGCATTGACCGACCGTTTAGAGGAAACGCTTGAAGATGCAGCAATCGTGAAAGGTGTTCAGACGGAAAAAGTGGAAAAAACACAAGCCGGCTATGAAATCAAAACCAGCAATGGCGAAACGATAAACGCTGATTATGTTGTGCTTGCAACGCCTCACCGGGCAGCCCAAACAATGTTGAACCTTCCGGAATTAGACGAGGAGTTTGATCAACTTCTAACTTCTTCACTCGTTAGTATTTATCTTGGATTTGATTTGCCTGATGCGGATCTTCCGGCGGACGGCACCGGATTTATCGTCTCCCAGAAAAGTGATCTTCTGTGCAATGCTTGCACATGGACGAGCCGGAAATGGGCGCATACTTCACGAAAAGGCAATTTACTTGTTCGCCTGTTTTATAAAAGTTCGAACCCTTCCTATGCCCAGTTGAAGGACTTAACAGAAACAGAATTGACTGAAGTGGCTTTGTCGGATATTCAAAAAAGTTTAGGGATTGATGCAAAGCCTGTGTCAGTCGAAGTGACTGGCTGGAAGAACTTAATGCCGAATTACACGATGCAGCATAAAACAGCTGTCTCTGCTTTAGAAGATAAAATGGCAAAACTTGTGCCGAATGTAAAGCTTGCTGGTGCTTCTTTTTACGGTGTCGGCATTGGCGCATGCATTCAGAATGGCAAAGATTTAGCCGAAGAAATTGCAGAAAGTATACTAGGGGAAAAATAAGGAAAGCAGGAGAGCAGCCGATCAGGCAGCTTTCCTGCTTTTTGATTTACGAGCGACTTTCGAACGGATACGAGCGACTCTCTGAGAAATACGAGCAAGTTGCAAAAAGTCCAAAAAAGTAGCCACCCTTTAAAAAGGATGGCCGTAAAATAGGTTTTAGTTTGTTTCAGTAAGACCTGGAACTGGAAGTCCAAGACCTTCTGCAACACGTGTTCCAAATTCAGGATCCGCTTTGTACAAGTGGCCGATTTGGCGAAGTTTGATATCTTCTTTGTCGACTGCGCTCAAGCCGCCAACGAAAGTAGCCACAAGGCGTTCTTGCTCTTCCGGAGTTTGCAAGCGGTATAAGTCGCCCGGCTGTGTGTAATGGTCTTCCTGGAAGTAAGGAACGGAATCAGTCATGCCGTTAACTTCAAGCGGAGCTGGTTTCGCAGCTGCTGTTTCAGTTGGACCGCCGTAGCTGTTTGGCTCGTAATAAACTGAACCGCCGCCGTTGTTGCCAAAGTTCATTTGGCCGTCGCGCTGGTAGTTGTTTACTTGGTTTTTCGCAGCATTGATCGGAAGCATTTGATGGTTAGCGCCTACGCGGTAACGGTGTGCATCGTGGTATGCGAACAAACGGCCTTGCAGCATTTTGTCCGGTGATACGTCGATACCAGGAACCAATGTGCCAGGTGAGAATGTTGCTTGCTCAACTTCAGCAAAATAGTTTTCCGGGTTGCGGTTAAGCACCATGCGTCCAACTTCGATTAACGGGTAGTCTTTATGGGACCAAGTTTTCGTTACATCGAATGGGTCGAAGCGGTACGTGTTCGCATCTTCCAATGGCATGATTTGAACGTACATTTTCCAAGCCGGGAAGTCGCCTTCTTCGATTGCGTTGAACAGATCTTCTGTGTGGAAGTCTGGGTTTTCACCGGCAATTTTATCTGCTACTTCTTGTGTGATGTTTTTGATGCCTTGTTCAGTCAGGAAGTGGTATTTCACCCAGTGGGATACGCCTTCAGCGTTTGTCCATTTGAATGTATGGCTTCCGAAACCGTGCATATGGCGAAGTGTTGCAGGGATCCCGCGGTCACCCATCAAGTAAGTTACTTGGTGCAACGATTCTGGAGATAACGACCAGAAGTCCCACACAGCGTTAGGGTTTTTCAAGTGTGTGCGTGGATCGCGTTTTTGTGTATGGATGAAGTCAGGGAATTTGATCGCATCTTGGATAAAGAAGATCGGCGTGTTGTTTCCGACTAGATCGTAGTTTCCTTCTTCTGTATAGAATTTCAAAGCGAAGCCGCGTGGGTCGCGAACGGTATCAGCAGATCCAAGTTCTCCAGCTACTGTAGAGAAACGTGCGAACATATCTGTACGTTTGCCGACTTCAGAAAGGAAAGCAGCTTTCGTATATTTTGTAACATCTTGAGTTACTTCAAAGTATCCGTGAGCGCCAGCGCCTTTAGCATGAACTACACGCTCAGGTACACGTTCCCGGTTAAAATGCGCTAATTTTTCAAGAAGATGAACATCTTGAAGCAATACTGGTCCGCGTTGGCCAGCTGTCTGTGAGTTCTGGTTGTCGCCAACTGGAGCTCCCCAGCTAGTCGTTAGAGTTCTTTTATCTGTACTCATGTTTCGAACACCTCATTCTCATTATTATGTAAAACACTACAAAACCAATAATAACATTTTTTAAATTAAAATCAAACCTTAATAATAATGATTATAAATAAAAAGGAATTAATACTATTTCAATTGAACGGAATTGAAAAAATCTCCGTAGTTTCTCAATTACAAAAAACTCAGTGAACGAATCCATATATTTATTTGAACAATCGTTTGAAAATTAAACGAAAAGATAAAATTTCATTGCATTTCAAAATGAAAGAAGATAAGATTTATTTTAAGGTAAGAATTTTCTGACAATAGAGTTGGTTTATAGTGTTGAAGCCCCGATTAATTGCATTAAAATGAAAGCCCTTACAAAGAGCCTTTTTTAATAAGGAAAAACCTGTTTGTTCAAAAGAAGAAATGAACCGCTAGTGAGTTGCCTAATTAGAGAAAGAAAAAGTGCAGTTAGAGGCAGATTTTATGGAAGAATCGGATGGAACAGGAACAAAATCATTTTGTAAAAACAGGAAATTCGAAAGGGGAATAATGAAATGGAGAATGTGTATTTAGTGGATGGAGCGAGAACGGCATTTACAGCATTTGGCGGATCTTTTGCCAATGTGGAAGCAACGGAACTTGGAACAGCAACTGCGATTGAAGCGTTAAAACGTTCGAACGTCAAAGCGGAAGATATCGACCATGTCATTTATGGAAACGTCATTCATTCCAGTTTGAACGCGGCCTATTTAGCAAGACATATTGGGTTGAAAGCAGGAGTGCCGAAAGAAGTGCCGGCTCTTACATTAAACCGCCTTTGTGGTTCGGGGGCGCAGGCTGTTGTTTCAGCGGCGCAGCATATTTTGCTTGGGGAAGCGGATCTAGTGCTAGCGGGCGGTGCAGAAAATATGTCGATGTCGCCTTACTCGAATTTCAAGCAGCGTTTTAATGGATCTAAGATGGGCAATATGCAATTCGAAGATATGTTGACCGCCACGTTGACCGATCAATATACCGGCAATGGCATGGGAATGACAGCAGAGAAACTGGCCGAACAGTATTCGATTTCACGCGAAGAGCAAGATGCGTATGCCGTAGAGTCGAACCGGAAAGCCGCAGAAGCCTCCACGAATGGCGTATTTGGCGAAGAGATTATCGGTGTTGAAGTAAAAACAAGAAAAGGCACCGCACTCATTGATAAAGATGAACATATTAAACCGGACGCCAACGTCGAAAAACTCTCGACACTGCGCCCTTCATTTAAAAAAGATGGAACGGTGACAGCCGGAAATGCATCCGGCATCAATGACGGCGCGGCTTCAGTCGTAGTAGCGGGCCAAGCGGCCGTCGACAAGCATGGCTTAAAGCCGATTGCCCGTATCGTTTCTTGGGGAGTTGCAGGTGTCGATCCGACGGTTATGGGAATCGGACCGGTGCCAGCGATTAAACAAGCCTTATCACGTGCAAATTTATCGTTGGAAGATATTGACCTCATTGAAGTGAACGAAGCATTCGCTGCGCAGTATCTAGCTGTAGAAAAAGAATTAGAGCTCGACCGTGCTAAAGTGAACGTCCACGGCGGTGCTATTGCACTTGGGCACCCGGTAGGAGCTAGCGGCACCCGGGTCTTGCTCTCAGCAGCCTATGAACTGAAGCGCCGCGGAGGGAAATATGCGGTCGCGAGCCTATGCATTGGTGGCGGTCAAGGGATTGCGGTGGTGATTGAACGTGCTTAAATTGCCCGTTATCGTCTCTCCGATGTTTCTCGTCTCTACGCCTAAAATGGTCATCGAATCCAGCAATGCAGGTGTCATCGGGTCATTTCCTTTATTGAATGCCCGGCCGATTGAGCAATGCGCCGCTTGGCTGGAAGAAGTAAAGACTGCACTCGGTGATAAGCCATGGGCTGTCAATTTCATCTGCCATAGGGGTTCGAATAAACGCTATGAGGAAGATTTGGAAATGATCCGGCGCTATGAGCCGCCCATCGTCATTACGTCGCTCGGTTCGCCATCTGATGTGATTGAAATCGTCCACGCTTATGGGGGACTAATCTATTCGGATGTAGCGAATGTCCGGCATGCGAAAAAAGCGGCAGCAAGCGGAGTCGATGGCTTGGTTCTAGTGAGTGCAGGGGCTGGCGGCCACGGGGGAACGTTAAATCCTTTTGCTTTCATTGCTGCAGTAAAAGCCTTTTATAAAGGGACCATTCTCTTATCCGGATCTCTTTCGACCGGAGCGGATGTCGCGGCTGCTAAAATGATGGGGGCTGACTATGCGTACATGGGCACCCGCTTTTTAGCAGCCGAAGAAAGCAATGCCCCGGAAGATTACAAGCAGATGGTCATTGACTCTTCGATTGAAGATATCCTGTATACCGATTCGTTTAGCGGGGTGCCTGTGAATGTACTCATCCCGAGCTTGATCAAACAAGGAATCGATCCGAAAACCTTGAAGCCGAAAGAGGAGATTGATCTGTCGCATTTAGTCAATGCAAAAGCGTGGCGTGATATCTGGTCTGCTGGCCACGGCGTAACTACCATTACGAAACGGGAGACGACTAAAGAGATTGTTGAAACCTTGATTGCCGAGTATGAGGAAGGAGTGGCTAAACTTGTACGAAACGATTAAAACGGAACTGAAGGAAGGCATTTTAACACTCACGTTAAACCGTCCGGATCAAATGAACGCATATACGGAAAAAATGAATGAAGAGCTTCTGGATTTTTATAAAAATGTAAACAGTGATGACGCAGTCCGTGTCATTGTGGTGACCGGAAGCGGCCGGGCATTTTGTGCAGGCATGGATTTATCCGAAGGAGGCTCTACGTTTTCATCCGAGCAGTCTGCTGAAGATTACCGGGATCTGGGCGGACAGGTGAGCTTGCAGGTCTATGAAGTGAACAAGCCGATCATCGCTGCCATCAACGGACCAGCTGTCGGCATCGGGCTGACGATGACTTTGCCGATGGATATCCGGATTGTGAAAAAAGATGCGAAAATTGGTTTTGTGTTCGGACGGCGCGGGATTGGCCCGGAAGCAAGCTCAGGTTGGTTCTTGACGCGGCTTGTCGGCATCGGGAAAGCGTTGGAATGGACGTTGACTGGCAGGTACATTCCAACGGGCGAAGCCGTCAGCAGCGGACTGGTTCAATATGAGTCGGATGAGCCGCTTGCAAAAGCTTATGAAATTGCACGCGAGATTGTCGAGAACACAGCGGCCACTTCGAATAGTTTTACACGGCAGCTATTATGGAAGATGCTGGGGCAAGACCATCCGGAAGCTTCCCATTTAATTGAATCGAAATTTCTGCACTGGGCAGGGCAAAATGCAGATGCCAACGAAGGCATCCAGTCGTTCGTTGAAAAACGTCCAGCTGAGTTTCCAATGAAATCAAGCCAGCTGCCCGAGTTTTTTAAATGAAGAAAAGGAGTGGCCCCGAATTAGCTTGGGATCACTCCTTTTTCTTTTATTACACTTTCGTGTTGATGTATTTATAGATGCTTTGGAAATCAGCGGGGATGTTCGCAGCATTCTTCATAACATCGGCATACCAGGTGTCCAATTGAGCCAGTTCATCGGTGCTTAGGCTTTTCTCGTTCGCCGCCTTATCGACAAAGCTATTGATGCCGTTCACCCGGTTTTGGAAATGCGGGATGTGCTGGCGAAAACGATCGGCGATTGTCGGATTGAACAGCATGCCGAGATGAATAATCCCGTTATTGATGTATTCTTCCGCATACAAAGCTGCTCCTGCAGTTGCCAATTGGTCGGTGAGCTCAGGACTTTCTAATTTCTCTACAGTATGTGGGACCAACTTTTTTACGGTCGCAAGAATGGCCAGCAATTCTTGCTGCTGTTCTTTGGACAAGCCGTTTTTTGTGTCGAAGTGTTGGAAAATCTCGCTGGCTTTATCCAGCAATGATGGCAGGCTATCGATTTCAAGCGTTTCAGGTACAGTCCCGAGCATGCTTTTCACTTTTCCGTAGACGAATAAACGCTGAAGATACCCATAAAGCAAAACGATGCCGTTGTATTGAATTTCTAAGGGATTCATTTTTATAGCCTCCAATCTGTTTTATCTTTACCCATTATACCGATTCTTAAAAAGTTAAGACAAATCGCTTAAATTTTCTGAAAAGTTATTGCGTTGTTTCCATAAATCTGACATCATTATAGGTAGAAACAAAATGAATAGCTGTTCATAAAAAGGCGAAGGGGTTGGGGAAATGTACGCAACGCTCGGCAGAATTTTTGATCAGACAGTGAGTAAATTACCGGACAAAGAAGCGATTGTGGATTTGCGAAGAGGCTATCGATGGACGTACTTTCAGTGGGATGAAGAAGTAAACCGCTTAGCCCATGCCTTAACAGCAGCGGGTGTCGAAAAAGGCGACCGTGTTTCAACCTATCTTTTTAATAATATTGAACTGCCGACTGCCATGTTTGCTTGCGCGAAAATTGGTGCGATATTCAATCCGATTAATTTCCGTTTGAAGTCTGAGGAACTTGCTTACATTTTAACTGACGCCAGCCCTAAGATTGTTTTATTCGAAGAAGCCTTAAAAGAACCGGTAGCTGCCATCCAAGCGGATTTCCCGAATATCGGCTTCTGGTTCATCGATGCGGAAACGCCTGATTATGCGAAGAATTATAACGAAGTCACTCAGGCTTCTCCAGTGGAAAAACCGGTTGTGGAAGTTGAGGAAACGGACACTTACGCCATTATGTATACGAGCGGTACGACGGGACGGCCAAAAGGCGTGATCCACCGCCACCGCGACATGGCCGAACAGAGCTTGGTGTGCATCGCATTATTGAAATATACACCGAAAGACATCGGTTTGGTCGCTGCGCCGATGTTCCATTGTGCGGAATTGCATTGCAACATCATTCCGCGTGTCCAGTCAGGTACATCCAGCATCATCATGCATCAATTCCATCCAGCCGTTGCATTGGATATCATTAAAAAAGAAGGCATCACCGTGATGTTTGCGGTGCCGACCATGTGGAGCATGATGGCGCAATTGGAAGGGGCAGCTTCTAAAGTCGACACATTGAGATGCGGATTATACGGCGCAGCTCCGATGGCGCCGGTCCTTGTCAAACAAGTAAAAGAAGTGCTCGGCATCGATTTGATCCAAGCTTATGGCCAAACTGAAATGGGGCCTGCCATTACCTTTCTTGCAGAAGATGAGCAGCTGACGAAAGCCGGTTCTGCCGGGCGGGCTGCCTACAACCATGAAATCCGGATTGTCCAGCCCAATGAAAACGGCCCATCAGAACCCGATGACATTTTAAAGCCTGGCGAAGTTGGAGAAATCATCGTTAAAGGCCCTTCCATGATGGTCGGGTATTTTAACCGGCCGGATGCAACAGAAAAAGCGCTGTATAAAGGCTGGTATCACTCAAGCGATCTTGGATTCATGGATGAAGACGGCTATTTGTATGTGGCTGACCGTGTCGATGATATGATTATCAGCGGCGGTGAAAATATCTATCCGCGGGAAGTTGAAGATGTCCTCCATGAACACGAAGCGGTGATGGATGTAGCGGTTCTTGGCATGCCGGATGAAAAATGGGGAGAATCGGTGCTAGCGTTCATCGTTTCAAAAGACCCTTCTTTGACAGCGGAAGCGTTAGAAGAATTCTGTATAAAAAATGAAAACTTGGCACGCTTTAAGCGTCCGAGACATTATCGTTTTGTGGACGAACTGCCGCGGAATGCCAGCGGGAAAATTCAAAAATTCCTTTTGCGCGAACAAAAAATAGAGAGCGGTTCCAATTCCTAGCGACAGCATGCAAGCTTTTGCGTTTCTAGGAAATGAGTTTGATTGAAGAGAAGGGAAGTTGTAGTAGATGAAGATGAAGCCAGTAGAACAGACCATTGCAGGAGTGCTCGGCATCGAATTTACCGAAATGGAGGAGAATCGGGTAGTGGCCACAATGCCGGTCCACGCAGCTACCCATCAGCCTTTTGGCCAGCTGCATGGAGGCGCTTCTGTCGTGCTTGCCGAATCAGTAGCAAGTGTCGGCACTTGGAACCTGATCGACCAGGAAACTGAGTATGCGGTCGGTTTGGAGATCAATGCCAATCATATTAGAGGCAAGCAAGATGGTCTTGTAACAGCAATTGGTACACCGCTTCACAAGGGGCGGACGACCATGGTGTGGGATATTAAAATTGTCGATGAGCAAGACCGGCTTATTTGTGTTTCGCGCTGCACCGTTGCGATTGTGAAGAAAAAATAAAAAAAAGCCCTATCTTCCTGGTCTACTAGGGGATAGGGCTTTGTCGTTAGAGATGAAAATAGGGCTTAAACTTCGATTCTTTTATTTTGATGATTATCCGTTTATCAATTTCTTATCAGGGAATAAGGGGTATAACATAAATTTAGGGAGGGATTGCATGGCTAGAGATAAGAATAAAGATGAGTTGCAAAACAAGCAATTGGAGCAGGAATTCAGAGAGCAGGCTCAAGAATCTCGCGATGACATGGATTTTCCGGAAGAACGCAGAAACACTGCAGATTCGGATGATAAGGAAAAATGATGGTTGATTGAAACTCTCCCCGCATCCCGGACTTCCCGGTCTGCGGGTTTTTTGTTTAAAGGGCTTCTGTCTGCGTGATAAAATATATACATAAACAGATTGAGAAAGTGAGTGGAAAAGATGTTTAACTCCATAACAGAGTTGATGGAAGCGAAAGCTTATCAAGATAAACGAGCCATTTCCTGGAACCGCATTTGTGAAGAAGAGGCGTTGTCTGAAGAATTTATCCGTGCCAACAGCGGACAAGTCAACTGGTATTTGGTATCGGCTAAGCAAGTGCTTTCGGAAGCTTTTATCCGGGAGTTCAGCCATCGCTTGTACTGGCAGGAAGTTGCGGCAACACAGGAACTTTCTGAGCAGTTCATCGAAGAGTTCAGCGAAGCAGGCAAGTGGCAAGCGGAGCAAGAAGGCTTATCGAATCGCCAATTGAAGACCTTGGAGAGAGAAGGAGAAGAGTTTAGCGAAAAACATTATTGGGCGCTTATTTCGATGAAGAGGAATGTCAATAATGGCAAAGGCTTGTCTCCGGCTTTTATCGAAAAGCACCAAGACCATTTATCATGGAAAGCGCTCTCGCTGTTTCAGGATTTGCCCATGTCATTGATTGACCGCCATCCGGAGAAGGTCGATTGGAACAGCATTACCCGCAGCCAAAAACTGTCTGAGCGTTTTATCGAGAAGTATCGGCATTTAGTGGAGTGGGAGACGATTTCTTTTCATCAAAATCTTTCCGAGCGATTTATCAACCGCCATCATTCAAAGATGAATTATATCTCTGCTGAAAAAGAGCGTTCGGAAGGGTTCCTCTATAACCATTTAGAAAAAATGGACGCGGCTTCCGTAGTCGCCCATCAAAATTTGCGCAATGTAAAGAAATACGAACCGTTCACCATTTACGTTATCGAAAAGAATGGCTTAAAAAAATACATTATCAAATTCCATGAAGAAGGTTATTCGGAATCCGGTGCGATTCGCATTGCTGAAGACGGGGAACTCTATGAACATTTAGAAGAGAACGGTTTAGATGCCGTGATTGAAGGGGATTTTCCGGAATTGATTTTAAGCGGCTTTTTCAAGTTTTAACTGAACTCGCCAATTATGGGCAGCCGTCTCGTTTTTCTAAGAGGCGGCTTTTTCTTTTCTGCAGAGGGCGGGTTATAATAAAAGAAAAATTGAAAGTGGGGAAATGAATGACGAATACGGATTTGTCCATTGCTTCAAATGCCAAGATTTTGCCCATACAGGAACTCGCAGAGAGAGCCGGCATTCCAGCTGATGCGCTTGAGCTATACGGAAAATACAAAGCGAAAATAGACGTCCAAGCGTTGCCGAAAGCTGCAAGACTCGGAAAAGTGGTATTGGTGACGGCAATCAGTCCGACACCTGCAGGAGAGGGCAAGTCTACAGTTACTGTAGGGCTTGCAGATGCATTCAGCCAATTGAAGGAATCGGTCGTTGTGGCTCTTCGTGAACCATCTCTTGGCCCGGTCATGGGCGTAAAAGGCGGTGCCACAGGAGGCGGGTTTGCCCAAGTCTTACCGATGGAAGATATCAACCTGCATTTCACAGGAGACATTCACGCCATCACTTCTGCTAATAATGCGCTTGCTGCTTTTATTGATAATCACCTGCACCAAGGCAATGAGCTGCAAATCGACCCAAGGAGAATCACATGGAAACGGGCTCTCGATATGAATGACCGGGCGCTCCGTCAAGTGACGATCGGACTTGGCGGACCTGCACAAGGAGTACCGCGCCAAGACGGGTTTGATATTACGGTAGCTTCTGAAATCATGGCAGTCTTATGTTTGGCCACTTCTATTGAAGACTTGAAAGAGCGCCTTGCCCGAATGGTCATCGGCTACACTTACGGAAAAGAACCGATCACCGTACGGGACCTTGAAGTTGAAGGTGCCCTTGCGCTGCTTTTAAAAGAAGCTTTTAAACCGAACCTCGTACAGACAATCGAAGGGACGCCCGCAATTATCCATGGCGGCCCGTTTGCAAACATCGCCCATGGCTGCAATTCTTTAATGGCGACAAATACAGCAAGGCAGCTTGCCGATATTGTGGTGACGGAAGCCGGCTTTGGTGCGGATCTCGGCGCAGAAAAATTCATGCACATCAAATCGCGCAAAGGCGGATTCCATCCGGATGCCGTAGTGATTGTGGCGACCGTTCGGGCGTTGAAGATGCATGGCGGAATTGCCAAAGGTTCACTGGGTGAAGAAAATCCGGAAGCGGTAAGACGCGGCATGGTCAATTTGGCAAAGCATGTAGATACGATCCGTCAATTCGGTATTGAACCGGTTGTGGCGTTAAACCGCTTTGTTACAGACAGCGATGCTGAAATTAGCGAGATTATGGGATGGACAGCGGCTGCAGGCGTTCAAGTGGCTTTAACGAATGTATGGGAGCAAGGCGGAGCAGGCGGTTTAGAGCTGGCAAAGTTGGTCAAACAGGAATTGGACCGCCCGACAAACTTTACTCCATTATATGATGAAACCGACTCTGTGGAAGAAAAGCTTCAAACCATTGTGCAAAAAGTCTACGGCGGTGCAGCAATTCAATTGACGGACCAAGCTCAAAAACAACTGGCCGAATTTAAAAAATACGGTTGGGACGAGTTGCCGATCTGTATGGCGAAAACACAGTATTCCTTATCAGACCAGCCGAAATTGCTTGGCCGTCCTGAAGGATTCACTGTCACGATCCGGGAAATCATCCCGAAACTTGGGGCAGGCTTCTTGGTTTGTTTGACTGGCGACATTATGACGATGCCTGGATTGCCTAAACAACCTGCAGCATTGAAAATGGATGTCGGGGCAGACGGAAAAGCTGTTGGGTTGTTTTAAGGATGAAACATGAAATTTCACTCATTGATTATGTAGAACAAGGGAATTCGATTTATATTCAATTAACGGTTTTCGACAGGAATCTTCAACAAAGGTTCCAAAATGAAGTGCGTTTTTTGGATGAGCTGTTGTACGGGGAGCTTGTCCATCCAAAGGCTTCGCCGCTGACGGAAAGCTGCCGGCTTGAAGTGATCGGCTATTTAAAAAAATATTTTAACCGCTGAAATTAGAGATGCCCCTTGCTTCGACTGCCATTGAAGCAAGGGTCATTTTTTTATTGGCTAAAGGGAGAATCTAGGCCTTGCAATCCGAATGAAAAAGTGGTTTACTAATTTATAGACATAATATATCCATAATGGATAATAGAAGTAGAAGTAGAGGAGTGGAATCATGCAGCTAACCAAAAAAGTGGAACAGGCGATTTGCATCATCGTGCTGCTCGCCACACAAGAAAGTAACGCGCCATTAGCTTCGGATGAAATCAGCAAACGATTGGGCGTATCGCCTTCATATATGAAAAAAATCACGAGAAAGCTGGTTGTGCAAGGAATTGCCATATCCGTTTCAGGGAACAACGGCGGCGTTTCCCTCGCTAAGTCAGTTGACGACATCAGTATGCTGGATGTCATTGAAGCAATGGAAGGCCCGATCCGGATGTACCCGGACACCGGCTTGATCGGGCTGGCATTTCATGACGGGAAATATGCGGAACGCGGCCAAAATATTTTGCGAAATGTATTTGCACAAGGCGACAATCTGCTGATCGAGTATTTTTCGAAAGTGTCAGCAGGAGATTTATTGAAAGAAGGATTTGGAGTGGAAAATTTACCGACTTTAAACTGGAATAGAGAATCTCTCAGTGATGTACTGCCATGGGAATCAGGTGATGACAAGTGAATACAGTGAAAATGGAGTGGAAGAAACTTCTTTCTAAACCATTATTGATCGGCACGATGTTTGTCTTGATGTTCATCCCCATCATATATGGAGGATTTTTCCTTGGGGCTTCATGGGATCCTTACGGCAAAACAGACCGTTTGCCGGTAGCTGTGGTCAATCAGGATCAGCCGGCAGAATACGAAGGAACACAGCTGGCAGTCGGAGATGAACTCGTCGACAATTTAAAAGAAAATGAGGATCTGGAATGGCATTTTACCGATGCGAAAGAAGCGGAAAAAGGGATGGAGGAAGGAAAATACTTCATGGTTTTGACGATCCCGGAAGATTTTTCATTTAATGCTTCCACAGTGATGGGCGTTCAGCCGAAAACCATGAACCTTCAATACGAGACCAACCCCGGACGCGGATTTTTCATTGAAGCGGTTAGCAAGCAAGCGACAGCGGATATTCGGGAACAAATTTCAGAAAGTGTCACGAAAGAATATGTAAAAGCTGTCTTTGACCAGATCCGGACCATTGGAGATGGCATGGACGAAGCAGCAGATGGGGCAGTGCAACTTACGGACGGCGCTGCAGAAATCCATAAAGGAAATGCAACGCTCAGTGAAAAACTAGGGGAACTGGCAACGGGTACGTTAACCTTCAAGCAAGGCGCTGAAAAATTGGAAGTGGGTGCTGGCCAGTTTGCAGCGGGAGCTGCGCAATTGGATGAAGGTGCCGGCCAGCTTCGAACTGGAGTATTTGCGTATACCGATGGAGTCGGCCAATTGCAAAGCGGCATCGCCGGTTTAGCTGACGGGACTTCCCAGCTTACAGCAGGCGGGGCAGAACTTGTCGAAGGGTCGGCGGCCTTAGCAGACGGCCTTGGAACCTTGCTTCCGGGTGCACAGCAATTGAATAGTGGATTGGCAGATGCTGAAAACGGCAGCGGCCAACTAAATGCAGGGCTTCAAGAACTGCAAACTAAAACGGCTGAACTGGCAGGGCCGGATTCAGGAATCCAGCAATTAGCAAATGGGCAGCGAGCGTTGAATGATGGCCTTGATGAATTGGCAGCGGGAAGTTCTTCTTTAGAAGAAGGTCTTAAAGCCCTTCAACAAGGATTGCCGAGCCAAGACCAAGTCAATAGCCTTCAACAAGGGCTTGCGAGCATCCGGGAAAATGCAGCGAAATTAGCAGCGGTTGCTTCTGCAGGAGATGCCAATGGGGCAGCTTCGCTGCAAGCCAACTTGTCGGCAGCGAAGCAGGCATTGGATGAATTGCAGATATCCTCATCGAATGCAGCAGAAGCAGTGAAAAACACATCCACCTATAATGCATTGGCGCCGGAGCAGCAAAGTGAATTGATTGCTGCCATCGAACAAAGTGCTGCAACGCAGTCAGCCAATCAGCAAGCGTCTATCGAAAAATTAGCTGGAAACTTGGCAGCGATCAATTCAGATTTGAACAATAGTATTTTACCGGCGTTCCAGTCGCTTGGATCATTGCCGGAACAAGCAGCTGGCTTGTCTGGTGCCATCGCTCAAGTGAACCCGGCTGCAAGCGAAGCTTTAGGCGGATATGAAACCATTCAACAAGCGCTAAATGGCAAATTGATCCCAGGAGCCGGATCGCTCACAACAGGCATCAATGAAGCTGCCGCAGGAAGCGGACAATTGCTTTCAGGAGTCAATGAAGCGGCGAGCAGTTTACCGCAGCTGGCGGGAGCAGTGGATAGTTTGGCCAAAGGCAGCGAATCGTTGAATCAAGGGGTTTCCGCATTATCTGCCGGGTCTAACGGATTGGTGGAAGGTGCAGGAGCATTAAAAGAAGGTTCAGCGCAGCTTCAGCAAGGAACGGCTGCCTATACGGAAGGCGTCGCTAAAGTGGCAGATGGAACAAACGAACTAAAACAAGGGGCCGATGAACTTGCAGGAAATTCGGCTGCTCTTCAATCGGGAGCAGATGATTTAGCCTCTGGAATTTCTTCGCTGAACAACGGCGTGCCGACACTCATTAATGGGGTCAATGAACTGGCCGGCGGAGCAGGGGACATTGGCGACGGAGCGCAAGCATTGGAAAGCGGTGCAGGAGAATTGGGCGACGGAGCTGCCAAGCTGGAAACAGGTTCAACGGAACTTGCTGATCGTTTGGCGGAAGGAGCACAAGAAATCAACGGCACTGATTTGTCGGATGCCAACTACGAAATGATTGCGGCACCGGCATCAGCTACCGAGAGCAAAATAAGTGAAGTGCCTAACTACGGCCACGCAATGGCCCCGTATATTTTGTCATTAGGACTCTATGTAGGTGCTTTGTCTTTCAACTTAGTCTTTCCGATCAACGGACGTCCAAGCCAGCCCACTTCCGGAGCTGCTTGGTGGCTCAGTAAATTTTTGCTTGGTTTTGTCCAAGCAACTGCCGCAGCCTTGATTGTGGATGCCATCATGATTTTCGGCTTCCATTTGCAAGTGGATCATGTAGGCGAATTTATCGCCATTTCAATTATTACCTCATTGGCTTACATGTTCTTAATCATGTTCTTGAGCATTGCGCTTGGAAATCCGGGGCGTTTTGTCGCCATGATTATTCTTGTTCTTCAGCTTGGAGCAAGCGGCGGTACATTCCCAATCGAATTAACCAATTCGTTTTTCCAAAAAGTGCATGATTTCGTTCCAATGAGCTATGCGCTTCTCGGTTTCCGGGAATCGATGTCATCAGCTTACGGAAGCGAAACGTTCATTTTAAGCGTATCCATTCTTGGTGGTTTCGTTCTGGCTTTCAATCTTCTGCTTTGGGCGGTTTTAAGTGTAAGAAACCATAAATTGGCGAAATTGGCTGCTTCAAATTAATCAAAATCATCTTCGTATCTGCTGTATAAGCGGATATGGGGATGGTTTTTTTGTTTATGAACTTTTCTTAAAGGAAAGAGTAGGGAAGAAAGAATTCAAAAGGAGGAGAAATAATGGAAGTTTTAAAAGCGGACGGTCAATTCAACGGCAAAAAACTAGCGTTTAACGTGCTGGTTCCGGTAGTTGGCGGATCGATAATCGGAGCTATTGCCAATCGCAATACGCAGGAGAAGTACAAACGCTTGAAGAAACCATCATTTTCACCGCCGCCATGGGTATTTCCGACAGTTTGGACCACATTGTATGCAGCTATGGGGCTAGCGAAGTATCGCGTGGATGAAAAATCGGACAATCAAGAAGAACGCAAAAACACTTTGGCTCCTTATGATCTTCAATTAGGGCTCAATTTCCTCTGGTCGTTCCTGTTTTTTAAATGGGGAATGCGCGGCACGGCTTTAATCGAAATGACAGCTTTACTTGGCGTTCTGACATTGACCACTTACGAATTTTTCGGCGTGGATAAACTGGCCGGATCTCTCATGATTCCATATATTGCTTGGGTAGCCTTTGCTTTGGGACTGAACTATTCAGTCTGGAATTTAAATAAATAATGGAGAGAGGTAGCCAGTCTGCTAAAGATTGGCTACCTGCTTTTTTAACTGACAAAATTTTGGTGTAGCAACGGATCTTATTTGATAGAATAAAGGGGAACGATATTCATCTTGAAAAGGGGAACTGGCGAATGTTCAAAAAAATGGCTTCAGAAGCTCTAGGTTTATCTGATATCGGCAAAATCATTGACCCACAAGACTACGATAAAACGGATGCAGACGATTATGTCATGCACGAAGACCAGGAAAAAATCTATTTCTTGATCAAGACGAAAGCGGACGAATATTGCTTTACTAACTTAGCGCTTATTCACGTGGATGGCGAAAGTGCAATGTCTTCAAAACGTACGTTGAAAAGATTCCCGTATTCACAAAACTCCATTTCGGATGTGGTAATGGAAACAGCCGGAAAAATCGATTTGGATATTGAAATTAAATTTAAATTAGGGCAGATCGCTTACAGCATCGATGTTCAAAAAGATCAAATCGAGCGTTTGAAAGATTTGTATAAATCCCTATTGCGCATTGCTGAAATTACGCATGAAAATGAAATCGTTACGGCGATGGCAAACGAAAGTTTGAACAAAGCGGTGACGGTGCTTCAAAATTCTCGTCCAAATGACGTGGCAATGGATGTCCAATACTCTAAACTGACAGACTTTGGATTCACGTGGATGACTTCTGTGCGAAATCAGTACCATATCAAGGATTTTGGCGACGTTTTCGAAAAATATATCAATAACTGATTCAAACTCCTCGGAAGCTTTCGGCTTCGGGGAGTTTTTTTGAAAAGTAAGCTCGTAGAATTTTGAGATTTTTAGCAATCATCTTTAATTCCAGTTAAAATAATGGTGCGGGTTCAGAAAAAAAGGATTACAATATAAATGCTTGTATCTGAGAGGAAAAGCCATTTTCCATTTGGATAAACAGGCTTTTGGTGAATTGTATCAGGAGGGAAGAAAATGTTAAAAGATGTGTTTATCGGATTGTCGCAAAATCAATTTTTGACAGCTGCTGCAAAGAAATACGGCCTTAAATTAGGCGCTCAAACAGTGGTAGCCGGGACAAATATTGAAGAGACAATCGCAAGTATCCGTGAATTGAATGCTCAAGGAATCAGCTGTACAGTTGATAATCTTGGAGAATTCGTTTTTGAAAAAGAAGAAGCATTAAAAGCGAAGAACAGTATTTTGGAAGTCATTGAAAGCATTCATGCGAACGGGGTAGACGCACATATTTCTTTAAAGCCTACTCAGATCGGTTTAGATATCGACTATGATTTCTGCTACGAGAATTTGAAGGAAATCGTGGATGCGGCAAGCAAATACGATATGCATATTAATATCGACATGGAAGATTATGGACATGTCCAGCCTTCCTACGACTTAATCGATGAATTATTAAAAGAATACGATAACGTGGGAACCGTTATCCAATCTTATTTCTATAGAGCAGAAGATGACATAAAAGAACGGAAAGATCTTCGTCTGAGAATTGTTAAAGGCGCTTATAAAGAACCGGAAGAATATGCTTACCAGACGCGCGAAGAAATCGATGCGAATTTCATCGCTTTGATCGAATACCATCTATTGCATGGCAAGTTCACTTCGATCGCGACGCACGATCACCATATTATCAACCACGTCATCCAGTTTGTAGAAGAAAACGGCATTCCGTTGGAGAAATTCGAATTCCAGATGCTTTATGGCTTCCGGAAAGACATGCAATTGGATTTGGCGAATAAAGGCTATAATTTCTGTACGTATGTGCCTTTTGGCGATGACTGGTACGGCTATTTCATGCGCAGACTGGCTGAACGCCCGCAGAATTTGAATCTAGTTGCAAAACAAGTATTCAATAAGCGGACGAATACGGCAATTGGGCTTGCAGCTGGTGCATTCTTGCTCGGACGGCTCACTTCAAAAAAGAAAAAATAAAGTAAAAGGAGTCGCCCCAAATACTTTTTGGGGCGACTCCTTTTTTATTCGTCTGCAAGTTTTCGTTTTCCAAAGATAAAGTAATAGTAGATGGATGAGACGACATAAAGTCCTGCAGTGATGGTGAACGCATAAGCGTAGCCCCAGTAGGAGCCGAAAGCGACAACAAGTCCGGCAGTAAGTGGGCCCATGGTGGCCCAGCCGACATTGAAAACCACTTGGTTTAGCGAGTTCGCCAAACCTTTGTATTTATCATGGACGACCTCCATGGCAATCGCGCTTTGAATCGGGTTGCCGGCATTCATCAAGGCTTGCCTCAAAAGAAAACCGATGGCAGCAAGAAACAGCGAAGTCGTATAAGCGGTCAAAATCAGAAACGGGATGGACAGTACTTGGAAGATGATCAAAGCTTTCACTTTGCCGACTTTCCGGACGAGCATAGGGCCGATCAACATCGCTACAGCCGTCATCGCAGAGCCTAACGATAAAATAAGGCCGATATACGTATTCGAAGCATCAAATCGATTGGAAAAGTAGAGGTTCAAGTAGGGGACGACAAGCCCCGAGCCGAGTCCGATCAATAGGCTGGCAAACGAAAAATGAAAAATGACAATCAAATTCTTTTTAAGGTTGATGTCGTTTGCAGGTACAAGCGGGTCATGGCTAACTTTTTCTTCAATTTCAGTGGACCGGCTTTTTAAAGAAAGCAAAGGAATCAAGCCGCAGCTGTAAATGAAAGCCCCTGCAAGCAATGACCAGCGGATAGCATATACCGCTTCCATATCCAGGATGGTTTGAAATACATCTGAAATTACGCCGCCAAGCAGACTGCCGACGACATTTGCTACAGTCATCAAAGCAAAATAGATGCTGAACATCTGTACACGCTCCGAAGGTTTGGAATTCTCCGCTAGAAAAGGGACGCCTGAAACTTGCACAAAGGCCATGAAAAGCCCAGTGAGGAAAGCCGCTGTGACAAGGGGCGTTTCTGTAATTGTAAAGCTGCGGTAAAAAAGGGTCATGGCTCCAAAAACGGCCCCGGCAATGATGATCCATTTCCTTCCGAACCGGTCGCTCAAGAAGCCAGCCGGAATCAGCATGAGAGCTGAGGCTGTAGCGGTCATGGAAATCACTTTGCCATTGACGGTTTCGGGCATGCCGAGTTCTTTGATATAGAGGTTATACATCACCATAAAAACGCCTAACCCGATTTGGATTAGAACATTTGCCAGCATAAAGAATTTGATATTGCGGTTATAGGAGGAGAAATTCAACTTCCAATTGTCGATCCAAGCCTTCATAGCCGTCCACTCATTTCGTCTTTTTAATATTTCGCCTCTCTAAATATAAAGTTTTCAAAGAGCGAAAGCAAACAGTAAATTTTGAATCTACCGCTTTTATAATCAATAAGCCCTTTCTGGTCGAATAGGTACTAAAACTCATAGTCATGATAACGATAGAAGAGGAGACCCAAACACTTAAAATAAGTCCGGAGAAAAGCACGGCTGGTTATAACGAAGAAAAGAAAATAAGAAACTGCAAATTTTAAGGAAATGAAATTATAGAGCTATTTCTTTACAATAGAATTACAAAAATGACAAACAGATTAAAATAGGTAGAATGTACTTATGAAAATCGAGATTCATGTCAGTTATTTGCGATTCTTAAAAAGTGACAGTCTGGAATAATTTTCAAGTGGGTGCATCGGTTCATTTTAGAGAATTAGGGGATTAGAAAGGGGTCTGGAAATAAAATCAATAATTGCCTTGAATCCTCTATTCTAGAGGAATAAGACTAATTTCTATATTTTTAAATCAATATTTTAGTTCTTTAGGCATACTTTAAGAAATTAGGTATAGTTTATCAATTCAAAAAATTCAATAATATTACATATTTTTTTCTTGTATAGTGTTAACAACAACTTAGATAAAAGAAATGACACCAAGACGCTGGGCACCAAAAATATTTGGGGAAGGGGGACAGGTGTATTTTATTGTCTTCTTAAAAGGCAAGTAAGAGGAAAAAGATGTTGTAAATTTGGAGGGAGGAACAATATTGAGTAAGAAAAAAGGTCCTATCAAAGCTTTTAGTTTAGCAGCTTCCTTACTTATGGCGTTTTCACTTGTGGCACCGGGTGCTGCAAGCGCGGAAACGGCAAGCAAATTGCACCGATCGGTAAATGACTCCAACATAATTGCCAAAGAAAAGTTGAGCAGCAGGCTTTTGACTAATTTCAAAGGCGAAGAAAAAGTTACGTTTCTGATTAAATTTAAAGAAAAGGCAGAAACAGAAGAAGTGGCTGATTCGATTAAAAAAAGTGCAGAAAAAGCCGCTTTGTCTTCTGCCAAGTCAAAGCTCGCCCAGCGCTCTGCAGTAGTTTCTGAGTTGAAAGCGACGGCTCTTGAAGAGCAGCAAAATGTCAAAGAGTATCTTGAAAAAGAAGTGGCAAAAGGAAATGCGGAAAATCTCAATTCGTATTATGTAGTCAACGGCATGGCAGTGACAGCGACCAAAGAAGTAGCTGAAAAAGTAGCGGCTTTTGCTGAAGTCGAAAAAGTATTGCCGAATGAAACGCGCCAATTGTTTACAACAAAAACGCCGAATGCCGAACCGCCTAAATCAAATGTCGCAAATGTTGAGTGGAGTGTTGAGCGTGTGAAAGCTCCAGAAACTTGGGACCTTGGAATTGACGGCGCCGGGACGGTCGTTGCAAGCATTGATACAGGCGTGCAATGGGACCATCCAGCATTAAAAGAAAAGTACCGTGGATACAATGCGGCAACAGGCGAAGCCAACCATGACTTTAACTGGTTTGATGCAACGGCTGGCCAAACAGCCCCTTATGACGATCAAGGGCACGGAACGCATGTAACTGGAACGATGGTCGGAAGCGAACCAGATGGCTCCAACCAAATTGGTGTCGCACCGGGAGCTAAATGGATTGCGGTCCGGGCATTTACGGCTTCTGGAGGCACAGATGCCGACTTGCTGGAAGCAGCTGAATGGATTTTAGCTCCAACCGATTCAGAAGGAAATACCCGTGTAGATCTAGCACCGGATGTTGTGAATAACTCATGGGGTGGCGGGCCTGGCTTGGATGAATGGTACCGCGATGTCGTCATCAACTGGCGCGCAGCTGAAATCTTCCCGGAATTCTCTGCAGGAAATACGACATTGTTTAACCCCGGCGGCCCAGCATCTGTTGCAGCTCCAGCCAATTACCCGGAATCATTTGCGACAGGCGCAACAGATATTAACAATAAAGTAGCTGATTTTTCATTAAGAGGGCCATCTCCATATGACGAAATCAAACCGGATGTTTCTGCGCCGGGCGTTAATATTCGTTCTTCTGTTCCAGGCAGCGGTTATGAAGGCGGTTGGAACGGCACATCAATGGCAGGACCAGCAGTGGCAGCGACGGCTGCGTTACTTCGCCAAGTTGACGCGGGTCTGACAGTGGATGAAATGGAGCAGATTCTTCTCGATACTGCGACACCACTTACGGACAGCACCTATCCTGAATCGCCGAACCACGGTTACGGCTACGGGTTGGTCGATGCCTATGAAGCAGTCAGCTCCATCTTGGACGGCATCGGCAAATTGGAAGGCCAAGTTTCGAAGCAAGGCGATGATGTTGAAGCTCCAACTTTCGAGCACGCAGCTCCGGCAGAAACTTATGAAGGAATGGAATTGCCATTAACGGTTTCGGTACAAGACAATATCAGCATTTCTTCTGTGAAATTGAATTACTTGGATGAAAATGGGGACTGGCAACAACTTGATGCCGCCCGCACATCCGGAGATTTCAAATCCGGTGTGTTTAAAGCAGTGGTTCCAGGAGCAGCGGTTTCAGGCGAATCGTTCGTTTACAAATGGACCATCAACGATTTTGGCAATAACGAAGTTTCTTCTGAAGAATACACGGTTGAAGTAAAACCAGGAATCACGATTGGGTATTTTGAAGATTTTGAGGGCGCGGCAGCAGGCTGGACTTCATTTGGTGAAATGAATAGCTGGGAGCGGGGAGTTCCGACTTCAGGTCCTGGAAATGCAGCATCCGGCGAGAAAGTTTATGCAACGAACTTGGACGGTGCTTACGATTCCAATATGAACGCAACACTTGTATTGCCGCCGGTCGATCTGCCGGAAGGGCAAGCATACTTGCAATTTAAGCATTGGCACAGTTTCGAACAATCGTCTTCAGGAACGGCATGGGATTATGGCCATGTATTCGTCTCTGTCGATCAGCAGGAATGGACGCAATTGCAGACATTCCAAGGTGAGACCGGCGAGTGGACGGATGCAGAAATCGATTTGGGCGACTATAGCGGACAGCGCATTTATTTGGCATTCAATGCCTATTCAGATGGCAGTGTCGTCAAAGACGGCTGGTATATCGATGACGTGGCATTAGCTGATGTTTCAGAAACTGGAAAAGTTTCGAAAGGAAAAAATGCAAAAGGGAATTCAGCGAATAAAGGAAATGGCAAAGCAAATGCAAAAGGTGCAGTGAATAGAGGAATCGGATTGGGGCTTGTGAAAGATAAGGATAAAGAATCGGTGAAGAACCCGATTGATCCAGCGAAGATCCATCCAACCATTCCGGCTAAAGAAGAAATGCCGACGGTAGAAGTTCCGGCCAATCCGACTTTATTGCCGCTTGGTGCACAAGTGAGAGTATTGGAATCGGGACGCTCGGTTTACTCGAATCCTGCGGATGGAACATATACCTTAACGCATACACCAGGTGATTACACCGTAAAAGCGGAAGCATACGGTTATCAATCGGAAGAGAAAGCAGTAACGATTGAAGCGGATGCAACAACGCAAGCAAACTTTACGCTGGAAGAAGTTTCGCAAAATACAGTAAGCGGGACAATCACCGATGAAGCGACAGGTGAAGGAATCGAAGGGGCGACGGTTCTTCTGGTGGAAGACGCCAATATCTCCCCTGTTGAAACTGCGGAAGATGGCAGTTATTCATTGAGCGCTTATGAAGGTGAATATACGTTGAAAGTGGTGGCAAGAGGCTATTACAGCAAAGAAATTCCTGTAACAATCGGTGCTGAGGCAGTGGAAGTCAGCTTGGCACTTGAGCCAATCTATACGTATCCAGGCGGAGAAATCGGCTACGATGATGGCAGCGCAGAAAACGCACGTGCGTATAACGCAGCAGGAAACGCATGGGCTGTGAAAATGTCGCTTCCTGAAGGCAAGGAATCCGGTATTGTCACGGACGGCGTATTCCGCTTCTGGGATACGGAATGGCCAAGCCCAGGCGGTACAGAATTTGCTGTAGAAGTATGGGATGCTTCGGGTGCAGAGGGCACACCAGGCAAAATGCTGGCAGGCCCGATTGATGGAGAAGCCTTGCGCAACGGGGAGTGGACAGTTGTTGACTTGGCGGAATACAATATCGTGGTTGAAGGCGACTTCTACATGGTTTACCGCCAGACAGTTGCAAACCCGAACTCTCCTGGACTTGCGACAGATGAAACTGGTGAAAATGCGAAGAGAAGTTATCAGCATGTCTCTGGAGCTTGGTCACCGGTTCCAGCAGAAGAAGGGAATTATATGATCCGGGCACGCGTCAGCTATGAAGTGAATGCACCGGTCATCACGTCCCCTAAAGATGGGCAGGTTACAAATGAAGCGAACGCGACGGTCGAAGGGAAAGCATCGCCGACAACAGTCATTGAATTAGAAAACAATGGAGAAGAGGCTGGGACTGTAGAAACTGCCGCTGACGGGACATTCGAATTGCCGATTGAACTGGAAGAAGGCAGCAACGAACTGGTCGCTGTCTCCACATTAAATGGACAAGAAACGGGCAAATCTTCTTCCGTGACGGTTGTGCTGGATACCGAAGCACCGGATCTTGCCATTACGAATCCGGTAGACGGTGAAAAAACAAACCGTGAAACGGTGACTGTGGAAGGGACGATTGCCGATGAACACTTGGAATCGGTAACCGTCAACGGACAAGCGGCATCCATTGGCGATGGCACATTCTCCAAACGCATTTTGCTGGATAACGGCAAAAATGTCATTGAAGTCAAAGCGGTCGATGCGGCTGGAAATGAGGTCTCAGAGACGGTGACGATTACGGCTCAATTTACGGCCCCTGCCATTGAGAACTTGACGCCCTCAGAAGACGTTCACTTGACGACTGGCAGAAGCGTGAAAATCGAATTCGATTCCGCCCCAGGCTTAAAAGCGAGCTTCAGCATCCATATGCCATTGACCAACGTGTCAAATGCAACGGAACTGCCGATGATGGAGCAAGGCGATGGGCATTATGTGGGCTATTGGACCGTTCCTTATGGCACCACGGCCAACGGCGCGATGATTGAAGCGAAAGTGGTCGACAGCTTTAAAAACGAAACGAGAAAAGCGGCTGCCGGCAAACTGTACATCAACATCGAAGAATAATCGGAAACCGGAAGGGACTCATCTCCCTTTCGGTTTTTATATGGAGAAAGAGCGGGAAGGTGATAAGATGGGATTTAGTTAGTAGCTGCGAAAGGGAGTTGGAGTTTATGTATCAAACCACATTATCGCCAAGAGTTTCGGAGACGGACGGCGTCGGCCATATCAACAATACGACCCTGCCTGTCTGGTTCGAAGCAGCCAGAAATCCATTATTCAGCCTGTTTACACCGGACCACGATTTTGCGAAATGGAAAATGGTGATTGTCAAAACGACCTTGGAATTCGTTAAACAGATTTATTTTGGTACGGATGTGGAAGTGCGTGTCTGGGTGAAGAAAATCGGCAACTCCAGTTTAGAGCTGTATGAAGAGCTTTATCAGGACGGTCAAGTTTGCGCAAAAAACAGCGTAACCTATGTAAACTACAATCTTGCTGAGCAGAAATCCGAGAAAATTCCGGAAGAAATCCGTGCTGAACTTGAAAAGCATTTATACGTTTAGGCAGATCCTTGAGGCGCCGTAAGCGGCTGTAAAAGATCCAGTCTGCCGAATTATTCGAATTCTCTTTTATTTTCCTGTGGCTTGAAATAGCGGTTTAGCGTGCTATAATAAGACCATTCTAATAATATTCACTCATATAATAGCGGAAATAAGGTCCGCGAGTTTCTACCAGTTTGCCGTAAACGAACTGACTATGAGAAGCAACGAAATGTTGGGGAAGTGCCTTTTGCAAGAAAGGCATGTTTCTTTTCTATTTCCTTTCGAATTTTTAGCTCGAAGGACATTGCTCCACTCATGGTATGAATGGATGCGCGTTCTGAGGGCTATTTTTTATGCCTTCCGGCGTGATGAAAGGAGTGCTGACAGCATGAAACAGTTACAGGAGAAAATTTTAGCAGAAGGCAAAGTGTTATCGGAGTCCGTACTCAAAGTGGATTCGTTTTTAAATCATCAAATCGATCCGGCATTGATGCAGGCAATTGGAGAAGAGTTTGCTTCCCGGTTTGCAGATGAAGGGGTCACAAAAATCCTAACCATCGAATCTTCCGGGATTGCACCGGCTGTTATGGCAGGGCTAGTGTTAGGGGTTCCGGTCGTATTCGCCCGCAAACGCAAGTCGCTGACGTTGGTGGATGAGCTCTATACGGCAAGTGTCCATTCGTTTACTAAAAATGAAACAAATGATATCTCGGTTTCTAAAGCTTTTATCAGCAGTGAAGATGTGGTGCTGGTCATGGACGATTTCTTGGCGAACGGCCAGGCAGCACTCGGCTTAGTGGATATTGTTGAACAGGCAAATGCCGCTCTATCCGGTATTGGCATTGTCATCGAAAAAGGATTCCAAACAGGCGGAAATCTACTGCGCGGACGTGGGATTCGCGTAGAATCATTAGCAATTGTCTCGTCGCTGGAGAGCGGCAAAGTGGCATTTCTTGAGGAGGAGATTGTTAAATGAAAAAGTCTTTAGGTGCAGCAGCGTTAGGATTCCAACATTTGCTCGCGATGTATGCAGGCGCAATTTTAGTGCCTTTGATCGTAGGAGACGCCCTTGGACTTTCTTCAGGACAACTCACTTATCTCGTCGCAATTGATATTCTGCTTTGCGGAGTCGCGACTATCCTGCAAATCGTCAATAATCGCTTTTTCGGAATTGGGCTGCCCGTCGTTCTTGGCTGTACGTTTACAGCAGTCGGCCCTATGATTGCCATTGGCGGCGAATACGGCATATCTGCCATTTATGGATCGATTTTGGTTTCAGGGCTTATCGTTGTATTGATCAGCGGATTTTTCGGAAGCCTGGTTCGGTTCTTCCCGCCAGTAGTAACAGGGTCGGTTGTAACTATCATCGGAATCACTCTAATCCCAGTGGCCATCAATAATATGGGCGGCGGCCAAGGAGCGAGCGATTTCGGCTCTCTTCAAAACATCGCTTTGTCATTCGGAACTTTATTGCTCATCGTGCTGATTTATAAATTTGCGACCGGCTTCTTAAAAGCCATTTCCATTTTGCTTGGGATCGCAGCAGGAACAATTGCAGCAATCTTCATGGGAATCGTTGATTTTGCAGCTATTTCAGAAGCGTCTTATTTCCACATGGTGGAGCCGTTCTATTTCGGCGCTCCGACTTTTGAGTGGTCCGCCATTCTGACAATGACTTTAGTGGCCATGGTTTCATTAGTGGAATCTACTGGCACTTACTTTGCTTTGAGCGACATCACTGAGAAGAAATTAACTGAAAAAGATTTAGCTAAAGGTTACCGTGCAGAAGGGTTGGCGATCATTCTTGGCGGGATTTTCAACTCATTCCCTTACACGACATTTTCGCAAAATGTCGGCCTGATTCAAATGTCTGGCGTGAAATCACGGAAAATCATCTTGATTACTGGATTGATGTTGATTACACTTGGCTTCTTGCCGAAAGTGGCGGCTGCTACAACGATTATTCCAACAGCAGTTCTAGGCGGAGCGATGATTGCCATGTTCGGCATGGTGATCTCGCAAGGAATCAAAATGCTTAGCAAAGTCATTTCGGCTACTCCTGAAAACTCGATGATCATTGCTTGCTCGGTCGGCCTTGGCCTCGGCGTAACGGTAGTTCCCGAGATTTTTGCGCAATTGCCTTCAAGCATGCAGATTCTGACAAGCAATGGAATTGTAGCCGGAAGTGTCACAGCCATCGTCCTGAATATCCTCTTCAATATGCTGCCTTCGAAATCAAAGGCAAGAGAAGCGAAAAAAGAAAATATTTCGGTAGCTGTCGCGAAAAATGCAGCCCATAATAATTAACTGAACACACAAAAACGGGCCTGCTTTATGCAGAGCCCGTTTTTTTTAATGGCTATTGACGAATAAAAAATTCAAGGTTCTTTTCAAAGCCTCTTGAGCTTCTTCGGTATCTAGGGCATATTGATATTCGTGCTTCAATTGCTTATTGCTGCCTTCAAAAAAGAGGCTTTCCACTGGGACATTTTGATGAAGCAGCTGTTCTTTCAGTTCTTCGGATTGACTGACGAAAGGATCGGCATCACCGACCGTCATAAACACGGGCGGATAAGCTTCTGTGATGTGGTTAACCGTCGATAGCTCATCGATGCGTTCAAACGACTCGAAAACTTCAGTTCCGGTATAGGCAGCCAAAAAGTTTTCGAGATTCGGGAACTGGGTGGCACGCACCGTATCCATATCATATAAGCCACAAAACAGGACAGCACCTTTCAATTGCTCGGCATTTGCAGCAGGAAGAATATTCATTGCTGCTGCCAACTCGGCATTTGAAATGACCGCAGCAACTTGGCTGGAAATTTGCGCTCCAGCTGAATCCCCGCCGATAAAAAGCCGCTCCATGTCGCCGCCGTATTGCGCCGCATTCGCCATCAAAAATTCAATCGCTTCGTTTGCCTGGAAAATCGGTCCAGGGTATTTCTGTTCGGGTGCTAAAGCATAGTTGATATTGGCTACCACATAGCCCCCGTCAGCTAAAGTCATCGCATAGTCTTGCCGGCTGTCTTTAGAACCGCCGATATAGCCTCCACCATGGATCCATAGCACAACGGGAATGTTTTCGGATTGATTTTTAGGATAATAAATATCTAAAATAGCATCTTTCGTGTCACTGTATCTCAAGTTTTTTACGACTTCTACATTTTCCTGAATCTCAAAGAAATTGGGCGGCGGAGCATAAGCTGAGAAGCTTGCGACCTTTTTAGAAGCGGATGCATCGGAAGAGGTGACAATTTGATCGCCTATGAAAATAGACAGCATAAGCCCAATTAAAAAGAATGGAATCAACCATCTCCGTTTTCCGTAAAACAGCTCTTTTTTCTCCACTTTACATCCATCTCCCCGCAAGTTTCTTTCTCTTACCGCTAATTTCTATCTTAAGGTCCTGCCCTCAGAAAAAGACAGTGAATATTGTACCAATGTGACAAATATAACAAAAAAGTTTCATTTTGAAAAAGGATTGGCTCGATTCTCATAAGGGTATCTTAGTAGTTGAGCGATTTTGACGGGATGTGATGAACGTGTTTGGATTGGCTGATTTGTTATCATTAATTATTTCTGCATTTATTATTCTGCCCGTTGTGATTTTCATTAGAGAAACCGGTTATTTGCTGGTCAGTGCCATTTTTGGCGTGAAAAATCCGAGGCTGACAATCGGTTCTGGCCCACGCATCGTTAAGATTTGGATGTTCGATATCCGGAAGTACTACCATTTATACAGTTGGTATTCTTATGACGATTTGCGTTCGAAAGGGAAGATTGCCTATACCCTTATCTATGCCGGACCTATTTTAATCAATATGGCCGTTGCATTTGCGATAAACGCGATGCTTGCTAACGGCCTGCTCGAAGAATACAGAACTTTTTGGGATCGTTTTGTTTTCTATGCTTTTTATTATGTTCTTTTTGATATTGTGCCGATGAAAACGGCGAATGGCAAACCCAATAATGGATTGATCATTTATGAAATGCTGCGCTACGGCAGAAGAACGGATTATAACGAAGAGCCTTTCATTCCATCTACTACCGAAGTTGAAGAGCAGTACCAGGAAGAGATGGAGCATATTGAAGAGCTGAAAGAGCAGCAGAAGGAACAAATAGAAAAGGAAACCGAAGAGGAAAAGCAAAAATTAGAAGAGCAGAAAGAGCTTGAAAAAGAAAAGTTGGCCAAGCAAAAAGAGAATAGCGAGTAAAGCCAAAATGGTACGATAGAATGGAGAAAAGAGTTGAAGGAGAATGATAGCATGGTGAAACGAACGGCAGGGATCCATCACATTACAGCGATTGTCGGAAACCCACAGGAAAATGTGGACTTTTATGCAAGTGTTTTAGGACTAAGGCTAGTAAAGAAAACAATCAACTTTGACGATCCGGGAACTTATCATCTTTATTTTGG
This sequence comes from Planococcus alkaliphilus, assembly GCF_057031095.1. NCBI lineage: Bacteria > Bacillati > Bacillota > Bacilli > Caryophanales > Caryophanaceae > Planococcus > Planococcus alkaliphilus. The sequence goes on from NZ_CM168060.1 coordinate 345,442, forward strand.
CAATGAAGGCGGAGATCCGGGAACCATCATAACGTTTTTCCCTTGGGACAACGCTTATAAAGGAAGAATCGGTGACGGCCAAGTTGGTATAACTTCCTACGCGGTTCCTGCGGGAGCGCTTGGCTTCTGGGAAGAACGGTTAGCCCATTATCAGGTTGATTATGAAAAAGTGAGCCGGTTTGGAGAAAGTTCGCTGCGCTTTGATGATCCGCACGGCCTCCATTTGGAGATTGTCGAGAGAAGCATGGGTGAGTTGAATAGCTGGAGTTTTAATGGAGTGAAACGGGAAGCTGCGATAAAAGGATTTGCAGGTGCGACGCTTTTCACTTCACGAGCGGAAAAGACAGCTGAATTGCTTGAACAGGTGCTTGGATTTGAAAAAGTCGGAGAAGAAGGCGAATTTATTCGTTTTCGCTCAACCGCGGAAATCGGCAATATGATTGACGTGAAAACTACCTCTTCAGGAACCGGCCAAATGGGCGTCGGTACGGTTCACCACATTGCTTGGCGTGCGATGGACGATGCGGACCAATTGGATTGGAAAAATGAAATTGAAGCTTACGGGCTTGGCGTGACGCCTGTACAAGACCGCAGCTATTTCAATGCGATTTACTTCCGGGAGTATGGCGATTTGTTATTTGAAATTGCGACGGATCCTCCTGGCTTCGCTATTGACGAATCTCCGGAAAGCCTTGGCGAATCGCTGATGCTGCCAAAACGGTATGAACAATACCGAAGCGGATTGATGAATGACTTGATCCCGATTAAGGTTCGTGAAAGGGAATAAATGACAATAGGAAGAGCGCTTTGGAAAAATCCAAAGCGCTTTTTTTATTTGGAGATCAAGCTCTTTAAAGCCAAATTGATGTTTTGCGGGCGTTCAGCTAACCGGCGCATATAATAGCCGTACCAGTCCTGGCCGAAAGGAACGTATGTCGTGAAAGCATAGCCTTCTTGGGCCAATTCTTTCTGCAGTTCGGACCGGAATCCGTAAAGCATTTGGAATTCAAAACGGTCGCGTGGGATTTTGTTTTCTTTTACGAATTTCTTCACTTCATGGATGATGACATGGTCGTGCGTCGCGATAGACGTAAACACATCTTGCTGGAGCCGGATCTTGATCAATTTCAAATAATTATTGTCGATATCTTGTTTGCTTTGATAAGACACTTCAGAAATCTCTTTATAAGCTCCTTTGACTAGACGCAAGCGGACATGTTGGAGGGATTCCAAATCTTTTTCAGACCGGAATAAGTAAGATTGGATCACGGTCCCAACGTTATCGTAGTCTTTCAGCAATTCATGAAGAATATCAAGCGTTGGCTGAAGATGGCTATAGTCTTCCATATCGATATTGATGAAGATAGCATAGTCAGCGGCGGCAGCTACAATTTCTTTCATATTTTCCAAACAGAACTTGTGGTCGACATCCAAGCCGACTTGGGTCAGTTTGACAGACATATGGGCAGCGACGCCATGTTTTTGGATCGCTTCTATCGTTTCAAGGATTTGCATTTTTGCTTCAAGTGCTTCTTCGCGGTTAAAAACAAATTCACCTAAATTATCAATGGTAGCGCCGATGCCTTCAGCATTTAACTTTTTAACGGATTTCATCATGCTGTCGATATCGGTTCCGGCTACCACTTTGCCGGCTCCTAATTTAAGACCCCATTTTTTAGCTCCGCTATTCAACACTTGGTTTTTGGACAAGGCAATAAAAAAATCTCTTGTTAAACTCACTGTTTTTCCTCCTATGCATATGGAAACGTTTTCAAGAGCGGCGGATAAAAAATCCTCCAAACTTGTATGAAAGACCGTAGGCTCATGGGTTATTTCTTAAGTGGATGGGTGATGTACTTCAATCCCTTTTTCATTATAATCGATAGCTTGGATTCTACCTAACTTAAGCTAGCTGATAAAAAGAAAGTGAAAGTGGAAAAAAGGAAAGAGTGGATCGGGAGAAACAGTGGGAGCAGTATGATTGTCAGCTTTTGGAGATTGCCGTATACTCAAATTGACAGAATAGTCAAACTAACAGGGGGAGTTAAGTTGAGCGGAAAAACATCGGAAACGGTAATGGTCAATCAATACATCAATGGCGTGTTGGATCCGAACTTGGAAATGTTAGGCCCCGTAAAGAGCGGAGGGCATATCATCGCACATACAGCGCCTGGCTGCTGGGGCCCGATGATTACGCCTTGCATCCGAGGCGGGCATGAAGTGACAAAACCGGTTTTTGTGGAAGGCGCAGAACCGGGGGATGCCATTGTCATCAAGATAAAATCCATTGAAGTGACCTCGCTTGCCACGTCTTCTGGAAATGACAGTCCTGTTGAAGGGCGTTTTCTGGGAGATCCGTTTATTGCCGTGAAATGTCCAGGATGTGGAACTTTGTATCCGGATACAGTGATTAAAGGCACCGGAAGCGAAGCGATCCGCTGTGCTAATTGTGATGCAGACGTCACCCCTTTTGTGTTTACGAATGGCTACACGATGTTCTTTAGCGAAAAAGGCGATGTCGGCATAACGCTGAACCAGGAAGCTGCAGAAATGATTGCCCAGGATGGGCGGGCGTATATGAAAACGCCTGATGCTTCTGTCCAAAATCCGATTGTCACTTTTGCGCCGCACGATTTGGTCGGGACCATTGCACGGATGCGTCCATTTTTAGGGCAGCTTGGGACGACACCGTCACGGCCAATCCCAGACTCCCACAATGCCGGCGATTTTGGTTCGTTTTTAATCGATGCACCTCACGAATATGTCAGCACCCAAGAAGAGCTGGATACGCATCGGACAGATGGCCATATGGATATTAGCCGCGTCAGAGCGGGCTCGGTATTGATTTGCCCAGTGAAAGTGCCGGGCGGCGGGGTTTATCTTGGAGACATGCATGCGATGCAAGGCGACGGCGAGATCGCAGGGCATACGTCTGATGTAGCGGGAATTGTCCATTTGGAAGTCCATTTGCTGAAGGGATTGAATAATGACGGTCCGATTCTTTTGCCGAATGTGGAAGATTTGCCGTATACGGCTAAACCTTTTACCGCAGAAGAGCGATTATCTGCTCAACGGATTGCAGAGAAGTGGAATGTCCCGCAGCTGGAAGAATCATTGCCAATTTCATTCATTGGGACTGGGCCGACTTTGAATGCAGCTACAGACAATGCATTGGAACGGGCAGCTACGATGTTCCATGTGGAGGTGCCGGAAATAATGAACCGGGCGACCATAACCGGTTCGATTGAAATCGGCCGCCATCCTGGAGTCGTAACCGTCACCTTCCTCGCACCGGAATCTTATTTAAAAGAAGCCAATCTGTATGATTTAGTAAAAGCTCAGTATCGTTAACATAAAAAAGGGATGGCGCCCGATTGATGGCCGCCATTCCTTTTGCTTTATCTTTTATATTCCCGCGGATTTTCAGCCAGGCTGCGGAGCATGAATCTCCCAAGACAGCTTCAGCGCATCAGCCAAATAGTCTGCTGCTTCTTCGGCATCAAAATGGTCCACTTGAAATTTCGAATGGTTCAGCGAATAAATGGCCTGCCTTTCGACAAAAAGTTTCTGGATGTCTTCTATGGATCGATCTTGAAGGAGTGGCCGGTTGTCTGAGAGGATGTGGATGCGTTCTTTCCAAGAATCCCAGCTGATGTCTAAAAACAACACGATGCAATCCGCTAAACAGATTTCACGGATTTCTTGCTGCAAAAATGCTCCGCCGCCAACTGAAATAACATAAAGAGGCTGTTGGCTGTAAAAATGAATCAGCTCTTTTTCTTTTTTCCGGAAGGTTTTTTCACCGAACTTCTCGAAAATAAGGGGGATGGGCATGCCGAATTCTTTTTCGATTTCTGCATCAATGTCCACAAAGCCCCGATACAATTTTTTTGCGAGCAATTTTCCGACAGTCGTTTTTCCAACACCCATAAAACCGATGCAGACAATGCTTTTTTCGCGGATGGATAATCCGAACTTTCTCATTGGCGACCACTCTTTTCTAAAATAATTGTACGAGCAATTTCTTCTCAAAGCTTACTTTACACCACACACTTGAAAAACTCACGGAAATTCTATAAAAGCAGGGAGGAAGAAAATGAACCATACATATTTAGTGACCGGATCGTATTCAAACGCTGAGGAGCAAGGCATCAAGCTTTGGGAATTTAATCATCAATCTGGCAGCTTAACTGAAATTGCGGGCACTTTCGGTATTGATCGCCCTTCTTTTTTAGCTATCCATCCAAACGGGAAAAGCTTTGCTGCAACAAGTGAAGTGGGAGACGGCGATTTAGTCGCATACGAATTTGCTGGCAAGCCGCCCATGTTAAAAGAAATCAATCGGCAGCCAGCCAATGGCGATCATCCGGCCCATGTGTGCATCGATCATTCAGGCAAATGGCTGCTCGCGGCCAATTATTCTGGCGGCAACGTAAATGTGTATCCCTTACTTGAAGATGGCTCAATTGGCAATCGGACCGATTCTGTCAAACATAAAGGCAAAGGGACAAACTTAAAAAGGCAGGATGCTCCCCATCCGCATTCTGTTTTTCAACTGCCGCAAAGTGATCAATTTATCGTCTCGGATTTGGGGACAGATACGCTTTACATTTACAGGCTGGACCAAAAAACAGGAAAGCTGGAACTTAGGCATTCGATACAAGCGCCTGCCGGTTCCGGCCCCCGCCATTTAACTTTCCATCCGTCGCTGCGATGCGTTTATTCATTAGAAGAACTTGCTTCCTCATTAACTGTCTATGAACTGGACAGTGAAGAAAATTTAAAACCAGTGCAGCATATATCCTTGCTGCCGGACGAATTCGATGGCGAGAACACAAGTGCAGAAGTCAGGGTTTCTGAAGATGGCCATCATTTATATGCTTCGAATAGAGGCCATGACAGTTTAGCTGTATTCGCTATCGGACAAGAGGGTAGAATAGAGTTGAGAGGATTTTCGCCAAGCGGCGGAGAAGGTCCAAGGCATTTCGAGCTGATTTCCGGCGGACAATGGATGATAGCAGCCAACGAGCGATCGCATAATTTAGCTGTGCTGAAAATCGGGAAGAACGGGATGCCCGAGCTTACTGGGGAAATAGTGGAAACTAAAGCACCCGTATGTGTTAAACGCATCGGAGGAATATAAAAAGCAGCGACAGGGCATTTTTACTCTGTCGCTGCTTTTTTATTAGTTGCCTGTCGAACCTGAATGGCTGTTTCCGTTTTTCAGTGTCCAGCTCCGCCGCCTAGCCGCTCGAGGTCGCTTCAGTCTTATCTGCAATGGCAAAAGGCGCCATTTCCGATAAGACTTCCAGCGCTTGTCGCGGCTTGCAAGGCGGCTCCGCTTTTCAGTGTCCAGACTTCCACAGCCAGGTTCTCGGGTCATAAGCTAAGCTAGCTGTGCGGCAAAGAACGCCGCTTCGCCAGCTCGTCTTATGCCTGTCGAACCTAAGCGGCTGTTTCCGCTTTTCTAATCACCAATCCATCGAGTCTTTTTCTCTGATGCCAAGCTCTTTAAGCAAGCTGATGAAAGGGCTGTCGTTATTTCCTTTGAAGGATTCTTCTGTGCATGTGGAGTGGGGCGGATATTGAAGTTCTTCCGCCTTTTCCAATGTCGAATCTTCAAGGAAGTTCGTAGCATCCGCCTCGTCGAAGCATGACGGCGCAATGTACGTGTGGTGCGTATGTTCAAGGATGACGCGTGTGCTTGGCGATGGCGAATTCTCACGCGGCAAAAAGAAAAACACGAGTAAGGCGGCCGCAGCTATCAAGCCAATCAGCATACTGATTCTTTTTTTATTCATCTTTTATTCCTCCGCAAGCAAAATTTCTGCATCCGCTATTATTTCTTCAACGGGCGGATTGACGCCATTATAGTCTTTCATGATGACACCGTTTTTGTCGACAAGGAAAAAGGATGTGCCATGCAACACTTGGTCATCGTTTGCCGGTTTGCGGGCAATCGTCTTGAAATTCTCCATGGCGAAAGCATCAATCTTCTCCGGTGAATAGCCGGTTAACAGATTCCACGAAGCAAAATCCGCTCCGTAGTTTTCCGCATAGGATTTCAAAATTTCTGGACTGTCGACAGTTGGGTCGACGCTGAAAGAAACAATCTGGACATCGAGTCCTTGTTCTTTAAACTGATTTTGCAAGTCCACCATATTCGCTGTCATTGGCAGGCAGACAGTCGTGCAATTCGTGAAAATGAAATCGGCCAGCCAAACTTCGCCTTTTAAATCGGCAAGTCCCATTTCCTCATTGTCTTGATTGGTGAAATTAAAATCTTCTATTTTCCATTCCAATGGATCTTCAATGCCTTTGCCGCAGCCGGCAAGCAATAAAATGAAAAGCAATATGAGTAAGGTCAGTAATCTATTTCGCAACATTTCTCGCCCTTCCTATCGTAAGCTATCTTCCCTAAGCGTAGTAGAATTTCTGCCCGTAAACAAGTCCTTATGCGTTTAAATATGTGTAGATACTGAGAACTCCTCAGTGTTTGCGCTAATCTGCTTTCTTATTTTCACTGTTTTTCAATTATTCCGATTTTTCACAAGGGTTTTACATGGACTGTGTAGAATAAAGTTAATTGGGGCAAGGGAAAGAATGACGATTTGGAGGTGCTTCTCGTGGACTATGATAAGACTTCTCTGAATGAGAAGGAAGCGGCAAAATTCCATAATGGGCAAATGTACGATGCTTATCGATATTTCGGCCCGCATCTGAATGGCGAGGAGACCCGGTTTACTGTTTGGGCACCGGACGTAGCCAAAGTGGCTGTCATCGGCACAGCTGCTGGAGCGCAAGAATCGGAACGTTTTGAGATGAAGCCATTGCCATTTGATCCAAGTATTTGGGAAGTCCTGATTCCTCGGAATCTTGCTGGATTTATATACAAATATGATATTGAAACGATTGAGGGCGAACGGATCGGAAAATCCGATCCTTATGCGCGGTCCAGTGAAATGAGGCCGGACACATGTTCAATTGTTCCAACTGATTCTGTATTTAAATGGAGCGAAGAAGTTTTACAGCAAAAACAGCAACTCTTCCAAAATCATTTTGAAAAGCCTCTAGCGATTTATGAATTACATATGGGAACGTGGAAGAGAGCGCCAGACGGATCTTTTCTGACGTACCGGGAAATCGCTGAAGAATTGATTCCTTATGTTAAAAAACACGGTTTTACTCATATTGAAATATTGCCGATCACGGAACATCCTTTGGATGAATCGTGGGGCTACCAAACGACGGGTTACTTTGCGCCAACAAGCAGGTACGGCACGGCGGAAGACCTGAAATATTTCATCAACGAATGTGCCAGGAACGGTTTGGGTATATTTTTAGACTGGGTACCCGGCCATTTTTGCCAAGATCTGCATGGGTTGGTTTTATTCAACGGGAGGCCGCTTTACGAAGACCGCCGGAAGGAAAGGCGGAAGAATCCCGAATGGGGGACCATGAACTTTGATGTTCAAAGAGGCGAAGTCGTCAGCTTTCTTTTATCGAGTGCGCATTATTGGCTAGACGAATTCAAATTCGACGGGTTCCGGATGGATGCCTTGATGAAATTATTGTTTGTACCGAACGACCCAAGACGCATACACAATGAAGAAGGCGCAGACTTTTTGAGGCAATTGACTTCCAGCATCAAGCTGCATCATCCTTCAGCCATCTTAATCGCAGAAGATGCCTGGCATTATCCAAATGTGACTGGCAAAGCCGAAGACGGGGGAATCGGCTTCGATTACAAATGGAATTTTGGCTGGATGCATGACACTTTAAGCTATATGGAGACGCCTCCTGAAGAACGATCTGAAAAACATCAAAAATTGAATTTTTCACTTATGTATTATTACGATGAACGCTATGTGTCGATATTTTCTCATGATGAAGTGGTCCATGGGCAAAAGTCGCTGCTGAATAAATTGCCGGGAAGCAAAGAAGAAAAGTTCCATCAATTGCGGTTGCTTTTGGCTTTCTGGATTACGCATCCGGGAAAAAAACTTTTATTCATGGGCCAGGAATTCGGGCATGACGACGAATGGAAATTCCAGCCGGAGTTGGACTGGTTCTTATTAGACCAGCCATCCCATCGCCAAATGGACTTTTTCACAAAAGAACTATTGGCTTTTTATAAAAGCGAGAAGGCCTTATTTGAACTCGATAATGACCGGATGGGCTTTGAATGGCTGGATCCTGATAATCATGAACAAAGTGTTCTGGCCTATATCAGGAGAGGAAGAGCGCCGGAAGCTGAATGCATCGTAGTCGGAAATTTTTCAAGCCAAGATTACAGTGGATTCGAGGTAGGCGTTCCGCAGCTGGCTTCCTATGAATGCGTTTTTTCAACAGCGTCGCCTTTATACGGTGGATGGGGTACTGAAAAAGGGGAAGTGGCTGCTAGAAGCGTTCCGATTGATGGCCAAAGCCAATCAATTGCCATTGAATTGCCGGCTTTTGCAATGCAGATATGGAAGAAAAAATCGGATGGGAGTGAAAAATCATGAAAAATAAAGTGGTGGCTATGTTACTCGCTGGGGGGCAAGGGAGCCGGTTGAAATCCTTAACCTACAATATTGCCAAACCTGCAATTCCGTTCGGAGGAAAATACCGGATCATTGATTTTCCGCTATCGAACTGCATGAATTCTGAAATTCATACAGTCGGCGTCTTAACGCAATACCAGCCTCATGTACTCCATAATTACATCGGACAGGGAATTCCATGGGATTTGGATAGAAGAAGCGGCGGCGTCACCATGCTTACTCCCTATACAGAGATGGGCGGGCTTAAATGGTACGACGGTACAGCAAATGCGATCTACCAAAACATGCATTATCTGGCTGAACAAGACCCCGAATACGTGCTGATTTTATCAGGGGACCATATTTATAAGATGAATTATCAAACCATGCTTGAATTCCACAAAGAACAAAAAGCGGATGTCACGATCTCAGTTATCGAAGTTCCATGGAAAGAAACTCACCGCTTTGGCATCATGAACACCGATGACCAGATGAACGTAAAAGAATTCGTTGAAAAACCGGAAAATGCAGAAAGCAATTTGGCTTCGATGGGGGTTTACATCTTTAATTGGCAAAAACTCAAAAAGTATTTACAGTTGGATAATGAAAATGAAAATTCTTCGCATGATTTTGGAAAGAACATCATCCCGCTTATGCTCGAGAACAATGAAAAGATGGTCGCTTACCCGTATAAAGGCTATTGGAAAGACGTAGGAACCGTAGACAGCCTTTGGGAAGCCAATATGGATTTGCTGGATGAAACTTCAGGCTTGAACTTGCATGATCCGGGATGGCGGATTTTCTCCTCCAATCCGCAGCTGCCGCCGCAGTTTATCGGTGAACACGGCGTCGTCCAGGATTCCTTGGTCAATGAAGGCTGTGTCATCGAAGGAGCAATCGAAAAATCGGTCATTTTCCAGGACGTCCAGGTTGACGAAGGCGCGTCGCTCAAAGAATGCGTCGTGATGAGTGGCGTGAAAATCGGCAAAGGTGCCCAGCTTCAGCGTGTCATCATTCCGCCGGGGTTGTCGATTCCTGAAAACTATCAGATTCCCGATCAAAAAGAAGAAATTGTTTTATTGACAGAAGAGGTCTTAGAGAACTGGGGAAGAGGTGAAGGTCTATGAGATTAATGGCAGTTATTGATGCATCTGTAAGGATGTCTGGCCTGGAAGATTTAACGATGTACCGTTCAACGGCATCAATCCCTTTTTCCGGACGGTACCGGCTCATCGATTTTGCCTTGTCGAATGTGGTAAATTCGAATATTAATCTTGTCGGCGTTTTTCCCGCTTATCCATTTGTTTCTTTGCTCGATCATATCGGAGTGGGCAAAAGCTGGGATTTGAATCGCCGGAAAGACGGCTTGTTTTTCCTTCCGGGTTCCCAGAAAGCGGGCAATTACGTCAGCGTCGGCGCCTTCTCCATGCTAGGTGAACATCGCCAGTTTTTCGCCAAAAGCAAGCAGGAACACGTCGTCATCACCAATTGCTTTACAGTGGCCCAACTGGATTTCGATGACATGCTGGATGCCCATCTGGCTTCGGGCATGGATATCACAGAAGCTATCTGTGACGATGGCACCCATTTGAAAAGTTACATCCTTTCCAAAAAATTGCTTGTTGAATTGATGGAAAGCTATGAAGAAAAGAAAATCATCAGCATTGAAGATGTAGTAAACCGTAAAAAAGCGCCTTATACATTCAATACGTATACACATGATGGATTTGTTGCGGTTATCGATTCGACAGAAAATTATTTCAGGTCCGCGATGTCCTTATTAGAAGCTGGGCAAAGGGAAAAGCTATTTCTAAAAGACCGTCCCATTTATACAAAAGTGAAAGACGAGCCTCCGACAAAGTATTTAAAGGGATCCCAAGTGAGCCAAGCATTGATCGGAAACGGCTGCACGATTGCTGGAAGTGTAAAGAAAAGCATTATTAGCCGTGCCGTTTTAATCGAAGAAGACGCCCAGTTGGAGAATTGCATCATCATGCAAAAAAGCAGAGTTGGGAAAAACTGCGAACTCACTTGTGTAATTGCCGATAAAGAAGTGCAGATAGACGACGGGGTCGTATTAAAAGGGACATGGCAGCACCCCATTGTTCTCCGCAAAGGTGAGCGGGTGACAAAGGAGGATGTTCAATGAGAATTGCGATGGCTGCAGCAGAATGCGCTCCTTTCGTAAAAACTGGCGGACTCGCTGATGTTATGGGAGCCTTGCCAAAAGCGCTTGCGGAACTTGGCCATGAAGTAATGGTGATCTTGCCGAAATACACGTTGATTTCAGCAGAACAAGAGAAGGAGTTTCAATTCAAAGGAGATCTTGAAGTGCCTTTTAAAGGGCAAAGAGAGATCTACCCTATTTTTGAATATTGGATGAACGGCGTCCAATTCGTTTTTGTGGAAAATGATGCTTTTTATGGACGCGACCAAATATATAGCCAACCAGATGATGCCGAGCGTTTTGCATTTTTCAGCCGTGCGGTATTGGCTGTGATGGAAGCGGAAACCGAAGCTTTCGATATTTTGCATGTCCAGGATTGGCACACGGCCATGCTGCCGCTTCTGTTAAAAGAAGATGAACGTTATGCCACGCTCCACTCGAAGACAAAAACGGTTTTGACCATCCACAACCTTCAATTCCAAGGCTATTATCCCAAAGAAACGGCCACTCAAGAATTTGAGCTGGCGGAGCGTTATTTTGATGATGGCCTAATTGAATGGCGCGGCAACTTCAATATGTTGAAAACGGGGATCTTATACGCAGATCTAGTGACGACCGTCAGCCCTTCTTACCGGGATGAAATTCTTACTGAATCTTACGGAGAGAACCTGCAAACGCTCCTTCAAGAGAGGGCGGAAGATTTAATCGGCATATTGAACGGAGTCGATACCGTTTCTTATAATCCGGCAGCTGATTTGATGATTGAAATGCCTTATGACCAGACGACCATGGAAAGAAAAGCGGTCAATAAGAGGGCTGTCCAACTCCGGTTTAATTTACCGGAACGGGGAGATATTCCACTGATGACGATGGTTTCCAGGCTAGCTGGACAAAAAGGAATTGATGTTTTAGAAGAGACTTTGCCGAATATATTGAAAACGCAGGACGTGCAAGTTGTGTTGCTCGGCTCAGGTGAAGAGAAATACGAGCAGTTTTTCCGTCAGCTGGCTGAAGAATTTCCAGATAAAATAGCGGTCCATATTGGATTTGATGAAGAGCTCGCCCACTTGCTTTATGCAGGCGCAGATATTTTCCTGATGCCATCCCATTTTGAGCCTTGTGGTTTAAGCCAATTGGTCTCTATGATTTATGGCACTGTCCCAGTAGTGAATAAAACCGGAGGCTTAAAAGACACGGTGGTGGAGTATGATGTAGTGCTGCGCTCAGGAAACGGCTTTTTAAGTGATTTCACTGAGCAGGAAAGTTTTGAAGATGCATTAAAGCGTGCTTTGAAGATGTATCATCAAGGCGAGCATTGGGAAATCATTAAACGGAATGGCATGGATGGCGATTATAGTTGGAGCCGTTCTGCCGGAGAATACAGTCGATTATATGAAAAACTAGTCAATAAGCAAGGATAGGGAAATACTGGGCTAAGGTGAAGCGAGGAGGAGGAGACGGATGGCAGATCTAGATTTCAATAACACGGATTTAGAGGGTTATAAAGCGAGCGGTGCGCTTGAAGGGAAAGTGGCTATTATTACAGGCGCAAACAGTGGGATTGGCCGAGCAGTGGCCATTGCATACGTTAAAGAAGGCGCTAAAGTAGTGATCGGTTATTTAGACGATGAAGATGCAACAGCCGAAACTTTGGAAGTCATCAAAAGCTACGGGGGAGAAGCGAAAGCCTTGAGCGGTGATCTTAGGAAATCGGAAAACTGCGATAAACTGGTTCAATTTGCACTCGAGTCGTTCGGCCAAATTGATATTCTGGTAAATAATGCAGGCTACCAATATCCGCAGACCTCTCCGACCGACATTACAGATGAACAGTTGCTGAAGACTTTCGAAATCAAAGCTTTTGCGATGTTCTATTTAGTCAGAGCCGCCCGTCCCCATCTAAAAGATGGCGCACGTATCATCAATACCGCCTCAATCAATGCGTACCGGGGCCATTCAGATCTCATCGACTATTCCGGAGCGAACGGTGCCATGGTTTCCATGACGCGTTCTCTAGCCCGCCGTTTTGTCCGCGAAGGAATTGCGGTAAATGGAATTGCTCCAGGACCTGTGTGGACGCCATTGATCACGAAGACTTTTGGCGATATCAACCCTGACGTAGGAGAAGACTTCGGCAAGGACGTGCCAGCAGGACGCTCGGCGCAGCCTTATGAATTGGTAAAGGCTTTCGTCTTTTTAGCAGATCCGCAAAATTCATACATGACAGGCCAATTCCTTCATATGAACGGTGGAGATTTCATGTCAACTTGATTTAAGGGAAGTTATAAAAGGCTGCAAGAGAACTTCTTTTGCGGCCTTTTGCTATGCACATATTTAATATTCCTGCCTTTAACGCGAATAGAGAACGGCCATCAGTGGGTATGGTAAAATGCCACTATGGAAAGAGGAGAGGGATCTTGAAAAAGAACATTTCGATTTTATTAATTGCGGTTATCCTGATTGGAGTTTTAGCATATCAATTGTTTCAACAGAAGGAAGAAGGGGAGATCCGGAATTCGGCAGCTCTAGAGGATGAGCTTGCCGTACATTATATAGATGTCGGCCAAGCAGATTCCACTTTATTGGAAGTGGATGGTTATGCCATTCTGATTGATGCAGGTGATTGGAACAGCACAGCTGCGATCGATTATTTAAAAGAGTTGCAGCTGGAGAAAATCGACATTGCAATCGGTACTCATCCCGATTCGGATCACATTGGCCAGCTAGCTTCCATTGTTGAACAGTTTGATGTAGGGGAAGTGTGGATGTCAGGCAACGAAAGCACCTCCAATACATTCATCAGCACATTAGAAGCGATTGATGAAACCGGTACGGACTATTACGAACCGCGCAGCGGAGAAGTTTTCGATGTCGGCCCGATTCAACTGGAAGTTCTTTATCCCGAAGAAATCACCGGAAAAGCCAACGAAGAATCGATTTCATTGAAAGTGACGTTTGGAGATATCCGCTTGGTCTTCACCGGTGATACGGGTATTAAAGAAGAACAGAATATGATTGACAGCGGCGCTGATTTGGACGCAGAAATTCTTCATCTTGGCCACCATGGGTCGAATACATCGACGAGCCGCGCGTTTTTAAAAGCTGTATCTCCGGAAGTCGCCATTTACAGTGCGGGCATCGACAATTCCTATGGCCATCCGCATGCCGAAGTCATTGCCTCAGTGGAGAACGAAGGCGCTGAAGTTTACGGCACTGATGTGAACGGAACGATTGTGCTGCGGACAGACGGAAACAGCTACGAAATCGAAACAGAGAAAGAAGGAATCGCTGTTGAAGGAAAAAATCGCTGCATTGATCTGAATCGTGCTTCTTCAGCTGAACTTCAGGAAATCGAAGGCATCGGTCCGGCTTTCGCTGAAGACATCGTAAAAAGCCGTCCGTTTGTTTCGCTTGAAGAGCTTAAAGAGATCAAAGGCATTGGGCAAGGGAAGCTGGAGGATATTAAAGACCAAGGCCTCGCTTGTGTAGGGGAGTGATTGAATGAAAGGGATGCTGAACCGGATTGAAGATGGATGGGCGGTCATTCTCATAGAAGAAGAGCAAAAGGAACTCCTGCTTCCTGTCAGTCATTTGCCGGAAGGAAGCGAAGTGAATTCATGGTTTGAGATTGAGTTGGACGGAGATAAGCTTTGTTCCATTTCTTTGGACGAAGAAAGCAGAGCAGCAAAAGAAAAAGAAGCTCGGGATCTAAGAAGAAGGTTGAGAAGAAGGAGCGGCAGCAGCCGGTTCAAAAGAAGATAGGAAATCAAAAAGGAAGCCCCAGCAATATGCCGAGGCTTCCTTTTTGATTTCTATACTTTTTCCGTCAATTCCAGGTGATAGTCAGCTACTTCGTTTGGATTGTAAAGGTTCGTAGTATCTGTTGAATAGTTCGAGATGGCAGCTTGGAAGTCCAAGTTTTTTTCTGGAACTTGAACCCGGAATTCCATGCCGTATAATAGCACAGCGATATCGTGGTAATCTTCGCTCGTCACGTTGAAATCGATGATAATCTTTTGCAAAGGCTTGCCGGAAACGTTATCAGTCACGTGTTCTTCCGTATAGTAGAAAGCTTGGATAACTGTCTCGTTAAGGTGTACTTGAGTCGTCAATTTGCTTCACTCCTTATTTATTGGCTGAATTCTCATGTTGTTCTTTTTGGATGGACTGGATGGCTTGGCTTGCAAGTTGCGCTTTGACCATGTCCTCCATTGGCGGATTATACAGGCCTGCCCGGATATTCACATAATGGCGATGCATCGGGTTGGCCTCTGATAAGGCCCTAGAACCGACAATTTTCATCGCCTTATCGACGATGCCGATAGCTGCCTGAGTGACGGCGATTTTCGTTACATTCAATGCTTCATCCATCGCAGCTTTATCGCTTGCTTGAAGATAGCGTTCAACTGTTCCGTATAGCAAATGGCGGGCAGTTGTCAGCTCCAGCTCCATTTCGCCGATGAGGTGCCGGATATTCGGAGTTTCCGAAATCGGCTTCCCGAGAGAAGCGGGTTCGTAGGAAGAGGCGAATTCAATCGCTTGCGTCCGGGCGGCAGCAGCAATCCCGATATAACAAGCAGGAATATGGAGCAGCCAGCCTTTACCGGCAGTTCGGGCATTGCCCGGCTTTAAGATGAATGAAGAAGGAATCCTTACATCTTCCATCACTAACGTATGGCTTGCTGTTCCTCTCATGGCTAGCATATCCCAAGTTTCATCGATTGAAACCCCTTCTGCTTTGCGCGGAATGATAAAGGTTTCGACTTGTTCCTCATTCACTGTGGCGGTCACGAAGATGAAATCGAGGACAGGCGCCATAGAGGTATAGGTTTTTTCGCCGTTGAGCACCCACTCATCGCCTTCTTTTACAGCAACGGTCCGGGGAAGCGCACCGCGTGCTGGGCTTCCAGCATTATTTTCAGTGGCCGCCGTATTGATTAAGGCACCTTTTCGGATTTCTTCTGTAAGCCAGGCTGCACTGTTTTCGTGCCAATGCCGGTTTTCGGCGTATTCCAAAACGATTCCAGTATGCCAGCCGATAGAAAGGCCGGTAGCTCCGGAAGCTTGCGAAATCGCTTCTTGTGCAAGTATGTACTCATAGAGGCCGAAGCCTTGCCCGCCCATATCTTTTGGCAAAGTGAGTGTATGGTAGCCTATTTGCTTTAACTCTTTAATATTTTCATAAGGGAAAGATCCCATTGCGTCCAACTCCGGCTCGCGCTTTTGAAAAGCAGGAGTTAATGCACGAATTTGGTTAATCAATTCTCGCTGTTGGGAAGTTTTAGTAAAAGTGTCCATAAAAAAGTTCTCCTTCCGGAATGCTCTATTAAAACCATAACATGAAAAGCCGCCAAAGCAGTTGATGTATGCTTTGGCGGCTTATAGAAGTTATTTATTCATTATTGTCTGGGTGTTTGGCTTTTTAAAATCGGCATAAACCAATGCAGCTACCAGGAAGAATCCGAGATAACCGACCACGGGATAAAATTCATTGACGAGTTTTGTAAAGCCGACAAAACTTAAGGCAAAGGAAACGATGCCGACAATTACGACAAACCCTTTGAATTTAGGCGTACCGGATGAAACAAAGCGAGCTGAGAATGCATAGATCATACTGACCGCAGTATTGTAAATCATGCCAAACAAAATGATCGACATGAACACACCTAAGGTAGGAGAGATGTCATTGGCGATTTGAAGCATCGGCATTTCCGCATCGCCTACACTGTCTATTTTTGAAAAAATAGCTAGATGGCTGAGAATAATTAAAACTCCAAGGCCAAGGCCTCCGAACAATCCTCCACGAGCAGCGATTTTTTCATCTTTTTCTGTGCTTCCCATGACGATGGCCATGGAAGCTCCAACTGCAATATTAAAGGATGCATAATTTAATCCTGACAAGAACCAATTGGAAACAGCCGAAAGTTTTTCTTTCGCGATTGGATCTAATGCGGTAAAAGATGAATCGCCGGTAGCTAGACTGTAAACGGCTAAAAGGACGACCATCAAAATAAGAAATGGCGTGATGCTGCCGATGATCGCGATGACTTTTTCTACATTGAGCATAATCGTCAAGATGACAAGCACTGTCATGAGAGTGCTTCCAAGTACTGCTGGCAAGTCGAATTGCTGCGAAAAAATAGAACCGGCTCCGGCAATCATGACTACTCCGACGCCGAATAAAGTTAAGATAATTATGTAATCAACAATTCTTCCTAAGATCTTTCCACTGATTCCGTAAATGACTTCCTTATGTGAAGGCTGCTGCATCCGGCTTCCAAGCCGTGTCAAATTCATTCCCAAATACGCAAATAGGGCTGTCGACATAAGAGCGGCAAAAATCCCCATGATTCCGAAACTCGTAAAATATTGCAGGATTTCTTGTCCAGAAGCGAATCCCGCACCGACAATGATGCCGATAAAGGCGCTCCCCATTTTCAAACTCTTGATCATAAATTTCCCCCTTGAGGCTTTTCTAACAAAAGTTTACTTTAACTATTCGTAGTTAGAAAATTAACCTTTTTCAAATATAGCAAATAGTTATAAATGACACAATGGACAAGATGATACAGAACTCCGGATATGCCTATTTTACTAACACTTCAAAGTATATTTATAAGAGAAAGAAAGAGGACTGAGAATAAAAGTTATTTCAAGATAAAAAAAGAAGGGGGCAGGCAATAAAAGACATAAAAAACCCTCTTGCCATTCAGCAAGAGGGAAGGAATTAATTGTTTTTATTCGCAATGATCACGAGTTTGCCTTTATCTAATTCTTCTTCGTAATCAGCAGCTTCTTGTTCTGTTGCTCCAGCGGCTGCCATTTTAGCGCGAAGCTCATCACCGCGTGAAACGGTCATGTTTTTCATGCTATCTAGGAATCCTTGTTCTTTCATGCCGACGCTTTCCGTATCCAATGCTTTGGAAATGTCTTTTTCGCGGTTTTTATCATGTGCGAAGATGTAAATGTCGTCGTGCGTGAATCCTTGTGTCTGTAATTTTTCGATTTCTGATTTTGCTTGCACTGCATTTTCTACTGTTAGTTTTACTGTCAAAGTAATCCCTCCAAGTTTTATCTTCTCCCTTTCTATATACCCCGAGCGAATTCCTTTAAACAAACTTTAGATAAACGGCTGGGTTATAATAGAGAAATAAAATAAAACGAGAGGGGTACATTTATGAAAATTACAACAATTGGAATTTGGGGCGGCTATCCGAATAAAAACGAAGCGACTTCTTCCTTTCTAATAGAAGAGGAAGGATTTCGCTGCCTAGTGGATTGTGGAAGCGGTGTATTGGCCGCTGTACAAAATTATACCGAATTAAAAGATCTCGATGCAGCAATCATCAGCCATTATCATCCAGACCATATTGCCGATATTGGGGTTTTGCAGCATGCAGCGATGGTCGGCATGCAGTTAAAAGAGTGGGAAACTCCATTTCCGATTTATGCCCATAACCGCGACCAGGAAATGTTTGCGGGCCTTTCCTATAAAGGCGTGACTGAAGGAAAAATGATTGAAGCAGGCCAACCTCTTCTGCTTGGGCCGTTCGAAGTCTCTTTTTGCGAAACCATTCATCCGGTTTATTGCTTGGCAATAAAATTTACAGCAAAAGGAAAGTCAGTGGTTTTTACAGCGGATACCGAATGGAAAGATGAGCTGATCGATTTCTCGCGCCATGCAGATTTGCTTGTATGTGAATCAAATTTGTATGAAAAATATAGAGGCGTCATTAAAGGGCATTTGAGCGGGGAGCAAGCAGGTGAACTGGCTGAGCGTGCTGAGGCCAAGAAATTGAGGCTCACTCATTTGCCGCAATACGGCGAACTGGAAGAAATTCTTGAAGCTGCACGTTCCAGCTATAGCGGCAATGTAGAATTCGCAAAAATAGGGGCTGTCTACGAAATTTAAGGCAGTTTCAAAAAAAGAGGGTTCCGAAAAAATCGGTGCTCTCTTTTTCATGGGTTTCTACTGCTCCAGTGCAGGGAAATAAAATAGAAATGCTTGCTAAATTTACACACGAATAATTTGGTTGAGAAGAATGGAGGATTTCATATGAAAGAATTTTTGGGCTTACTAAAAGGGGGGAACAAGTCTGCTTTTTGGGCAGCAATTGTTAATACGGCGGTAGCTGTCATTAAAACAATCGCTTATCTCATTACGGGAAATGTGGCGATGTTCGCCGAAATGATGCACAGCTTTGGAGATGCAGCGAACCAATTGTTCGTCTTTATCGGTTCGGCATTGAGCAAAAAAGCGCCAACCGAAAAATTTCCAGGCGGTTTTGGGCGCCTAGTCAACTTAGTGCTATTAGGAGCGGTGCTTATTGTCGGAGTGCTGGCCTATGAAACCATTATCGAAGGGATCCATCACATTTCGGATACGGTCCACACAGAAGATTGGTTCTGGTTGAACATCGGAGTGCTAGGTGCTTCTGCTCTTTTAGAAGCTTTTGTGCTCAATAAAGCCATGAAAGAAATAACGGAGCACCTGCCGAAAGAACAAACAAGCGGTTTAAAGTACATCCCGCTTAGCTATAAAAACGTAAAAGGGGCTAAGCCTGCGACCAAACTCGTTTTCCTGGAAGATAATGTGGCAGTAGGAGGAGCCGTTTTGGCTTTGGGCGCTATTGTCATTTCCACTTATACGCCTTTCCATAGTGCGACCGGGTATGCTTCAATCATTATCGGTATCATGCTCATTCTCGTAGTAGGACGGGTTTTCCTGGACAATGCGGCTGGTGCGCTTGGAGTGGCTGATGTTAAAATGCAGGCCCGAATCGGCGCGAAAGTTCTGCAGCACCCACAAGTTGCCGATATTCAAGACCTTGATGTCATCAAAGAAGGAGACCATTTCCACGTGGAATTGAAATTGGAAGTGGACCCTGGCATGACGATTGCCGAAGCGGATGATTTACGGGATTACATTGAAAAGCGGATTATGGATGGCGTCCAAGGAGTGACAGATGTCATCATTGAATTTGATGAAGACGATCAAATTCCTACGTGGATGAATACAACTAAATAATTTGAAGCTGCAAGCAGATAGCTTGTCTTCGAGATATTTTGGTTTTATGGTTAATGGACATCTTCTCTTGAAAGGAAGTCATTAAATGAATCAAAACATAAAACCGGTGCCTATATCCGTTTTGGACTTGGTCGCTATCTCAGAAGGCCAGACAGCAAAAGATGCACTAACTGATATGGTTAGTCTGGCACAGCATGTAGAAAAATTAAATTATAAGCGGTTTTGGTTGTCTGAACATCACAACTCGCCGACTTTAGCCAGTTCCGCAACATCTATCCTGATTTCTAAGGTGCTCGATAATACGGCATCGATTGAAGTTGGATCTGGCGGTGTCATGTTGCCGAACCATACTCCGCTTGTCGTAGCTGAGCAATTCGGAACACTTGAGACGATGTATCCTGGCCGAGTGAATTTGGGGCTTGGGCGTGCACCGGGAACGGATATGCAGACAGCGCATGCACTGCGCCGAACTACGCAAGAAACGGCGTATGCTTTCCCGCAGGATGTAGTTGAACTGCAGAATTATTTAAAGCCGCTTGAACATCAAGGCATGGTGCATGCCTATCCGGGTGTTGGGACCGAAGTACCGATTTTTATCCTAGGATCGAGTACATCCAGTGCGCAGTTAGCTGCAAGACTGGGCTTGCCTTATGTATTTGCTGCCCATTTCGCTCCGCAGCAATTAGAACAGGCGCTGCAGATTTATCGAACTCAGTTCAAGCCATCTGAATACCTAGCCGAACCATACGTCATGGTTTGTGTAAACGTAGTGGCCGCAGAAACGACTGAAGAAGCTCAAAAACTTTCGACTTCGAGCCAGATGTTTTACTTGAATGTAGTAAGAGGCACAAAAAATCTGCTTCAGCCACCGGTCGATTCGATGGATGGCAAATGGAGCTTGTATGAGGAAACGGTCGCTAAAAATATGTCCCGTTATACGTTCCTTGGCGACCGCGAAGCGATTACAGCGCAGTTGAAAGACTTTATGGGCGATATGCAGATTGATGAACTGATGGCTGTGTCTTATATTTATGATCAAGAAAAAAGAAAGCGTTCGTTTGAGATTCTGAAAGATGCGATGGATCAAATCTAAGAGGATGAGGTGGTTCGGGTGAAAATCGGAATTATTGGAGCAAGCGGAAAAGCGGGCAAGGTCATTATGAAAGAAGCGATTTCTAGAGGCCATGAAATCACGGCTATCGTAAGGGATGCTTCGAAAATTGAAGAGGGAAAAGTACAGATTTTGGAAAAAGATGTTTTCAGTTTAACTTCAGAAGATCTAAAATCGTTTGATGTGGTCGTAAATGCTTTTGGTGTGCCCCCGGAAAAAGCGGAGCAGCATGTAGAAGCAGGAAGAAATCTTATCCAAGCGTTAAAAGAAGCGCCTGACACGAGACTGATTGTAGTTGGAGGGGCAGGCAGCCTATTTGTCGATGAAGCACGAACCACACGCTTGATTGAAACTCCGGAATTCCCGGATGCTTTCAAAGCGATTGCGTCTAGCCAGGCACAGAACCTAGCCGACCTTGAAGCATCAGAAGGCATCGAGTGGACATTCCTAAGTCCTGCAGCTTTCTTTGATGCGGAAGGCAGACGGACCGGCAGTTATGAGATAGGCGAAGACAGCATCACGGTGAATAAGAGAGGGAAAAGCTATGTCAGCTATCCCGATTATGCCATTGCACTAGTGGATGAAATTGAAAATCCACGCCATTTCAATAAACGGTTTACAGTGGTATCGGAGAAATAGGCTCTAAAGTTGGCGGTAGAAAAAGGGGTGTTTCCTGGTTCTGCCGCTCCCTTTTTACATGCCGCTTTACGGCATTTGTTGCGAAGATTGTTAAGAGTTCGCCACTAAATGTTCACCATCGGTAATTTATTGAAAAAAGCTATCCTGTATAATGAAGGGAAACTCAACTATCAAAGGCGGGAAACAAACAAATGGAATTCTTATATTTTCCTGAAGATAAATCGGAATACATTCCCGGGATTATCTCAGTTGTCGTCATTTTTATTTTATCGCTGTTGATCATGTGGCTTTTGATCCGAGCTTCTCGGAAACAAGTAAAGCAACTGCAAGATAAAGGCTATCCAGTTGTCTATAAAGGGCCATTGGATGAAGAACATCGAACAGATGAGCAACAAAAAAAGGCAGACCTGCAAAAACAAGCCGACCTTAAAGAAACTACTAGAAAAGACAAAGAGTCCTGAAAATATCAGGGCTCTTTGTCTTTTTCTTTGAACTTCATCAAAAGTAAAAGGGTATACTGAAAAGATAAAAAGCAGGAAAAGACGGAGGCGGGAAATAGTGAAAACTTTATTTGGCGGCATTCAATGGGCAGTTTTTCTATTGGCTTCTTCGATTGCTGCCCCAATTGCCATCGCCAATGTATTTGGGATGGACAACGGTGATACAGCCTTATTTGTCCAAAGGACGATTTTCGTGCTCGGCATTGCATGTTTAGTGCAAGTGCTCGTGGGGCACAGAATGCCGATTAATGAAGGGCCAGCCGGGCTCTGGTGGGGAATCTTCATCGTCTATGCGGGAATGGTCGGCGTTATGTACGCAACGATGGAAGAATCGCTGCAAGCTCTTCAAAGCGGGCTGCTCTATAGTGGGGTTTTGTTCATTGTTTTTGCTTATACCGGATTGGTAGGAAAGATGAGAAAACTATTTACACCGACCATCACTTTCATCTATCTATTATTGCTCGTCCTGCAATTGAGTGAATCGATTATCGGCGGCTTGCTGGGGATCGCCGGTGAAGGAGATGCTGTTGATCCGGTCGTCGCGATCGGTGGGGCTGCGGTGGTAATTGTGACTTTCATATTAATGGGGCACAAAACTCCTTGGGTCAACCGTTATTCAGTCTTGCTGGCGATTGCGGCGGGGTGGCTGTTATTTGTGCTGCTTGGCAAGGCGGATGCGATTGCCGGTACTTCGGAATCGTTGCTCGCATTGCCGGAACTTCTCGTATTCGGACCGCTCGTCTGGGATAGCGGCATGTTCGTTACGGCGCTGTTTTTGACTTTTCTACTAGTGGCGAACATGATGGCTTCCATGCGGGTCATGGAGGTGCTTTTAAAAAACACCTTTTCGATTGAGGCGCCGGATCGGGTAAAGCAAGCATCAGTCGCTTCCGGAATCAACCACATGTTTGCAGGGCTTTTTTCAGCCATCGGGCCAGTGCCGATTTCCGGTGCAGCCGGTTTTGTCAGTGCCACACGAAATCCTTCTTTGAAACCATTCATCATGGGTGGAATGGTTGTAGTAGCTATTAGCTTCTTTCCGAGCCTGATGGCGTTATTAGCGGCATTGCCGGCACCAGTCGCTTATGCAGTAATTTTCGCGATCTTCACAAAAATGGTGGAAATGGCTTTTGTAGAATTGGCTGAAGAAGCGGATCATCAGCAAGCCTATAAAGTGTCCGCTTTCGGATTGATGATCGGAGTCGGCATCATGTTTCTTCCGCCGGAGAGCATGGCCAAGCTGCCTGCGGTCATGGCGGCTACCTTTTCAAACGGACTTATTACTGGAACGTTAGCAGCGATTCTGATCGAACGTTATTTCATCTGGAAAAAAGCGCGCAAAAAAACGGAAGCAGCTTAACAGCCGCTTCCGTTTTCAATGTGCTGAAAAAATAAAAATAGAAAAAGTTTCGTTTAGAAACCCGATATTCCGCAAAACCGCTGCCCAAAGCGCCGAAGTGCGGATTGTAGAAGCAGAAGCTCTCATCCAACTAGTTTTTTATTGTTTGACTTCAATTTCTTTTGTCAGTGCGACAAGTTCGTCGATCAATTCACCGATATAGGCGATGGTATTGCGCAGCGGTTCTTCTGTTGTGATGTCGACGCCAGCCATCTGAGCCAGTTCTACCGGAGTTTTCGTGCCTCCGGCTTTCAACACTTCCAGCCATTCATCGACGGCTGTTTGCCCTTCACTTAAGATCCGTTTAGACACTTGCGTAGAAATGGTCAGGCCGGCGCTATAAGTATACGGGTATAAGCCCATGTAATAATGCGGCTGGCGCATCCATGTCAGTTCAGCTCCTGGCGTGATTTCTACGGCATCTCCCCAGAACTCTTCCAGCACACCGCGCTTCAGCTCATTTAAAATCCCGGCATTGACGCTTTGTCCAGCGTCGATGCGTTCGTATACTTTGCGCTGGTATGCAGCTTCAAGCAAATGCGTGACAAAGTTATGGTAATACGTTCTCGCAACGATGGATGAAATGACCCAACGCTTGAATTTCGGATCTTCCGAGTTTTTCAAGAGATGGTTGGCTACTAGCATCTCGTTCATTGTTGAAGGTGCTTCGATAAAATAAAGGGACGGTCGGGCATTCAAGACGTTTTGTTCTCGGTTCGCATTGTAGAAATGTCCGGCATGGCCGAGTTCATGCGCCAAGACGAAGACTTCGTTCATGCGGCCAGTCCAGGAAATCAAAATGTACGGATGGTTTCCGTAAGGGCTCGAACAGAAAGCCCCTGTTGACTTGCCTTTGTTCTGTGCAAAATCGATCCAGCGTTCGGAATAAGAGCGTTCCACCATATCCAAATAGTCTTCGCCCATGATGCCGAGCGCTTCGTTGATGTATTTTTTGGATTCTTCTACGGTGATTTCAGGTTCATATGTAGGATCCAAGGAAATTTTCAAATCAGCGAAAGTCATTTTATCCAAGCCATGGACTTCTTGCAGCAACTTCGCGTATTTGCGCATATGCGGCGCCAATTCTTTTGTGATTAAATCGATTTGGCGGTTATAGAGTGTACGGTCCACTTCTTGGTTGAACAATAAATAATCGAAAACGGAATCGTAACCGCGCAAATCAGAAGTGGTTTTTTCCATTTGCAATTGCATATCGTAGGTTTTGGCTGTTGTATGCTGGTAGTCTTTCAGTTTTTTTGAAAAAGCATCAAATGCAGCACGGCGGATTTCGGCATCGGGCTCTGCTTCCCAATCTCCTTCAAATGACACATAACTTAATGGATAACTCTGGCCATTCACTTCAAAATCTTCAAAAGATAGATCCACCATTTTGGTCGTATTGTAAAGGCCGTATGGGGCGTTGAAAGTAGCTGAATAAGCAGCCAGTGTTTTCTCGGCTTCCGGATGCAATTGGTATTCTTTTTTGCGGAGCAGCTTTTCCAAATAAACTTTAAACTCGTTGGATTCTTCCATTGCCGCTTTTAATGTTTCTTCTGGCAACGCTAACAGTTCACTGCTGACAAAGGAAAGTTTGCTTCCGGTTTTTGCAGAAACAGAACCGAATTTGCTGGATAGCATTTGGGCTTCTGAATCCGTCTGATCGGTACTTAACGTAAGGCTTGCGTACGTGCTGACAGGTACCAACTTTTCAACGAGAGCCATATATGCTGTCAACGATTCAAGGACAGACGCGGAATCGCTGATTTTTCCGTGAAACTGGCTATGGAAATCGGAAGCATCTTTTTCCAATGAAACCAAGGCTTCATTAAATTCTTCATGCGAAGCAAATAAACTCTGTAAATCCCATGTTTCTTGTACGGGCACTTCTGAACGAAGCGGTAAACTCTTAACCATTTAATCTCTCCTCTTTATTACGGTTATCGAACTAAATACTAGTATAAAGGGGAGTAAACGAAATGTAAAAATAATTTATTGAATTTATTAAAATTTTCTTATAAATAGGTTTAGATTTAAGAGGAGGTGGAATACAACTACTACAAGGCGGAATAACGTAGGGAAAAGCGTATAAACGAAGTAAGTTTATGAACGCATCCAGACGATGACTTGCACAGCCTTGGCGGAAAATTTTGCAATACTGACGATAGTTACTCTTGTCAGGGACCGATAATACAATGGTTTCTCTCCAGAAAGTAAATCAAGATCAGTAAGATGTAAGTTTTTTGTGGAAGTGCATCTAAACGTCTAACTGCAGAAACACAATTTCGCTGAGAGGTATATGCGAAGCAAAAGCCTAAATGGCAAATGACAGTTAGCGCAACAAACTGCATTGGCGAGAGTTTTCAAGTTCGTCAGAGCATCAACAAGTAGTAAAGTTGTAGAAAGAATTGAATAAGAAATTTTCCGCGTGCGAACCCTCGTTTTTTAGAGGGAAGGTAATAAGGGAAAGCATGATCTGATGAAAAGGATCATGCTTTTTCTTTTTGTTTTTTATAAAAGTTCATTAAATGAACGTCTAAATGTCAGAACACTCAATTTACTTTATGTTAAGATAGTGAAAATAAACGAAATTACATATTTGGAAAAGAGGGATTGGAATGACAGAGAAGATGAAGCAGGCCATTCAAGATGAATATCCAGAGGACTTCGCGTGGTGCTACGGATGCGGCCGCCTAAATAAAGAAGGGCATCAATTTCGGACAGGGTGGCAGGGCGAAGAAACGGTGACGGTTTACACCCCTAAACCTGAGCACACAGCAATTCCTGGATTTGTTTATGGTGGATTGATCGCTTCACTAGTGGATTGCCATGGAACGGGGTCCGCATCGCTTGCGCTGCACCGAAAAAACGGCTTTGAACCGGGAAGCGGGGAAGCGCCGCCGCGTTTTGTCACCGCTTCTTTACATGTTGATTATAAGAAACCGACGCCGCAAGGAAAAACCTTAAAAGCGGTTGGCCGAATCGAAGAAATTCATCCGAAAAAATTTAAAATCCTAGTCGATGTATTTGCCGAAGAAGAATTAGTTGCCACGGGAGAAGTCCAAGCGGTGGTCATGCCGGCTTCCTTTGCCAAATAATTGATGAAGGGGTATTTGTTATGCGGGACATGGAACCGCCGTGCAATGATCTGATTGGAGAAATATTAAAAGAATACGAAAATATGGATAGAAAATTTAAAAAAAGCAAGAAGTTACTGGGAATAGATTACTCTATTCCTTTATTGCTTTAGTGAGGTAAAATTTATAACCTAGTATACTAGTAAGAATACGTGGTTTTGTTGTATACTAAAAGCGTTATTTGATTATTTGAATCTTTTGCATTTGACTATAAACGTAAAGGGAAGTGAATGAGCGATGAAATATGGTTTCTGGATGCCGATATTCGGCGGTTGGCTGCGCAATGTGGAAGATGAAAACATGCCGGCGACTTTTGATTATGCGAAGCAAGTGGCGCAATCAGCTGAACAATGGGGTTACGATACGACATTGATTGCTGAGTTGAATTTGAATGACATCAAAGGAATGGAAGCCGATTCATTAGAAGCTTGGTCAACAGCGGCAGCTCTTGCAGCAGTGACTGACAAGCTGGAAATCATGACGGCAATTCGCCCTGCTTTCCATAACCCTGCTGTAACAGCGAAGATGGCGGCAAATATAGACCGGATTTCAAATGGCCGTTTCACTTTAAATGTAGTATCTGCCTGGTGGGCAGAAGAAGCACGCCAATACGGCGGAGAATTTACAGAACACGACGAACGCTATGACCGAACAGACGAATTTTTGAAGATTGTCAAAGGCATGTGGACGGAAGACACATTCTCTTTCAAAGGGAAGTATTACGATATCCAAAATGCGCATCTTGCTCCAAAACCTGTGCAGCGACCAAATCCGGTGCTTTATGCAGGCGGCGAAAGCCCGCGCGGCAAACAGTCAATCGTGGAATCATGTGATGCTTACGTGATGCACGGTGGGACAGTGGAAGAAATTGAAACGAAAATTGCCGGCATGAAAAAATTGCGGGAAGAAGCAGGCAAAGAACCGCTGCAATCCTTCGGCATGGCTGCTTATGTGATTTGCCGCGATACAGAGGAAGAAGTAGCCGCTGAATATGCGCGCATCACGGATGTAAAAGATGCGAAAGGCTATGTGGGCTACGATGATTTTGTCAGCAAATCGAAGTTAGAGCAAGAAGTGAAGCTTCAGGATTATTCCGTTTCGAACCGCGGCTTGCGTCCGAATTTAATCGGCACGCCCGAGCAAATTGCCGATCGCATCATCGCGTACGAACAAGTTGGTTTGGATCTATTATTGCTTCAATTCTCCCCTCAATTAGAAGAGATGGAGCGCTTCTCGAAAAAAGTAATGCCGATTGTTGAAGAAAAACGCAAGGCATTGACAGCAACGATTTATTAGGAGGAAATTAAATGACTGAAAAAATATACGTAATACACGAAAACGAGGAATGGACAACGCATTTATTCAAAAGGTTAGATGAACTGGGCCTTCCTTACGAAGATTGGTTTATCAACGAAAGCCTAGTCGACTTGAACGATGCACCGCCTGAAGGCGTCTTTTACAGCCGCATGAGCGCCTCTTCACACACACGCGGACACCGGTTTGCACCGGAAATGGCAGACTCCTTGCTTGTTTGGCTTGAGCATCATGGACGTAAAGTGTTTAATGGCAGCCAGGCACTAAGCCTGGAAGTCAGCAAAGTGAAACAATATATGGCATTGAATGCATCCGGTATCCGTACGCCCAAAACCATTGCAGCTAACGGCAAAGAGCAAATTTTGGCCGCTGCAGAAAAAATGGGCGCTGCTTCTTTCATTACGAAACACAACCGTGCAGGAAAAGGCCTAGGCGTGAGATTGTTCCATTCGATGGAAGCATTGAACGAATACGTCAACGGAGCAGAGTTTGAACCGTCGATTGATGGAATTACGCTGATTCAGGAGTACATCCAAGCGCCTGAACCGTTTATCACGCGCTGCGAATTTGTCGGTGGAAAATTTGTCTACGCGGTACAAGTGGATACTTCGGAAGGCTTTGAATTATGCCCCGCAGATGCTTGCCGGATCGATGATTTGTTCTGCCCAGTGGGAGAAGAAGCCGAAGAAAAGCCGAAATTCCAAGTGGTGGAAGGGTTTAACGATCCAATTATCGCTAAATACGAAGCTTTTCTTGCCCAGAACAACATTAACGTAGCTGGCATCGAATTTATCCGCAATGCAGAAGGCGAGATTTTCACTTACGATGTCAACACCAATACGAATTATAATTCGGATGCGGAAGCGGCTGCCGGCAAATATGGCATGCTTGAACTTGCGAAGTTTTTAGAACGTGAATTAAAAGGCGTTAAACAGACAGTTTAATAAACTGGAGAAGCGGACGTCTTTTAGATGTCCGTTTTCTTTGCGTTTAACTAGGTCTTGCTCAGGGAAAATGGATAAGGAAAGCTTAAGGGACGAAAGGAAGATAAATCATGGAAGAAAAACGTGAAGAAGAATTGTTGGCCGAAGAAGGCGCAGAGGAAGAAGTGGAAGAACCGGTCAAAGAAAAAGATTTCAATGGGATTTATAGCAATATCGCCTCGAACCGCTATGAAAACCTGCGGACCAGCCATATCGAAAACAAAGCGAAACAACTTCGGAAACAAAGAAAATAAAAGATCAAGTGCCTAAGCGCTCGATCTTTTATTTTTTGGGCATCCGTTCCATTTCTTCGACCACAACAAATGCGAGGTCATCGTTGCCGAACAGTTGCAAGACTTCCAACATCGTTTCATTGCTGATTTCAATATCCGCAGTTTCGGCATTGGCTTCTTCGATGGCTGTTAAGAGCGCAGCGTTCTTTTCTTGATAAGGATAGGCTTTTTGATAAAGGGTCATTGGGTCAAGTTGGTGGTTCGTGCACCATTGCACAAATAATTGGATCATCATATTTTCATCTTGCTGGTATTTCTTGATGATCAACTCATCACGGTTTTCATATTCCATGTGTGCACTTCCTTTTTTGCTTGTTGTTCCCGTTATACCACAGGAAGCTGGACAAATCGAGTGAATGCATAGACTTCTGCTATAGTTTCCTCTAGAATGAACCCCATAGCATGATAGTATCGGAGGGCGAAAAATGAAATTATTACAAGTACGAAAAGGGCAATTGGTTTATTACAACAACGAGCTTCACAAGGTGTATTCGGTTAAACCGCTAGCGAAAAAGTCGGTGCTGATGTTCCGGCTTAAAGATATGGAACAAGTAGCGTGCAAAGCCGAAGAGGCCACTTTCTACAAGCCGAAACATCTGGATGCGTTCCTGTTTTTAGGGACAAAGTATACACTTCGGGAAGACGTTGTCGCCGAAGAAGGCGGGTATATCTTCATTGTGAAGCCGGATCCGGATTATATGGATCATTATTCGTTGAATGAATTTGAAAAAGTTGAATCTGTAGAAGGCAAGAACGTCATCACGACGCGCCAAAATACAGTGAAGGCACGTGAATTCTTTGTGATGGTTCCAGGCGATGAGCCAGGAAGTACAGACATTAGCTATTTCGACCAATCAAAAGTGACACAAAGCCAGAAAGAAGAAGACGCTCAATTGGAAGAGAAATTGCGTGAACAAAACGCGATCAAACCTTCTATTGGCGATGTCTATCTGAATCTGGATAACGGTGCAACTGCGATGGTAGTGGCCATCGAACAAGAAGTGGTGACATTGGGAACAGGAGAAAAAATCACATTCCATGCGCTTTTCAAGGCGGACAACTGGAATTACCTTTACTCACTCAATTCATCGGCAAGCGAATTGTAAAATCGATTAAAAAGGCGGCAAGGAAAAATTCCTTGCCGCCTTTTTACAATGGTTTCTAGTGGTGCATTTTTGGTTACTCTAAAATCTGGAATTCTTGGAGCATGGCGTAAAAGCGGGCGCCGTGTCCTTCAGCTGCTTCCAGGAAATAACGTTCAGTAATGACAAAACTGCCTTCTTTTCCGTTGCTGATGACATAGGCATGGACCACTTCATCGTCCCATTTCTGTCCGCCGTTTTGAATGCCGTGCAATTGGTAGCCTTCTACAGGTTCTGTCACTTGTTCGACTGGGCGAAGCTCTGGGAATTCAAGTGTTAATTCTTCTTCGTACTGGCTGACCAGTGTGTCAGGAGCGATATCTGGAATTTGTTCGATGGTCATGGATACTTCAGGGAAGTTCTCGGGCAATTCTTCTTTCGTCGTAATCACATCGGGCCGGTCGCCTTCGCCTTTAATCATTTTATAGCGTTCTTCATCGATGTAGATGACGTATTCCGCATCTTTGCCTTCATTTAATTGGACATTGGTTTCTTCATCCATTCCTTCAATGCTTTGGACTACTTCTTTTTCAGGTACAAACATTTCCTTGATCCGGTCAATCAAAGCCATGCCGGTTTCGGTTTGAAAATTGAAAGCGATCAATATCCCGGCGGCAGCTGCAATTATAAGAGGAAGCACTTTCTTTTTCATGCTTTTCACCTTCCTTGCCGCGGCTTGCGGTTCTGTAAACAGCTCGTTTTCTAAACGGCTCCAAATTTCCTGCTCCAGTTGGCCGGCTTCAGAAGTCTTGTCCATTAATGCCTTTTTTGCTCGATCATCTATATTTTTCATCCAATTCAGCCTCCTGTTCCACTATTTCCAGCAGTTGGCGCAAGTTCTGGCGTCCTTTGAAAAGGCGGGATTTGACGGTATTTTGATTTAGCTCCAAAATGTCCGCAATCTCTTTCTCGCTGAAGCCTTTGATGTATTTCAAAATTAACGGAATGCGATAAAGATCCTCCATACTCTGAATGGTTTCGACCAAATCTGCTGCATGGCCGCCGGAAGGTGAGGAAATCCGCTCGTCATTCTCTAAATCGGGATGGTGGTACGCTGGCATTTTCGATTCTTTCTTTAATAGCCGATTGCATTCGTTTACTAATATGCGGTAAAGCCAAGGTTCAAACGGCAAACTGGCATCATACGAAGAAAGATGGCGGTAAACCCGTATAAAGGTTTCCTGGACGGCGTCTTTCGCGATTTCCGGGTTGCGGGTAATTGCAATAGCAGTGCGGATGGCAAAATTTGCATGTTTTTGATAAAGTTCTTGAAAACTTGCTTTATCCAACGCCCCTTTATTATCCATCGCTTGAAATCACTCCTTTCCGTCCGTTATAAACGTTCTTATATGTATTACCTTTGAAAAGGCAGAAAAGTTTTCTGTTGATGCAAATTTCATAAAAAAAAGGCAGACGCGAAGTCTGCCTTTTCTACAGCACTGTATTTTCTACTCGGATAGGGGACAATGCCGTCGTATTTTCAATATAAATAAACGCGTCGTAGCGTGTCGATAATTTGCTTGGGACATAATTTCCGCGTGCTTCAAATTCAGGATAGTAAACGACGCCAATCGCACGATGCCCAGCCCATTGATCAAAAGCTTTCCGATTCTGATCATTAAAAATGACGAATTGGTCGCCTGCGCCGGTACGGTGAAACAGCTCTTCCCATGAATGGACCCGGGCTGGCGGAACTTCCATGATTTGATGTGGTGTTCCCCAAGCTTCTGAGGCGATAACCGTGCCGGTATAAGTTCCAAATCCTAATGCGAAAACGTCCTCCGGGCGGTTCTGTTCACGGAGAACCTGTCCGACATTGATCATGCCGTCATTTTTCATATCCGTCGCCCGGGCGTCTCCAATATGGGTATTATGTTCCCAAATAATGATTTTGGCATCGCGGCCGTGGTAATCACGGATTTCATTGATGGCTTCCACCATATGTTCGTCACGGATATTCCAGGACACTTCTCCGCTTTGGACCATGGCCCGGTAATAGTCTTCCGCATTTTTTGTGACGAGCGCATTGATCTTCAAATTTAAATCATTTTCCCAATCATCTTTATAAAGCTCTTCGTTCGAGCGGATGGAGAAAAGGAGCTTGGACACTTCCTCGATGCAGACAGTAGAAAAGCTTGCATAGGAAATCGCATAATTTTCGGGTTCCCGGTTAAATGGCTCAAAACAGGAAAAGGCTTTTTTAGCCAATTCCAAGTCGCCGCCGGAAGGATTGGTATGCGTTAAATAATGGATGACTTCTTCCATCGACTCCCAAAGACTGTAGATATCGATGCCATAAAATCCTGCTTTCTGCTCGTTCCGGCTATTGTGTGCTTTCAGCCAGCAAATAAAGTCGGTCATCTCTTCATTTGCCCACATCCAAGTTGGCCAGCGGGTAAACGATTGGACGATTTCCCGGGCCTCTTTTTTCTCTTCTTTAAAGCCTTTAATATAACGGTTGACTTGTTGGGCAGATGGCCAATCGCCTTCAACGGCAATTAATGTAAATCCTTTTTCTTCGATCAGTCTTTTTGATAGTTCGGCTCGCACTTTATAGAATTCAGAAGTACCATGGCTTGCTTCACCAAGCATCACGATTTTGGCATCGCCAATTGCTTCTATGATTGGCGACAAGTTAGCTGTGGAATCAAAAGGCTGTGCAAATTTCGCTATTGTTTGTTCAAGAGAAGTGTCCATGATGCCATCTCCTTTTTCGCACTTTTCTTTTACTGTTCCCGGGTTTCCTAAGACAAAACAAAAACACCCGCTTTCACGGATGTTTTGGATTACTTTACAACAACGTCTTGGAAATCAGCTGTTTTTTCGATGACTCCTTGTGCAAATGGACATTGAGGATCGATTTTCTTTCCTTCTTTCCGCGCATATTGGACAACTTGTTCAACAAGCTGTTTGCCGACTCCTTGGCCTTCAAGCTTTGGTGAAACTTCAGTATGGTCGACTGTGAGCACATCGCCATCTGGAATATACGAAATGAATCCCAATTTTTCTGAGTCTTTCATGACCGTGAAGCGGTTATTTTCGTGTTTAAAATCCATTAATAAATTCCTCCTTAAGTTTTGTTCTTTTTGTATTCCCGTTATTTTTAAAACTAAGCTTATTTGGGTATATCGAATAAAAGGAGTGAGGGCATGGAAAAACCGCAATTGGCCGAAGTGGCCGTTAATCGGATTGAACGCGTATTCGGCGAACATCCGCTTTACCGCCGTGCGCATGCACGCGGAGTCATTTACAAAGCGAAGTTTACAGCCAACGGAAATGCAGAAGGATTGACCACTGCGCCGCATCTTCAAAAAGCCGGGGTAGAAGCATTTGTCCGCTTTTCCCACAGCTCACCGAATCCCGAATGGACGGATATCATGTCGCCGGTCAAAGGGATGGCTGTCCAATTTAAATTGCCGAACGGTGAAGCGACCAATATTGTCGGCGTCAATGCACCCATATTTTTAGCACGGACGCCGTCTGTCTTCACGGAAATGCTCGGAGTGGTCAAATCATTTAAAGACGGGAAGCCTCCTTTGCGGGAATTGGCAGAACTGCTGATTAAATATCCGGAGAGCCGGGCCGCTATCAAGATTCTCAAAAAGATGCATGCACCTGTCAGCTTTGCGACCGGAATTTACTACTCCATTCATGCATTTTATTTTTTGAATCGAGAAGGCAAGCGGACACCCATCAAGTATGAATGGATACCGGATGCCGGAGTAGAAACTTTAGAAGCTAAAGATCTCGCGGAAATCCCTGCAGGTTATTATGAGCAGGAAATCGAAGCGCGCGTAAAGGCAGGGACCGCTGGTTTCCAGTTGGCTGTGGTTATTGGGGAGGCGGAAGATCCAACAGACGACCCGACAATCGAATGGCCGAAGGAGCGCCAGCGAATAATAGTGGGGCATTTAAGAATTGAAGGAATAGTGGAGCAGCTGGATGATATGAAATTCGATCCGACCGTGATGGCTGAAGGGATTCGCTGTTCTGAAGATGCGATTTTAAACTTTCGAAAAGACGCTTATTCCATTTCCCATAACCGCCGAATCGCAGAAAAAAAGAAAACCGCTGAATCCGATTGAAGGCTGCAGCGGTTTTATCATTTTTAGTAAAGTTTTCCTTGGCGATAAAGCACGGTTGAAAGTTTCTTTACCGAATGGATGTAGCAATTCTGCCGAAGGGGGAACGGATCGCCGAAAAATTGCGGATAAATGGCATCCATCGTTTCTTTCATCTTTTCGAGCAAGAGGCGGTAAACTTCCGCTTCTGTATAAAATTGCGTCTCCCGGCCTTGCAGCCATTCAAAGTAAGAAACAATCACACCGCCGGCATTGGCTAAAATATCCGGAATGATGATAACGCCTTGATTGCTCAAGTATTCATCCGCTTCTTGTGTGGTTGGTGCGTTCGCGCCTTCGATAATGATTTTTGCCTGGATGTCTTTCATATTCTCTTTATGGATTTGGTTTTCAAGAGCAGCAAGCAGTAAGACATCAACTGGCAAGGTAAGCAGCTCATCACGGCCTCTTATTTCTGCTTTGATAGTCGCCTGATCCAATTGTGCTGGGGTAGACGGCAAGTCGCCGCGATTACCCGCTGTAAATTCGATCAAAGCTGGAATATCCAAGCCTTCTTCGTTATAGAGTGTCACATTTCGGTCGCTTACTGCCACAATGCGATTTTGGATTTCGGTGCTTTTGTAAGCTTCAAGCGCTGCCACGGATCCTACGTTCCCGAATCCTTGGACCGCCATTGTGAGGGGCCGGTTCGCATGTGCCAGTGCAGTCGCCGCAAACACATTATCCGAGCTGGCAAGCATTTGTTCATTGGCTTTTAAATAATCATTCATCAAATAGCGGAAAGTGAAATAGACGCCTTTCCCTGTTGCTTCTCTGCGCCCCAGCGACCCACCGTTAGCAACACTTTTTCCTGTGAAGCTGCCAAGATAGGCTTGGCCATAATGGACTTTTTTGAACTCGGCCATCATCCAGTCCATTTCGCGTTCTCCAGAACCGACATCAGGGGCTGGGATGTCTTTATCCGGTCCGATCTCATCTGAAAAATAGCGGACGTATTTCCGGCAGATCAGGTTTAATTCCTTTTCGGAATACTCGCGGGGGTTAATGACGATTCCGCCTTTGCCGCCTCCGAACGGCACATTGTGCAAGGCGTTTTTCAAAGTCATTAGAAAAGCCAAGTTGATGACTTCATCTTCATTGACGCTTTCATGAAAACGGATCCCGCCTTTATACGGTCCGAGCGCGTCGTTGTGATGGACGCGAAAAGCAGGGATTCGGACTACGCTTCCATCGTCTAATGGGATGCGCAAGAACGATTTGTGGATTTTATTCGGCGTAGAAAGGATAGCGCTCAATGAAGTGAAAGCCTGTTTCCTCATTTGTCCTTGAAGTTCGGGTAGAAATTTATCGCTTTCGAGCAATGCATTCAATGAGCCTTGGATAATCGTGCGCGTTTGTTCTTCCATGGCTGAAACACCTCCGTTAAATTGATCTTGCAATTAATGGCCATACTAAAAGGCGATGGCGCTTCTCCATTCGTGCTATACCCGTATCCATCAACTACTATGCAAAAAACGCCTTCCTATTAAGGAAGGCGCTTCACATTATTTTTTGGGTTTAGGAAGTTTCAATTCCGCGTTCAATGCCTTGAATAAGGCGATGACCATGAGAATCATGACGACAGAGAAAGGCAATGCGGCGACAATAATCGTGTTTTGGACAGCTGTCAATCCGCCAACTGATAGTAGGATTGCGGCAACCAGCGATTGTGCAATGCCCCAAAGAACTTTGATCTGGTTGCTTGGAAGCAGCGAGCCGTTCGTCGATTGCATGCCGAGTACGAATGTTGCTGAGTCAGCAGAAGTGATGAAGAATGTACTGACGAGCAAAATTGCAAATAGGGACATAACAAAGCCAAGCGGCATTTCACTGAACATCGCAAATAAGGTCTGTTCCGTCGGGAAGCCGGTCAAATCAATTCCACTTTTCTGGATATCGATGGCCGTCGTACCGAATGCTGCAAACCAGAAAGAACCGAAGATGGTTGGCACTAACACCACGCCAATCAGGAACTCCCGGATAGTCCGGCCTTTTGAAACTCGGGCGATGAACATACTGACGAAAGGCGCCCAAGAAATCCACCAAGCCCAGTAGAAAATGGTCCAGTCATTTAGCCATGAGCGGTTTTCCGCATCGAGCGGTGCTGATTGGAAGCTCAAGCTGATCAAATTCTGGATGTAATGGCCGAATGTCTCGGTGAACAAATTTAAAATGAGCAAAGTCGGACCCAGCACAAGAACTAGGATCAACAGAATAACAGCCAGCACCATATTGGTATTGGACAGGTATTTAATTCCTTTATTAAGCCCGGACCAAGCCGAAATGACAAACAAAACAGTCACGACGGCGATAATCAGAAGTTGGAACCACGGTTCATCCGGCGCTCCGAAAAGATAGGTCAATCCGCCGTTAATTTGAGCAGCGCCAAAGCCGAGGGAAGTCGCTACGCCGAAAACGGTAGCGAAAACAGCAAGAACGTCAACTAAGGTTCCAAGTGGACCTTCCATTTTCTTGCCGAAAATCGGCTTCAGTGTTGATGAAATTAACGCAGGTTCTCCTTTTCGGAACTGGAAAAAGGCGAGTGATAATGCAATGAGCCCGTACATCGCCCATACATGGATTCCCCAATGGTAATAAGTGCGTTCCAATCCTTCTTTAAAAGCGGCATCTGTTCCGACTTCAGCAGTCGCGGGTTGAACTGCAAAGTGGCTGAGCGGTTCTGAAGCGCCGTAAAATACGAGGCCGATCCCCATTCCGGCAGAAAACAGCATGGAAATCCATGAGAGGGTGGAGAATTCAGGACGGTCGGTATCTTTCCCCAACCGTATTTTTCCGTAGGGGCTGATAACAATGACAAATACAAAGATCAGAAGCAACGCCATCAGCGTCAAATAATACCAGCCGAAATTGGTGCCGATAAATGTCCGTATGTTGCCTGTGACTTTTTCAAAAATTTCAGGTGCTAATACACCGGACAATACAGTTAAAATGACTAATGCGAATGTGATATAGAATACTCTTGAAGCTTTCTTCATAATTCCTCCTTTGATCTTTTGTATAGCATAGTTATTAAGGGTATCGAAGTTCGTCACCTTCGTCAACCTAGCGGCTGCATGTTAAAGTATTCAAACTTATTCCCATTCATTCATTTGTTCTTCTTCTGCAACAACCCTTAAGTCGTCCGCTGTAATGGTGAAAACTTGATAATCATTTTTTTCAGCATAGCTTTCGGCTTCTTTTTTAGTGAACTTCGGAGAGCCGTCCATTTCTTCGTCGTAGACAATCAGCATGCCATCCGAGTTGCGGAGGAAGAATTTATTTTTCTCAATGAATTGCCACGGCGCCTCGTAAGGGCGGTTCGTTAAACTGCGATGGAAGTCAGCCATTTCAAGAATCATCTGGTATTTCTCTTGTTTCGCTTCGTTCCATCTTTTTTCCTGATCGAGAAAAGGCGTAAGCACCGCATATTTCAAATCAGGGAATTCTTCCTTTAAGTCCAACACCACTTCGGCCGCCCAAGTCTCCACGCCAAGCTGCCCGCTGATGATGACCCATTCCAATCCTTCGTCGATAAGTACGCGCAATTGGTTTTCCAGCGCTTTTTTAATAAAACGGATTCCTGGGTTTTTGTCATCGAATATCCCGAGCTCATGCTGTTTATAGCCGGTGATGGCTAAACGTTTTAACATAGGACACCTCCTTTCTTTTTGGATTATATTCTTTCATTTTACCGTATTTGAAGTCTTGCCGGCGAGTCATATCGTTTCTGTGGTTTAGACCGAAATAGACCGGAAAAAGAAATAATAATTCACATCCAGAAAGGAGCAGTAATTATGGCAGAAGAAAAACAGCCGCATGAAAAGTTGGCGGACAAGGAACTGAACGTAAAAGCAGCTCAGGAAGTGCATTACCAAGAGGAGTTCAAGAAAGCGGACAAAGTTGCTGAAAATCAGAAGCAAGATCAAGATAAAACATCAGACAAATGAGAAGGAAGAGCCGGTAGCGAGCAGAAATCTGCATGCATCGGCTTTTCTTCTTTTAGTTAACCTTTTCTGCATCTTGCTTTATTAAAATGAAAACGTTACCATAAATTTAAGTATTCTGAACATACTAACTAGTTAGTATAAAATAAGGGGGAAATGGAATGAATGTAATGGATCTTTTTAAGTTGGATGGGAAAACGGCAATCGTAACTGGGGGAGGAAGAGGATTAGGCGCACAAATCGCCGAAGGCTTTGCGGAAGCAGGCGCCAATGTAGTGGTCTGTTCACGGAAAGTCGAAGCTTGTAAAGAAATCAGCGGAAAGTTAAAAGAAAAAGGCGTGAAATCATTGGCCTTGGCATGCGATGTGACAAATCCGGAAGATGTTAAAAATGTGGTTCAAAAAACTTTGGAAGAATTCGGCTCAATTGATATTTTAGTCAATAATTCAGGTGCTACTTGGGGAGCGCCTGTACTTGAAATGCCGCTGGATGCTTGGGAGAAAGTCATGAACGTTAACGTTACCGGAACATTTTTGATGAGCCGGGAAGTGGGCGAAACGATGATCAAACAAGGCAGCGGGAAAATCATCAACATCGCATCCGTTGCCGGGCTAGGCGGGATCGACCCGAGATTGATGGATACAATCGGCTACAACACAAGTAAAGGGGCAGTCATCACCTTTACGAAAGATTTAGCAGCGAAATGGGGCCAGTTCAATATTAACGTCAACGCATTAGCGCCAGGATTTTTCCCGACGAAAATGTCGAAGGTTTTAATTGAACAGGGAGGCGATCGTTTGCTTGATCAGACACCGCTAAACCGTTTTGGCACAGAAGAGGACTTGAAAGGCGCAGCGTTATTCTTAGCCGCTAAAGCTTCGGATTACATTACGGGCGATGTGGTTGTTGTTGATGGAGGCATGCATGTGCTGTAATGAAAGCCGATCAGAGATTGTGAGGAAATAGCATGAAAGAAAAAATTATTGACGAAAGCATTCTGCTATTTGAAAGGAAAGGATTCAGTGAAACCTCCATTCAAGATATTGTGGAAGCCATCGGAGTAACGAAAGGAACTTTCTACTATTACTTCTCCAGCAAAGAGCAATTGCTAATGGACATCCATTTAGGATATATCGACGATTTGCTTGAGCGCCAAGCGGCCATACATAAAACTGTTGCAAGCAATCAGCAAAAGCTCAAACAAATGGTGCAGCTCCTCATCGCCGATATTAAAGATCACGGCCCGAGCGGCAGAGTGTTTTTTAGGGAAATGCGCCATTTGGCAGAGGACAACGCAGGAGCTGTAAAAGCGAAGCGCGAAGAGTTTCGGATCAATATTGAAAACCTGCTCACCGAAGGGATTGAAGAAGGCGAATTCCGAAAGGACATAAAGCCTGATATGACGGCTTTTGCAGTGCTTGGCATTACGAATTGGAGCTACCAATGGTTCAATCCCGCTGGAGAAGTGTCTGCTGAAAGCCTGGCTGAAATATACAGTGATTTGATTTTAAATGGGATTGCGCAATAACCAAAAGGGGATGAACAAATGGAAAATCTTCATATCAATAAAATATGCGTAGTCGGTGCTGGCCAAATGGGCCATCAAATTGCCATGTTATGTGCTTTGGGCGGATATCAAACGGCCCTTCAGGATTTGAAAGAAGAAGCGTTGGCGAAAGCGAAAAGCGGCTTGGACATGTTAATGGGGCAGTGGGTACGGAAAGGGAAAATTACTGAGCAGCAAAAAGCAGAAGCTTTTGGCCGGCTATCGTTTACTGCAGATTTAAAAAAAGCAGCGAGTGATGCGGATTATGTCATTGAAGCAGCCGTTGAAAAATTGGAAGTGAAGCGCGAAATCTTCAAGCAATTAGATGAAATTGCGCCGAAACATGCGATTCTTGCTTCGAATAGTTCAACAATCGTCAATTCGCTAATCGCAGAAGCAACAGATCGCCCGGAAAAAGTATGCAATATGCATTTCTTTTTTCCGCCGCTTGTTATGGATTGCGTTGAAGTGGTTATGAGTGAAAAAACTTCAGAAGAAACGGCCCAAACAGCTATGGAGGTTTGTAAAAAAATCGGACGGACGGGCGTCTTGCTGCGGAAAGAGATTTCCGGGTTTGTAGCAAACCGGATTTTGGGGGCATTGCAAAAAGAAGCGATGCATTTATATGAAGAAGGTATTGCCGACTTTAAAGAAATCGATTTAGTCATCAAAAAAGCGCTGCGGCATCCAATCGGCCCATTCGAATTGATGGATTTGTCGGGGCTTGACGTTGCTTATTATGTCATGCAGCAGCAATATGCGGAAAGCGGCAATCCAGAAGATAAGCCTCCTGCATTTATTGAAGAGAAAGTAAAGGCTGGAGAGCTCGGCAGAAAAACTGGAAAAGGATTTTACGATTACGGGGAAAAGGGAGTCGAAGCGCCATGACAGAAGTTTTGCGGGTAGAGAAAACAGAGGGCTATGCCATTATCACAATTGATAATCCGCCGATGAATGTCATCAGCAACCAAGTATTTAAAGAACTTGACGAAGTATTCGCCGGACTTGGTGCGGATGAGGAGGTCAATGCAGTTATTTTAACCGGACAAGGCGAAAAAGTGTTTGCGGCCGGGGCGGATATTAAAGAGTTTCCGCTGCTGATCGGACAAACGGGCATTCAAGAGACTTTCCTGGAGACGCATGCGATCTTGCACCGGATCGATCAATTTGAAAAGCCGGTGATTGCGATGTTGAACGGGCTTACGTTGGGCGGCGGCTGTGAATTGGTGCTATGCTGCGACATTCGGATTGCAGAAGAACATGTTCAGATTGGCTTGCCGGAAATCACGCTCGGCCTTTTTCCTGGCGGCGGGGGTACTCAGCGTTTGCCGCGCTTGATTGGCGAAGCACGAGCGAAAGAAATGATGTTCACAGGCGAGCCGGTGACAGCTGAAAAAGCGGAGAGAATCGGATTGGTCAATCGCGTTGTTCCAAGTGGGGAAGGCATGGAAACAGCTAGGAAAATGGCGAAGCGGCTTGGCCGATCTTCTATGCCAGCTTTAAGGTTCATCAAGCAAGCGGTTGATAAAGGACTGGAACTTCCACTCGAAGAAGGCACCAGTCTTGAAGCAGCCTATTTTGAAAAAGTCTTCCAAACCGAAGATGCAAAAGAAGGGGTTCGGGCATTTATCGAAAAAAGAAAGCCCGCATTTCAAAACAAATAGGGAGATGGAGAACTGTGGCGCATGAATTGGTGGTGAAAGTGCGGTTTAGTGAAACAGATGCACTTGGACATATCAGCAATATCAGCTATTTTATCTATTTGGAAGAAGCGCGCATCGAATTCTTTAAAGCGTTGGGATTTGATATGGATATCGCAAAATGGAAAGTCATTATGGCCTCAGCCAAATGTGATTTTATCAGTCAAGGCTTTTTCAATCAGCAATTGAAAGTGATTTCTGCAGTAAGTAAGATCGGAAACTCCAGTTTTTCAATCATTCATCGGATAGAAGATGCAAATACCGGCCAATTGATCGCTAAAGGGGACGCAAGTGCCGTCCATTTCAATTTTGAAACCCAGAAAAGCGAAAGTTTGCCGGACGACATCCGCAGCCTGCTGGAGGAACATCTGGAGGAGGGAGCCTAATGGCAAAACACGAAAATGGCGTAATCCAAGTCAGGTCCGGTGAAGAGCTGGACCGTGCAATACTCTCGGAATTTCTCCACACACACATCAATGGGTTGCCGGAAGGCGAGTTGGAAATCCAGCAATTCGGTGCTGGCCACTCCAATTTGACTTATGCACTGTCAATTGGCGATTGGGAAGCGGTGCTGCGCAGGCCGCCGCTCGGTCCCTTGGCGCCGAAAGCCCATGACATGGAACGGGAATTCCGTGTTCTTTCTTCTTTGCATGAAGTATTCCCGGCAGCCCCGAAACCATTTGTTTTTTCGGATGACGAAACGATAGTCGGCAGCCCTTTTTTTATCATGGAGAGGCGGCATGGCCAAGTGATCGATACGGAGTTTCCAAAAGAAACGGAGCCGTCGGAAGAACTGGGTAAAAAAATTTCAGAGCTCATGGTCGATATGCTCGTAGAATTGCACGCCGTTGACTATACAAAAACGGCACTCGCAGAACTGGCTAAACCTGATGGATTTATGGAACGCCAAGTAACGGGCTGGACTCAGCGGTATGAACGGTCAAAAACCGATGACATTCCGGAAGTGGCGGCATTAGCAGAATGGATGCAGGCACATATGCCACAATCTCCTGCTCCCACTGTCATTCACTACGATTTCAAGCTCAACAATGCACTGTTTTCAGATGATTTCACAAAAATCACCGGCTTATTCGACTGGGAAATGACGACAGTTGGCGACCCGCTCGCTGATTTAGGAGCGGCGATGGGCTATTGGATTGAAAAGGATGATCCCGAACTGTTGAAAAAAGGATTTGGCAAAGCTCCAGTAACGGTGCTGCCAGGCTTTTATACACGCCAAGAATTTATCCGGCGCTATGCAGAAAAAAGCGGCCGGGATGTTTCAGCGATGCATTTCTATTTGACGTTTGCTTATTTCAAACTGGCAGTCATTTGCCAGCAGATCTATTACCGTTACCGGAACGGACAGACGAAAGATCCCCGTTTTGCCCACTTCGGAGAGTTTGTGAAGAGCCTAATGCAACATGCGCTGGCCACTGCCCAAAATAGTAAAAGGAGCGATTTCGATGGATAGACACACAATCACTTACCGCGGAGCAAGTTTTCTGTACCAGCCTTCCGAAGCGGAAACGGTTTTTACGCCAGAAGATTTTACAGAAGAGCATAAAATGATTGCCAAAACCGCGAAGCGTTTTCTAGAAAGCAAAGTTCGGCCAGTCAATGAAGAAATTGAAAGCCAGGATTTTGAATTGGTTCAATCGCTTCTTCGGCAGGCGGGTGAACTTGGATTGTTGGCTCACAGTATCCCTGAAAAATACGACGGCCTCGGTTTGGATAAAATCAGTAAAGGGCTGGTCGGAGAAGTGCTCGGCCCAGCTGGAGGATACGGGGTTGCCCACTCCAACCATACTTGCATCGCGACATTGCCGATCACTTATTTCGGCAGCGAAGAACAGAAGAGGAAGTATTTGCCTAAACT
Source organism: Planococcus alkaliphilus (assembly GCF_057031095.1). Taxonomy (NCBI): domain Bacteria; kingdom Bacillati; phylum Bacillota; class Bacilli; order Caryophanales; family Caryophanaceae; genus Planococcus; species Planococcus alkaliphilus. The sequence continues at coordinate 388,867 of NZ_CM168060.1, forward strand.
CGCTTCAGGGGAATATATCGGCGCTTACTGCCTGACAGAACCGAATGCGGGATCCGATGCTTTAGCGGCTCAGACGGTCGCTAAGTTAAATGATGCAGGCAGCCATTATATATTGAATGGCACCAAAATGTTCATCACTAATGCGGCATTTTCCGATACTTTTATCGTTTATGCAAAAGTGGATGGCAAGCATTTCACCGCGTTTATCGTCGAAAAGGATTTTCCGGGGTTATCGCTAGGTGCAGAAGAACAGAAAATGGGCATCAAAGGATCTTCGACGCGGGCCGTGATATTCGAAGATTGCGAAGTCCCTGTCGAGAATTTATTGGGTGAGATTGGAAAAGGACATGTCATTGCATTGAATGTATTGAATCTGGGACGCTATAATTTGGGGTCTGCCACAATGGGCGCGGCAAAATATGGTTTGGAACTGGCCTTGAAATATACGAAAGAACGCCGGCAATTTGGCAAGGCGATTGCAGAATTTACAGCCACTCAAGAAAAAATTGCAGATATGGCAATCCGGATTTATGCATCTGAATCGCTGCAATACCGGACGGCTGGATATTTGGAAGAGGCATTAGGCGATTTATACGATTCACCTGATACCGCATTGACCGCGAAGCGCTTGATGGAATATGCCACTGAATGTGCAGTTTGCAAAGTCTATGGATCTGAAACGCTGGATTATGTAGCGGATGAAGCACTCCAGCTGCACGGAGGCTATGGATTTATCAAAGAATATAAAATTGAACAGATGTACAGGGATTCCCGCATTAACCGGATATTCGAAGGGACCAATGAAGTCAACCGCCTTATGATTCCAGGGAATTTGCTAAAAGCGTATGGTAAGGGACAGGTTGATTTAGAAGAATTGATCAAACAGGCGGTAGCAGAAATTCGAGCGCCTAAAGTGGGGTCAATCGGCATTATTTCCCGGGAAATTGAAGCGGTGCATGCGATGCGGAGAGTGTTCTTGCTATGTACAGGACTCGCTTTTAAAAATTATGGTCCAAGCATGAGCGAAGAGCAGGAAGTGCTGATGAAATTGGCGAATATCGGTTTGCATTTATACGCAGCAGAATCGGCAGTTTTGCGTACAGCAAAATCCATAGCGCGGGATGGGGAAGAAAAGCATGCTTTAAAGGTGGATTTAACAAAAGCGTTGATCGACGACTCGCTTCTTGAAGTGGAGATGGCGGCACGCAAAATGGTGCAAGCGACCGTTTCCGAAAAGACGGTACATGATTATGTCTTGATGGTTACTGGGGAACTTAGCCGTTTGCAGCGCTCGTGCGGCATTCAGACGAAGCGAAGCATTGCCGGGAAGATGTTGGAAGCAGAACAGTATATCTCATAAGGGGGAAATTTTTTGAAACAGATCAAGTTTGAGCAGTACGGCGGGCCGGAAGTACTTGAATGGGTCGAAACAGAAAAACCGGCGCCGGCGGCAAATGAAGTCTTAATAGAGGTCAAAGCCATTGGCGTCAATTATGCAGATACAGCACGTCGTGAAGGGAAATACGTTGTGCCGACCAAGCTGCCTTATGTGCCCGGTTCAGAAGTGGCAGGGGTGATTGCTGCTGTTGGTGCGGAAGTCAAACATTTCAAAGAAGGAATGCGCGTCGTCGCTTTGATTGAATCACACGGCTATTCGGAATACGTCGCTGTCGATGAACGGATTTTAACGCCTGTTCCGGACGATGTCGATTTTGAACAGGCAGTGGCATTGCCTTTGCAAGGTTTGAGCGCTTACCATGTGTTAAAAACGATGGGCCGTTTGGAAGCAGGAGAAACCGTTTTGATCCATGCGGCGGCAGGGGGAGTGGGAGCGATTGCTGTCCAACTGGCTAAAATTTTCGGAGCAGGGAAAATCATTGCGACAGCCAGTACAGAGGAAAAATTGGCACATGCAGAAAAAATGGGAGCTACTGATCTGGTGAATTATTCTGAGGAAGGCTGGGTTGACAAAATCAAGGAAATCACCGGTGGAAAAGGCGTAGACGTCGCTTTGGAAATGGTCGGCGGCGAAGTGTTCAACCAAACCGTAAAATGCCTTGCACCTTTTGGGCGGCTGGTTATTTTCGGTGCGGCAAGCGGTGAACAAGCAAGTTTCCATCCGGGGCAATTAATGAAAAGAAACCAATCTGTCATCGGCTTTTTCCTGCCGCAAATTATGCGGAAACCTGAACTTTATCAACAGAGTTTCAAGGAATTGCTGGGATACATGAAGAACGGCCAGTTGGAGCTGACAATCGGCGGAACCTATCCGTTAGAAGAAGCGGCAGAAGTGCATAAATTGCTGCAAGGAAGACAGACGATCGGCAAATTGGTATTGAAGCCTTAGCGGCAGAGGAGAGATTGGATGCTTGAGAAATTAGGGGTCGAATCCATTCGACTGGATCTTCCTTTCAGGTTGAATCATGTAAATTGTTTTATGGCAGAGTCGGAAAATGGTTGGACTATCATCGATGCCGGATTAAATAATAGCGAAACGAGAGAGTTTTGGGATGAGCGAATCGGCAATAGACGAATAGAGACCATTTTCATTACGCATTATCATCCGGACCATTTCGGCTATGCGGGCGGATTGCAGGAAAAAACCGGCGCGCAGCTGCGGATGTCGAAAATTGATGCGGAATTAGGAAGCGTTTCCTGGAAACCTGAATTTATGGAAACGATGCCGAACCAGTATAGCGCTTCTGGAGTGCCAGTGGAAATGGCGAAGAAGATGGTGCAGAATACAGTGAATTTCCAGCAGCTGGTCAATCCTTTGCCAAAAATCGATCATTATTTGGTGGAGGGGGAGCGGATTCAGATTGGACGATACGAATACGAAGTAATCCATACACCGGGACATTCGGATGGCATGGTCTGTTTTTATAATAAAGAAAAAAATGTGTTGTTTTCTGCAGACCATATCTTGCCGAAAATCACACCGAATATCTCCTATTGGTTCCACGGTCAGGAAAATCCCTTGGCTTTGTATTTAGCGTCTTTAGAAAAAATAAAGCAATTGAATGCAGATTTTGTCATTCCTTCTCATGGAAAACCGTTTTACGGAGCAAATGAACGGATAGTAGAATTGATAAAGCATCATGAAGCACGATTGGATGAAACAAAAGAAGTGCTCGAAGCGCCTTCTACGGTCTTCCAAATATGCGAACGCCTCTTTAAACGTCCGCTGACTGTCCATGAAATGCGTTTTGCCATTGGAGAAACGCTGGCGCATCTGGAATTTTTGCGGCATAGCGGGGAATGCACGAGAGAAAAGGAACAGCGTGCCTGGCTTTATGAACAAACGTGATAAACTACTATCAGAATGAGATAAGGCCATGGGGGACTATGGCTTTTTTTATTTACCGATGGGAAAGGGTGAAACGAATGAAAGCATTTGTGATTGAAACAGGAGAACTTAAGCTTAAAGAAATGGAAGAACCGAAAGCAAAGCAAGGCGAAGTGGTAGTAGCAATTCGGACAGCTGGATTGAACCGGCGTGATTTAGGGCTGGCTCGAAGATGGGGAAATAAACCGGAAGCTCTGATTATCGGTTCAGACGGGGCGGGCGTCATTGAATCCGTAGGGGAAGGTGTAAAAGACTTTCAAGTTGGAGATGAGGTCATCATCAATCCGGCACTCCGTTGGTATGACAATAGCGCAGCACCGCCAAAGGGCTTTGACATTCTTGGAATGCCGGATCATGGGACTTTTGCCGAAAAGATCGCTTTATCTGCAGAGCAAGTCGAGAAAAAACCTGCCCATTTGAGCTGGGAAGAAGCCGGCTCGTTAGCATTGGCAGGACTGACTGGATTTCGGGCGCTCTTTACGAAAGGGGGAACGTTAGCGGGCGATACGTTATTCATTCCGGGCGCTGGAGGCGGAGTAGCAACTTACTTGATCCAATACGCCAAGAATATAGGAGCACGCGTGATCGTGACTTCCCAGAGTGAAGAAAAGAGAAAGCGTGCGCTGGAACTTGGAGCGGATAGAGCAATTGACTCCAATAGCGATTGGGAAAAGGAACTGGCAGATGAAACGATCGACTTGGTCATTGACAGTGTCGGGCGTGCAACGTTCAATCGTTCGCTGGAGGTGCTAAAGCCGGGCGGACGCATCGTCATTTTCGGTGCAACGACAGAAGACAATGTGGATTTCAATTTGCGCAAATTTTTCTACGGCCAATATCAATTGTTCGGCTCGACCATGGGCAGCCGGGAAGAATTGCGGAACTTGCTCGTGCACATGGAAAAGTTCGACATGCATCCGATTGTAGACCGCGTTTTTGAGCTGGAAGAAGCCCAGCAAGCATTCGGTTATCTCGCAGAAGGCAAGCAATTCGGCAAAGTGGTCTTGAAAATAAATTCTTATTGATTTTTGAAACCATTCATCTCTTGGGCCGTATAATAAAGTAATAGAAAAAAGACTGGAGATGAAATGTATGCAAAACACAGGGATGAAAATTCTTGTTCACGCGAGCGCGTTTTTCGCACCGTTTTTAGTGCCGTTTATCGTGTTCCTTGTATCGAATGATGAAGAAGTGAAAAAACTGTCCATTCAGGCGTTGCTGTTCCAACTGGTGATGGGCGTCTTGTTGTTCGTTTCAAGCTTGCTGGTGATCGTGCTGATCGGTATTCCAATGCTAATTGTACTCGGCATCGTTACTTTGATCGTACCGATTTTGGGCATTATCCGCGCATTGAACAACGAAAAGTTCGATTACCCGATCGTCGGTGCATGGTATCAATAAAAAAGTCCCTTTGGGGCTTTTTTTTATTGAGCTGAAATGGAATTTCAGGTGAGCTTTTTCAGGTTGCGCGCGTTCGTGGAGATATGCGCGCGTTCAGGAGGAAATACGCGCGTTCACCGAGAAATACGCGCGTTCAACGAAAAATGCGCGCGTTCAGATGAAAATACGCGCGTTCACCGAATTTCCACGCCGCCCGACCACATCCAGCCACTGACATCAGCCAAAACGAAAAAACCTATCCGACGCGAGGATAGGTTTTTTGCTTATTCAACAATATAAGCCAATGCTTTGATCGCCTGGTCGACGGTTTCAACGGTGGCATTCGCTTTTTGCGACAATTCTTTCAGCGGATGGTGGAGCTTTTCCGGACGGATCAGAATGACGGGCTTGCCGGAAGCGATGGCAGAACTCGCATCCATTGCCGTATTCCATTGTTTGTACTGTTCGCCGAATAACGCGATGACGAGATCCGCTTTGTGCATCAAGACGCCTGTACGCAAATTATTGAAGCTTGAAGCGGCTGCGTCTTTGAATACGGCATTCGGCAGTTCGCCTAAAATTTCTTCGCCGATATTGTCGGAACGGTCGTGGTCTTCCATCGGGCCGACAAAGTCGAGCGGCAAATCCAAAGCAAGGGATTTTTTTTTGATTTCTTCGCGCCAAGAGCTGTGGATTTCTCCAGCAAGGTAAACGGTCAATCTCATTTTCGATTCCTCCCAGAATAGACTTTAGTTCCAGTCTATCATAGTTGGAAACCTTCAGATGATCAGGCGTTCTTTTTGCGTTACCGGTATCAATGAAAGCACATTCTCCATTTTGAACGTGCGTTTCTTGTGCCGGAGAAAGCAATAGGCTTGAAAAGATTCACCGCTGACTTTTAAAATCTTGACGCGCCGTTTGCTGATGGTGCCATCATTTGCCATATACATCATGTCCACAAGTTGCTGATGCTTAAATGCTTTAAGTATCTGTGCTTTCATCGTTTTCACTCCCTTAACAGAACGTTTGTTCTTATTATATCTCACAAGATGAAGAGAAACAAGCAATGTGTTTTCGTGTATAATGGAACGAACATATATTCTTTTATTCGAAGGAAGGGGCTTTTTTATGAAGTTTTTCCACACTGCCGACTGGCATTTAGGAAAGCTGGTCCAAGGCGTTTATATGACCGAAGACCAGCGCCACGTACTCGATCAATTTATCGAAGCCATTGAACAAGAACGGCCGGATGCCGTCATTATTGCAGGGGATTTATATGACCGCGCTGTTCCGCCGACAGACGCCGTCAACCTCTTAGATGAAGTGCTGGCGAAAATTGTCTTGGAGCTGAAAACGCCGGTTTTTGCTGTGGCTGGAAACCACGATAGCCCAGGCCGCTTGAATTTTGGCAGCCGGTTAATGAAAAATAATGGGATCCACATTGTCGGGCAAATGACTGCAAGCTTGGAACCCGTCGTTCTGCAGGATGCGTTTGGACCGGTACATGTCCATTTGATCCCCTACGCCGATCCGTCCCAAGTCCGCTACTCTTACGATAACCCTGAAATTCGTTCGCATAATGATGCGATGAAAGCCATTACCGAAAAAATCGCCAGCACACTGGATCAGGGCGCACGCCATATAGCAGTTGGGCATGCGTTCATCACGCCGCACGGGGAACCGGAGGAGAATACGAGTGATTCAGAACGCCCTTTATCGATCGGGGGAGCTGAGCATGTTGCTGCGGAGCATTTCAATCCGTTCCATTACACAGCGCTTGGCCATTTGCACCAAGCCCATTATGTTTTGAATGAAACCGTGCGTTATGCAGGATCACCTATGAAATATTCAATTTCAGAAGAGCATCACCAAAAAGGGTTTTTGGTAGTAGAAATGGATGAAGCTGGTGCTGTTTCTGTTGAAAAGCGGTTGCTCGAACCGAAAAGAGACCTTCGGACAGTGGAAGGGTTTATGGAAGAGTTGCTCAAGCATGAAGTGAATGAGGACTACGTCTTCGTGAAATTACTCGATGAGACACCGATTTTATATCCAATGGAGAAAATCCGTTCCGTCTATCCGAATGCTATGCACGTAGAACGCAAACATTTCGGGCAAGCTTCGAAACAAAGCGATTCAGGTTCGCGCCGGGAAATGGACCCAATGGTATTATTCAACGCCTTTTATGAAGAAGTGAAGGGCGAAAGAGCTTCGGAAGAAACAGAAGCGATTTTCAAAGACGTGCTGCAGGAATTTCTGCGGGAAGAAACTGATGAGAAAGAAGGGGTAAAGTAAATGCGTCCCTTAAAATTAAAACTGACAGCCTTTGGCCCTTATAAACATACGGAAACCATTGATTTTGCCGATTTGAAAGGCAATCAATTATTCGTCATTTCCGGAAGTACGGGATCTGGGAAGACGACCATCTTTGACGGGATTTGTTTTGCACTTTACGGCGCTGCCAGCGGTTCTGATCGTGCCGAGACGCGGAATCTGCGAAGTGATTTTGCAGAAGACGGGACCCACACCTGCGTCGAAATGGAATTCGAGATACATAGGAAAGTCTACCGGATTCTCCGGCAGATGGGCCATGTGAAAAAAGGCAACAAAAGTGCAACAGGCGAAAAATATGAGTTTTTTGAAGTGACAGATAAAGGCGAAGTGCCCTGTGTAGAACGCCAGATCGTGTCGGAAATCAACCGCCGGGTCGAAGAGATCATCGGCTTGTCACAAAATCAATTTAGCCAAATCGTCATGCTGCCCCAAGGCGAATTCCGGAAGCTCCTAACTTCTGAAACAGACAATAAAGAGGAAATCCTCCGGAAAATATTCAAAACGGAACCGTACAAAATGATCAGTGAGCGTTTAAAGCAGCGAAAAGACGCTGCCGCTAAAGCTTACCAATACGAAGAGCATACGCTTGCAAGCCTGATCAATGGGATTGCATCCGTCTTGCCGCAAAGGGATTCCGAACTATTCGAACTGCTGGAGCGCGAACATTTCAATGTCAATCAAGTGCTGAATGCGCTAGAACACGAAGCTGTCTACTACGACAAGAAAGCAGTCAACGATGAACAAGCTTATTTGGCTGCCTACGAGCTTCATAACGGCAAATTAGCAGGCTTCCACGAAGCGAAGAAATGGAACGACCGCTTGCAGGAACTCGAAGAAAAAAATAAGCGCTTAGAAATGATGAAAGAGCGCTTGCCTCAAATCACTGATCAAGAAATGCGATTGCAAAAGGCGGAGCGTGCCGGCCTGATTGAAGGGACAGAAAACCTATTCAAGGAATTGCAGGCTAATGAAATCACGAAAGAGCAATCGCTTGAAAAAGCGATCGCTGATGAGCTTCGTACAAGCGGCCAACTGAAAAATGCAGAATCCGCTTTTTCAATCGAACAAGGTAGAGAAAGAGAGCGGGAAGACATAAGCCAGCGATTGATTCAATTGGAAAATATCCTTCCAGCAGTACGTGAAATCGATGGCAAAAAACAGGAATTAAAAGCAATGGAAGCATCAGCTGCTGCGGCACAAAAGAACTTGTCGGAAGCGGCTGGAAAATTCCAGTCGGAGAAAGAGGCGCATCAACAGCTTGGGGAAACGATTTCATCTTTGGAGCAGAGACTGGAGCCTTTTGATTCAAAAAACATCGAATTGAATTCGCTGAAAGAGCAGAGCCGTGTGCTAAAGGAATTGCTTGCTGCAGAAACAGACTGGCAGACCCAGCAGCACACCCACCTGTTCAAGGAACAGCGATTCAAAGAATTAGAGGGCTCTTATCAGTCGCTGGAAAATAGCTGGTTAGCCAATCAAGCCCAAATTTTAGCTGCTTCTTTGCATGACGGCGAAGCGTGCCCGGTATGCGGAAGCATCGAGCATCCGCAAAAAAATTCAGCATTGCATCATACAGCAGTCACAAAAGAAGAGTTGGATGCGGCAAAAGCGGAATTCAGCCAAGCAGACGGAGAATACCGAAATGCAGCCGCCAAATTGAATGCCTTGGAAGAGCAATTGTTTTTGAAAAAAGAAAGAGCAGCCCAGTTTGGGGGCGTTCTGGAAGGTGCGTCTACGGCATACGAAGAAACAGAAGAGAAGAGAAAAGCGTTAGAACTTGAAGTAGCAGCCTTGTCGGCGGATAAAAAGCAGCTTCGTTCCTTGAAAGAACAACTTAATCTCCACACGGAAAAACTGGCTACTTTAGAGGCCGGCAAAAATGCAGCTGCAGAGAAAGCGCAGCAATTGGCTGCATCTTTCCAGACAGCAGCTGCTGTGTTTGAACAAAGTTTATTGGCGATTCCGGAAGACCTGCAGCATTTAGAGATTCTGGAAAAGAAAATACGCACCGTGAAATCCTTGAAAACTGAACTGGCGGATGCCTGGAAAAAAGTGCAGCAGCAGTTGCAGGAAGCGAAAGAACGGCAGGCAACGGCCGTGATCACTGTCAAGCATACGAAAGAAGCGGCAGAAGAAATTCGATTGAAAAAAGAAAAAGCCGAACAGCAATTCAAAGAAGCGCTGCAGAAATCGGATTTCGAATCAGCGGAAGCGTACCAGCAAGCGAAATTATCGAGCCAGCAGCAAACGGCGTTAAAGAATGAAATTCAGGAATTCAAGCAAAGCCATCATACATTGCGCGAGCAAGTGAAGGAATTGCAGGAAGCACTCCAAGGAAAAGCGAAAGCGGATTTGCAGGGAATGGAAGCGGAACTCGCCCACTTGAAGCAAGCCTATGAAGACTCCTTGGCCACGTGGAACCGTGCGAAAGAATGCCAGCTCCAGATCAATCAGCTGTCGGACAACATTTCCAAAGCTTCTAGGCAAGCCGCTGAAATGGAAAATCGGATGAACCGGGTCGCTGATTTGTATGATATGATCCGTGGACAGAATCAGCTGAAGATTTCATTTGAACGCTATTTGCAGATTGAATACTTGGAACAGATTATCCATTCAGCGAATGAGCGATTGAAGAACCTATCCAACGGCCAGTTTTACTTGATCCGCAGCGACCGCCAAGAAGCAAGAGGCAAACAGAGCGGCCTCGGGTTGGACGTTTATGATGCCTATACGGGGCAAACACGCGACGTGAAAACTTTATCCGGCGGCGAAAAATTCAATGCTTCGCTTTGCCTGGCGCTCGGCATGGCAGATGTTATCCAAAGTTTCCAAGGCAATGTCGCCATCGATACGATGTTCATCGATGAAGGTTTCGGTTCGCTGGATGACGAGTCATTGAACAAATCGATCGACACGCTGATCGATTTGCAGAAGTCAGGCCGAATGATCGGCGTCATTTCACACGTCCAGGAACTAAAAGCGGCGATCCCTGCTGTTCTGGAAGTGAAGAAATCGAAAGAAGGATTCAGCCAAACGAAGTTCGTCCTGAAATAAAACAGCATAGAGGAGGGGGCCAAAAGCATCCATTGTTTAAAGGCCTTCCGTTTAGTGAATGGTAAAGTAACACCCACTTTTCGGAAGGAAGGTGCATATGGATACCCTTCTCTATTTTTTATTTACTGCTGCTTATATGGGGCTTGTGATATGGGGACTCCGCCGGCAGCGTTCGTGGAATTTCATGTCATTCATCTATCTCGTCTTGCTTGGGCTGATCTATGACAATGGCATGATTGCACTTGGGAAATTTATCGGCGAAGGCCCGCTTCTAGAAAATTTGAGCTTGCTGCGTTTTTGGAGCCATGCTTTATTGACGCCTACTTTAGTGTTGTTTTCTTATGGTGCCTTGCGGGAAGCTGGAGTAGAATGGAGCAGGAAGAGGATAATCTGTGTCGCAGCGATTATCTATACCGTCGCTTTGATAGGGATCGAACTGCTGCTTGAAACGGTGGGCATGGAGTTGGAACTTGAAAAAGAATACGGCGTTTTGCGATATGTGTCTGCCGATCCGGCATCCGGACCGCCTATCATGGTTTTACTTGTTTCAGTGGTACTTATTGCAGCAGGGGCGGTTCTATGGAAAAAACGTGGATGGAAATGGATGCTGGTGGGAGCAGTCGTTATGACAATCGGCAGCGCGGTGCCTATCCCGGTGGATAGCTCAGCAGCAACGAATGCATTTGAACTTTTCTTATTAACAACATTGGTCTGGACCAAAGTGCATTTGGAACGACGACGCCATACATGAAGGAGCATAGCTATGAAAAATTTTACGGTTAAAACACGCATTATCTATTTTGCGATAATTGCACTGGTCAGCATCGCTTTCTTTGTTCTGCAATTATATGCGAACTCAGGCGGAGACTATGGAATAGGTTCCATTGTCGTCTTGATCCTTTGGGGATTGCTTGCGGCTTTTGGAATTGCAGGGCTTATTTTTACTTTGTCAAAACGGGACCGTCATAAAAAATGACGGTCTTTTTTTGAATAGAATGTCTATTTCGCCTTTAGAGAGAGCTATAGGAAATATGATAAAATTTAGATATCCAGAGAGTCGGGAGTGAACCAATAAATGACGAAAAAATTGAGTGCGCAAGAAGTGGTTGGCTTAATCGAACGAGGAGCAGATATTATCATTCCGATCGCTAACGGCGAACCGATCCATTTGCTTGATCTATTAGAAGAACATGCAGACCAGCTGCAAGGAGTAAAAATCCATCAAATGCTGGCTTTGCACAATCGCCCTTATATCGAAGGCGCATACGAAGGCCTTAAACACGTTTCTTATTTTCTAAGCGGTGCTACACGGAAAGTCTATCAACAGGCGAAGATGGAACTTGTTCCGAATAATTTCCACGAAGTTCCGCGCATGCTGCAAAAAGTGACGAAGATGTCGATGATGATGACGGTCGTGTCGCCAATGGATGAGCATGGATTTTTCACTATGGGGACACAGGCTGACTACGTTTCTGAATTTGTTGGAAAAGTCCCGTTCATCGTAGAAGTAAATGACCAGATGCCGAGAACTTATGGGCGCAATCAAATCCATATCAGCCAAATTGCAGGTTATGTGGAACATAACGCGCCATTGACTGAAGAAAAAGCGTCGCCGATTGGGGATAAGGATCTTTTGATCGCTTCTTCTGTGATCGAAGACATTAAAGACGGCGACACGTTGCAGATTGGCATCGGCTCAGTCCCAAATGCCGTCATCAGCATGTTGAAAGACCATCGCCATCTGGGGATCCATACCGAAATGCTGCCAGATGGCATTGTGGATTTGGTGGAGGCGGGAGCAGTGGACGGTACACGCAAATTTACAAATCCAGGGAAAATCGTCGCGACTTTTGCATACGGTTCTAAGAAATTGTATGATTTTATCGACGACAATCCGGTTGTCGAATTCTTGCCGGTAAGCATTGTCAACGATCCACGGGAAATTGCATTGGAAAAGAACATCGTTTCCATCAACGCGACAACGGAAGTCGACTTATTCGGCCAATGCGCATCTGAAACCGTTGGCGGCAAATACTATTCTTCAAGCGGCGGCCAAATCGACTTTGCCCGCGGTGTGCGTTTTGCTGAGAACGGCAAAGGCTATATCTGCATGACGTCGACCGCGAAGAACGATGAGATTTCCCGCATTAACCTTCGGTTGACGCCTGGATCGGTCGTCACCACAGGCAAAAACGACGTGGACAACATCGTAACGGAATACGGAATGGCCCGCTTGCACGGCGTATCCATTTCAGAACGGGCGAAGCGCCTCATTTCAATTGCGCACCCGAAATTCCGCGATGAATTGACGTTTGACGCAAAAAAACAAGGAATCATCATCTAATATAAAAGCGGCCATGGCGAGCCTTTCCTTAAGAAATTGAGGAGAGGTTCTATTTTTTTGCAATTAGATGAACTATACAAGAGAAATAAATTGCTATATACTTACCTAAGTAAGTAATTATGGGGGCGGTTAGATATGCAAAAATTATTATTCCATGAAATTCATCAGAAGTCGCGGCTTTCTGTTAAAGAAGTAAACGAAGCACTTAAAGAATTTGATTTATACAGCACGCAATGGTCGATTCTATTTTGCATCAAACAATTTGGTTCCATGACACAAAAGGAGATTTGGCAATACTTGAATGTTGAGGCTCCGACGGTCACAAGAACGGTGGCACGGCTTGAGGAAAGTGGCTGGGTTGAACGGAGAGAAGGGGTGGATAAACGGGAGCGCATCGTTTATCTGACCGAACGTGCGGAAGAAGCAGTACCGCAAATTACGAAGTGCATCTTGGAAGTGGAAGAGAAGCTTGTCTCTTCACTGACCGAAAATGAGCAGGCCCAGTTAATCGGGCTGCTCAAGAAAATAGGCAACGAAGCTGGACAAGAAAAGGATGTAAGCCATGACTGAAAAAAGACCGATTTGGACAAAAAGTTTTATCAATATTGCAGTTAGTACCTTTTTTATTTTTACTGTATTTTATGCACTATTAACGTTTCTGCCGATTTATGTAATGAACGCCTTGGGCGGCACAGCGGCCCAAGGCGGATTGGCTGTCTCCGTATTTTTAGTATCCGCCATTGTTATGAGGTTTTTTGCAGGAATGATTTTAGAGAAGTATGGAAAAAGAAGAATCTTGATCCTCAGTGTGCTGATGTTCGCGGTCAGCACCATTTTATATGTTTTCATTAATGATTTTACCTTATTGTTATTTCTCCGGTTTTTCCATGGAATTTGGTTTAGCTTGGTGACGACAGTCGGCGGAGCAATTGCAGCAGACATCATTCCGCCTGAACGCCGGGGAGAAGGGCTTGGGTATTACGGCATCGCAATGAATATCGCGATTGTCGCAGGCCCGTTCATCGCTTTGACGCTGCAGCCATTAATGGCTGCAAAAACGATTTTCATGGTTTTCAGCATGATCATGATCATCGGCTTTTTCTGTGCATTGGCGGTAAGAGTGGAAGAAGCACCGCCGTTGGTTCGGGAGAGCAAACATAAATTCACTTTGCAGGACTTTATCGAAACAAAGGCATTGCCGATAGCAAGTGTCGGATTTTTTGTTTCTTTCGTCTATGCGAGCATCGTGTCGTTTATCTCGGTTTATGCAGAATCATTAGGGTTGCTGAAAACAGCGAGCTATTTCTTCTTGGTTTACGCCATCGCCATGCTGCTCATCCGCCCATTCAGCGGCCGGATTTTCGATAAGCGAGGTCCGCATATCGTCATTATTCCTTCCTGCATCATGTTTGCCATTGGCCTGTTTTCGTTAAGCATTACGCAAACGCCGTGGATGCTCCTGTTATCTGGAGCTTTAGTGGGCTTTGGGTACGGCACATTGCTGCCAAGTTTCCAAACGCTTGCCATTCAAGCCGCAGACAAACACCGGAGCGGCTATGCGACTGGTACATTTTTTGCTTTCTATGATTCAGGACTGGCAATCGGGACAGCTTCGCTCGGCATCATCGCCGTTTCGCTCGGTTATTCGAACCTGTATTTAGTGTTAGCGGCTATGGTTCTGTTGATCGCTGTTTATTATCTATGGATTATGAAAGGCCGCATTGCTGCAGCCGAATAAATTAAAAGGCGCCCTATTAAACGGGGCGCCTTTTTTCGCGGATTAAATTACATTCAAGGAAACTTCTCCGATTCCTTCATAGCTCGCTGTGTAGACGCCTTTTTCAAGCTTTTTCGGAAGGATGAAAGTGCCCGAGGAAATCGACATGCCTTTTTCAACAATTAATCCGTGTTTAGCCAGTTCTTCTGTCAGCCATTTGACAGCATAGACGGGATGTTCCAAAACCGCTTTTGAGGAGTCCGCAGCGATTTCCTCTCCGTTGAAAGTCAATCGGCCTTGAATATCGGCAAGGTCCTCAAAGCGGAGCCCGCTTTTTGGCTCGCCAGTGACGATTTTTCCTGCTACGGCACTGTCGGCAATGACTTGGCCGAGTGAGAGCTTCGGAAACCAATCGTCAAACCGGGAATCCGGTACTTCGATTCCAGGAGCTACAAGCGTTTTTTGCAAAATCGTTTCGACATCATCTTCTGCCGACAATTCTTCTTGTGCAATGAAAATCAATTCGAGTTCAATTAAAGGCGAGCACATTCCATCGAGTTCAATCGTTCCTTCTGAAAGAGCAGGAGTCGTCAAAGCTCCGTATAAAGGTGTATCGGAATGGAAAAGTTCCTGGGTTTCCTTACTCGTCAAACTGATTTTATACCCTTTTAATTCTTCATTGGCTTCATCGGCTTTTTTGGCGGTTAACGCATGCTGGATGCCGTAAGCTTTTTCTTTTTCAAGAAAAGCGGGAATTTGGTCTTTTGAAAGCGGCTTTCTATGGATGTAGGCCTCAAATAAGGCATCAGCCAATCGCTGATCGTTCAAGTCAAATTGTTCCATTGTCTCTCTCCCTCCGGAATTATTAGAATAATCATATCATTTAATTTCGAAGAAAGCAGGGAGGATAAGAAAAGGAGTTGTCCAAAAGTAATTTGGAACAACTCCTTTTGCAGCGATAGACTTTTTTTACAGAACGTAGAAGTAAACCGAAAGGAAATGGCAAAGGCTGCCGGCCAAAATGAAGAGGTGGAAAATCTCATGGAAGCCCAAATACTTGGAAGAAAGAAAATCGGGTTTGAGCCCGTAGATGATTCCGCCGACTGTGTAGAAAAGCCCTCCTGCAACGAGAAGCACGAGACCAGGGACAGACAAACTGTCTGCTAGAGGGACGACTGCAAAAATAATGATCCATCCCATGGCGATATAGATGGCAGTGGATAGCCAACGCGGAGAATGGAACCACACCATCTTAAAGAGAATCCCGCTGATTCCGAGTACTGCCACGATTGTAAAAAGAAGAGTTCCGAGCTTGCCGTTTAATGCGATCAAGCAAAAAGGAGCATATGATCCAGCGATCAAAGCGAAAATCATGGAATGGTCCAACTTCCGCAAAAACGCAATGACGGATGGCTTGGCGAGAGCGCTGTGGTAAATTGCAGAGGCCGAATAAAGGCAAATCAAGCTCACTCCGAAAATAATGACCGAACTCAAATGTGATGCCGGCGCTTGATCATAGGCAGCCTTTATCACCATAGCAAGCAAAGCTATAAAAGATAGAACGGCACCTAAAAGGTGGGATAATGCATTAAAAGGTTCGCGTACGTAAGTTTTCATTATAATGTGCCCCTTGTCTTAAGTAGTTATTAAAACTACTTAAGATGATACTCTTGTTTAATTCGATGGTCAAGCTTGGAGGATATTGAATAATCATGTAGAATAAAAAGTAATAACTAACAGGGCGAAGGTGAAAGATGTGGCTGAAATAAAAAAGCTGGCAGAAGGTTTGGCGCTTGATAAAACCATCTTTTTAGAAGATATACCCAAAATCGACTTATATATTGATCAAGTCATTCAATTATTCGAAACGAGCTTTGCGGAAACGAAAAGAACGGGCGAAGAGAAAATCTTGACGAAGACCATGATCAATAATTACGCCAAAGGGAAATTGTTTTATCCTGTGCAAAATAAGAAGTATACACGCAATCATATTATGTTGATCCACCTGATTTACCAGATGAAGAGCGTGCTATCGATAAATGATGTAAAGCAAGTATTGGATGGTTTAAATGAACGGGCGGAAAAAGAGCAGCTGAATTTAGAGAGTTTTTATGAAAGTTATTTGCATATCCAACAAGGCGGTGTCGACTTTTTCAAAGAAGGGCTCGACCGCCAAGCTGACTTGGCAAAGAAAGAAGCGGCTGCCATGGAAAATCCCGATGAATTGGAACAGGTTTTGCTAATTGCCTCTCTTGTGCATACGAGCAATTTATACAAACGAGCAGCTGAAAAATTAGTGGATGATTTGGTGGAACGGAGGAAATTGCGATGACGAAAGTATTGATCGATGCAGACGGTTGCCCGGTTGTGGATTTGACGATCGCTTTGTCCAAGCAATTCGAGCTGCCGGTTCTGCTGATCTGCGATACTTCCCATATTATGCAGCGCGAGGGGGCGGAAACGATTACGGTATCCAAAGGTGCGGATGCAGTCGATTTTGTCTTAGTCAACCGTGTAAAAAAAGGAGATGTAGTCGTTACGCAAGATTACGGTTTAGCTGCCATGGTTCTTGCGAAAAAAGGGCATCCGATCGATCAAAATGGCCGAATCTACTCATCGGAAAATATTGATCAATTGCTTCACGGCCGCCATGTCGCTAAAAAAATTCGGCAAAGCGGCGGACGCATGAAAGGCCCCAAAAAAAGAAAGCCGGAAGACAATGAAAAATTTCAGCAAAGTTTGGTGGAATTATTCAATGAGATTGTTTCTGAATAACGAAATGCTCCGGGAAATTTTATCCCGGAGCATTTCGTTATGCGCTTATATAAATTTGCTTCAATCGTGTCAGATGGTCCAGCGATTATTCACAATTGCGACCAAGATCCATTTGCCTTCGCTGTTTTTCTCAAAGACCATATTCAGGTTTTGCCAGTCCATGTATTCAAATTCTGCCGAACCGGCGTTATAGAATTCGACAATGGTTGCATTCGGGAAACGTTCTGTAATCTGCTCTCTTGTCATCGGCTGATCCGTCCGTCCATACCGTTCTTTTTTCTGGTAAGCAGCGTCCATCAGGTATTCATCATAATATGCTGCCGGTGTTAGCCGGATGGGGAATCCGCTGCCATCTTCAAAGCCCCATTCATATTCCTGCTGGTCTGCCATAAAAGCACTTACTTGGTTTTTGGAGAATGTGAGGCCATTGCCATCCAAACATCCGCCGCTGTAAGGGCAGAAAACAAGCCCTTTCGAAGAGCTTACATATTTGGCAACGTCGTTAAATTTTTTGCCCTGCAAAGCGCCTAAAATCTCGTTGGCAGTGGCAAGCAATTCACGTTTGTCTTCAATGAAAGTAGGTTCAATGGCCCGTGCAAGGAAAGCAGCGAATTGAGCGCGTGTGACAGGGTTTGAAGGACGGAACCGGTTGTCCGGGAAACCTTTCGCGACGCCTTGATGGGCAAGCCTTGCTACAGCTTCATTCGAAACGGTATTTGGTCCCATATCCAAAAATCCGGAAGGTGGAGCAGCAGGGAAATTAAAAGCCCGGTCAAGGATCATCGCAGCTTGGCCGCGGTTCAGATGGGCATTCGGCCGGAACGTATTGTCCGGAAAGCCGAAAATGATGCCTTCTTTTACGCCAGAGTCGATATAGCCTGAAGCTGGGTGGCCGGCACCTACATCTTTAAATGGCGTTTTGCGTTTTGTGCCATCCAGTTCGAGTGCACGTCCGATCATTACAATGGCTTGGGCGCGGCTTACTGTGGCATTGGGCCGGAATGTTCCGTCATCGTAGCCGGACACAATTCCTTGTTCGTGGAGATAGATGATTTCGAAGGCGAATCCATGGGTCGCTGGGACATCATCAAAAGTTACGACAGCGGAAGCGGGAAGAGAAAACATACTGAAAGCAAGGATGATAGAGGCTGCAAACGACAAGAGCGTTTTCATCTTTAATCCCTCCCTAGTTACTGCAATTTTAACACAAATACGAGCGGAAATATATAAAAAGACTGTATTTTCTGACAATATAAGTGTTTATTTAAACCTTTTAGACAGAGGCACATCCTCTTTTTTATTTGTAATAAGGCAAAGTGGAAAATGTGCCGCTGATTCACGTTTTTCTTCATTTAGGAAAGGGAATACGAAGAAAAAGATCTGAAGCAGGAGAGGGGATTTCGATGGATAAATTACTGATTGCTGTAACCAATCATGCAGCTCTTGGAACGAAGGGGAAGAAAACTGGGTTATGGCTGAGGGAACTGACAGATTTTTACCATGAAGTGAAAAATGATTTTGAAGTGGATATCGTCAGCACCTCGCACGAGCGGGTTCCGTTGGATCCAAGAAGTTTAATGGCGGTTCTGACAAATAAAAAGACACGTGCTTATTACCAAAATGATGAGCTGATGGACAAGGTGAAAAATCCGAAAGTGCCCGAAGAAGTAAATGCCGCTGACTATGCTGCTATCTATTTTGCAGGCGGACACGGAACGATGTGGGATTTCCCGGATAACACAGGCCTGCAAGATCTTACAAGAGCGATTTATGAAAACGGCGGGATCGTTTCAGCTGTTTGCCACGGACCGAGCGGACTACAGAATGTAAAGTTGTCGGATGGAAGGTATCTGTTATCTGGACACGTCGTCACTGGGTTCTCAGATCGGGAAGAAAAATTGATGGGCTTGTACAAGCACATTCCTTTTTCGCTCGAACAGGCATTAAAAGAACGCGGCACTTTATACAAACAAGCTTCTCTTCCAATGGCTGCCTGTGTGCTGCAGTCAGGCCGACTGATTACAGGGCAGAACCCGGCATCGGCACAAGGAGTTGCGCAAAAACTTGTTGAACAATGGCCGAAACTGAAGCACGAAGCTGCCGCGCACAGAGAGTAGGATTAGGCTTTGCTTTTCCATCTCTCAGCGTACTCCATAATTTCAGCAGCGTAATCTGTCTGGATGATGTTCATGTGCTGATCTAAAAACCAACCCCAGCCTTTATCTGGTTCCAATAGAGACAATGAGTCCGTATGATGGGCATTTTCACCGGTGTCGAGTGCATTCACCCACACATTGCTGGCATTTCGCATTTTCGCCAGAACAGGCTTCGAAACCACTTCATCTGTTTCATGCGCAAAGAGAATTTCAATTGCTAAAGGTAAAATCCGGGCTATTAAATCGTCCAATTCATAAAGGTTGCTGTCCTGCAGTTTGTGCATATAATGGAGCGGCTTTGGTTTAGATTGTAAAAATGCAGCGACTTTCGCGATGGGTTCGCCGCTTTTCAGTAATACATGGTCGAATGTTCCAGTTTCTTCGACCAAATTGTAAATTTCTTCTCGGTATTCCCATGCTTTATCTAAATTCAGTAAAGCTCGGCCTTTTGCCAAAAGGAGAACTTCTTTAAGTGTCGGTATTTTCTCATTGGTGAGTTTTGCGCCAATGCCGCCGCTTTTTTCTTTTAAAAATAATATTTGAAGCTGTTCTAAGCTTAGTTCAGAAATCCTGCCTTCGCTGTTCGTCATGCGATTAACTGTGATATCGTGCATAACGATTAAATGCCCGTCTTTAGAACGCTGAATATCGATTTCAATGATATAAACGTTTTGCCTGAAGCATTCTTGAAAAGCCTTAATGGAATTTTCAGGAACATTTCCGCAGATTCCTCTATGCGCTGCTGCAAAGAAAGGATAGGATTTGCTGGCCAATGCATGAAAAAAATCATTGAAATTCTTGAAGCCGGAAAGTGGCTTGTATTGTTGAATTGCCATATCGATCCCTCCTTACTTTTTGGTAGATTACTCAACTTTTCCCATAGCGAGAGGTCTTAAACGTTTATTTCGAAAAGAGTCAACTAACTTAAAGATTATTGGAAATAATTTATTGAAATAACGGAAGTCGATAAAACCAAAGAAGTTATCTGCAGCCATTCAATCAAAAGGACGGTTTTAAAAACGGTAAAAGCAGGAGGGGATAGAAGTTTCTTACATGGGGGGGATCTAGGGAGTGTTTGACTGCTTTTCTTGATGATTTTCATTTTCGCCCAAATTTTACGTGTGTGGGCGCTCGCTTCTTTGGGGACGTTTTAGAATACTCAAATATTGGTTCTTCCTGGCGCAGAAAAAGTAAAGAGCGGTCCTTACCGCTGGATTCCGCATCCGAATTAGGTGGTAGTAGCACTGGAAATCGCTTCGCCTCCACTTCTATTCGATGCATGGCGGACAGCTATCCTATTTAGTATTGCTAATGCATTGCTTCTTTTGTTCGTGCGGATTCCAGCTGAAGAAAAAGCGCTGCAACAATTAAACGGCTAGCATCAGCAAAAAAATCTTTTCAATGAGTAGTTAAAAAGTAATTTTAAGGGTATACAGATTAGAAGACAGTTTATCAGTTTCTATTTGGAGGGGTATAAATGAAAAAATCAACAATGAATACAGTAATCGGCAGCGCTTTGGCAGCGGCTGCAGGAATTTTTGTTTTTAAAGCGTATCAGGAAAAAAATAGCGTAAAGGTTCAAGAAGACTCGGACATGCGCAATAGCGTAGAAGCAGACCGCCGGGAAAGTGTTAAAGCGGATCTGGACCCAGCTGAAAAAGGCTTGACCCAATTGGATTCTGCTTATCGTGATGAATGGCAGGCAAACGGATTCCCGCAAACTCATAGAGAAATGAAAGAACTTGAAGAAGAATAAACAATTCCGGCAAAAGAGTGAAAGTGGAGGCAACTCTTGCTTTCGCTCTTTTTTGCTGGAATTTTTAAATTGAAAAAAGAAAGGAGGGCTTTTTATGTGGATTAAGAAACCGTTTTTTGAGTATGCAACTGGCACTTTATTAATCGTTATTATTTTATTCTTTTTAGGAAAGATCGACTACGCTTTTTGGCCATTCAAAGTGATTATTGCGACGGTATTTGCGCCAATCGTGATTGCTGGCCTTCTGTATTATATTCTGCGTCCATTATTGAAGCTGCTGACGCGCTACATCCCGAAACTAGCAGGAATTGCCCTTATTTTTTCTTTGATAGCGATTGTCCTGGTGTCCGTCACTTATTTCTTCGGGCCTCTGCTAAAAGACCAAGTGACAAGTCTCGCAGAGCTGGCACCGGAAACAATCGAAGAAGTGACAGCAGATTCCGATGAAGCAGTTTCTGAGTTCGAGTTTGCCGGAGTGACAGGAACTGAGTTGAAAAGTTATTTAACTTCCTACACGGAAAATTTATCGGATGGTTTAATGGAGAATGTTATGGGGATTCTTGGCATGCTAATGAATATCGCTGTAGTCTTGATTGTTGTGCCCTTCATTCTTTTCTTCCTATTGAAGGACGATGAAAAACTAAACCCTCATTTAATGAGGTACCTGCCAGAAGAACATCGGCTAGAAGGAAGGAAATTATTGCGGGATCTTGATCAGACACTTTCCGACTATATTGTCGGCCAAGCGATTGTCGCGTTTACGGTAGGCGTATTGATGTACATCGGCTACAGCATCATCGGCCTGGATTATGCCTTAGCACTGGCAGTCTTCGCGATGTTTTTGATTATCGTTCCGTTTTTAGGGCCATTGATCGGGATCATACCGGCCATATTCGTGGCTTTAATGAGCGGTGAGCCGCTGATGGCTGTTAAAGTTCTCATCGTGCTTTTAGTAGTCCAGCAATTAGAAGGGAATTTGGTCACGCCGAATATTATGGGAAGCCGTTTGAATATCCATCCGTTGACGATCATTCTTTTGCTGCTGATAGCTGCTGCGCTTTACGGTTTTGTCGGTATATTAATCGCTATTCCATTATACGCAGTGTTAAAAACAGTAGTTCATAACCTCCGTTTATTTATTCGGCTGAGAAAAAAACGTCAAATTTCCAAAGAAGTAGCTAAAAAGAACTAGGCAACTAAGGAATTAGTTGTCTGTTTTTTATTTTGAAGGTTCTGATTTGTAGAATATTGTGATATATTGTTGGAGAGATGAATTTCATCACATAAAGGGGG
This sequence comes from Planococcus alkaliphilus, assembly GCF_057031095.1. NCBI lineage: Bacteria > Bacillati > Bacillota > Bacilli > Caryophanales > Caryophanaceae > Planococcus > Planococcus alkaliphilus. The sequence goes on from NZ_CM168060.1 coordinate 411,019, forward strand.
AAATGAATTGAAAAAGATTAGTTTATTAATGCTTCTTATGGCAGTCATGCTTATTATCGCAGCTTGTGGATCAGACGATTCGGCTGATGATTCAAGCGGTTCGTCAGGAGATGGCGGAAGCGAAGGCACAAAGTATACAGTTGGTATCGATACTACATATCCACCATTTGAGTTTGAAGAAGAAGGCGAATATACGGGTATCGACATTGATTTAATTACAGCAATTGCCGAAAACCAAGGCTTCGACATCGAATTTAGCCCAATGGATTTCAGCGGAATTATTCCGGCTTTGCAAGCAGGCCAATTGGATATTGCGATTGCTGGGATGAGTATTACAGATGAGCGCAAAAACGTAGTGGATTTCTCAGACCCTTACTTTGAGGCAGGATTAACTTTAGTAGTTTCATCAGACAACACGGACATTGAAACTTTAGAAGATCTAGAAGGCAAAACAGTAGCGGTTAAAAGCGGAACAACTGGAGCAGAATTTGCAAGAGCAAATGAAGGCGAATACGGCTTCACGGTTTCACAATTTGAAGACAGCCCATCTATGTTCCAGGAAGTTTCAAATGGCAACGCAGATGTATTGATCGAGGACTATCCGGTTATCGCTTATGCGATTTCTGAAAGTGGATTAGATCTGAAGACTGTTGGGGAGCGCTTAAACGGCGACCAATACGGAATCGCTGTATTGAAAGGCGAAAATGCAGATGTGTTAGAGCAGATCAATGCAGGTCTTCAAGAATTGCGTGATAGCGGAGAATACGATGAGATTCTTGCTAAATACATCGCAGAATAAGAATGGGTTGCAGCGCGCATTTGTGCGCTGCATTTTTTATACAGCATAGAAATTTGATTTGCGCATTCGGTGTCTAGAATTCAGCACTCAGCCGCCGGATCTTAAGCCTGTCAGAGCTAAATGAGCGCTTGCGCTTTTCTTACAAAGGAGATGTCTCGATGGATACGATTAGAAATGCCTTTCCTTATTTGATGGAAGGTTTGCAAGTCACGCTTTATATCTTTGTCATTGCCATTATTCTTGGATTCTTAATCGGTCTAGTTGTCGCTTTGCTTAGGCTTGCGCCGATTAAAATATTAAATTGGATCGCTAAAATCTTTGTAGATGCTATTCGGGGGACGCCGTTCATCGTCCAGCTATTCTTCATTTATTTTGGATTGAATTCCCTTGGGTTTTTCTCATTGGACAACACTACAGCCGGAATTGTAACTGTAGCCATCAACGCCGGAGCGTATTTCTCAGAAATCATTCGGGCAGGTATCCAGTCAATTGACAAAGGGCAGACAGAAGCAGCACGTTCGCTTGGGCTGAATGCCACGCAAAACATGCGCTTTATCATTTTGCCGCAAGCGTTTAGAAGAATGCTGCCAACCATTACAAACCAAGCCATCATTTCTTTGAAAGATACGTCGCTCTTATCGGTAATCGGAATTGCGGATTTGACGCAAGAAGGGCGGATCCAAGCGAGTGCCACATTTGATGCTTTTAATGTGTATCTGATTGTCGGCATCATTTATTTCGTGGTCATCTACTTGCTTTCAATGTTGGCTAGTTTTGTGGAAAGGAAGTTTGTATTGCGATGACAATGATCAGAGTAGAGAATTTGAAAAAATCATTCGGCAAATTGGAAGTGTTGAAAGACATCAGCACAGTAATCGAAGAAAAAGAAGTGGTGTGCGTAATCGGTCCGTCCGGATCAGGGAAAAGCACGTTTCTCCGGTGTTTGAACCGATTAGAGGATATTACCGGGGGCCATGTGTATATCGAAGGCGTCGATATCACCGAACCCAAAAACGACATCAATAAAATTCGCCAGGACGTTGGAATGGTATTTCAGCAATTTAATTTATTCCCGCATAAAAGCGTGCTCGAAAATGTCACCTTGGCGCCAATGAAATTGAAGAAGAACGATAAAAAAGCGATTACGGAAAAAGCGTATGAACTATTGGATAAAGTCGGCTTGCGTGAAAAGGCGAATGTCTACCCCGGCCAATTATCTGGTGGACAGAAGCAGCGGGTGGCAATCGCCCGTGCACTTGCGATGGATCCGAAAATCATGCTTTTCGATGAACCGACTTCTGCACTCGATCCGGAAATGGTGGGGGACGTGCTGGATGTCATGAAGCAATTGGCTTTAGAAGGCATGACGATGGTCGTCGTAACGCATGAAATGGGATTCGCACGTGAAGTGGGTGACCGTGTCATGTTCATCGACGGCGGTTATATTGTCGAAGAGAACGTGCCGGATGAATTGTTCGGAAATCCACAGCATGAACGGACAAAATCATTCTTAAGCAAAGTATTATAAAGAACACGCCTTGCGCGTGTTTTTTTATGGGGATTTTCAGTTAGAAGCGTATTTTGTCAGCATTGGGGCGTATTCGGCTAGCTTCTGTGCGTATCTAGAAAAAGTCATAAAAAAGCCCGGCTTGATTATTCAAGCCGGGCCATTCGCTCTCTTATTCTTCGTCGAACACGTGGACTTTCGTCATTTTGTCGCCGTTTTTCATTGCGCGGGCAATTTTCACGCCAGCTTCGTCAACTTGGCCGAATACTGTGTGGACGCCGTCAAGATGCGGTTGTGGTTCATGGACGATAAAGAACTGGCTAGATCCAGTGTCTTTGCCGGCATGTGCCATTGAAAGGCTGCCTGCTTGGTGCTTATGCGGGTTGCCTTCAGTTTCGCATTTGATCGTTTTGCCGCTGCCGCCTGCACCAGTGCCGGTTGGGTCGCCGCCTTGGCTTACGAAGCCAGGAATTACGCGGTGGAATGTTACGTCGTTATAGAAACCTGAGTTTGCAAGTTGCTCAAAGTTTGCTACAGTGTTTGGTGCTTCATTTGGGAAAAGTTCGAAATTGATGATTTCGCCGTTTTCCATGTGGATGTGACCTTTTTTAGCCATTAAAAACATCTCCTTTTTAATTGGTTCATTTTCCAGTATATCGATTTTTCGGTTAGCTGTATAATCATTTGCCGTTTACAGTGCTTTCAGCAAGCCGCCTTCAATGACCAATGATTGACCTGTCATATACGTATTGGCGGAGGAAGCGAGGAATACCACGACTTTCGCGAATTCTTCCGGCTGCCCGTAGCGCCCGATCGGCAGTCCTGCTTGTTTTTGTTTCGTCAGTTCTTCGATTGGGATTTGCTGCTTATCGGCTTCGAGCTGATCAAGTTCGATAATCCGGTTTGTTTGTATGCGGCCGGGGCCGACGGTGTTGACCAATATATTATCGTTTGCAACTTCACGTGCTAGGGTTTTGGCAAAGCCGACCATTCCGGCGCGGAAAGTATTGGACAGAATCAATCCATCTATTACTTCTTTTGTCGAAGAAGAAGAGACATTAATGATGCGCCCAAATCGCTGTTCTTTCATAGAAGGAAGTACAGCGCGGGTTGTCCGGATATAGGACAATAGATTTTGTTCGAATGAGGCATACCAGTCCTCATCTCCGATATCTCCGAATCCGCCTGATTTCGGTCCGCCTGTATTATTGATGAGAATATCAATCTTGCCGAATTCACCAAGAATCGCTCCAAAGAAAGAGATGATGTCTTCCTCTTTCGACATATCGCAAACTTTTGAATGCACGGAAGCACCCGGTACTTGCTGTTTAATCTCCCTGCCTGCTAACTCCAAATCTTTCTGATGCCTGCTCGAAATGATGACAATCGCGCCTTCTCTCGCCAATTCCAATGCGATGGCTTTTCCCAGCCCTTTGCTGGAAGCCATAACGACAGCCACTTTGTCCGTTAAACCTAAGTCCATTTGTCTCCATCCTTTCTCCATTGCTCTCCCATTCAGTGTACGGAAAAAACATATAAAATGCAGTTAATAAACTAAATTATTCGACTTTTAAATTTTCAATTTCAATCAATAGTCTGATTGCGTGAAATAGGGGACAATATGATAGGATATAATTATTGAGTAGATTAGGAGTGTTGAAATGGAAGAGCGTGAAATTTTTGATATAACGATCATCGGCGGCGGTCCAACTGGCTTATTTGCTTCTTTTTATGGCGGCATGAGAAAAATGAAAGTTAAAATTTTAGACAGCTTGCCTCAATTAGGCGGGCAGCTGACTGAATTATATCCTGATAAATTTATTTACGATGTCGGCGGATTTACGAAAGTTCTGGCGAAGGATTTAGTAGACAATCTTGTCGTCCAAGCAAATTACGGAGATCCTTCCATTTGTTTAGAAGAAACGGTTTCCACTGTTGAACGTCAAGAGGACCATTTTGTAATCCAGACAGATAAAGGTTTGCATTACACGAAGGCTATTCTTTTAACTGCTGGAGTAGGGGCATTCCAACCGCGTAAATTGGGTGTTGAAGGTTCTGAACAATTTGAGGGCACATCTTTGCATTACGGAGTTAAGGATTTGACGATGTTCAGCGGCAAGAAAGTGGTTGTGCTTGGCGGAGGCGACTCGGCTGTCGACTGGGCAATGATGCTTGAGAACGTCGCGTCCCATGTTACATTAAGCCATCGCAGAGAGAAGATGACTGCACATGAGGCGAATATCGATACGTTGGTGGAATCGAAAGTTGAGATCAAAAAACCTTACGGCGTTAAGGAATTGGCCGGCGAGAACGGACAAGTCCGTGAATTGGTGCTGATCGATAAAGAAGGAAACGAAGAACGCTTAGAAGCGGACCATGTCATCGTCAACTATGGCAATATCACATCACTTGGGCCAATCAAAGAATGGGGCCTTGAGATGGAGAAAAACTCCGTTGTCGTAAACTCGAAAATGGAAACCAATATTCCAGGAATTTATGCAGCTGGGGATATCGCTACGTATGAAGGGAAAGTGAAGTTGATTGCTGTCGGCTTCGGCGAAGCACCTACAGCGATTAATAACGCAAAGGCATATTTGGATCCGAAATCGAAAATCCAACCGCTTCACAGCACAAGTGTATTTAAATAAGAAAAGAACGGAGGCTTTCAGGAGCTTCCGTTTTTTTTATACCAAAAAGTCTGATTTCTTCAACAAAAACAAAAAATGTAAATAAAATCCTTAAATAATCGACGAAGTCAGATATATTACAGTTTGTAATAAATAATAGAGTGACGTAACGTAATTGTTATTTTTCATCTGTCGGTTTGTCATTGTCTTGAAATCTGTAGGTGGTATGATGACTCCTGTTAGTGAAAAGGAGGAAATTCATTTTATGAAGAAGCAAATCATTACACTAACTGCAATTGCAGCATTAAGTGTAGGAGCAGCCAGCCAAGCTAGCGCTCAATCATCTTATACAGTAGAATCCGGTGACACGCTGTGGAGCATTTCACAAGCGCAGAACGTTTCAGTAGAACAATTAAAGGGATGGAACGATTTATCATCCGACATCATTTACCCAAAACAGCAGCTTGAAGTCGCATCAGAAGAAAAGGTTGAAGTGTCACAAGAAAAGTCTACATATACTGTAGCAAGTGGCGACACCCTATTCAAAATTGCACAAGCCCATGGTATTTCACTTGATACGCTAATGAGCTGGAACGGAATTACAGGACATTGGATTTATCCTGGCGACAAATTAGTAGTCAGCGGCGGATCTCCAATTTCTGTGCCGAAAGCACCTCAGGAAGCAACACCAGCAAAAACGGCATCTCAAGCAGCTCCTGCTAAAACAGCAGCACCTGCAGCATCAGAGCAATCTGGTAAAGAAATGACGGTTTCAGCAACAGCTTATACAGCTTATTGTGCAGGATGCTCTGGCGTAACTGCAACAGGAATCGATCTTCGTTCAAATCCGAACCAAAAAGTCATTGCCGTAGATCCAACTGTCATCCCGCTTGGTTCAAAAGTTTGGGTTGAAGGATACGGAGAAGCAATTGCCGGCGATACTGGCGGCGCAATCAAAGGAAACAAAATCGACGTTTTCATCCCGACTCAAAGCGGAGCTTTGGACTGGGGACGCAAATCCATTAACATCAAAATCTTAAACTAAAATAGTACATGCTACAAAGCCGAGGTGACCATCCCCTTGGCCTTTTTTTATGGAAAATAAAAGAGCGGAATCCCGCAGTAGAGCTATTTAATCTTTTTTTTCTAAAAAATTCAAAACTTTTTTCTTATAATGCGTGTATTTTTTTTTCAAAAGGGTATTATACGAAAATATTCATTATTTTTAATTTATGAAAAGGGGGGCAAGGAAAATGGCAAAAGAAACTAAAAATTATTCAAGGCGCGACTTTCTAAAGACTTCAGGAATTGCGACAGGAGCTCTTATCGGCGGTGGAATTATCGGCGGTCTTATTGGCGCGAACTCAAACAACAACAACGCTTCCTCCAATGCGCCAGCCCCAAATGGGGAACAGCACGGGGAAGGGTCAGCCGGCGGAGTCAGGGGATTAATATTCTTTAAAAATGATGCCGAATTTCAAATTTTAGCAAATGCAACAGAACGTATTTTTCCCGAAGACGATCTTGGACCAGGAGCCATTGGACTCGGGGTGCCTTATTTTATCGATAAGCAATTGGCAGGAGCCTACGGCGAAAATTCAAAAGAATATATGCAAGGGCCGTTTGAAGAAGGCCAAACTACGCAAGGCTACCAGAGCCGCCTGAAGCGAAATGAAATGTTCCGCCAAGGGCTGCAATTAATGCAGCAGGAAGCGCAAAGCCGCTTCGAAACGGATTTCGTAGAACTTGAAGGAGAGCAAATGGATGAAATTTTAACAGCGTTCCAGGAAGACGAAATCGAAATGAAAGGTGTTTCGGCTTTGTTTTTCTTTAAATTACTGCGCATGGCGACGCTTGAAGGAGCCTATGCAGATCCAATCTATTCAGGCAATGAAGGAATGGAAGGCTGGAAAATGAAAGGCTTCCCAGGGCATCAGGCTTCCTATATTAATCAAATTGAAAGCGAAGAATATGTAGAAATTGAACCGAAATCTCTCGGTATGCAGCATTAACAAGGAAGGGGAATCTCAATGGTCACAACTTTGGATAAAGTGGACGTCGTAACAGTCGGAGTAGGCTGGACGGGCGGCATTGTTGCTGCTGAATGTGCAAAAGAAGGACTGAAAGTCGTGGGCCTCGAACGCGGGCGGGAACGCGGAACGGAAGATTTCGCGATTGTCCATGACGAATACCGCTATGCGGTCCGTTATGAATTGATGCAGGATTTGTCGAAAGAAACGATTACGTTCCGCAACAGACGGGACCAAAAAGCCTTACCTATGCGCCAAATGGGCTCATTTTTGCTCGGAGAAGGCCTTGGAGGATCTGGTACGCACTGGAATGGCCAAAACTGGCGGTTTCTGCCGTATGATTTCCAAATTAAAACAATGACAGATGAGAAATATGGTGCCAATAAACTTCCTCCAGAATACACAATTCAAGACTGGGGCATAACTTATGATGAGTTAGAGCCTTATTTTGACCGTTTTGAAAAGACCGCAGGCATCTCCGGAGAAGACAAAAATCCATTCGCTGGCAAACGCTCAAGCGATTACCCGACTCCGCCAATGAAAAAGACGCCGATATTGAAAAAGTTTGAGTCAGCAACAACTAATCTCGGCTATTCGCCGTTTATGATGCCGTCCGCAAACTTATCTGAAGCTTATGAAAATCCGGATGGCCAGCAAATCAATGCTTGCCAATACTGCGGTTTCTGTGAACGTTTCGGCTGTGAGTATGGAGCGAAAACTTCACCGGAAATTACGGTCGTCCCAACGGCAAAAGATACAGGGAATTATGAAATTAAATTTAATTCAAATGTAGTGGAAATCATGAAAGAGGGGGACCGGGTAACAGGAGTCCGTTATTTTGACACCGTAACTTTCGAAGAATTTATCCAGCCGGCAGAAGTGGTGGTGTTGACCAGTTACATGCTGAACAATGCAAAACTTCTCATGGTATCAGAAATCGGCGAAATGTACGATCCGGAAACTGGAAGAGGAACGCTGGGCAAAAACTATGGCTATCAAATCCTTCCAGGAGCATCCGGCTTCTTTGATGAGAAGATGAATGTCTTCATGGGCGCTGGCGCGTTAGGAATGACCATTGATGATTTTAATGGCGACAACTTTGACCATAGCGATTTGGACTTTATCCATGGAGCGAGTTTGTCGATTACCCAAACCGGGAATCGTCCAATTTTGACCAACCCTATTCCGCCGGATACGCCGTCATGGGGAGCCGATTTTAAGAAAGCTTCCATAGAAAACTACTTGAAATCTTTATCGATTGGCGGGCAGGGTGCTTCCATGCCGCACCGTGACAATTATTTATCTCTAGACAGCACCTATAAAGACATTTATGGCGTGCCATTGCTGCAAATGACGTATAACTTTACCGACCAGGACCGGGCGATGCATAAATACGTATCAGAACGGGCTGCAGAAATCATGCAGGAAATGGGTGCGAAGACGGTAGTAGGAGGAAGCCCGATTTCCGATTACGACATCGTGCCTTACCAGACGACCCATAACACCGGCGGTACGATTATGGGAGCAGAGCCTGAAACGAGCGTAGTCAACAACTACCTCCAGCATTGGGATATGGAAAACCTCTTCGTAGTAGGAGCAGGGAACTTTGCGCACAACGGCGGATACAATCCAACCGGAACAGTCGGGGCTCTTGCTTACCGCTGTGCAGAAGGAATCATCAACTACAGCAAAAATGGCGGGTCTTTAGTGTAAAAGAAAGCACAGAAATTGCATAAGCGACAAAAAGGAGGAAACATCTTATGGGCGGTTTAGCATCAATTGGAGTTCCAGGGTTGATTATTATTTTGGTAATCGTTCTGATTTTATTCGGACCAAGAAAATTGCCGGAAATCGGTGGGGCAGTCGGAAAAACCCTGTCTGAATTTAAACGTTCCGCAAAAGACATTATGGATGACGACGAAAAACCGGAAGTGAAAGAAGAAACAAAATCCGAAAAAATTTGAAGGTGGTTAAATGGATCCGTATGGCGAACGCAAATTAATCAGCCCGCTGCATAAAAAAGCGGTACAGCCAGAAATCCCTGCGGAGAAGATTCCAGAGGCCCCTGCTGCAGAAATAACTGCAGCAGAGCCGCCGACGGAACCGCCAAAAGGGCCTTCTGAAGAACCGGTAGAAACTTTGGTGGACCATCTGGGAGAATTACGCAAGCAATTAATTAAAAGTGCTTTTGTTTTTCTGTTCTTCCTGCTGTTGGTCTTTTCCACTTTGAATTTTTGGTTTCCGTATGTGGTGAGAGGGCATGATCTTGTAATTCTTGGCCCGCTGGAAATTATTAAATTCTATACATCGATTTCTGTCACTTTGGCACTCGGTTTGTCATTGCCGTTTTTAAGCCATTTTCTTTGGCAGTTCGTAAAACCGGGATTAAAAGAAGAAGAATCGAAATTTCTCGGTTTGTATTCACCGGTCATGCTCTTGTTATTCATACTCGGCGTAGCATTCGGCTACTTTATCTTGAATCCGTTAAGTTATCAATTCCTCGTGGGTCTTGGAGCGGCCAATTTTGCCGTAATGATTTCAGCGAATGAATATGTACATTTCTTGATCATGACCACTGTACCTTTGGGATTATTGTTTGAATTGCCGATTGTGGCATTGTTTTTATCTTCCATTGGAATTTTGACTTCCGCCTCGATGAAAAATGTAAGAAGGTGGTCTTATCTTGTGCTGGCCATAGTCTCGGCTTTGATTACTCCACCGGATTTCATCAGCCAATTGCTGGTGTTGATTCCGATGGCGATCCTTTATGAAGCAAGCATTTACCTCGTCAAAAAAATGGAAGCCAAAAAAGCGGATATTGAATCTTCCGCGGTATAAATGCAGACAGGAGCCTTGTAAATACAAGGCTTCTTTTTAATCTATTCGAAAATTCACTCTTTTATGGATTGTTCAGCGCTTTTTCTATACACTAAAAGAGCAAGGTGAAAGAAATGTTGGAATCCGTAAGAAATGGCAATTCAAAACCATGATGAGGAGGAGCGACATGACGAATAACTTAAAGCAAATAACTGATTTGAAATCGGTGGATGTCTCAAAACTGGTGGAAGAAAGTGAAGCCGAAGGCTATCGCTTTCTTAGAAGGCTCGTTAGCCAGTATGAAGATGGCACCAATACGTTCAATCAAGAAGGCGAAGTGCTCTATGGTGTATGGGACCATCATGATCATTTGGTTGCCATTGGCGGTTTAAACCGGGATCCGTATTCGCCAAAAGAGAGTGTGGGGAGGCTCCGGCGCTTTTACATTTCTCCGAGTGCGAGGCGACAAGGCATTGGCACGGAACTATTAAAAGAAATCATTAATTATGGGCGGGGCCATTTTAAAGAGATCGTGGTCCGCACAGACTCATCAATGGCTGATGCGTTCTACCGGGCCAATGGATTTTCGGCAGACCTGGGGCTTCCGGAAGCGACGCACGGTATCACTTTGGATCAGGAAGCGTCTAAAGCTGCCCAATAATAAAGAAGGAAGAGCGGCTTGCGCCTGCAAGCCGCTTTTTACTGTCTGCGAGAGGATGTTTAGATGCGAAAAGTAGAGATTTGCGATTATCAAGAAGAATGGGAAGAGCTGTTCCGGCAAGAAGCAGAAGAAATTAAGAGGATTTTGGGAGAGGAGTGTGTAGCGGTTCATCATATCGGCAGCACAGCTGTGAGAGGATTGGCGGCTAAACCTGTCATCGATTTGCTGCCGGTTGTAAAAAACATTGAAACGGTTGATCGATTCAATCCCAAATTTGAGCTATTGGGTTATGAAGGCAAAGGAGAAAACGGATTGAAAGGCAGAAGGTATTTTCAAAAAGGCGGCGACTTACGCACGCACCATATGCATATCTACGAAAACGGCAGCGGTGAAATTTATCGCCACTTAGCATTTCGGGATTATTTGAAAAAACATCCCCAAGAAGCGGAAAAATATGGTACTTTAAAAAAGGAATTGGCCATGAAATACCCGACGGATATCGAACGGTATATCGAGGGCAAAGAATCGTTTGTGAAAGAAATGGAAAAACGGGCATTGGAGGAGTTTTAATGGAAATGGCGAACTGGAAAGGTGCAGCAGGCGTCTGTATAAACGACAAGCAAGAAGTTTTGCTGGTTCTCCAAGGGCCGCCTGATGAAGATAAAAGATGGTCAGTGCCGGCAGCAGGACTCGAAGCAGGAGAAAGCCTCCAAGGCTGCTGCAAACGGGAGTTTTTTGAAGAAACCGGACTCCAGGTTATGGTCCAGGAAGAACTGAAAGTGAGAAACGGCGAATACGAGAATTCCGCTGTCTCATTTGAAGTGCATTATTTCCGAGTGGAAATCATCGGAGGTGAGATCCACGTAGATGAAAACGATCCGTGGATTCAGGAAGTCGCCTGGAAACCGATTGCTGGACTGGCAGAACTGGATATGGCTTATCCCGACGACCAGGAATTGTTTGAATCGTTGATTGGGCAATAGCCAAAATACGAAGAATGTTAGGAGATTGCATGAACGCTTTTGTAAAAACACTGATTACTTTATTGGGCATTGCCGGCATGTTGGCGGTTTTTGTTTTTGGCAGCTTATACGTCTTTAATACCGCAGAAGAGGGGCTGCTCGTAACTTTAGGAGCGGTCCTTGTTTCGATGATGATACTGCTTATCTATATCTTAGAACGCCGCAACGGCAAGAAAACGGCGATATGGATATCGCTCTGTTTGCTTGTAGGGATTGGGTTTGCAGCTCCCTATTATTACAAAGAAAGTTTTGCGAAAGTCGATGATTCAGAAGTGGATCTTTTTGTTTATGAGCCTTTTAAGGAAAATGGCTAGGCTGGACAGTAAGGCTTCTTTTGCTATTGAAGGCGAGCTTCCCATTCTAGACGGTGCAACGGCGCTTTATCCGTTATTTGCAGCATTCGCTGAAGCGACTTATCCGGAAGGGGTGTATGAACCCCACAGAGGACCAGTTGCTACGACCACCACTCCTTCCGCTTATAGCCGCTTGATTAAAGGGAATGCAGATATTATTTTTGCTGCAGAGCCTTCAAGCGGCCAATTGCAGGACGCAAAAGAAGCAGGTGTGGAATTGGAGTTAACGCCGATTGGGCGCGAAGCTTTCGTATTCTTTGTTAATTCGCGCAATAAGATAAGTGACTTGTCGAGTGAAGACATCCGTGGAATCTATTCCGGGGATATCGAGAATTGGAAAGAACTCGGCGGGAAGAACGATGAAATCAGGCCATTTCAGCGTCCGGAAGACAGCGGCAGCCAGACGATGTTCATCAAATTCATGGGAGATACTGAAATTGAAAAACCTGAAACAGAAAATCTCGAGAGCGGGATGGGCGGCATTATCGAAGAGGTGGCCAGTTACCGGAACTATAAAAATGCAATCGGCTATACGTTCCGGTTCTATTCCACTGAAATGGTCAAGAACGATAAAATCAAGCTATTGTCGATTGATGGAATAGAGCCGAGCATTGAAAATATCCGCTCGAGCGACTACCCATTAGCCTCGGAATTTTATGCAATTACAGCTGGCAGCAAAAATCCGAATGTCGAGCCGTTCCTTGAATGGATTCTTTCTGGCGAGGGGCAAAAGTTAGTTGAAGATACCGGGTTCGTCCCAGTTAAGTGAGGATTAAAAAATGCGGGAAAGGGTATTTAAGGGGATAGGGAGGGATGGTTATGAAAAAGGAAAAGCAAGGCCACGAAGGAGAAGAATTGCTTCCGGAAGTGGAACCGCGCCGCAATATGCCAGATGAAAAAACCTTAGACCCGATGCCTGACCGCGACCTGGAATACGAAGAAAACTCAAATGAGAAATACAGGGACAATACAAGCGAAAAAGATTGAACAAGCCGAACCTGGCTTGTTTTTTAGTATAGGGAAAATGCCAAGGAGGGGTTCCAATGCCTCAATATAACTTTAAACATGCTATTTGGAAAGAAGAAGCGAATATTACAGATGAAGAGTTTCAACAACATTTGCCGAAAAGCCATAAAATGCGGAGATGGATAAAGGATTCCCAAAATTTAACCGTCAATATTTTGCATATGGAAACATCGGTTCCAGGTTCCGAAGTGATCTGGGGATCGCTAATTTACCGGCAAAATGCTGAGAAAAAGCATGACATACAAGCTTTTCATTTTTTCTTGTCCACCGATTTCTTGTTGACCAGTAAATTGGACTTTGAATCGGACGAAGATTTAAAGAGAGAGCCGCTGCTTGAGCAGATGGAATCAGCATCTTCCGCTGTTGAACTGATGATGATCATTCTTGGGCATATGGTGAGCTCTATTTTACATAAGATTGATGTATTCGAAGAACAATTGCGCAACCTGTTATGGGAAATCCGGGAGAAGAACGACCGCAGCACTTTGAATAAAATTGAAACCTTAAGGCATCGTATTTTGCTGTGGAAAAATTTGATTTTGGGATTTCAAGAAATAAAAATGGCCATCCCTGAAGCTTTCGGGAAAGAAGTAATAGAGGAAGTTGAATTCAGCCGGACATCTATGCGGATTGACCGCTGTCGGATGCTTGTCAATTCCTATAAAGATGAAATCAATAATATGGTGGACATGGAGAATGTTGTAGCCAATTACAGAGGAAACGAAATCATGAAAACTTTGACGGTGCTGACTACCTTATTCACGCCGGTGATGGCCTTCGGGGCTTTATGGGGGATGAACTTTGATCACATGCCTGAATTGAAGTGGACTTACGGTTATTTGAGTTCGCTGCTCTTAATCGTCGGTTCGACCCTGTTCATGTACTGGTATCTGAGAAAACGCGGATGGACGGGCGATATCCTCAAATCCCTCAGCAATAAAAAGGAACGAAACAAGGAACGGACGGACCGTTAGTCAGGTCCGTCCTTTTTTAAAAGGCTTTTTGAACTCCTCAATATTTTGGCTTGTCCTTTTCCAGTTCCGCCAATAATTCAGCGTAACGCTGCAAATCCTGATCTCCGTGCTTATCGATATAGGACATGATTAAGGTCTTCAATTCCTTTCGCTGGCGCTCCACGGTTACCAACTTTTCTTTCAACGATTGCCTTCTCCACATTTCAGCGTCCTTCACATCGTCCATTTTCTCAAACATATCAATTTCAGCGAGTAAAACGAGTGCCTCATTCTTTTTATCCTCGTACTTCTTCAATGCTTTTTCCACTTTTTTCGTGTCGTTTTCAAAAGTCATCCTCGAATACATTGACAAAGTCTCCACCACCTTCCTCTCAACTTGTTCTTAAAAATCTTTTCCCTATCTATTCCGCATGTAGACCCGAAAACCCTTTTATTTTTGAATAAAATATAAAGATTCTGACTTTTTATTGACTGATTTCCGTCTTTCCATTATGATAAAAGAAATGAACGAAGGAGGTGGGTATGATGAATCAAACTGGTAAGCGCATGACAGAATGTCAAGAATATCTTTATATTCTGCATGGCGTTACTTTCACTTCAGCAGCTGTACGGGATAAGTCTGTCTTTTTTCAGACAACTGCATGGAATGAAATAAACCAGTGAGAGACATCTGCCTACAAACGGATTTTGTAAAAAGGCATGCGTCTTCGCATGCCTTTTTGTTTTGCGCGCGTCTCTCAGAACGAAAGGGAGAGAACGATGATTATTAGTCAATTTCAACAAATCATGTGCCATTTTGCGAATCAAAAATTATTTAATCAGATTAAAGGAGATATAGCGGAAGGCCAGCGGATCGGATTGGTCGGACGAAACGGGGAAGGAAAAACAACGCTGTTAAATGTGTTGGCCGGCGAGCTTCAGCCGACAGAAGGGGCAGTAACCTGGAAAAAAGGCTGCCGGATCGGATTATTGAAACAATCACCGGATGAACCGGAAGAGTGGACAGTAGCAGAACTCTTGAAGACGGCTTTTTCCGGGCTTGTCCAGATTCAGGAAAAGCTGGAAGCGATGGAAACGCAGATGGCATCCGCTGCTCCAGAAGAGATGGAACGCTTGCTTACCCGCTACGGCACGATGCAAGAGGATTTCATCCAACGCGGAGGATACGAAATTGAAGCACGCATCGATCAAGTCTTGAACGGCTTGAAAATCAAAGCGTTGAAGTTTGAGGAATGGGGCCATTTAAGTGGAGGCGAACGGACGAAAGTCGGCTTGGCCAAATTATTGCTGCAAGAACCGGACCTTCTGCTCCTTGATGAACCGACGAACCATTTGGACCTCGAAGCGATTGAATGGCTCGGTGCGTTTATTAGCCACTACAAAGGCACTATTGTGCTGGTCTCGCATGACCGCTATTTCTTAGATGAAGCTGTCACTCATATTTGGGAATTGGACCAAGGCGATCTCATCCAATACAAAGGGAATTATTCTGCCTACGTCAAAGAGCGGGAAGCCCGGTTATTAATCGAGTTTCAGCAATATCAAGACCAGCAAAAAAAGATTAAGAAAATGAAAGACACAGTCAAACGGCTGAAAGAGTGGGCGAACCGGGCTAATCCACCGAATGCCGGCATGCACAGGCAAGCAAAAAGCATTGAAAAGGCGATTGCTCGAATCGAATTGCTCGATCGTCCTGTACGGGCTAAAAAACAGATGGCGCTCGGTTTTCAGATGGATGAGCGGAGTGGCAAAGACGTTGTACGCGTTGAAGAGGTTTGGAAAGAATTTGGCGACAGAACGCTCTTTCAAGATGTGAATATGCATATCCGTTTTGGTGAGAGAGTTGCGATTGTCGGTTCAAATGGTACAGGGAAATCGACGCTATTGAATATGATTCTGGGTAAAGGCGAACCGGATGCTGGCGAAGTCAAGCTCGGCAGCGGTGTGTCAATCGGCTACCTTTCCCAGCACACGCTTGAAATGGACAATAACCGGACCGTAATCGAAGAGTTCCGTGATGCCATTTCCGTCTCTGAGTATGATGCGCGTCCGATGCTGGCGAAGTTTCTATTTTTTGGCAACATGGTCTTCCAGCCGGTTCGCCAATTGAGCGGCGGTGAAAGAATGCGTCTCAGATTGGCGCAGCTCATGCACATGAACCATAATCTCTTGATTTTGGATGAGCCGACCAATCATTTGGATTTGGAAGCAAAAGAAGTCATGGAAGAAGCCCTTTCAGAATTTCCGGGAACCATTATCTCAGTGTCCCACGACCGGTACTTCCTGGATAAAATTTTTCCGGTCACTTATTGGATCTGCGACAAGACGATGGAACGATTTGACGGGAATTACTCCTTTGCCCGGGAAAAAAAGACTGCAATCAGTATGGCGACGAAGTAATAGGAGAATAAAAATAAGGTTCTCCGTCAAATGTTGGGGTGAGGTGAAATCTTCCTCACTCTAACCAACGTGAACTCCCATATTCTTATACTTGTGTGTCAGTAGTATTTTGGCGCGGGCGCGTTCGAAATTCTGAAAGCCGAACGCGTTCCGCTTAATCACTTTTGTCAGGTTATTGATGCCTTCCAAGAAACCATTGGAATACTTGAACGAGAAGCTGTTCAAGATTTCCGTCTGCCAGTTTCGGAAGGTGCCCATGGCTTTCTGGAACTCGGGAATGCCCGCTTGTTCCACCAGCCGATAAAATTCCAGCAACGCTTCTTTGGTCTTGAGGATTTCCTCGGGATCTCTTTTTTTGCTTGCCTGAAACCACGTGCAATACGCTTCCTTCAGTTCGTATGCTCGTTTGAGCTCCTCATCCATTTCAAGATACCGCTTCAAGTACCAACGGTCCTTTTCGGTTAACTTCTCACTGTTTTTGTAAAAGACGTAGCGCATCCGTTTGCCTTTTTTGCGGTCATAGTCGTTCCAACTTTTCTGCACGCGTCCAGCGCCCAGTAAATGTACCGGCAGAAGTGGAAGCGATCGGCGATGATCACCGGTTTGCCGAGTGCTTTTTTGACCGCGGCTTTAAAGGAATGGCTCATGTCCATGACGACGATTTCCACCGCAGCTCCGTGCTGTTGGAGATACTGTTTGATCGTCTCTTTTTTCCGGTTGGGCAGGATATCGATCGGTTCTCTCGTTTCGCCATCGGCGATAATCAGTTGGTACTTTCCTTCACGGGTGTCGCCTTTGTATTCGTCGATGGCGATCACACGCGGTAATTTTGCGGTTTCAGTAACTTCCTGGAGCGCCACCAGATCGAAACGCCGAACGATGGTCGAAGCGGAAGCGCCGTATTGTCCGGCCACTTCCTTGAACGTTTTCGCCTTGACGCTGCGCACATGAACCGCTTGGTTCCACTCTTTTGAGAACCGTTGATAGCGATCGATGAATGAATTCTTCTCGGCAAATTTCTTGCCACACGCCCCGCAAGCATAACGTCTTTTCTTGTAAAACAGGTAGGTCAGCCGTTCAAACCATTTCAGGTGCTTAATCTTTTGGATGCGGTAATCGTGGACACGCCGGGTCTTTTCCTGGCAGCGCGGACAGCTTTGGGCCCCCACCTCCAACTCCACATGTAGCGCCACACGGTCCTCCACTTGTTCCATTTTCGTTATTTTCACATCTTCTAATCCGGGAAATTTCATGGTAAAATTCAAGTGCACGCATCTCCTCTTCTTTACTTGTTATTCGACATTTCAAGTATAAAAGAATTTGGAGATTGCGTGTCTTTTTTTGGGCCGAATTGTTTCAACACCCCAACAATTAGTGTAGAACCAAAAATAAAACAGCTTATCCTCTGAAAGGATAAGCTGTTTTATTTGGTTTCTATGGGGTCAACCCATACTTGAGACCAGTTTTGGATTTCGTCCATGACTGGTTTTAATGAAAAGCCTTTTTCAGTTAACTCATATTCAATCCGTACTGGCGTTTCCGGATAGACAGTTCGCGTCACAATTCCTTGTGCTTCTAAATTTTTTAAGCGTTCGGATAGGAGGCGGCCGCTAATGCCGATTACATCAGTTAAATGGCTGAATCGTTGAGGCCCTGCTAAAAGTTGATAGATGATCAAGCCGGTCCAGCGTTGGCTTAAAAGAGAAATAGCACTTTCAAACCGGGGACAAATGACAGCAGTATCCATATCAATCACTCCTTTTTTATATCATAGCATAATTATGCTGTGGAGCAAAAGAATTAAGTTACTTGACATATTATAGTTCTCTTTATATAATTGGTTACATAAAGTAACTAAAGAAAGAGGGATTAGCTATGAACTTTCATCAAAAGCCTGTCACTTATGTAGGCGAAGTCGGATTAAAAGTAATGGACCTGGAAGGAATGGTCCAATTTTATACAGAAACAATCGGTTTTGAATTGCTTTCTAAAAGCGATACAACAGCTGCTTTAGGAATAGAAGGCAAAACTTTATTGAACTTGGAGACTTTTGAAGGCGTAGAACCGAAAACTGGACGTTATGCCGGTTTGTATCATTTTGCCATTCTCTTGCCGAGCCGGAAAGAGCTGGGGAAAATTTTGGTTCATCTTCACAACAATGGGATTCGCCTCGGTTCGTCGGATCATTTGGTAAGCGAAGCATTGTACTTATCTGATCCGGAAGGGAACGGGATTGAAATTTACCGGGACCGCGAACCTGAACAATGGGACTGGGACGGCGAAGAGGTTAAAATGGCGGTGGATCCTTTAGATGCTCAAGGTGTCGTACAAGCGGCCATCGATTCAGGAGAAGTGTGGACAGGCATGCCGGCGGATACGGTCATGGGGCATATCCATCTCCACATTTCCAATATGGCACAGACCCAGAAATTTTATGTGGATGGACTAGGATTTGAAGTGCTCACTTCAATGGGGGCGCAAGCCATGTTCTTAGGGGACCAAAAATACCACCACCATATTGGCGTGAACGTATGGAACGGGATCGGAATTCCAGCGCTTCCTGAAAAAACGGCAGGGCTGCATTATTACACATTGGTCATGGCAGATGAAGCCAAGCAAGCAGAAGTTGCTGCACGCCTTCAGCAATTGGGGGCAAAAGTGGAAAATCGCGGAGATTATATGGAAACCCAAGACCCAGCAGGAAATTGGATCCGTTTAGTCGTTTAATCTAAAATAAGGAGCTATCCAATCAGTCTTACTTGAATGATTGGATAGCTCCTTTGTTTCTAATAAAGCATGTAGTTTTACCATTGTTCCTGTCTTTGAAACGCTTCGCTAGCTTCGTCGCAAAAGGGGCTGTCCCAAACTACTTTTGGGACAGCCCCTTTTTTTGTTATTATGGAGTTGCTGGACCGCAGCTTTCTGCCAAATTCACGTAGCCTGGTTCATCACTGGCAACCATCGCTTTTAATGGAGCAGCTTCGGCTGCAGAATTGGTTTCCAGTTCGCTTATATCTTGAATCGTATTATTTTCCGTGGAATGGTTTTCACGTGTTTCCATATATGCGTACATTCTTTCCTGGCTATTCATTTCTTCCAATGGATTGCCGTAGAAAGATAAGAGGATCAGTCCAAATGCCCCGACGATTAAAGTAATGCCTAAAAGGGAAAGAAACCCTTTCATAATAACCCCCGCTTTCTTTTGTTGCTTCTTAGTAATCTTTAACGTATTTTCTGTTTAAAAGTTCCCGTTTGCGCAATAATGTAAGGTAAATGATGTTTTTAAAAAAGAAACCGCAAGGAGGCGAAGGGATGCTTACATTGAAAACAGAAATTTGCAAGCTATTCAATATTCAATACCCCATTATTCAGGCAGGTATGGCTGGTGGGCCGACGACTGCAGAATTGGTTTCCGCTGTTAGCGAGGCAGGCGGACTTGGAACTTTGGGAGCTGCCTATCTCGCTCCGGAAGATTTGCGAAAAACCATCCGGCAAATAAAAGAATCGACCAGCCAACCGTTTGCGGTGAATATTTTCTCTGAAAGCTCAGAAGATGATTATAGCCGTCTCGCTGAAGTGCAGCAAGTTTTAAATCCTTTTCGAAAAGAATTAGGGATTGAAGAAATACCGGCTGCCTACGCTTCCCCGAATTGGAGCCGACAGCAATTTGAGATTTGCCTTGAACTGGAAGTGCCGATTATTAGTACGGCGTTTGGCTGCTTACCCACTGAACAAGCGATCATGGCAAAAGAACGAGGCATCAAATTGATTGCGATGGCAACTACCGTGCGAGAAGCAATCCAAGCAGAGAAGGCGGGAGTCGATGCTATCGTTGCGCAAGGCAGTGAAGCGGGCGGACACAGAGGCACCTTTTCGCTTGAAGAACATCCAATGGGCGCATTGGTTGGTACCATGTCATTGGTGCCTCAGGTAGCAGATGCTGTGAAAGTTCCGGTGATTGCAGCAGGTGGGATTGCGGATGGCCGTGGACTTGTTGCTTCGCTCGCACTTGGAGCGAAAGGGGTCCAGATTGGAACCCGCTTTTTGCTGGCAACTGAATCCGGTGCGCATAACGCCTATAAGCAGGCAATCGCCGAGAGCACAGAAGAAAGCACAGTGATTACAAAAAGCTTTTCCGGCAGGCCGGCGAGAGGATTGCGAAATCGTTTTATCACTGAGTTTGAGAAAGTAGGCATGGCGCCACTGCCTTTTCCTTCTCAAAATACTGCCACCAAAGATATTCGTGCGGCAGCAGCAAAGCAAGGGAATAGCGAATTTATGTCTTTATGGGCTGGGCAATCGACCCGGATGCTGGAAAATGGACAAAGCGCCAAGGAAATGATCGATTCAATCGTAGAACGCGCAGAAGCGCTCTGTAAAGCGGAATAAGTTTTGTTTTGGCGGCTGAGCCTATCGGCCGCTTTTTGTTTGGTTGAAACTTTTAGATGATTGAATCGTATAAAAGGTATCAAGAAATCAGCAAGTATAGAGGAGAATTCGTTATGGGAAGTATTTTATTATTTTCAGTGGTTGTTGCAATCGCAGCCGCTGTTATCATTGTTCCGTTAACCAGTGCAAAAGGGGAAGAGGAAAAGGGCAAGTCATTAGTAGTCCCGGCACTTTTGTTTACTGCAGTGATTGGGGCAATCGTTATTGCGCTCGCTTATTATTTCCTCAATATTGACCGGAATTTAACGTCGCTTTGGCCCGTGCTCGCAGTAGCAGCCGGCCTTGGCGCATTGTTTTCAAAAGGGTTGGAACAAAAAGCCAAAAGCGTTTTGTTCGGTGCCACACTCTTGTTTGCAGCTTATCTATTTGCAGCGCCGCTCTTAAATGCAGATGAGAAATTTAAAATGGTGGAGATGGATGAGGAAGTGGAAATCGAAGCATTTGATGAAACACAGACTCCAGCCAGCGTACCGCCAAAATTTGCACGAAATAAGATGAAGAAAGCATTTGGACAAGTGCCAAATACGAGCTACTATGAATTGGGGCAGCTGCAAGTACAGAAAGTGAACGAAGAATTCGTTTATATTGCGCCAGTCGAATTTTCGGGTTTCTTTAAATGGTGGAACGCGGATGTCACCCCGGGTTATTTCACTATGAGTGCGACAGATGCATCAGCTAATCCAAAATTCATCCAATCTGAAATGAGCTATACGCCTTCTTCTTATTTCAATAAAAACATCGAGCGCCATATGCGTTTGGAAAATCCGGAAGCAATTTTCTATGGAGAAGTTCAGTTGGAAGTAGATGATGAGGGCAAGCCATACTATATCCGGTCATACGGTGATTTCGTCACTGCTAGAAACGGCTTTGATGTAAAAGGAATTGTCGCAATCGATCCATCTTCCGGGGAAAGCATTACGTATAAACTGGAAGACGTACCCGCATTTATCGATGGAGCCGTTTCGCCGGAATCGGTGAGTTTGGAGAACAGCTACTACGGGAACTATGTACATGGTTTTTGGAACAGCAAATTCGGCAAAAAAGACGTGAAGCTTCCTTCGGATGAAGGCACAGAAGCGAATGTCAGCCCGATTTTTGACGCTGATGGCGAGATGTATTATTTCACCGATTTCACAAGTCCGAAAGAAGGCGTGGATTCGATGCTGGGCTATTCATTGACGAATGCCCGCAGCGGGGAATCGACTTATTTTACGGGAAGTCTGGAAGATTCCTATATGGACTCGCAAGGGAATTTGCAAATCATTGAAAAGCAATTTATCGAGAAGGAGTGGTCTGGTGAAATGCCGGTCCTCTATAATTTCTACGGGGAAGCTAGCTGGTTGACGCCGGTTCTCGATTCGAACGGTTTCCTGCAAAACTATTTTATCGTTTCAGCAGCAAATCCGGAGATCTCCGTTTACGCAGGAACGCCAAATGAGGCATTGAAACTCTATAAGACCGCGCTGCAAAGAGGCGGCAGTACAGTAGACGGAAGTTCTGAGGCGGAAGAAGCAAAAACTTCTGGAGTAGTAGAGCGGGTATTTAAAGAACGGGTAGGGGATTTCACTTCCGTTTCGTTCTTGCTTGAAGATGGAACCAACTACATCGTCTCTTCTGAAAATGTGCCGTTAGCCATCTATTTGGAGGAAAATGATCAAGTGAATATGACTTATTTCCAGACAGGCGATATCTTCCTGCCGGTGAAGGAATTGGTGATTGAAGGAGTCAATTGATCGAACGGAAAGCCTTTTGCGAATGCAAAGAGGCTTTTCTTTTTCAGGAAATTCTTTTTGCTTTATTGAATAGGGTTTTGCGATTAAACTGATGGAGAGGTGATGCGCGTGCGAAAAGTTTTTTGGTTGGTTGTCTTGCTGGTGCTTCTTTTTTTCGCACGGCCGTTGTGGGAAGAAAAAGCCAGTGAGTATGTGGATGTGAGTTTTTTAGAATCGATTGATGAAATGATTGAGCAAGTGGCCGGAAATCCTTCCATCACGAAAGCGGTCGATCAGGCAAAAGAATTCACCGCGGATCTCGGCGGACAATTGCAGACGTTTGTCGGCCAAAGTTCGGCAGAGATGCCGGAACAAGTCGACAAGCCGGAGCTTGAGGGAACCGAGTCCTTAGTTGCGATCCATAACATTACGCTTGGGATGTCCAAAGAAGAGGCCCAAGCGGTGGTTGGCTTGCCGCTTCGCTTGATGCGAAACGAGTACGGCACGGATTGGCATAGCTATCATCAAGATTATCAAAATTATATGCTGCTTTCTTATAACGATAAAGGCCAAGTAAATGGCATGTTTACCAACCAGGATCTAATCTCTTCAACCAAAGGGATCACGATGGCCTCTAACCGGGAAGCGGTCAGAGCCGCTTTTGGAAAACCGTTGAAAAGCCTTCAAAAAGGAAATGTGCAATACATTCTTGATACACGTAACGAGTACGACATGTTCAAGGTCAATAATCTCTATATTACGGTTTTTTATGATATCCATGAAGAAAACACGGTGACCGCTATACAAGTAATTGATGAGAAACTAGAGGCGAAGCGTTCTGGCATTTATGCAGAGCCTGATAAGGAATTGAAAGAAGGCTATGAGTTTTTGCTATACGAATTGACCAACTCAGCCCGCATCCAACGCGAACTTCCTCTATTGAAATGGGATGAAACTGCGCGTGGAACAGGACGCAAACATAGCCAGGACATGGCAGACAATGATTATTTCAGCCATACCAATTTGGCTGGAGAGTCGCCGTTTGACCGGATGGGTGATGACGGCATCACGTTCTTTGTAGCAGGCGAAAATCTGGCTTATGGGCAGTACAACAGCATTTTTGCCCACGAAGGCTTAATGAATTCAGCCGGGCACCGGGAAAATATCGTAAAACGGGACTTCGGCTACTTAGGAGTAGGCGTTGCCTATAATGATGAAAATCAGCCCTATTACACAGAAAACTTTTTTAACCGATAGCTTTTAAAAAGCTTCTATCAATAAATGAAAAACAGCATCCGCAAATGGCGGATGCTGTTTTTTTAGTTCATCAAATACCAAGCCAGTATGACAAGTGGTCCGACAATGAAGCAGTAAAGGGCAAAATATTTCAGCTGTCCTTTTGCCATAATGTTCATAAACCATTTCAATGAGAAATAGGAAGCCACAAGGGAACCAAGAAAAGCCACTGTATAAGGAATGGCCATTTGAGCCAAGTTGCTGTCGTTCAAAATATCTGTAAAGCTAAGCACAGCCCCGCCCAAACTGACAGGGATAAACAAAAGGAAAGAAAAGCGCAAAGCAGTCTCCTGGTTGATGCCCCGCGCCATCGCTGCCACGATCGTTGCACCGCTTCGGCTGATTCCTGGAATCAATGCCACAGCCTGGGCACAGCCGATGATGATGGCATCCTTCATCGTCATATTGCCATCCTTACGCTGTCCGCGCATATTGCGGATGAGCCATAAGCCGACACCGGTAACGATGAGCGTGACGCCAACTGTAACGATGGTGGAGAGATTTTCGTCGATTTGGTCTTGGAAAAGAACACCTACCAAGCCTGCTGGAATTGTTGCGACTACTAAATACACAACAAACATGAAGTCGCGTTTCGTTTCTTCATTTTTCACCTTGAAATAACGAAGCCCGTTAATAATCAGCCGTTTAATATCCTTGCGGTAAATAATCAGGACAGCGATCAATGACGCACTGTTCACTAAAAGAGCGAATGTCGAGTTGCTGCCTTCGATTTCCACGTCCAAAAAATATTGGGCGATCAGAAGGTGCCCGCTTGAAGAGATGGGAATCGGTTCGGTCAAGCCTTGAAAAAGCCCGAGCAGTAAAAACTTAATGGTTAGCCATAATTGTTCCATAGAATAAGTCCTCCAAAAATTTCATCATTCACCCATTATACGGGACGCATGGCAGTTCGAAAAGTTCGGCCGCACAGAAATATAAATGATATTTCATGGTAAACTGGGTATACACGATAGAAGAAAGGAAGTGAATCGCTTTGACCAATAAATTATGGTTTCAAGTAGGCATTGGAATTATATTAACTTTAGTAATCATACGATTATTCATTGAAGTCCAAGCCATATTTGATCCGTTGTTCATTATTGCACAAACCGTATTTGTACCGCTATTGCTTGGGGGAGTCCTATTCTACCTGAGCCGCCCAATTCTGCATTTTTTAGAAAAGAGAAAATTTCCTCGATGGGCTGGAGTCATTACCATTATTCTATTAATCGTTCTCGTATTTTATCTGTTTTATGCGATGATCGGTCCAATGGTGACGAAACAAGTAAATTCCTTGGTTGATAACGCACCTGCAATCATCGAAGATGTAGAAGATTACGGCATGTACCTATTCGAACAACGGGACCGATTGCCAGATTCCATTGAGGAGCAGATCAACGGACTGCAAGGACGCGTTGGAGAATTTGCCAGCAATATCGGCGGCTGGGTCATTTCGTTCTTAGCGAGTTTTGTATCCGGTGTCGTTACCCTTGTGCTCGTTCCGTTTTTCTTAATCTATCTTCTATTAGATCATCAGAAATTTGCGCCGTTTGTAGCCGGATTCTTTAAAGGGGAGCGCAAAACCTGGATCCGGAAAACCTTGAGTGATGTGGATGAAACGCTGCAAGCCTATATTCAAGGACAGCTATTCGTCAGTTTCCTTGTTGGAGTGATGCTGCTGATCGGCTATCTGATCATTGGCTTGGATTATGCATTATTGTTGGCATTAATCGGCATGTTTACCAATGTCATTCCGTTTTTAGGGCCTTATATTGCGGTCATTCCCGCCATCATTATAGCGCTTGTACAAGATCCGATCATGGCCGTTTACGTAGCCATTATCATGCTCATTGCCCAACAGATTGAGAGCAACCTCATTACACCGAATGTCATGGGGAAATCGCTGGATGTCCATCCGCTGACTGTTATTACCTTGATTTTAGCAGCCGGAAATATTGCCGGGTTGTGGGGCATCATTCTTGCTATCCCGGTTTATGCGGTTATTAAAACAATCGCGAAAAACATTTATGCGCGCAGACAGGAAATCCGTCATACCGCCACAAAAGAAGTTTAAAGAAATCCCAGTCGGCCGCCCGTGCCTGCTGGGATTTTTTTGTGTAGCGTATTACTTGACTCTGATTAGTTCACCCCCTAAACTAGTGATATTGGTTTAGGGGGTGAACTAGTTGGATGACCGAATAAAAGAAGCCGTTGATCTTTTCCAGGAAGTGATGTTTTATGGAACGGAGAAAGTCATCAAAGGCGTAGATAATCCGCTTTGGAAAGAATATTCCCCGGAACAGATGCAGATGCTGAAGCTGATTGGCAAAGAAGGGAAGATTACTTCCAGCCGGCTAGCAATCTTGCAGTCCGTACATAAAAGTGCAATTTCCAATCGGATCAAAAAATTGCTGCAAAAAGATGTGATCCGTATTGTTCAGGAAGACCAGCAAGATCGAAGAGAGAAGTTTATTGAACTGACAGACAAGGGAAAAGAGATTCTTATGAAGTCGGATAAAGCAGTGACCGAGTATATTGAGAACCTTTTAGCGCGCAATATCGAAGACGAGGAAATTGAACAATTTCTATCGTTTTTCCGGAAATTGAGCCATATTATCAAAATGGATGGAGTGGAATAAATGAAAACGGTATTGAAACTAAAATGGCCGATCACGATTGCCATGATCGTGTTGACGGTCGCTTTGTTCTTACTGGCTCCCAATTTAACGGAGCAGGCAGAAGAAGCAGGATCTTTCCAGCTTTCTGAAGAAGCCTCTTCCCAATTGGCAGCTACGATCTTATCAGACGCTGGGGCCGCGGAACAAACGATTTCCCTAGTCATTGAACTTGATGATGAATTAGATGAAAGCATGAAGGAATCCCTTTCTTCCCTTGCTTCAGAAGTGGAAGACTTAGGTGGTCCGATTACCAGTGTGTTAAATCCTGTTGAAAGCCCTGAACTGGAAGAACAATTAATTTCAGAAAACGGGCAGACAGTTTTAATCCCAGTGACAGTCGATGGGACAGATGAAGAAGTGAATAAAGTAGCGGATGAAATTCGCGAATCCATCCTTCCTGACGACATGACCGCCTATATTACAGGTGAAGCGATTATCAATAATGATGTGAATATCAGCGCGCAAGAAGGGCTGAAACGGACAGAAGTCATCACGGTCGTATTGATTTTCGGCCTCTTGCTTGCAGTGTTCCGTTCAATCGTAACACCGTTTATTCCACTTATCGCAGTGGGTATTTCTTATCTATTGAGCCAATCAATTGTGGCCTTTTTCATCGATTGGTTTGGCTTCCCGGTATCTAACTATACGCAGATTTTCCTTGTCGCAATTCTTTTCGGAATTGGGACAGATTACTGCATCTTGCTGCTAAGCCGCTATAAAGAAGAGCTGGCTGCGGGGCATGGCGTCGAAGAATCGATCATCAATACGTATAAGACAGCAGGAAGAACGCTGCTGATCAGCGGAATCGCCGTATTTATCGGTTTCTTCGCTATTGGATTTGCAGACTTCCCAATTTTTAAATCCGCTGTTGCAGTAGCGGTCGGCATTTTCGTTCTGCTGCTCGTATTGTTTACTGTCGTACCGTTCTTTATGTCATTACTAAAAGAGAAATTATTCTGGCCGGCGAAAAAATCGGCCGCCCATAAAGACAGCAATCTTTGGATTGTGATGAGCAAACTGTCGATCAACCGTCCGTTATTATCGATGCTTGTCGTAGCGGTCATTACTGTCCCGCTATTGTTTACGTATAACAACTCGCTATCGTTTAATACGGTAGACGAAATCGGTTCGGAATACGAATCGGTGAAAGGGCTCCGCGCTATTGAAAAAGGCTTCGGCAAAGGAGATTCCTTGCCGGTGGAAGTTGTTGTTAAATCAGATGAATCGTTAATCGATGAAACGACTGTTCCTTATTTTGAAGCATTGAGCAGAGAAATCGAAAAAGTGGACGGCG
Source organism: Planococcus alkaliphilus (assembly GCF_057031095.1). Classification (NCBI taxonomy): domain Bacteria; kingdom Bacillati; phylum Bacillota; class Bacilli; order Caryophanales; family Caryophanaceae; genus Planococcus; species Planococcus alkaliphilus. The sequence continues at coordinate 438,664 of NZ_CM168060.1, forward strand.
TTGAAAACGTTCGTGCCATTACACGCCCTACAGGCGAAGTGATTAATGAATTGTATGTAGATGAACAGCTGGGCTTATTGGCTGATGGATTAACCGAAGCACGTGATGGCCTCGGAGAAGTTCAAGCCGGCCTTACAGAAATCGAAAACGGATTATCCGGCGTCAGTGGCCAAACTGGGGGAGCGGGCGGCTTAGGCGATGCTGCAGCTGGCTTAGCTCAATTGAACGGCCAACTTGGCCAAGTAACGCAAGGGTTGCAGGCAACAGGCAATATCCAGCAAACGGTTGGCGCTTTATCGCAAATTAGCGGAGGGCTTACGCAAATCCAGCAAGGATTGGAAGGCGCAGCTGGACAAGCGGGAGAACTCGGTGCAGGCATTTCCCAACTTTCAGATGGCATCAGCGCTGCGAATGAAGGCTTAGGCGAGATTGAAGCCGGATTGACAGAAGCAGTCGATATGATGCAGACAATGAGCGATAGTGAAACAGTTCGCGATACCGGTTTGTTCATTCCAGAAGGAACGCTTGAAAGTGAAGATTTTGAACAAGTGTTAGACCGCTATACGTTTGCAGAAGGGACAGGAGTAACGATGGAGGTCATTTTGTCGGATGATCCTTACTCCCATGAAGCTATTGAAACAACGGCTAATATTAAAGACGCGGTAGAACGGGGTGCGAAAAACACGCCGCTCGAAGATGCAGAAATTGCGTTCAGCGGAATTTCAAGCATCAATAGCGATCTTCAAGATGTATCTTCGAATGATTTCACAAACACAGTGACGATCATGCTGATCAGCTTGTTCGTGGTGTTGGCAATCCTATTCCGTTCGTTGATCATGCCGCTGTACATGATCGGGTCGCTCTTATTGACCTATTACACCTCCATTTCCATTGCGGAACTGATTTTCGTCAACGGCCTTGGCTATGACGGCATCAGCTGGGCGGTTCCATTCTTCGGCTTCGTCATGCTCGTTGCCCTTGGAGTCGATTACTCGATCTTCTTACTCGACCGTTTCCGCGAAGAGTCATTCAATGGCATCAGCGTTCGCGATGCGATGAGAACTTCCATGGCGAAAATGGGTACGGTCATCATCACCGCCGCCATCATCCTGGCGGGTACTTTCGGTGCAATGATGCCGTCCGGCGTCTTGAGCCTCGTGCAGATTGCCACAATCGTCATCACAGGCTTGCTGTTGTACGGCTTGATCGTACTGCCGCTCCTGATTCCAGCAATTTCGGTTTCATTCGACCGTGGAGTCTGGTGGCCATTCGGCAATAAACAACATAAACGCTAAGAAAAAGCTGCCTGCGGGCAGCTTTTTCTGTTTTTAAATTTAATTGGCGAGACGCGGGGAAACGATAGAAACCGGATCCATGTTTGTAATTTAAGAAATTCTTAAGGTTTTTCCTGCTTAATTCTTTAACATTATCGGCTATTTTTATAAATAGTGAGAATGCCAAGCTAGTTCAGGAGGTATTTCAGGATGCTTGGTGCAGAAAGGCAGGAAACTTATGGGTACAAAACAACGGATCATCGGGAGCGTTTTGTTCATCTATTCAATTCTAATCGTCTATTTTATGTTCTTTGGCTTTGGAAGGCCAACTGCAGCGGGAGGGGTTCACGAATACCAATTTAATCTCATACCCCATGCACTCGCATTAAAATTTCCAAGCATGTCGGATTTAAAATATTTCCATCTTTGGTTTTTTAACATAGGCAATTTGGCTGCTTTTATTCCATTTGGCATCTTGATCCCTTTGTTGCAGCGTTGGAAATTTCCCAAATTCATCTTCTTATTTTTTATCGCAATTCTGGCATTAGAAACGATGCAGATGCTGACGTTTCTCGGGAGTTTTGATATAGATGATGCACTGGTAAATGCCGCAGGCGCAGCGATCGGTTTTTATGCGTACAGATTTGGATCTCACTATACGGGTATTGGGAAGAGAGCCATTGCCACATGCATATGTATCACCCTCTTTTCGATTGCGGTAATTGGTTTTTCAGAGCTGCTAAATAAAATGACGACCCCAGTAGAAGGTCCGGAAATAGCTTTGAATGAGGCTGGGAAAATCTCTGATGGATCCTATCAAAGTTTTAAAGTGGGCCCCGTAAAAGTCGAACCCACAAAAAACTTGTATAAGGGAAATGGTCAAGGCACAACAGAATTCTCCTATAAATTAGATGGAAAAGATATCGTGCTGTCTTTAAACTACGGAATCCCGTCCAATGCAAAAAGCGATAAGGGACAGATCCGCATTTCTGTTGATGGCAAAGAAGTAGATTCCTATTCCGTAGATAAAGGGATGAATTATCCGAATGCTTCTGAAACTGCCATGGAAAAAGTCAATGAACTTATTATCACGATTGAAGGCGAAGTGATGTTATGGGATGTGGCTTTTAAAGAAATGGGGTATTGGTGGAACTACTGATCGCAGTCAGCGGTCCTGGTGGAACCATTCACAGCCTACAGGAGATGAAAGTACAGTGGATTTTGGAGTTGGCGGAGCGTTGAAGCAGATGTGTCGGAATCCACTGTCCGTGTTATACTAGGGGCAGAGCGAACTTAAGAAACGGGGTAAATCTATTGTTAACATTTGAACAGAAACTGGCGATTATTGAATCGTTCCCAGAATTGGCGCGTAAAGACGTATCGATGAAACGTGTGAATTTCCATTACGAAGAAAGCTTGTACGATAAGAAAATTGTGGTCTATCACTTGCATCCGAACGGCAACGGTTTTGTCTATGTCGGAAACTTGCCGCAGTATGAAGCGGATGATCGAGGCTTTGTTAACGTACGCGATTTCTCTGAAAAGGAACTTCGCAGCATCGTTGCAGATTCATTGGATTACTTATCCCTTGAGCCGGAACCGCCATATGACAAGACGTGGACAAACCGCGAAAACGAAAAGCTGGATCTGGTTTACGAAGAGCCTTTCTGGAATATCTACACAGGAAAAAACCTGGAAGAAAGCTTCGGAACGTTTAGCGATGCCGAAGACTATTTGATCGATCAAGGTTTTAAAGAGCCGAAGTAATGGATATCCAGCTGCTTGCAAAAGGCGAAGAGCCGCCAATGGAATTGCTCCTTGAAGCCGATCCTTCCGAAAAGCTGATCCGTCTTTATTTGGCTGAAGGGCATTGCTATGTGGCAGAATTGGACGGTCGAGTGATTGGCGTCTACGTGCTTCTGCCGCTGTCGGAATCAGCTGCCGAAATAAAAAATATTGCCGTGGCTGAAATGGAAAGAGGCAAAGGCTATGGCAACAGAGTGATTGAACATGCGCTGGACGAAGCCCGAAAAGCCGGGTTCCGGCATGTAGAAATCGGTACAGGGAATTCAAGTTTCGCTCAGTTAGCCTTGTATCAAAAATGCGGTTTTCGGATGAAGTCCATTGACCGGGACTTTTTCACCCGCAACTATCCCGAGCCGATTATTGAAAATGGCTTAGAGTGCCGGGATATGGTGCGTCTGGAATTCACTTTTTAAACCCTTCTATTTGGAAGGGTTTTTCTTTTTGGCGTAAAATAAATTACGTTATAAGGAAATTTTTATTGTTCCTTAAAGTAATTTAATTTACGATATAGAGTAAGGGGGAGGAGAGAAAATGGAAGATATCCGATTAAATGTTCCGTTGCTTAGAAAAAGGGTGCCTAATTTAACAACTGCTGCAAAAGAAGTAGGCATTCGTCCAGCTACAGTATCGAATTTGTGTACAGGAAAAATCGATCTCGGGAAGGCGGAAGTGAAAACCTTGGTCGGCCTGGCTAAACTTGCAAATTGCACGGTAGATGAATTGATACTTCGAGGGGAGAAGATGAAGATGATTGAAACAGGAATCAAAGCTTTAGACTTTTTCGCGCCCATTGTGAAATATGGATCGACAGGTATTGTCGCACGTCCTGGAATGGGACAATTGGTCATTGTTGCAGAACTTCTGCACCGTTATCAAGAGCAGAACCTTTCTACTGTTTTCTTAGTTCCGTCCGGATCTCCGGCAGAACTGGAAGGTATTACGGAACTGGCAAGCTACCTCACAGAAACAATCGAAGAAACCATCACTAAGTTAAAAAAAATCGGAAAAGAAGCGGTTCTTGTAACTGACAAAAGCCATATGGATTCAGGCGCACTTTTTGAAATACAGGAACAGCTAGGGCATGAATCCTTGACCACCTTGCTAGTCGATTTATCTGGTGAAGCGGTAGACGATGATTTTCCTTTTGGGCCGCTTGAGACAGTGTGGCAACTGGATGCAGATTTAGCTGCCCGCCATCAATATCCGGCATTAAGCCCGCTTCATTCCACTTCCTCTTTGCTTGAAGACGCTCAGCTGGATGAACGCCATTTCCAATTGCGCCAACGTACGCAGAAAGTGCTGCGCCGTTACCGCGAACTTCGATCGCTCGTACAAGTGCGGGGTCTCGATAAAATCAGTGAAGATGATTTGGCGACGTATCGTAAGGGCGAGCTGCTTGAAGCATATTTCACCCAAGCATTTTATACTGCGGAAGAATTCACCGGACAGAAAGGGCAGACGGTACCTCTTGAACAGACTTTGGCTGATGTCGAAAGCATCTTAAACGGCCAGGCTAATCACCGGAGCAGCGAAGAATTGCAATTTATCGGTGCCTTGTCTTAACAAAAAAAGAACGTCCTCTTTGAGGGCGTTCTTTTTCTATACAGATAATCGTGTTTGAAAAGCAAGAAATCCCATGTACTTACATTTAGTTCCTAAATTACAGGCATTTAAAATAAAACAGCAGTCCATATGAATCAAATGAGGAAAATTAAATTTGATTTTATAAAAAATTTGTTTAATTCAGTCCTCCCTTTCTATAGAATAGGATTAGATTAACCATTTACCGGTGTCCACGGGGATTGGCTGCTGAAAGCAATGAACAGCAGAGCGCTGGATGTCGTGTGATGCTAGTTGAAAATCATCAAGGGGGAACGGGTATGAAATTATTGAAGATGTGGAATCGGATTAGCCTTGTGAAACAAATATTGATCGGTCTGGTTCTAGGGGTTTTACTTGCGGTTTTAATTCCAGAAATAGCCGAATCATTCACCATTCTCGGAACCTTATTTGTTGGCGCTTTAAAAGCAATCGCGCCGGTACTGGTGCTGTTCTTGGTTATGGCATCAATTGCCCAGCATAAAAAAGGGCAGCAGACGAATATGAAATCAATTGTTTTCCTTTATCTATTAGGTACGTTTTTAGCAGGCTTAATCGCAGTAGTGGCCAGCTTTATCTTCCCGGTGAGCATTACGCTGACGCAGGGGGCAGAAGGGTTAGAACCGCCAGGCAATGCAATTGAAGTCATCAAGACTTTAGTGTTGAATGTGGTTGATAATCCGGCAAATGCCCTGATCAATGCAAATTATATCGGCATCTTGGCTTGGGCGATTGTTCTTGGATTGGCACTTCGAAATGCAGCCGATTCAACAAAAACAGCCATTACAAATTTCTCAGAGGCCATTGCGAAAATGGTCGGATGGGTCATTAAATTTGCTCCACTTGGAATCTTTGGTTTGGTAATTGAATCGATTACAGCAAACGGGCTTTCTTCTTTATTAAGCTATGGAAAGCTATTAGCTCTATTAATCGGCTGTATGCTTGTGGTGGCGCTTGTCGTCAATCCAATCATTGTCTTCATCAATATCCGCCAAAATCCGTATCCGCTTGTATTCAAGTGTTTAAGAGAAAGCGGCATTACTGCATTCTTCACCCGGAGTTCGGCAGCGAATATTCCAGTCAACATGACTTTATGCGAAAAGTTAGGTCTGGATAAAGAAACGTATTCGGTATCGATTCCGTTAGGCGCGACGGTCAATATGGCAGGTGCTGCCGTAACAATTTCAGTTTTGACGCTGGCTGCTGTAAACACGCTTGGCATTCAAGTGGATCTTCCGACAGCCGTCATCTTGAGTGTGCTGGCAGCCGTATGTGCATGCGGGGCTTCAGGCGTAGCGGGCGGTTCGCTTCTATTGATTCCATTGGCATGCAGCTTGTTTGGAATTCCGGCTGATGTAGCGATGCAAGTAGTAGGGGTAGGCTTTATCATCGGCGTCTTGCAAGACTCATTCGAAACATCGCTTAACTCATCCACAGATGTTCTTTTCACAGCAACAGCTGAATACAAGAAACGTTTGCAGGAAGGCGAGAAAGTGAACTTTAAAGAAGTATTTGAGCTCAGCAAAGTTTCCAACGACTTAGCGAAAAACTAATCATCGAATGCGGTAGAAATTCTATCGAGTAAGGCTGTTCGTTTCCTTGTGGACTCAAGGGAAAGGAACAGCCTTTTTCATTGTCTGACAATTTTATAGAGGAAAAAAAGGAACAAGTTCGGTATGCTTAAAGGAAGAGGTGATTTCATGTTCAAAAAAGTCGTTTTATATACAAATCGATTAGAAGAGATGAAAGGTTTCTATGAGTATCAGATGGGTTTTCGGATTGTCGAAGAAGACGCCGCAAGTTTTACTTTGTCTATTGGAGATTCCCAACTGGTCTTTGCTGAAAGTGACCGCTCAGCCAGCTACCATTTCGCATTCAATATTCCGGGCAATCAGTTTTCGCTTGCTAAAAGTTGGGCCAGTTCGCGTGTAGACTTAAACCGCCAGGAAGGCATGGACGAAATCTATTACGCAAACTTTGATGCAGATGCTTTTTATTTTCAAGATCCGGCAGGCAATGTGGTGGAATTTATCGGCCGCCGGAACGTGGACCGGATGGGGAATTTCTCGATCGACTCGCTGCTGGATATCAGCGAAGTGAGCATCACCACCCCGCACGTAAAAGAAGTGGGAGAGCAACTGGAAAGTCTGGAAATTCCGGTCCGCGGCAATAAAGGAATTGAGCCTTCCGCTTTAAACTTCCTGGGAAGCGGCGATGCCTTTATCCTCCTTGTTGCCCCTAAGCGGGTTTGGTATTTTTCAAAACAGAAGAGCGAAGTGCATCCGTTGTCGATTGAATTGCGGGACGGCCGCCAGATTGTCATTGATGAAGAAGGAAATTACCAGCAAGCCTCAACCGATAATCCTATTTCTGACGGAATGGAAGAGATGGATTTTTCGGGAGTTGTTCTATGGAAGAAAGAAAATCCTTGGATGGCTGCAAAAGGCTTGGCGGATCGGGCAAATGAACGGCCGAACGCAATTGATACCCGTTTTGGCATCGCTTCCGGCTGTAAGATCTTTACGGCGGTGGCTATCTGCCAATTGGCCGAAGAGGGAAAGCTCACATTTGAAGATCGGCTTTCGGCATTGCTGCCGGAAATTTTCCCGAATTTTGATGTCACCATCCATCAGTTGCTCACCCATACTTCAGGAATTCCCGATTATTTCGATGAAGAGACGATGGAAGATTTCGAAGAACTATGGATTCAGCATCCGATGTATTTGATGAAAACGGGAATGGATTTCGTGCCTTTATTCAAAGACGCGCCTGTGATGTTCGAACCTGGAGCAAAGTTCCATTACAACAATGCTGGCTTCGTCGCACTCGGGCTTGTGGTTGAGAACATTTCGGGCAAGGCATTTACGGATTATGTAGAAGAACAAATTTTTGCACGTGCAGGAATGAGTGCATCGGGGTATTTCCGGATGGATCAGCTTCCGGCACAGACCGCTTTCGGCTATATCGAGGAAGGAAGTTCATGGCGAACGAACCAATACGCTTTGCCGATTAAAGGCGGGGCAGATGGCGGTGCTTATGTGACTGCTGAAGATATGGCTTCCTTCTGGGATCAGCTGATGGGGGCAGGGTTGTTATCGAAGGAAATGACTGAGCGGATGTTGACCCCACACGCCGGAGATGAAGACGGGGAATATGGCTATGGCGTTTGGATTGATCGGCAAGACAGCGAAGTGAAGAAGTTCCATGTGATGGGCTACGACCCTGGAGTGAGTTTCCATTCGGCTTATTATCCGGAAGACCGCAGCACCTTAACCGTATTATCCAATAAGAGCAAAGGCGCCTATGCTGTTGTAAAATTAATTGAAGGTGTACGATAAAGGAAATAGGATCGCTTATAGTCGATAGCGAATTATCCAATGAATAAAGGAGTGAAGAGCATGGATGGAAAGAAATTGGCCTTATATGTCATCATCGGCACGATTCTGGCATGCGCGTTGATATTCTTTGGATTCCAGTTGTACTTTAACTTGAATCCAACACAATAAAAAGAAGGCGGGAAATTTTTTCCGCCTTCTTTTCTATTTTGGGTGAAAACGGAGAGAAACGGCTGGATTTAGTTGTGTTGAGAAGAGAGGGGTTCGATGTATGGGGATAGGGTCGTTCGCGGTAGTTTGTGCACGTTCAGGAGAGAATATGCGCGTTCAAAACGATTTGTGCGCGTTCAAAAGAAAATGCGCGCGTTCGCCAAAGGGACAGTGCAAAATCCATAAAAAAACGGACCCTCCAAAAGGAGAGTCCGTAATAAGAGCTTAAAATTAAGCTTTTTGTACGTTAGTAGCTTGAAGACCGCGTTGGCCTTGCTCGATGTCGAAAGTAACTTCTTGACCTTCGTCTAAAGATTTGAATCCTTCGCTTTGGATAGCTGAGAAGTGTACGAATACGTCGTCTCCGCCTTCGCGCTCGATGAAGCCGAATCCTTTTTCTGAGTTAAACCATTTTACTTTACCTTGTTCCATGTGTGTTTCCTCCTCGTATGCGAATGCATACATTGTATTACTATCCTTGCTCAAATCTTGCAGATGAACATCTGACACTTTATAAAAAGTTATCCGAACAAAAATAATTCTTCCTTAGAATAACATGGGGTTACAGATATTGCAAGTACTTAGCTGAAATTAGCTCATCTATTTTTTTGAATTGATTTTCTATATACTAAAAAGACTGTGTAAAAGGGGGATGGACAATGAAGAAAATCATGGTTGTCGGCGTGTCGGCAGGAGCAGGCAAATCGACGTTTGCTGCAGAGTTAGGGGAGAAATTGGATTTGCCGGTCCACCATTTGGATTCGTATTATTGGAAAGCGGGATGGGTTGAATCCGAGTTGGCGGAATTTCGGGCAGCACAGGAAGAAATCGTCAAAGGCGATGCGTGGATCATTGAGGGAAATTACAGCAATAGTTTTGATATCCGGATTGCGAAAGCGGATACCTTCATTTATCTGGAGCTTCCGCTTTGGGTTTGCCTTTATCGGGTGTTAAAAAGATGGATGACCCATATTGGAAAGAACCGGCCAGATATGGCTGATGGCTGTACAGAAAAAATGGATTTAGCGTTTCTGAAATTTATCGTTACAACATATGCTGAGCGTAAAAACAAAATGCATAAACGGATGCAGCAATTTTCAGAAGCAGATCCTGCCAATCAATCCATTTACTTAGCGAATAAAAAACAGATTTCCGGATTCTTGAAGACCATCCATAAATAATATACCAATTTTCTGATAAAAATTAAGAGTTTCTATCAAAAGGGCAACACGGGTGACTTTGGAAATGGTATTCTAAAATTAACATATCAAGACAGTGGGGGAATGGCTATGAAATTTTTATATGAAGGCACCATCAACAATCAAGTGCTTCGTAAAAAGCAGCCTTTCTATATGAAACGATTATACTTAGAGGATTTGCCTGCTATAGAGAAAGTGCAGGATCTGGTCATCAAATCACTTCCGGAAAAAGCTGTGCTCCAGCCATTAACGACTGAGGAATTTCTCTTCATCTTAAATGAACGCGGATTATTGATCGGTGCTTATGTAGATGATCAATTAATCGGGTTTCGGGCATTGCTGATACCGAAAATTGATGAAGAGCATCTTGGCCTGGACATTGGTTTGCCGGAAGCGGAGTTGCCGCATGTCATTTACCAGGAAATATCGGTTGTTCTGCCGGAATACCGCGGAAATCGTCTGCAGCAAAAACTGGCTGAAGTCATCATGAAAGAATTGCCGAATTTAGAGGAGCAGTTCCGATATGTTTGCTGCACGGTAGCACCGATGAATATTCCGAGCTTGAAAGACAAATTCACACAGGATATGCATATTGCCGCCTTAAAAGAAAAATACGGAAGCATGTGCCGCTACATTTTAGTGAAAGATTTAAAAAAACCGGATCCGCATTATACCGGCCATACGAGTGCGAAAATTGATGATTTGCTAAAACAGCAGCAATTGCTTTCTGACGGCTATGTTGGAATCGGTTTCCGGCTCGTGAATGGCTTCCATGAAATTGAATTTGCTAAACCTGACCTTTATTAAAAGGCCAGGTTTTATTTTTTGTTGAAGAATTCTGAAACTTTCGAAGGACTTATCCGTAAATAGGATAGAATGTATAAGATGGGAGGTTCTGGAATGGAATTGTTTGGATTGCCGATGGAACAAGTCTATATGTATACACTTATTCTTGCCGGCGCGCTTACGGTCTTATATGTATTTTTTGGTGATATTGCAGAAGCGGGTGAAGGCATTCCGTTCTTCAATCCAGCGGTCATTCTAGCATTTTTCACCTTAGTTGCAGCAATGGGCTTTGTACTAGAAGCAACAACAGGGCTCAGCAGTATGGCGGTTCTCGGCATTTCGGCATTAGGTGCAGCTGTTCTTGATCTCTTGCTTTATTTCTTTGTTCTCTTGCCGATGTCGTCGGCAGAAGCTTCTCTTGCTTATACGGAAGATGCGCTCCTCGGGCAAGTCGGGAAAGTGATCATCCCGATACCGATAGACGGCTACGGAGAAGTGGTCATTGAAACTTACAGCGGCATGATCTCTAAAAGAGCGGCTGGCTACGACAATGAAGCGATTGACCAGGAGCGGCAAGTGCTGATCATTGAAGTGTGCGATGGAACCTTGTATGTACGGGATTATGAACCCATTACATTCAACAAATAAAAAGGGGGAATTGATATGGAAATGACATGGATTGCAATTGGTACAGCGGCTTTTATTGTGCTCGCGATTGTCGGAGTTTACATCACGAAATACAAAACGGTCGGGCCGGACGAGGCGCTGATTGTCACAGGAAGTTATTTAGGGTCGAAAAATGTGCATACAGATGACTCGGGCAACCGGATCAAAATCATTCGCGGCGGCGGAACGTTCTTGCTTCCTGTATTCCAGCAGGCAGCGCCGCTAAGTCTTTTATCCAGCAAGCTTGAAGTGACCACGCCGGAAGTTTATACGGAACAAGGTGTACCGGTAATGGCAGATGGAACAGCCATCATCAAAATCGGCGGATCGATTTCAGAAATCGCGACAGCCGCTGAGCAATTTTTAGGAAAGTCAAAAGAAGACCGGGAAAATGAAGCGAAAGAAGTGCTGGAAGGCCATCTTCGTTCAATCTTAGGCTCTATGACAGTGGAAGAAATTTATAAGAACCGTGATAAGTTTTCACAGGAAGTGCAGCGTGTTGCATCTCATGATTTAGCGAAAATGGGATTGATCATCGTCTCTTTCACAATTAAAGATGTACGCGATAAAAACGGCTACCTGGATTCCTTAGGGAAAGCGAGAATCGCTCAAGTGAAACGGGATGCGGATATTGCAACGGCCGAGTCTGAAATGGAGACGCGCATTAAACGCGCCGAAGCCGGCAAAGATGCACAACGTGCGGAAATCCAGCGCGCGACTGAAATTGCCGAAGCGGAAAAAGAGAATTTGCTGAAAGTGGCCGAGTACAAACGCGAGCAGGATAGCGCGAAAGCACGCGCCGACCAAGCATATGAACTCGAAACTGCCCGTTCAAAACAGGAAGTTGTCGAACAGGAAATGCAAATCCGCATCATCGAGCGCCAGAAGCAGATCGAACTGGAAGAAAAAGAAATCCAGCGCCGGGAGCGCCAATACGATTCAGAAGTGAAGAAAAAGGCCGATGCCGACCGCTACTCGGTTGAGCAAGCTGCCGAAGCGGAAAAGTCGAAGCAATTGGCTGATGCCGATGCCCAGAAATACCGCGTGGAAGCGATGGCGAAAGCCGACGCAGAAAAAATCCGTTTGGATGGTTTGGCGAAAGCCGACTCCCAGCGTGCACAAGGTGAATCGGAAGCCGATGTTATCCGCTTGAAAGGTCTTGCAGAAGCGGAAGCCAAACGCAAAATTGCGGAAGCCTTCGAAATGTACGGCCAAGCGGCAACACTTGATATGATCGTCAACATGCTTCCTGAATACGCGAAGCAAATTGCTAGCCCGCTCAGCAATATCGATAAGATCACGGTCGTGGATACTGGCGGCGGTGAAGGCGGCGGAGCGAACAAAATCACCTCTTACGCAACGAACCTGATGTCGTCGCTGCAGGAAACCTTAAAAGAATCCTCCGGAATCGACGTACGCGAGATGCTGGAGAATTTATCCGGGAAAAATGACTATAGCCAGACAATCGAACAATTGCGCTATGAACTGACTGAGAAAGAAAAAGAAGCGATTGAAACTGAAATTTAATCTTTTAATTCCGCCTGAAAAGCAGAAATGCGCTTCAGGCGGTTTTTTTATATTGAAATTAGGGTAATAAAAGATAGGCAGAAGGTATGAAATATTGAATTTATAGAAGACTTGATTTTGCAAGATTTTGAGTTTATAAGTAAAATATGGAGTGAATATCATAAGCCCAACGAATTGTAGTATGTGCGGCCTGAAAACTGCCGACACGAAAAAATAGATGTTTAAGGGGTGTCCAATGGATATTCGATTCAATCGCATTCCGCGTCTTTCGACTACTGGCCTTTATGGACCGGAGACACAGGAAATCAATGCTCTCGCTTACAACTCGGCGGATGTGGGAAAAGGGACCGCCTTTTTTTGTATTGCCGGAGAAAATACGGACGGCCATTTATACATTCAAGAAGCCATCGATAAAGGGGCTTCTGCCATTATCGGTACAGATGCCCCAGTTTTAAAAAGTTTTGCCGATCAGCATGAAGAGTTGACGTTTCTTATCGTCGAAGATTCCAAGGCGGCGCTCGCCTGGACATCCTTTCATTTTTTTGGAAATGCACAGGATCGTTTAATTAAGGTCGGTGTAACGGGAACGAATGGCAAAACCACGACATCCACGTATGTCTATAACCTTTTCAACCTCCTTGGTATCCCCTCTGGCTTTTTAGGAACGACGGGCATCTGGAATTCTAAAGGAAAGATGGCGGTTAAGAAAAGCACGCCGACTACCCCGATGTCATCGGACATCCACCAAATCTTTTCACAACTGGCTCTGCTTGGGGATCGAGCAGCTTCCATGGAAGTGTCTTCCATTGCACTTGATCAGAAAAGGGTGGAGGGCATCATTTTTGATGTAGCGATCCATACGAATATCTCAGAAGAACATTTGGAATATCATCATACATTTGAACATTATTTAAAATCAAAACTACTATTATTCAAACAAGCTAAAGCGGCCGTCATCAATATCGACGATGCAGGCATGTCTAAAGAGATTCTGGCGGCCGTCAATTATCCAGCTTTAACGTATAGCCAGCATCGCGATTCGGAAGCAGATCTCGTTTGGGACAATATTCGGGTGATGCAAAACGGCATGAATTTCGATTTGCGTTATCAAGGCCAAAGCTATTTAGTGGAAGTTCCGCTATACGGCGAATACAATGCCGGGAATTTAACAGCTGCGATCGGCGCGGCATTATTAGCGGGAGCAGATATGGAAAGAATCATTAAAGTCTTGCCGAATATGTCTCAAGTGGAAGGGCGCTTTCAAGTAATTGAAGGCCCGGAATCCCGGAAAATCATTTTGGACTATGCGCATACACCGGTAGCACTGGATTTTGTGCTTCGTGAAGTGAATAAGCTGCCGCATAACCGGTTGATCGCTTTAATAGCGGGCATTGGCATCCGCGATTTTGCCAAGATGCCAAAGATGGCGAAAGCGGCTGAAGGAAAAGCCGATGTCCTCGTAGTTACTGTCGACCATCCGGGCTTCAATGATCCAACCGATGTGATCAATGAAGTATTAAAAGGCTTTACGGTTCCTTATCAGCAAGAAGTGGTCACGGCCACTTCCAGGCATGATGCTGTGATTGCCGCGCTGAAAGAAAGCGGGCCGAACGATATCATCCTCTTATCGAGCGGTTGCATCAACGGGGCGCAAATCATCAAAGGTGAGTACATTCCCCATTCAGATGAAGAAATCATTGAAGGGTTTTTTCTAAAGCAAAGCTAAAGTGGACTTTAGTAAATATAAGGATTTATTGCGTGGAGTGTCTATGGCTAATCGAAGCTATAAGGTGCTCGCGCTTTTTTTATGATCTGATCTTGGGTGCTTGCGCTTTTCTGATTGTCCGACTCCAGCGCCCAGTCTCTCGGGATCTTAAGCCAGTCGAGACTACACGGGCGCTTGCGCTTTTCTTATTGTCCAGGCTCCAACAGCCAGGTTCTCGGGTCATAAGCCGTTCTGGCTGTGCGGCTGAAAAACGCCGCTTCGCCAGTCCGTCTTATGCCTTTCGAACCTAGGCGGCTGTTTGCGCTTTTCTTGCATAAAAGGTCGCTTTTTTTGATTGGTTTGTGTTTAATAGAAGAGAAGGTTACATATAGAAAATGAATTGGAGTGAATGGAATGCAATATCGTACAGAGAAAGACACGATTGGTGAAATTCAGGTAGAAGCTGACAAGATGTGGGGAGCTCAAACTCAACGCAGCGTGCAGAACTTTGCAATCGGCACTGAGCGTATGCCGCATGAAGTTGTTATGGCATTTGCTCAATTGAAAAAAGCGACAGCGAAAGCGAACCATAAACTCGGAAAATTATCCGAAGCAAAAATGAAAGCGATTGTAGCAGCTGCTGATGAAGTGATCGAAGGCAAATGGAATGACCATTTCCCATTAGTCGTTTGGCAAACAGGAAGCGGTACACAATCCAATATGAACATGAACGAAGTATTGGCCCGCCGCGGCAATGAAATCTTGGCTGAGCAATCTTCGGAAGAGAAATTGCACCCGAACGACGATGTCAACATGTCCCAAAGTTCAAACGATACCTACCCGACAGCGATGCACGTTGCAGGCGTTATGGCGGTTACTGAAAACTTGCTGCCAGCAATCCAGCAATTGAAAGCGACATTGGACGAGAAATCGAAAAAATTCGATGACATCATCAAAATCGGACGTACGCATTTACAAGACGCGACGCCTCTTACACTTGGCCAGGAAATCAGCGGCTGGAAGCATATGCTTGAGAAAAGTGAGCGCATGATCCGTGCAAGCGTTGAAGAAATGCGCGAACTTGCGATTGGCGGAACAGCTGTCGGAACAGGCATCAATGCTGACGCGACATTCGGTCCATCGGTTGCAGAATTTATTGCGGAAGCGGTAGGTACTGCCTTCACTTCAGCTGAAAACAAATTCCATGCACTGACAAGCCACGACGAAATGGTTTATACACACGGCGCGATCAAAGCGTTGGCAGCGGATGCAATGAAGATTGCCAACGATGTTCGCTGGTTGGCAAGCGGTCCGCGCAGCGGCATCGGAGAAATCACGATTCCTGCAAACGAGCCGGGCAGCTCGATCATGCCAGGCAAGGTCAACCCGACGCAAAGTGAAGCGTTGACAATGGTTGCAGTTCAAGTCATGGGGAACGACGCAGCGATCGGATTTGCAGCGAGCCAAGGGAATTTCGAATTGAACGTATTCAAACCGGTTATCGCTTACAACTTCCTGCAATCTGTGCGCTTATTGACAGACAGCTTGATCAGTTTCGACGAACATTGTGCAGTGGGCATCGAAGCGAACTTGGATGTCATCGGCAACCACGTGAAAAATTCATTGATGCTCGTTACAGCATTGAACCCGCATATCGGCTACGAAAAAGCGGCAGCTATTGCAAAACAAGCACACGCTGATGGTTCAACATTGAAAGAGTCTGCTGTGAAGAGCGGCCATTTAACGGCTGACCAGTTTGACGAATGGGTTAAACCAGAAAACATGGTAGGAAAATAAAATCAATGGCGGCCAGGAAATTTCTGGCCGCCTTTTTATTGCAAATGGGTGGATGAAAACTTATACGAGCGACTTTGCAACGGATTTGAGCGACTTTCGAGGAAATACGAGCGACTTCCAAAGAAATACGAGCACGTCGCCAAAAGCGTAGAGTTCCAAAAGGATTTAGTCTCACGATGTCGAAATTACTACAATAGAAAACAGATAAAGAGGTGCAGCATGCAAAAGACGTTTGTCATGTCATGGAGCGGCGGGAAAGATTCGGCGCTTGCGTATTACCGGGCCGTTATGGGGGGGCACGTGCCCATCGCATTATTCACGATGTTCGAAGAGGATGGCACGAAATCGCGTTCGCACGGATTGCCGCTCGAGGTAATGGAAGCGCAGGCAGAGCGGATGGGATTGCCGCTCGTCATCGGAAAGGCAGATTGGTCCGGCTACGAACAAGAGTTTATCGCACATTTAAAGACGTTCAACGAGCAAGGAATCCAGATGGGTGTCTATGGGGACATCGATTTGGAGGACCACCGCGCTTGGGTCCAGAAAGTCAGCACGGAGGCAACGATGGAAGTGCATCACCCGCTATGGCAGGAAGCACGGAAGGAATTGCTTAAAGAATTAATAGAAGAGGGCTTTAAAGCCGTCATCACGGTAGTGGATATGACACGGTTAGATCCGAAGTTTTTAGGGCGGGAGTTTACACTTGATTTAATCGAAGAACTGGAGGCAGCCGGAGTGGATGCTTGCGGGGAAGAAGGCGAGTTTCATACAGTGATTGCTGACGGCCCGATTTTTGTCGAGCCGGTGCCGCTTATTTTCGGAGATTCATTTGAAGCAGGGAATTATCGTATGCTGGAGGTCAAACTTCAATCCGGGGAGTGATTTCATTGATTCAGTTTATGGGTATCGAAGATCGCCATATTCGCCAGATGGCTGTGCTTTTGGCAAAGCGCCAGGAACGCGAACGAAAGCGGTTCTCTTTTTTAAAAGCCATATTTGAAGAGATTGACGAAACGGAAGTCATATTGCGCAAGCTATTGGACCGTCCTTACATCAGCGGAATCGTCGCGATGAGGGGAATCGATGTTATCGGCTACCTTCTTTATGAATTTAAGGAAAGTGCCGAACGCGGGCGGCATGTGTTCATCGATTATGCTTCGCTGGCTATCAGCGAAAATGAACATCCTCGGCTTTTGCGGCTATTGTATGCAGATGCTGGAGCGGAATGGGTCAAACATGGCTATTTTCATCATGTCCTAATGGCACCGCTTGGGCATCCCCTTCTAATCGAAGAAATGCTGGATCAGTCTTTCCGCTATGAACAAAAATATGCGGTGCTGCCGCTAAAGGATTTCACGCCAGCCGAAAATGAATCGGAGCCCGGGTTGGAGTTTCGAAAAGGCACACCGGCTGATGGCCCGCTTCTCAGGAAAATGGCTGCTTGGAACAGCATCCACCAGGCAACGGCTCCTTCTTGGAATCCGATAACAAAAGAACTTTTGGATGCGATCAAGCAAAGTTACAGCGAGGTCGCGAACGATGAAGAGGCGCTGTTTTGGTTGGCTGAACAAAGCGGACGTATTGCAGGCTTCCATATATATTACCGAAAAGAAGATCCGCAGATTTTAGCCGTTCCATCCAATTGTGCGGAACTTCCAGCAGCTTCAACGAATCCGGAGATGCGTGGGAAAGGGTTTGGCCGAGCGCTTGCCAACCATTGTTTCATGGAAATAAAAAAGCTGGGCTTCGACTATATTTACACCGATTGGCATACGCCCAATCACCTCTCTTCCTATTTTTGGCCGCGTATGGGCTTTGAACCGGTAATGGTGCGCATGTCACGGCAAATCGATCCGCGAATTGCCTGGGCGCATGGCCAAGAATAAAAAGTGGAGGCTAGAGGCTTGAAACGGAAAACAAAAGTCAAATCGAAACTTTCTGTCGCTTTTTCAACGAATTTTCCTGAAGCGTATAAAAAATTCACGCTTAAGCATGTCAATGAACGCCAAGGGATGCCGGAAACGGTTCTGGCTAAGCCTTTGAGAGAATGCAAGGTAGCATTAATCACAACCGCTGGCATCCATTTGAAATCAGATCGCCCATTTGATGTTGATAATCCTGCCGGTGACCCCACATATCGCCTTATCCCGGCCGCGGCACAAGAAGAGGAATTGACGGTCACGCATATTTACTATAATACAAAATTTGCTAAAACCGATCCGACAATCGTCTTTCCTTTGCCGCAGCTAAGAGCGCTTAAAGACAAAGGCGAAATCCGCTCTGTAGCGGATGTGAATATTGGATTGAACGGCGGCATCCTTGAAACGAGCGCAGTGGAACAAGAAGCGATTCCAAAAGTCATGGCGCTTTTTGAAAATGAACAAGTGGATATCGCTTTACTGGTCCCGGGCTGAGGTTCTTGCCATAACGTGCTTGGGCTGTATGCCCGGGCTTTAGAAGAAAGAGGTACCGCGACTGCCATGATTACGATTTTGCCCGAAGTAACCGATGCAGTCGGTGTTCCGAGAACAATGCACGTGCCTTTCAAATTAGGGCGGCCATGCGGAGAACCATTTGATTTTGAAACCCGGAAGAAAGTGGTCGATCAGCTGCTTGCATTAGCAATGAAACCAAGTGGCACTCGAATTGAATACCAGGAATAAAATCAATAAAAACTCCATTTTCCCCAAAAAGGAAAACGGAGTTTTTTACTCTTTCTTGAAAACCCAGGCACGCTGAACGACGAATCCGAAAATGAACAACAGCGTGTCGACAAGCACTTTGAGGATGACTTCTCCTCGTCCAAGCCATTCTGCATATAGGAAATGGACGGATCCGGCAGAAACCAGCATAATAAACGCGGCCAGCAAGTAGTAGCGAATTAAGGACTTCCGAGAACCTTGGCCGAATACTTTGTGGCGGTTGACATAGTAATTGAAGAGGGACGATAAGACCCGTGCGGCAACCGTTGCGAAAATAATGAATAATTGCGGTGCTTCCGGCCGGAACAATTGCAGGAAAATCCAATACAATCCGATATCGAGACCAAATGAAGCGGCGCCTGAAAGGCCGTAAAGCAGGAATATCTTATAGATGTGAAAAGAATCGCGCAAAGGATGGAAATGCGAAGATTTATTCTCATCGATATAAACGGTTTCAATCGGCACTTCAGCTATTTGGATGCCTTTGGGTTTCAAAGCAGCGAGCATATTCATTTCGTACTCAAACCGTTCCCCGAGAACTGTCAGCAGCAGGGGCAGCTGGCTCACTGGAATTCCGCGAAGTCCCGTCTGCGTATCAGTGAGCGAAGTGCCAGTCGATAAACGGAATAGCAGCCGGGTGAAACGATTGCCGAAACGGCTCCGGAATGGCACGTCTTTTTGGGCGAAATCCCGAACACCCATTACAAAATGGTCTGGAGTGTCCGATAATTGCTTGGCAATTTTCAACATGTCGGCAACTAAATGCTGTCCATCGGCATCCGCCGTAATCACCGCTTCATATGGAAGGTTTTGATTGAGTATGTAATGGAAGGCGGTCTTTAACGCACGCCCTTTTCCTTGGTTGGCTGCATGTCGCAGCACAGTCACTTCCGGCAATGGCACCAGGGATTCAAAAAAAGATGCGTACTCAGTACCACTGCCATCATCGACCACAATAATCCGTTGAAATCCGGCTGCCAAGATTTCGTTGATCAGTTTTTCGCATGTATGGTCCGGTTTATAAGCCGGAATAATGATAGCGAATTGTTTCACGAAATCCCTTCTTTCTTCTCTTTTGGGGCAAAAGTTATTTTATGTATCATCTTTCAGGTCTTCTTCAAGAATTGCATATCCTCAGCGGCAAGTCAAAAACCTTATAAGCAAAATACCCTCCTTCTTTCCTATTTATCCCTCATCTTAAGAAATTCTTCATAAAACTCCTTGGAAATCGTTAAGATTTGATCTCTATACTTGAATTATCCAGTAAGAGAGGGGCATTAAGCCATGATTGAAATCCAAGACCTGCGCCATACGTTTGCGATTGGCAAAAAAGAACACGAACGGAAAGTTCCTGTATTAAAAGGCGTAACTTTAGACGTGCAAAAAGGGGAAATTGTTGCCATCCTCGGAAAGAGCGGTTCTGGGAAATCGACTTTATTGCATATTTTAGCCGGTTTTATGGCACCGGAATCAGGCTCGGTTTTAGTGAATAAAAAAGAGACTGCCAAGATGAAAGAAGAGGAGAAAGCGGATTTCCGTTTAGCCAATTTCGGGTTCATCTTTCAGAACTTCCAATTGATGCCGGGCCTCACCGCTTTCGAAAACGTGGAACTGCCTTTGAAGATCAAAGGAGAGACGGTGAAAAAGCGCCAGGCGAAAGTTCGCGCGTTGCTTGAAAAAGTAGGATTGCAGGAGGTAGCTGACCATTATCCGAATGAACTGTCAGGCGGCCAGCAGCAGCGCGTCAGCATCGCAAGAGCTCTCGTCACCGACCCGCCGATTCTGCTGGCAGATGAGCCGACCGGAAGTTTGGATTCGGAGACCGAACAGGATATTTTGATGTTGATCCAATCGCTGAACCAGTCGCTCGGGCTGACGTTTGTCATCATCACCCATGACGATGAAGTCGCAAATGTTGCGCATCGGCAATACCGTCTGCACGACGGGGAATTAGTGAAAGGAGAAAAGCGCCATGCAATTTAAAGATCAACTGGATTTTATTAAACAACATATGAAGCGCAATAAGCTCCGGGTAGCGACAACTATTTTGGCGGCGATGATGGGTTGTGCCTTCTTGATTATCCTCGCATCTGTCGGGTTCGGCATGCAGAAAACCGTGACGGATCAGGTGCTCGACAATCAGATTGTAACGGAAATCGAAGTAGCTGGAAGAGAAGATGGCGAGTCGATTACCGATAAAGAAGTGGAAGCGATGAACCAGCTTGCGCATGTAAAAGCAGTGACGGACCGGACTTCGCCAGTTGCTGAAACTGTCGCCCGATTAGGTGACCGAAGCGGGTTTGCAGCCACTTCTACCGTTAATATGGAGCAAGAACAAAAAGCGGGTTTGAAACTGGCGGAAGGCAAAATGCCTGCATCAGCTGACGAAGTGATTGTCGGCTATCATTTTGCGCAAAATTTGTTGACTGAAGAAGAGCAGAAAAAAATGGATGAAGGCGAGGAAGTCTCGGGCGGATTTGCCGGAAGCCTGATCGGACAGACGATCAAGTTGGAGATAACCCCTTATGAAGGAGAAAAAGAATCCGCTACGTGGGAATTTACGGTTTCAGGAATCAAGGAAGAACCGGGCAAGGATTGGATTGTAGATAATGCATTTTTAGTAGATGATTCGTGGGCTCCTGTGTTCCAGGAAGAGTTGGCACTAGAAGAAAGCGGGCGCCAAGTTCTTGTTTATGCAGACGATCTGCAAAATGTTTCTACTATCACGCAGACTTTAAAAGACGATGGCTATTATGTTTACTCGGTTACAGAAGAATTGGGTTCAATGAATATGTTCTTTACCGCTTTGAAAGCGGGATTGATTGTCGTTGGGACCGTTGCAGTCCTCATCGCTTCCATCGGTATTTTCAACACAATGACGATGGCGGTGACAGAACGGACACGTGAGATCGGCGTCATGAAAGCGATCGGCGCCAAGCCGAAGCTGATCCAAAAGCTATTCCTCATGGAAAGTGCGGCCATCGGCATTATCGGCACGGTGCTCGCTGTTTTGGTTTCCTACGGCGTCAGCATCCTCGCCAACTGGATTGTACCGAAAATCATCATGAGCTCTTTAGGTGAAGATGGGGAGGGAATGGGCGATGTCAGTATCCTGATTTCAGTTATCCCTTGGCAATTGGTGCTGATTTCTGCTGTCATCAGCATCGGAGTCGCCATGGTATCAGGATGGCGCCCGGCGCGCAAAGCCACTCAAATTGACGTTATTCAAGCTTTGCGCCAGGAATTGTAAGAAAAAACGGATTGCGCAAATAAAGGCAGATATTCCGCAAACAAAACAGTGGATTCCGCAAACAACTATCGGGATTCCGCAAATAAAACAACCGATTCCGCAAACAAACTCATAAAAACAGCGTGGTTCCAAGTGAACCACGCTGTTTTTCTATTCCAGGACATCTTCCGGACGATAGCCTTGCTGCAACTCTTCGATCGACAAGCCGAATGTCATCTCCAAATGCGGATAATCCTTAAAACGCTGCCAGTCGCCGCCCCAAGCAAACCCTAACTCTTTGCCGATGGCTGCAACTTCGTACCAATCGCGTTCTCCGTTGCCGTTGTCATCTCGCTGAATATCCCAAACCACGTCGCCGTTTTCGAGACGCAGTGCAAAATCAATTGCAAGGCCATAATTATGGTAAGATTCGCCGCCGCGCGCATAAGTAACGACATTGCCGGGGGCGCTGCGGCCTTGATTGTGTAAATTATTCTGTTCTTCAGACGACCGGAATCCGTCCGTGATCAAGATTTCAATGCCGATGCTTTCGGCTTGCTGAATCAATTGTTCACTTTTTTCAGCTACAATCGGATGCAGTCCGGAAGGTGCCGGCCGGTTTGCCAGTTCTTCACGGAATGCCCATTCGTTCTGTAGCCAAACAAACAAAAAACTGCCGAGCACCAATAAAAAAAGAATCGAAACAATGGCTTTCGCTCGCTTCAAACTGCTCACCTCATCTTCTTTTATTGTAGCAAAAATCGTTGGAAGAGTATCATCCCAGATTATTTGATAGGATAAGAGAATAGAGTCAAAGGAGGAAGAAGAATGGTTATTGAATTGATGAAATCCCACGCTTCGGTGCGTGATTATAAAGAAAAGCAGCTGACAAGAGAAGAAGTCAGCGAGTTGATCCAGGCAGCGCAGCATGCGGCCACTTCCCATTTTGTCCAAGCTTATTCCGTTGTCTGGGTGACGGATCCAGAAAAACGTAAAAAATTAGGGGAGCTCTCACGCAATTCGAAACAGATGGAAGGCGCAGGCGCGGTTTTCCTCATGTGCGCAGATTACAATCGTTTGAAGCATGCGGGAGAAATCCAAGGCGAGAAAATCATTTTTGATCAAGCAGAAAATCTGCTGGTCGCTGTTACAGATGTTGGATTGCTTGCCCAGAATTTAGCTTTGGCTGCTGAATCGAAAGGCTACGGCATCTGCTATATCGGAGGAGTCCGCAACAATATGGAAGCGATCAGCGAACTGGTCGGCTTACCGGAAGGCGTGTTCCCGGTTTACGGTTTGACTGTAGGCTTGCCGAATGAAGGCAATGAAGTGAAACCAAGATTGCCGGTCGAAGCGATTCTTCATGAGAACGAGTATGATGAAGCGAAATATGAAACTTTGCTTCCTGAATACGATGCAGCGATTCAGGAATATTACGAGCGCCGCAGCACCAATCAGAAGTCAGAGACTTGGACGCAGCAAATGGCGAATTTCCTGAAGCGCCCGCATCGCCAAGACTTGAAAGGCGTGCTGGCCAAAAAAGGATTCTTATTCAAATAAATCATAAACAGTTCTTAAGAGGAGGATGGATATGAACATTACCATTTTTGGCGCGACCGGCCGTGTCGGCCAAGAAATTTTAAAGCAGGCGTTAGCGGAGGGGCATCAAGTAAAAGCCTTAGTGCGTTCACCTAAACTGGAAGACCATGAAAACTTGGAAACACTGGCAGGCGATGTGCGCAATCAAGAAGATATCGAACGGGCTGTAGAAGGCGCCGACTTGGTTTTTAGTGCACTGGGAACGGACCGGACGACAACTTTGTCAGAAGCCGTTCCATTCATTAAAGCGGCGATGGAAAAAGAGGGCATCAAGCGTTTGATTACGATTGGAACGGCAGGGATCTTGAATAGCCGGCTGACGCCTGGTGTATTGCGATACCAAGGCGGAGATTCCAACCGCAAATTGACATTCGCTGCAGAAGAACATGAGAAGGTTTTCCGTTTGCTCGAAGCGTCGGAATTGGATTGGACGATTGTCTGCCCCACATACTTGCCGGACGGAGAAGCACGCGGCAATTACCGGACAGAAAAAGATTTTCTCCCGGAAGAAGGCAGAGAAATCACAGTCGGCGACACAGCTGATTTTGCGTATAAGCAAATGGAAAGCGCGGAGTTCTTCAAAACCCGTGTCGGAATTTCCTATTGAGTGCGGGGAAAAGCAAGGCGAAAAAATGGACCATTCGGATTTTGCTTGGTTTTATTGCGCTGATTGCTTTGATCGTTATCGGCTTTATCGTCTATAGCCAATTCGATTACGGGCCAAGTGAAATTCTGGAAGAACAAGTCGATCTCGAAGCGGTTGAACGGGATGACCAAGGACTCATCTTCATGCCGGAAGATTCGAATGGCCAAGGCCTTATCCTTTATCAAGGGGCAAAAGTGGAAGCGGAAGCTTATGCGTATCTTGGCAAGAAACTGAGCGAGCAAGGCTACACGGTGTCGATTCCGGATCTGCCGCTGAAATTCGGGATTTTTGGAGTGGATAAAGCAGAAGCGGTAATCGCGGATTATCCGGAAATCGGTTCTTGGTTTATCGGCGGCCATTCGCTTGGCGGAGTTGCGGCTGCGATATATGCCGATGAGCATCAAAATGAATTGGCGGGCTTATTTTTCCTAGGCTCTTATCCTTCAGGTGACTTTGCTTTAAGCGATTTGCCGATGCTGTCGGTTTATGGTGAAAACGATGGTTTGACGCTTTTGGATGATATTGAGAACAATCGCATCCTATTTTCAGCCAATAGTGAATTTGTTGAGATTCCTGGAGGCAACCATGCCCAGTTCGGGCTCTACGGCGAACAAAAAGGCGATAATCCGGCAGATATCCAGCCGCTTGAACAGCAGGATTTGGTTGTTGAGGCATTGCTGAATTGGATGGAAGACAAATAAAAAAGGATCTGGAAGTCAGTAAACTGACGGCCAGATCCTTTTTATTTTTAGAGAACAACCTTCGCTTTTCTAGTGTCCAGACTCCGGCTGCCAGATTCTCGGGTCATAAGCCAAGCTGGCTGTGCGGTTGAGGACATACCGCTTCGCCAGCTCGTCTTATGCCCGTCAAATCTACACGGCAGCCTTCGCTTTTTTAGTGTCCAGACTCCAGCGGCCAAGTTCTCGGGTCATAAGTCGTCTCGCCTGTGCGGCACAAAACGCCGCTTCGGCAATTCGCCTTATGTCCGTCGAACTTAAATGGCCGCTTCCGCTTTTCGTTTAAGCAGTAACGTCTCTTCTTGAAAATGTCCAATAGCTGACGGCCATGAAAATGAGGAAGTAAACGGCCAGTACAATAAGCGACATGGTCATGGTGATATCCGGTACGGGCATAAATCCGGTGTAGAATTGGGTTAAATCCGTATGGGTGAACAAATAGTATTTGACGATTTCGTAATTAGCGAGTAAATAGACGGCTTGGATTCCAGTGAACATCAGGAAAATCGACAAGCCGATTGCAAGTGAACTGGAACGGAAAACGGTGCCGAGCATGAAGGCGAAAGTTCCGATGATCCAGACGCTTGCAAAACTTAAAGCGGCCATTTTCAACGCTTCGATCCAATAAGATCCTTCAACGACTTCTGAGCCGTTCCAGACAAGGAAAGTCCCGTCGCCGATGCCGAAGAAAATCAATCCTGCGAGTGCGCTAACGGCGATCGTTAAAATAGAGAGCAGAATCGCATAGATCATAGTAGTGATGTATTTAGAAGTTAATATTTTCCACCTTTTAACAGGGCGAGTCAACAACATTTTGATGGTGCCTTGAGAAAACTCTGAAGCGACTATCCCTGCAGCTATAATCACGGTAAACAGCGTGACGAGAGACAGCATCGCATGAGCATCGATTACTTGCTGCTGCATGCTTGTATATTCAAAAGCAGGGACTTCATTTGCCAGGCGATATTCCGCAATTGCTGCTTGGCCTTCGTAATAGTCTTTTTGCTGGCCGCTAAGATTCGGGTCCATCAACATCGCTTCTGCATTAGCCTGTTGATTGGCAGCCACTTCTTGCCACGTTTCTTCTTCATTGACCATCATGCTGGAATTGACCCATTTGGTAATGCCCATCGATGCGAACAAAATGACAACCAGCAAAGCGGCCATGATCCAGCTTGTTTTCTTGCTCCATAATTTCATCCATTCATTTTGAATGAGTTTCAGCAATTTGGCCACCTCCGGTCATTTCAAGGAATTGATCTTCAAGCGTTGCGCGATGCGGTTGAACAGCATAGATTTTCGCACCGGCAGAGACGAGCATATTAACGGCTCCAGGAATGTGCTGCGATTCCGTATCGATCAAATAGCCTTTGTCATGCGCAGTAACCGGGAAGCCGGCGCCGCTCAAAACTTCGAGTGCCAGTTCATTTGGTTCCGCATGAATATAATAGCGCGAAACATTGAGTTCTTTGACGTTCTTGATATCAATCAGTTCGCCATTTTGAATCACGGCAATCCGGTCGCATAATAATTCGATTTCTGATAAAAGATGGCTGGAAACAAAAACAGCGACGCCATTTTCGCTTGCGACTTTTTGCAGGTACATTCGGAATTCCCGGATGCCTGCGGGGTCCAGGCCATTTGTCGGTTCGTCCAGGATCAAAAATTTCGGGTCATGCAAAAGTGCCTGTGCGAGGCCGAGCCGCTGCCGCATTCCGAGAGAATAGGAACTGACTTTTTCGTTGATGCGATTCTGCATGCCGACTTGTTGGACGACTTCATCAATGCGTTTTTTGGAAATCCCTTTGTGCATTCGGGAAAAATGCAAAAGGTTTTTGTAGCCGGTCATGTACTTGTACATTTCCGGATTTTCAACAATTACCCCGACTTTCTGAATGCTTTCTTCAAAGTTGGATTGGATTGATTGTCCATCAATGAATACTTCGCCTTCTGTCGGGCGCATCAATCCGACCATCATGCGAATGGTCGTCGTTTTACCGGCGCCATTTGGCCCGAGAAAACCAGTGATTTGGCCTTTATATAAGTCGAGGCTCAGATTCTTAATGATATTCTTCTTTCCAATTGTTTTCGAAAGGTTCTTGATCTGCACAATCGGTTTTTCTGTCATCTTCTTCCACCCGCTTTCCGCAGCTTGATTCCGCTGCGTGTGTCATTATGTA
Organism: Planococcus alkaliphilus; assembly: GCF_057031095.1. Taxonomy (NCBI): domain Bacteria; kingdom Bacillati; phylum Bacillota; class Bacilli; order Caryophanales; family Caryophanaceae; genus Planococcus; species Planococcus alkaliphilus. Next base: position 465,661 of record NZ_CM168060.1, read on the forward strand.
TTAACGATTGAAAAGGCCTGAAGTTTCAAAAATCCCTTTCTTATTCAACAGATGGAATGAAAATAAAAGCATAAACAAATTGAAAAGGGGAATAAGGAGACTAGAAACCAGGAAATCGGAGGGATTGATCATGAAGGAACTTCAAGACAAAGAGCAGATCTTAATGGCTTATTACACCCAATATTATACAGCTGCCACGACTGAAGATGTAGCCGCGCTCGATGAGCGGCTATCCCAAGGGATTGGCAAAGAACGGTATGAAGAAGCAATGAATGAATTGAAAGAAGAAGGGCTTATTAATGGACTGGATCTAGTAAAAGAAGAAGAGGGTGAGGGTCCGCCTCTTCCGATGGCAACCAATGAAGGAATGCTTTACATCAATAACACCCTAAATCTTCAATCCGATGCAGTAGAGGACCATCAATTGGATTACTTGGACAATAATCTAAAAACAAGCGGATTGGAATTGACCTTGGAACCCGTCAAAACCTATATAGAAGAAATGATTCGCCAACAAAAGTAAATGTAAGATTGAATAAAATAGAAACCGCGGCATTGCTTGTGTAGAGCGACTCCGCGGTTTTTTACGTTTAACTTCATTTCGTTTCAAATGTTAAGAAACTGTGAAAAAGATAATTTCCTCTTTTGTTTTCATGAATTATGTTTATAATGCTTATATTGGGGGTATGAGCATATGAATCATTTTTCGATAACAGAAATTAAAGAACGCAATAGTAAGTCAGCTCAAGCAATGGGCTTCTTGATCGCCGGAATTCTCGCCGCGCTCGTCTATGGAATTGTCCAACAGTCATTGCCGGCCTTTTTGTTGGCACTTGTTTTCGCCGTCAATCTTTTCCTGGAAACCCGCGAATACAAAAAGAGCTACAAAATTGAATTGGAAGCTGCAAAATATAATGAAGACAACCTGAATTCTTAACTGTGCGTAAAAGAAAAGCCGCCCGTCCCAAATGGACAGGCGGCTTTTCCCGCTTTAAAGTTCAAAAATGAAAAATGCCAGGAAAATCGTGATGACGACGATAAAATTGGTTGCCATCGCCCCTTTTTTGCCGACCGGCTTTTCGAGGGAAGGGAAACGGTCGAGAAGTTTCATCAGTCCAGCAATCAAGCCGACGATCAGCAGCAAATTCACGATTAAATGCATATCGTAGATTTTTACATCTATAAAGCGGACGAAGATTACGGTAAAAGCGAGCACGATGCCGTTGGCGAGATTTTTCCGTGTCATAGGAGCTCCTTTAATTCGTTTTCAAGAAAAGGCTTAGCTGATAAGAGCTGGGTGAATTGCTGATAGCGTTCAAATTGTCCAGGCAGCGGGTTTTTTCCTGTTTTATATGCGCGGATCAAAATGTTTTTCGGCGTATGTTCAATATCAATGAACTCCATCAATTGCGTTTCATAACCGACCAGCGATAATAATTCTGCGCGGATGGAATCGGTAGCAAGTGCGCTGAAGCGCTCTTTGATCAAACCATGCTGAAGCATGATGCCAAGTTCCGGCGCCTCGATTTGGCTATTCAGTTCATGCTGGCAACAAGGAACACTTAAAATGACTTTCGCATTCCATTTTACAGCGCGGGATAAAGCCATGTCTGTAGCGACGTCGCAGGCATGAAGCGTGACAACCATATCGACTGCGGATTCTTCGTTGTAATCATTGATGTCGCCAACCAAAAACTCCAGCTGACTGTAATTTAAATCTTCAGCGATGCGCTGGCATTCTTCGATAACTTCTTTTTTTAGATCGAGTCCCGTGACCCGCAAATCAAGCCCTTTTTCAATCCGCAAATAATGATAAAGAGCGAAAGTCAAATAAGATTTGCCTGAACCGAAATCAAGTATGCGCACTGTGCGGTCTTTCGGCAAATGCGCAAGTGCATCATCAATGAATTCGATAAACCGGTTGATTTGGCGGAACTTATCGTATTTCTGCTTTTTGACTTTGCCGTCCGGACTTTGTACGCCAAGACGCACCAAAAACGGATAAGACACGCCGTCTTCCAGTAAGTACTGTTTTTTGCGGTTATGGGAAAGCTCAGCTTTTTTCGTTTCCGTCTGTTCTGTTTTCCAGGAAACTTTAAATTTCTTAGAAAGTTGGATCTGTACTTTTTCTTCGGAAAACTGGAAAAGCCCTTGGCGGAACTCTTCGAATAAGCTTGCTAATTTAGCAGGGACCTCATCCAATGTTAAATTTTCATGTTTGAGTACATGTTCAAATTGATATTCAAATTGAATAAAGTAGTCATTTTTTATTTCCACAGGCTTTAGTTTCACCCGTTTGATGTCATTCGATTTTAAACGCGGCTGGCTGATGGTGGCCGAAACAAGTTCCCGCTGCTGCAAACGAGCGGCGAGTGAATCATGCATTGATTGTAATTCCATTTCAATTCCCTTTCGTGGTCCAGAATACTTTCCATTTTATCATGTATAGCATCTAAAGGGCGAAAGCTTAGTTTGAACATCTTGTTTGAATGTTATATTGTTGGAATTTTATGATAATATGGATAAGTATATTGAAAACGTTTACATTACGGAGGGATGAAAATGGGGATTTTAGAAAAGACGGTTGGCCAAATTGTGCGTGAGCAAGCAGCTCTCCATCCGGAAACAGAAGCCTATGTTTATCCGGAACACCGCATACGCAAGAATTATCGGGAGTTCGACCAAGAAACAGACCGCCTTGCGAAAGCATTTATAGGAATAGGGATAGAAAAAGGCGAACACATTGCGATTTGGTCTGACAATAAGCGCGAATGGCTGCTCAGCCAATACGCGACAGGGAAAATGGGCGGAGTGCTAGTGACCGTCAATACAAGTTATCAAGCAAGCGAACTTGAGTATCTTTTGAAACAATCCGATGCGACGACCCTAATATTAGGCGAAGAGTTTAAAAGCTCCAATTATATTGAAATTTTGAATACGGTCTGTCCAGAGTTAAATGCTGCGGAAAAAGGGAACCTTTCAAGCAGCAAACTTCCGCATTTCAAACGCGTTATCGTAATGAGCGAGAATCAGCACCCTGGAATTTACACATGGAGTGAATTCGAAGCGTTTGCGGATGGAGTGGGCGACGAGGAATTGGAAAGTCGCTTTGATTCGATGGAGCCGAATGACGTCATCAATATTCAATACACATCCGGTACGACCGGCTTTCCAAAAGGTGTCATGCTGACGCATCTGAATGTTGTAAATAACGGCAAGCTTGTCGGTGACACAATGAACTTAACGGAAAATGATCGTCTGTGCATCCCGGTGCCTTTTTTCCATTGCTTCGGCTGCGTCCTTGGAACAATGGCAGCGGTGACTCATTCGACGACCATGGTCATCGCGGAACAATTCGAACCGAGACGGGTGCTGCAAATGGTACAGGATGAGAAATGTACAGCATTGCACGGCGTCCCGACGATGTTCATCGCAGAGCTGAATCATCCGGATTTTAAGAGTTTCGATACGTCCACTTTGCGGACAGGCATCATGGCAGGTTCGCCTTGTCCGATTGAAGTGATGAAGAAAGTGATTAGCGAGATGGGTGCTTCGGAAATTACGATCGCATACGGCCAAACCGAATCCTCGCCGGTAATCACCCAGACTCGGGCAGATGATAATATTGAAAAACGAGTCGCGACGGTCGGCAAACCGCACGCTGAAGTGGAAGTGAAGATTGTGGATCCGGTGACGAATGAGGAAGTCGCGATCGGAATACCGGGAGAGCTCTGTACAAGAGGCTACCATATCATGAAAGGCTATTATCAAAACGAAGAAGCAACAAAGCAAGCCATCGACCAAGACGGCTGGCTGCATACGGGCGATATCGCTGTCGAAGACGAGGATGGCTATATTGCCGTGACTGGGCGCATCAAAGACATGGTCATCCGGGGAGGGGAAAATATCTATCCGCGCGAGATAGAAGAATTTTTATATCAACACCCTTCAGTCCAAGATGTTCAAGTAGTCGGAGTGCCGGATCCGAAGTACGGGGAAGAGCTGATGGCCTGGGTCATTCTCAAAGACAGCGAACAAATGCGCACGGACGAGTTGCGGGATTATTGCAAAGGCAAAATATCGCATCATAAAATTCCGCGCTATATCGAATTCACAAAAGAATATCCAATGACTGCTTCCGGCAAAATTCAAAAATTTAAATTGCGGGAACTGGCTATAGAGCGCAGCCAGCAAATGGAAATATAAATGATTCATGAAACCTCTGTGATTTTATACAGAGGTTTTTATTGCTTTATAACAAACAATATTATAAAATGTTTAATATATTACAAACAAAAGAGAAGAGTGTTTATTTTGAAAAGTTCAGAGAGATTTTGGAATGCCTCTATAGATGAGTTGAAAAATGGATTTGTTGAGGAAAAAGGCCATTTTAGATGCTTATTGTGCGATGAACAAATAGAGAAAGGGATTATCTACCGCCATGAAGATGTATTTTATGAGGCAGAACGCTATATGCGTTTGCATATTGAAATTGCGCATGGTTCGGTTTTCGAGTACTTAATGAGTATGGATAAGAAGTTGACCGGGTTAACTGAGCACCAGAACCGCTTGCTCCGGTTTTTCTATGAAGGCAAAAAGGATGCCGAAATTCAGCAGGAAATGGAGATCGGCAGTGCATCTACAATCCGCAACCACCGGTTTGTGCTGAAGGAAAAAGAACGGCAAGCTAAATTATTTTTGGCAACGATGGAATTATTAAAAGAAAAGGATGAATATGCGCCAGCCTTTATTGAAGTTCATCAAACTGCAGCAATGGTTGATGATCGGTATAACATCACAACTGAAGAAGAACAGAATATTTTAGAGAAATTCTTTATAGGCGGAAAACTGAAGAAATTTCCGCCGAAAGAAAAGCAGCGGCTAGTTGTAATCAAAGAAATCAGCAAGCGGTTCAGTACGGGAGAACGCTATAGTGAACAGCAAATCAATAGCATAATTGAATCTGTGTTCAGTGATTATGTATTAATCCGTAGATACTTGATCGAGTATGGGTTCCTGGGACGGAAAAAAGATGGCAGCGAATATTGGCTGGAAAATTAAAGCGGAAGAAAGGCTTGTGTAAAATGGAACGCAAAAAAGAATTGAAGCTGCAATATAAAGAAATGCCCATTAAAGCAGGTGTTTATAAAATCCAAAGCAAGCAATCGGGCAAATGCTTCGTCGGAAGCACAAATAATTTAAAAACATTGAACGGTGTCAAATTCATGCTGCGAAATGCAAATCATACGAATAAGCAACTACAAGAAGATTGGCTAGAACTAGGCGAGGAGCAGTTTGAGATTGAGATCCTTGAAGAAATGAAAGAGCTGGAAGATCCGATGGCCAATCCGAAAAAGGAATTGGAATTGCTGGAAGAAAAGTGGCTGGATCAGCTTAAACCTTACGGCGATAGAGGCTATAATGTCAAAAAATAATTGAACAGCAAGAGCGCCTGGCAAAGGCGTTCTTTTTTTTATAGATTGCGTTGGATGACACTGCTCCTTTACTTGTTTAATTTTTCTGGAGAAAGGGAAAAGTGTAAACGTAAGAGAAATCTCAAATTCAGGATAATTCTTGTCTTTACGTATCAGTCACGGACTTTATACAAGAAGGAGAGAAAATTATGGCTAACATTAAACTGGCAATCATTTATTACAGTTCAACAGGAACGAATTATCAGATGGCACAATGGGCTGAAGCAGCTGCTAAAGAAACGGGTGCTGAAGTCAAATTAGCAAAAGTGAGAGAAAATGCTCCGCAGGGAGCGATCGATTCGAACCCTGCATGGAAAGCGCATTCAGAAGCGACCGCGGATGTGCCGGTAGCAGAAGTCGATTTATTGGAATGGGCGGACGCCATAATTTTCAGCGTTCCGACAAGGTTTGGGCATGTCCCGTCGCAGTTCCAACAATACCTTGATACAACCGGTGGATTATGGGCGCAGGGTAAATTGGCGAATAAAGTTGTCAGTGCCATGTCGTCGGCTCAAAACCCGCATGGCGGACAGGAAGCGACCGTGCTTGCAGTTTATACGTCGATGTTCCACTGGGGAGCGATTGTTGCGGCGCCAGGCTATAATGATCCGGTTTTATTCAAAGCTGGAGGAAATCCATATGGTACAAGTGTGAGTGTAGATCAAGAGGGAAATATGGTTGAAGATGTTGCAGATGCCGTCGCTTATCAAGCAAGACATACGGTCGAAGTGGCGCAATGGATCAAAAATGGACGCAGCCAATAATGATTAATCGGAGCAGGCAGGCTATCTACTAGCAGTTGCCTGCTTTAACTTTTTAAAATGGGGTATAGTAAAAATAGAAATAAATCTAGACAGAGATTGACAAACAGTCAAATTATAGGTATTTTTACTTCAATTGCTATATTAAAAGGCCTATATAATTTGACTTTTCAGAAAATTAATGGTATGATGGCACAAATTAATAGGTACATCAGCTTGGGTCTTTGAAACTACCATGAAGTGGGGTGAGGATCTTGATGACAAAAGAGGAACAGACTATTTTTGAATACGAACTATATAAACTTAGTTTGGAATATCAGAAATGCATGGACGATTATTTAAAATCGCAAATTCAACAAGATATTTCTTTTTTGTCATCAGTCCTTCAAAGGTCGCAGAAAAGAGAGTCGCAATCACGTTCAACGCATTCATAAAAATCACAGCGGAAGGCCGCTGTGATTTTTTTATTTGACTGCCTTTTTCTGTCCGGTGCGTTTGTGAACAGCTTTGTAACAAACATACCGGAAAAACGCCTAACAGCGGGCCGCTGGAGCGGAATTTAACCTTCTATGCCTTATAATAGAAGTAACAGCAGCTAAAGGAGAGAATTGCATGCTTGATCTTAAACAGCTAGCGTTTGAACGGAAAAATAGAATGGCTTGGTTGATTGTCGCTTCTCTATTAAAAGGGCTTGCGATGATTGGGCAAGCGTTGTTTTTTGTCTGGATCGCAGATGCGGTATTCTTAAAAGATGCCTCATTCCAAGAAGTTCTGCCCTATTTTTGGGGCTTGCTTGCAGCGATATTGATTCGTGCGGCTAGTGGCTATGCGATTGGCAGAACGGGTGTGAATTTAGCTTCCGAAGCCAAAAGTACCTTGCGAACGAAGTTGACTGCCTCATTTGCTGGAAATCCGCTTCAAGCTTCTGTCCAAGGGCAATCAGGTGAAAAAGTCAGCTTGCTTCTGGATGCAGTCGACGAAGTAGACGGTTATTTTAATAAATACATCCCTCAAATGATTCAAAGTGCAATCATCCCTGTCCTTCTATTAGTGGTGATTTTTTCTCAACATTGGGTGACGGGGCTTATCATATTGATCACGGCTCCATTTATTCCTGTATTTATGGCACTTGTCGGCATTAAGACCAAGGAAAAAGCCGATGCACAAATGGAAAAGCTCGGCCAGTTTTCAGGAACTTTTTTGGATGTCCTTCAAGGATTGACGACTTTAAAACTATTTGGGCGTGCGGAACAGCAAAAGCAAGTCATTAAAAAAAGCAGCCTCGATTTTCGGGACGCAACAATGGAAGTATTGAAGTCAGCGTTTTTGTCTTCGCTGATGCTCGAATACATTTCCATGCTCAGCATGGGGATCATTGCATTGGAAATCGGTTTACGGCTTGTGGTCTATGATAATTTAACTTTTTTTACGGCATTTTTTGTGATGATCTTAGTGCCTGATTTCTTCAACTTATTGAAAGATTTTGGCAGTGCATTCCATACGGGGCGCGGCAGTGCAGCAGCAGCGAAACGCTTGGCGGCCGAGCTTGAGAAAGAACATCAGCCAGTCGCTTGGGGAGAGGTTGAAATGCCTCAACAGCCGCTTGCTGTCAACGTGAATGCTTTGTCTTTCCGATACGAAAGTGGATTCGAATTAGGGCCAATTGATGTAGCGGTTTCTCCTAGAAGCCAAATAGCGATTATCGGGAAAAGCGGATCAGGAAAAACGACTTTGCTGCATGCCATTGCGGGCTTATTGCCCGTACAGCATGGGCAAATTTTAGTGAATGGCATCCCTAGAAATGAAATCGCCGAGAAGTCCTGGTTCAATCACTTGAGTTATATTTCTCAAAATCCGTATTTATTTGCAGGTACAATTAAAGAAAATATTTTAATCGGCACGAGCCGGCCGACGACAGAAGATGAATTGGTGGAAGCTGCACGGAAAGCTGGAATTCTGGAAATGGTTTATTCATTGAAACTCGGCTTTGATACGCCTGTTGGGGAAGCGGGAAGAGGATTGTCCGGCGGTGAAAAACAGCGCATTGCTTTGGCACGTGCTTTTCTTAAAAAACCTTCTCTAATTCTCTTTGATGAGCCTACATCGGGATTGGATTTAACTACCGAAAAATTTCTGCAGGAAGCGATTGAAGAACTTGGCCGGGAAGCGACCATTATTACTGTGGCGCACCGTCTGCATACAGTGAGAAATTCAGATGTAATTTTAGTTTTGGCTGACGGGAAGTTAGCGGCAAAAGGCAGCCATGAGGAATTGTTGGAAATGTACGGCCCTTACCGGGAGATGCTGGCTATCCAGCAAGGAGGTGTCTTGCAATGAAGGAATTAAAGCAAGTGTTGCTGCTGACGATCCGGGAAAAAAGAGACGTCAGCATCGCAATCTTTTTCGGTTTTCTAGCGGGTATCGCAGGAGTTGCCCTAATGGCTTCAAGCGGGTATTTAATCTCGAAGGCGGCGCTGACTTCGCAGATGACCATTTTGATCATCATGGGTGCCTGCCTGAAATTATTCGGTTTGGTGTCAGCGTTAAGCCGCTATGCGGAGCGTTTATTCTCGCACCGTGCAACTTTTTCGATGCTCAGCAATTTGCGCGTGTCCTTTTTCGAACGTCTTGAACCGCATGCGCCGCAAATCTTCCAGAAATATCGAAGCGGAGATTTATTGGCGCGTATTGTTGGCGATGTCGAAAGTTTGCAGAACTTTTTGCTGCGGGTATTTTATCCGCCAGTCGTTCTTGGCATCGTCTTTTTAAGCACCATCTTCTTTACCTCTTTCTTTTCATTCGCCATTGCGCTTGTGATTGCCGGAGGCATGGTTTTAACGATTATCGTAGTGCCAGCGATCTTTGCGTGGCGCCAACGGAAAATCGATTCCGCTACTCGGACAAGCCGGGCTGCCCTATCATCGGAAGCGACTGAATTTCTTTTCGGTTTCCGTGACCTGAAAATCTATCAGCAATTGGAAAGTAAAGAACAGCAGCTAGCTGCTTTTTCAGATGACTATGCCGAACAGCAGCGAAAAGCAGGGCTTGAAGAAAACTTAAGCCAGTCAGTGAATGGTTTTGTGGCACTTCTTGTGTCCTTTTTCGTATTAGGGCTAGGAACTTATTTTGTAGCCACTGACCAGTTGGACGGCCTGTATTTGGCTATGCTCGTGATGATTTCGTTGGCCGTATTTGAAAGCGTTCCGCCAATGGCTGTATTTCCTGCTTATTTCGAAGACAACCGCAAAGCGGCTGTCCGTTTGGAAAATGTTGTAGCCCAAGAAGAAAATAGCGAAAAACTGCTTGGGCTGCCTAGCGGGCCGCTGGATTTCAAATTGGATAAAGTGGCCTTTACGTATCCGAATGAGGAACGGCCAGCACTTGACCATGTTTCCCTGACAATTAAAGAAGGAACGAAAACAGCGATTGTCGGGCCGAGCGGTTCGGGGAAATCGACTTTGCTGCAGGTCCTATTGAATATTGCGGACATTGATTCCGGGGATATTACCATCGGCGGCAAATTGCTTCAAAATGTACGCCAGGAAAATTTGTGGAATGCAATGAATGTCGTGCTGCAGGAAAATCATTTCTTCTTTGGCACCATCCGCAGCAATTTATTGATTGCCAATGAAGAGGCGTCAGAGGAAGCGATGCAGGAAGCATTGAACAAGGTTCAGCTGGACCAGTTCTCGTTAGACACGAAAGTCAGTGAAAAAGGGGCAAATTTGTCGGGCGGCGAAAAGCAGCGTCTTGCGATTGCCAGAGCTTTGTTGAAATCGAAACCGATTTGGCTGCTTGATGAACCTGTCTCATCTGTCGACAGTGTCACTGCTCAAGCAATTTATAAAGAGCTTTTTGCAAACGGCGAAAAGAATACCTTTATCATCATTAGCCATGATTTATCCGGTCTTGAACAGATGGACCAAATCATCGTCATGGAACGAGGCCGTGTCATTGAAACCGGTACTTACGAAGAAGTGATGAAGCGGCAAGGGTATTTCTATAAATTGAAGCAAGTCGAAAAAAGTATATTTGCATAAACAAAAAACGGAAGGCATCGCATTCAAGCGAGGGCCTTCCGTTTTTTTAGGAAGAGGATTATGGCAATAATTTTACCGGCAAAAAAAGCCGGTCGGCTAGACCAGCTTTTATAGAAAAGTCTATAAGAGTGTTTTTTCCTTTTCGATATAGAAACTTTGCTCTCTTTTTGCATCTTCAAGTTTCATCTGTTCTAATTCTAATCGCATCTTTTGCGTCTCAATCACAAAATTCTCATGCTTCAACCGTTCAAGCTCCAATTGGCTTTCGATCATTTTATTCTTAAGCTTCGTTTGGGTTTGGAAATGGGAGGTAATGATGCCAGCGAGTGGAATTGAAAAAATCATAATCACAGCTACGAGCCCAGTCACACTGTTCACCTCTCTTTTGAATTTTCTGATTTATTTCAGTATACCTGATGATGAGTAAATGAAAAAGGATATTGACGGCATTTAATGGAAGAATTCTTCGTTTCTTTACTGGTATTCCACAAAAGGGCATTACCAAAACCAGCAATACATGACAAGTGTCATATAACATCCATGCGTTTATGCCTTTTTTGTCATAGCCGGATTCTTTATGATTAGGATAATAAGTTATCCGGGCAGACAAACCCGTATAAGGAGGAAGAACATGAGCAGAGAAAAAACAGCGCAATTACGCAAGTTTGTAGCACCGTTCGAAAAAGCAGATGTAAAAGCAAGTGTACGTCAATTGGTGAATACGATTCCGCCATTCATCATCGCATGGACTTTGGCATACTTCGCTCTTGACTTCTCCATTTGGCTAACGATCGCTTTATGTATCGTTGCTGCAGGTTTTGTCGTTCGTACGTTCATCATCTTCCACGATTGCACACACGGTTCGTTCTTTAAGAACAAAAAAGCCAATGCAGTTGTCGGAACAATTACGGGAATTATGACATTATTCGCTTATGAAAAATGGAAACGCGAGCACTCGATCCACCATGCTTCAAGCGGAAATTTAGATAAGCGCGGCGTCGGCGATATTTGGGTCATGACGATCGAAGAATATGTAGAAGCTTCTAAATGGGAACGTTTCAAATACCGTATGTACCGCAACCCATTAGTAATGTTCGGTTTAGGGCCATTATTCTTGGTTTTGATCTCAAGCCGTTTCAACCGTAAAGATGCACGTAAAAAAGAACGCAACAATACGTATTTGATCAATATTTCTCTTGTCGTGATTTATTCACTTCTTATCTGGGCAATCGGCTGGCAGGCATTCCTGATTGTTCAAGGAACTACAATGTTTACAGCAGGCGCACTTGGCATTTGGCTGTTCTACATCCAGCATACATTTGAAGATTCGTATTTCGAAGATGAAAACGAATGGGATTATGTGAAAGCAGCTGTAGAAGGAAGTTCATATTACCAACTTCCGAAAGTTTTGCAGTGGGTAACAGGGAATATCGGTTTCCACCATGTGCACCATTTGAGCCCGCGGGTTCCGAACTACAATTTGGAAAAAGCGCATGAATCCACTCCGCCGCTTCAACAAGCGACGACAATCGATATCAAAACAAGTCTTAAATCATTGCGCTATAAAGTGTACGATGCGAAAAACAAAACGTTTGTCACTTTTGGCGACATCAAGCATTTGCTGAATGAAAACAAAATGACTGCACAATAACGAAAAGAAAAAATCATTCACTTTGAATGGTTTTTTCTTTTTTTAGTTGTTTGGTATGATTGATAGTATTAGAAGAGAAGGAGCCCTTTTATGCACAGCTGGTATCAAATTTTCCCGAAAAACCCATGGCTCAGCCTTTACGCATGGGTCATATTCTGCATCTTGCCGTTCTTTTTCATTTTCCGCTCTTCATCGTTTATCGACGTTCTGCTCGGAATCATGTCTTTGCTGATTTTCTTTATCGCATACCGGCTGTCATTCAACTCAAGGACCGGTTTTGTCTACGTATGGATCGGCATTGAAATGATGATCAACGTTGCGATGACGTTTTTGTTCGGATATGTCTACTTAGCCATTTTCCTTGCCTTTTTCATCGGCAATATCCGCAACAAAATCGGATTTTTCATCATTTATGGCTTCCTGATCGGCACGACGATTTTGGCTGTTGTGCTTGGGATGATTGAGCACAGCACGTTATATTTATCGCAATTGCCGTTTATCGTACTCACGATACTCGGCGTCATCCTGCTGCCATTCAATACTTACAACCGCAATAAGCGCGAGAAGCTTGAAGGACAGTTGGAAGATGCAAACAAACGAATTTCCCAGCTCGTGGTCATTGAGGAAAGGGAGCGGATTGCCCGTGATCTGCATGACACCTTAGGGCAAAAACTCTCGCTGATCGGATTGAAAAGTGACTTGGCCGGGAAATTACTCCATAGAGATGCGGATGCAGCCTTGAACGAAATTAACGACATCCGGCAAACAGCCCGCACAGCGTTGAAAGAAGTGCGGGAATTGGTGTCGGATATGCGCGGTACGAAAGTTGAAGATGAACTGCTGCGGATCCAGCAAATTTTAAAAGCGGCAGAAATCGATTTTGTCTTATACGGCAATGCGAAGCTGACAAATACGCCGCTTTTAGTAGAAAATGTGTTAAGCATGTGTTTGAAAGAAGCCGTGACGAATGTCGTTAAGCACAGCCAAGCTACACGCTGCAGCATTTTAATCAAGCAAAAACCGGAAGAAGTGCTTGTGCAAGTTCAAGATGACGGCATCGGCCTTGAAGGAACTAAAAAACAGCAGGGCAATGGACTTGCGGGAATGCGCGAACGCTTAGAGTTCGTAAACGGCAGCGTGGACATTCAGACGATGGATGGCACAACATTGAATATCCGGGTGCCGAATGTGATTTTATATGAAACGAAAGGGGAAGTCAGATGATTCGAATCGTGTTAGCTGAAGATCAGCGGATGATGCTCGGGGCACTTGGTTCCTTATTGGATTTGGAAGAAGATCTGGAAGTGGTCGGAAAAGCGAGCAATGGCGAAGAAGCCATTGCACTCGTAGAGCAGCATCAGCCGGATATTGTCATTATGGATATTGAAATGCCTCTAAAGAGCGGCTTGGATGCGGCAGAAGCTTTAAAAGACCATCCCTGCAAAATCATCATTTTAACCACTTTTGCGCGCTCCGGTTATTTTGAACGTGCACGAAAAGCGGGAGTCAGCGGTTATTTGCTGAAAGACAGCCCAAGCGAAGATTTGGCGACTTCCATCCGAACGATTATGGATGGACGCCGGATTTACGCACCAGAACTTGTTGATCTGGCATATTCCGACGAAAATCCGCTGACGGAACGCGAAAAGCAAGTGATGGAATTGATTGCTGAAGGCAAAAGCACAAAAGACATCGCCAAGGAATTATTCATCACAAGCGGAACCGTCCGCAATTACATTTCAACCATTCTTGATAAATTAGAAGTAGGCAACCGCATCGAAGCCATTTCCCGCTTCAAAGAAAAAGGCTGGTTTAAGTAAGAAAAGCGCAAGCGCCCATGTAGCTCTGCCGGGCATAAGACGGACCGGCGAAGCGGCGCTCTTTGCCGCACAGCCGGGTCGGTTTATGACCCAAAGAGCTGGGCGATGGAGTCTGGACAAGAAGAAAAGCGCAAGCGCCCATGTAGCTCTGCCGGGCATAAGACGGACCGGCGAAGCGGCGCTCTTTGCCGCACAGCCAAATTGGCTTATGAACCGACAAGCTATACGTTTGAATCCGATCAATATAAAATGCCGCTGTCCAATAGACAGCGGCATTTTATATTGGCCGAGCTGAATTCACAATCAGTCTTCGTACAAAGTGTCTTCGAGCGAACCGTCTTCGGTGTAAATATGCAATTCGCCGTGGTTTTTGTTCACGTAGCGCTTTGCTTCACCCATCAATTCTTTTTTGGTTTCTTCGATGAGAATCGCTTTTTTGCTGTCTTTTTTCTTTAGCTGCCATCCGTCATCATGCGAACGGATTTCATAAATTACTTTTTCCTTATCGCCTTCGACATTTTTTTGCGCTTGGCTCATCGCGATTGGAATCGCGCGGCCTTCCTCGTACCCATCACGCAACAAGGCATTTGCGATTTCAATTGCCTTATCGCGGACATCGGCATTCAGATTTTTAAAAGAATCGGGGTAGTCTTTTTTGCTCCATGGCACAGTCATCGCCTCCTTGATTTTCTTTTCCCATTTCCCTTCAATAAAAAACAAAAATCTACTGGTATTAAAGACTTAGGGTGATACAATAATGGGAAAGGAGGGGATGAAATGTCAGATACAACGTATCAAATAATTGCCTTGGTCATTTACATGGCTGCCATGCTATTTATTGGCTGGTATGCCTACCGCAAAACAGTCAACTTGACCGATTACATGCTTGGGGGAAGAGGATTAGGAGCAGCAGTCGGGGCATTGAGTGCTGGAGCGGCAGATATGTCCGGCTGGCTATTGATGGGCCTTCCAGGGGCTATCTACGTAAGCGGTCTTGTAGAAGTGTGGATTGCAATCGGATTGACAATCGGTGCTTATTTAAACTGGTTCTTCGTAGCTCCGCGCCTTCGCATGTATTCATTTGTCACCAGTGATTCAATCACCATTCCAAGTTTCTTGGAAAACCGTCTGAAAGACAATTCTCGTTTACTGCGTATCGTTTCCGGAATTATCATTTTAATCTTTTTCACATTTTATGTATCATCAGGAATGGTAGCAGGCGGTGTGTTTTTTGAAAGCTCGTTTGGCTTGGATTACCATCTCGGCTTGGTCATCGTATCAGCAGTTGTCGTCGCCTATACATTATTCGGCGGATTCTTGGCTGTAAGCTATACGGATTTTGTCCAAGGCTTGATGATGTTCTTAGCGCTTATCTTGGTCCCACTTATTGGGGTATTTGTGACTGGAGGATTCAGTGAAACGGCTGACAGCATCCGTGCTGTGGATCCGACACTGTTGAACTTCACAACCGGCGCTTCGTTCATCGGGATCCTTTCGGCCGTAGCTTGGGGCTTAGGTTACTTTGGCCAACCTCATATCATCGTCCGTTTTATGGCAATCAAAACTTTGAAAGAAGTACGCCAAGCGCGCCGCATCGGCATCAGCTGGATGATTTTGAGTTTGCTTGGAGCTACAGCGACGGCATTGGTAGGGATTGCGTACTTCCAGCAAAATCCGAATTTGGAGCTGGGCGATCCGGAAGGCGTCTTTATCGTCCTTGGACAGATTTTCTTCCATCCGTTAATTGCCGGATTCATGTTAGCTGCGGTACTGGCAGCAATCATGAGCACGATTTCATCTCAGTTGATCGTTACTTCTTCAGCGTTGATTGAAGATCTTTATAAAATCGCATTCAAGAAAGTTTCAACAGACAAGCAATATGTCAGTTTAGGCCGATTAGCGGTATTGGTTATCGCTTTAATCGCTGCCTTCCTTGCCTGGGAACAAAATGAAACCATTCTCGACTTGGTTGCTTATGCTTGGGCAGGTTTTGGTGCCGCTTTCGGACCGCTTATCCTGCTGGCTCTATTCTGGCGCAAGCTTACAACTTGGGGTGCGCTTGCTGGAATGATTGTCGGAGCTGCTACTGTCATCATCTGGGATGCCATCGGTACGACTTCGGAGGATGCAGGAGCAACAGCTGTGACCAATTTCATCGGCAGTGTCTATGAAATTATTCCAGGATTTATCCTGTGCTTGCTTGTCGCAATCATTGTCAGCTTAATCACTTACAAGAAGAACGACGAAATTGAAAAAGAGTTCAGTGAAACTGAACGGTTGATCAAAGAAGTGCCTGTTAAGTAATGTTAAAAAGGCTTCAGAAATCCGTATGGATCTCTGAAGCCTTTTTGTTTTGAATCCATGCTTACCGTTTTTTCTCTTGCATTCTTCTCGCTTCTCTTTGCAATTTTTCGAAGCGGCGAAGATCCGCTTGCCGGATCGGGATAGTTTCCCCTCTAATGATCTTCAAGAAAGCGAATACCATTAACAGGAGCAGCAGCGTAAACGGCAATGCTGATATGAGTGAGGCAGTCTGCAGCGCTTCAAGCCCGCCTGCATAAAGCAGGACAGCAGCGATAGCGGACATTAAGACACCCCAAACAATTTTGAAAAAGGTAGGGGGATTCAAGCTGCCGAAGCTCGTCATGCTGGCTAAGATATAAGTAGCGGAGTCTGCTGAAGTGACCAGGAACGTGAAAATCAGCAGAATTGCCAGTACCGACATGATGCCGGTTAATGGAAGTTGGTCAAAAGTCTGGAACAAAGCCGATGTCAAATCAGCGTCCACTGCTTCTGCAATATTAGATCCTTGCTTCAAGTCGTACCAAAGCGCGGTTCCACCAAATACAGCAATCCAGACGCATGCAATTGCAGGAGGAATGACCATGACACCCAGTATGAATTCGCGGATGGTGCGGCCTCTCGATACGCGGGCAACAAAAGCACCGACAAATGGGGACCAAGCAATTGCCCAGGCCCAATAGAAAATAGTCCAACCCAGAACCCAATCGCCGCCTTGGTAAGGCTGAAGGCGCAGGCTATACTGGACGAAATTTGTGATGTAGTCGCCGATTGCCAACGTAAACGTTTCTAAAATGAAAACTGTCGGCCCTGCGAAAAAGACGAAAATCATTAAGACAAGTGCAAGTCCGAGATTTAAATTGCTGAGGTAGGCAATGCCTTTATGTAAGCCAGTAGATGAAGAAAGGGTATAAGCTAAAAACATAACCCCGATAATCGTCAATTGGATGCCGAAGGAATTTTCAATTCCCCATACAGCGTTCAATCCGCCGTTCATTTGCAGAACGCCAAGACCGAGCGATGTAGCAATTCCCATTACGGTAGCAATGACTGCTAAAGAATCAATGGAGTGTTTAACGAGAGGCTTGCTGCCGACAATTGGTTCAAGGGCTGTTGAAACCAATCCGGGTTTCTTCTTGCGGAATTGCAGAAATCCAATAACGAGGCCGACGATGGCAAAAACCGACCATTGGCTAATGCCCCAATGGAAAAATGAGTAGCCCATTGCAATTCTTGCGGCTTCTTCTGTCTGCGCTGGATTATCGAATGGAGTTGTAAAAAAATGGCTCATCGGTTCAGCGACTCCCCAAAAAACAAGTCCTGCTCCAAAACCGGCGGAGAATAGCATGCCGATCCAAGTGAAAAAAGGAAACTCAGGACGATCGGAATCTGCCCCTAACCGAATGCTGCCGTATTTGCTTACAGCAATGAAGATTAAAAATAGAATGATGATAAACACAGCCAATAAATAAAACCAGCCGAAATTGATGGTCGTGAAGTTGAATAAGGTTCCAGCCAAGTTGCCAAAGCCGATCGGATTAACGGCCCCGATGATGACGAGCAATAAAATAACTGCAGCAGAAACAATAAATACTGGATTTCGCAGTAGTTTTTTATCCATAATTTCCTCCTTTTTTACTTTTGTCTGTTTCCTTATACCCTACCGTAACGAAAAATACACAGGAAAACCACCCCTAATCGGCAATTGCCTTAAGAGTTTGCCTTACAGATCAAACAGCAGCATAATAAAAGAAACCAGTAAAAACCTTGGCAAACTCGCCAAAATGCCCTTAACGGAGGTAAGTTATGCATTTAGATCATATCGTCCATTTTATCGAAGAAACGCCGGAACAGGCTGCTGCGCATTGGAGCGAAAAAGGGTTTTATGCGGCTGTCGGCGGCCGGCACGAACAATGGGGGACGCATAATGCGCTTCTCTATTTGAAAAACTGTTATGTTGAATGGCTCGCTGTTGAGAAAATGGACATCGCTAGAAACGCTAATCATCCTTTAACGGCATTGCTTCTCCATGACCGTCAAGGTTTTGGGGCAGTTTGCCTTCGTACCGATCGAATCGAAGCGCTGAATGAGCGCTTGATAAAAGAAGGGTTTGAAACTACAGGCATCTTAAATGCCCAAAGAAAAACAGGGAGCGGTGACGTTATCCGCTGGAAAATGTTGTTCCTGACAGAAGAAATTTCCGATCAATTGCCAGCACCGTTTTTCATCGAATGGGAAGAGACAGATGAAATGCGCTATGAAAGTTTGCGGAAACGCCAAGCTATTCAGCCATCCAATGAAAAACTGGAATTGGATTCTTTAATTTTCGGCGTCCACGATCCTGAAGAAAGCCGCTCGAAATGGGTGCGGATATTAGGCGGTTCATTGCAACTGCCGAATTGCCGAATTGACTTCGAAAAAATTGCGGGGCAAAAAGAAAGGCTTCAGAAAGTTGTTTTTAAACAGGGGCAGACCGAAGAGGCCTACGAGGCTGGCGTTTACGTGCTGCCAGTACAAGGGAATAGAGAGAACTAGAGCATTAAGTTGGATCGAATTTTACGGGCAAATAATTTGATGTTTTTTTGCCTTTGGAAGCAAATTCTCCACTTAGCATGAAGGAGGAAATTAAATGGATGAATTACATGAAAAAGCCGTCTTAGTGGGTGTGCAATTGCAAAAAGATCTTCATTTTGAATACGAAATGGAAGAACTCCGCAATTTAGCAGAAGCCTGTAATGTAGAAGTGGCAGGGGAAATCCATCAAAATCTAGAGCGGATCAATCCCTCCCATTATGTTGGGAAAGGGAAAGTGGAAGAAATCAAAGCCTTCTACGAAGAAGCGGATGCGAATCTGGTGATTTTCAATGACGAGCTTTCACCGTCGCAGATCCGCAACTTGGAAGAAGACCTGGAATGTAAGGTAATCGACCGGACAATGTTGATTTTGGATATCTTCTCGCGCCGCGCTAAGACGCGTGAAGCGCAAGTGCAAGTGGAATTGGCGCAATTGCAATACATGTTGCCCCGTTTAGTGGGCTTGCGCGCATCGCTCGGCCGTCAAGGCGGGAGCAGCGGCGGCGGAGTGGCAAACCGTGGTGCCGGTGAAACGAAACTGGAACTGGATCGCCGGAAAATTGAAGAGCAATTGTCAAAGCTTCATAAAGAGTTGGAACAGATTCGCGCGCAGCGGGAAACCCAGCGCAAACAGCGACAAAAGACAGGCTCGCCGGTCGTTTCGCTTGTCGGGTACACGAACGCGGGAAAATCCACCATCATGAATGAGCTTTTGAACAAATCCGGGCAGCAGGAAGAAAAACAGGTTTTTGAAAAAGACATGCTGTTTGCTACCTTGGATACTTCCGTCCGCCAGATCAAACTGGAGGACAATAAAAACTTTCTGCTGACCGATACGGTCGGGTTTGTCAGTAAACTTCCGCACCATTTGGTCAAAGCTTTCCGTTCAACGTTAGAAGAAGCACGGAATGCGGATTTGCTGCTACACGTCGTTGATGTGTCCAACGAAGAATATCGCCATATGATGAACGTTACCCATGCGACACTCCATGAAGTGGGAGTGGAAGGGGTGCCGACTGTTTATGTCTACAACAAGGCCGATTTAGCTGGCATTCCGTACCCGAGAGTGAACGGCGACAGTTTGTGGGTTTCCGCAAAAGAAGGGCGCGGACTGGATGAATTGATCGAGATGATCAAACAGCATCTGTTCTCAGGACATGTCACATGCCGCATGATGGTTCCGTTCGATCGGGGCGATGTAGTAGCGTATTTGAATGACCATGCAACTATTCTGGAAACAGCCTACGAGGAAGAAGGGACCTTGCTGAAAATCGAATTGGGAAAAGTCGACTACGATCGTTTCGAAGAATTTGTAATCGGCAAATAAGAAAAGCCGGCCCTCATAATGAGAGCCGGCTTTTAGCCTTTAGGATTGCTGGAATTGGATGCGGTGAAGATTGGCGAAAATCCCATTTCGTTCGATCAATTCGGCGTATCCGCCTTGTTCGGCAATTCCGTCTTCTGTGACGACAATGACCCGGTCAGCGTCGCGGATGGTCGCCAAACGGTGGGCAATAACCAATGTCGTGCGGTTTTCAGCTAGTTCCGTAAGAGCTTCTTGGATGACGCGTTCTGTCTCGGTATCGAGAGCAGATGTTGCTTCATCCAAAATGAGGATAGGTGGATTTTTCAAGAACATGCGGGCAATCGCAAGACGCTGCTTTTGGCCGCCGGAAAGCTTCAGTCCGCGTTCACCGATCTGCGTTTCATAGCCTTGAGGAAGCTTGTTGACGAAGTCTTCCAAATGGGCTTTTCTCGCTGCTGCTAAAATTTCTTCATCGCTTGCATCACGTCGTCCGTAAGCGATATTCTCGCGTATCGTGCCAGTGAACAAGAATACATCTTGTTGGACAATGCCGATATGTGAACGAAGCGAATGCTTGGTCATATCGCGGATATCGATGCCATCAATCGAGATGCTTCCTTCTTGAATATCATAGAAGCGGGGGATCAACGAACAAATTGTCGTTTTTCCGGCGCCTGAAGGGCCGACGAAGGCTATCGTTTCGCCTGCGCGCAATTGAAGATTGATGCCATTCAATACTTGTTTGTGGTCATCGTAGCCGAAATGGACATCGTCAAAGACGATATCGCCTCTTAACCCGTTTACTTCCATTGCATCTTTACGGTCGAGAATGTCCGGCTGCTGCTCGAGCAATTCCTGAAAGCGGCCAAACCCTGCCATCCCTTTCGGGTACAGTTCCAATAAGGCGCTGATTTTATCAATCGGCTTAATGAGAACGTTCAAGAACAAGACGAAACTGACCAATTCACCGTATGAAAGCTGGCCTTGGTAATTCAGCCATGCACCGTAGACAAGGACGATCAACGTTAAAAGCCGAGTCATCATATAAATGCTTGAATGTGTCGCAGCCATGACTTTATAAGCGACAAGTTTCGCTAAACGGAAGCGACCATTGTCATTTTTGAAGCGGCTGATTTCAAATTCTTCATTCGTGAAAGACTGGACTACCCGAGCTCCGGAGACGCTGTCTTCTACGCGTCCGTTAACGTCAGCAATTTTGCCGTACATATTGCTCCAAGCGGTGTTCATCTTAATGTTGCAGTAAGTGATGAGCCAAATCAGGAACGGAATGACAATCAATGTCACGAGCGCAAGCTGTGGATTGATCCAGAACATGATGCCGAAAGCGCCAAAGAACGTCATGATGGCAATAAAGAAATCTTCCGGACCATGATGGGCAAGCTCTCCGATATCAAACAGATCATTCGTAATGCGGCTCATGACATGGCCGGTTTTTACATTATCGAAGAAACGGAAAGACTGGCGCTGGACATGCGTGAATAATTCTTCCCGCATATCCGTTTCGATATTGATGCCGAGTTTATGGCCGAGGTAACTGACCACATACTGCAGGAATGTGCTGAGTACAAAAACAGCGAGCAATAGGATGCTGACTGTGACGATGCTGTTCCATTCGCCGCTTGGCAAAAGGTCATCGATAAACCATTGGACTGCTACTGGAAAAGCCAATTCCAGAATAGCGACAATGACAGCACTGGAAAAGTCGATGACAAATAATCGCTTATGCGGCTTATAGTATTTAAAAAAGTTTTTTAATCTCATTGCGAAGTCTCCTCATGAAGTTTCTACTTGACCATAAACAAAAGTATAAGCGATAAACTGCAAATAAACGAATACAATTTCAAAATTCGAAATAAATATTGAAACTTTTTCCATTGAGCATCGTATCATTAGGTAAGACGAAACTGAAAGGATGATTATTTTGAGAAAATGGGCAATGGCAATGGGCGCAGGGATTTTGACGCTAGGACTGGCTGCATGCGGTGATACGGCAGAACCGGCAGCAGGCAGTGAAGGAGAAAAAGGGGCAGACAGTGACTTGACTTTAGAGGAAGTTTTTACAAAAACAAATGAAGCTTCTGAAGAAATCAATAGCTTGCATGCCGATATGGCAACCAGCCAAATGATGACAGTGGAATCAGCAGGAATGGAAATTGAAACGGTTTCTGATATTTCCATGGACATGACAATGGAGCCAATGGCATTCTACCAAACTGGCGAAACAAAAATGAACTCTGAAGAGATGGGCGACATGCCTCCGATGACGATGGAAATGTATTACACAGAAGAAGGCATGTATATGTTTGAACCAACGATGGAAACGTGGATGAAAATGCCATCAACTGAAATGGAACAGCTGCAGACAATGATGGATCAACAAACAGCAGATCCGTCTAAACAAATGGAAGAGCTGGAAGCTTTCAAAGATGATTTTACATTCGAACAGACTGCGGATGATTATGTATTGAAATTGAACGCTTCTGGTGAAGAGTATCAAGAATTGATCGGCGAGCAGATGGAACAGATGCTCGGACAAATGGATATGGAAGTGCAAACTGTTTTGGAAGGCATGACAATCAATGAAGTAGCTTATGAAATCTTCATTGATAAAGAAACGTTCTTGCCAAGCGTCATTAACATCGATATGGACCTGGATATGGAAATTGAAGGAGAGTCGATGAATATCAAATCGGTAGTTGACTCTGAGTACAGCAAATACGATGAGATTGATTCAATCACAGTACCAGCAGAAGTTATCGAGCAAGCGCAAGAAATTTAATTCATCATATGAGCTGCAGAATGGTA
Source organism: Planococcus alkaliphilus (assembly GCF_057031095.1). NCBI lineage: Bacteria > Bacillati > Bacillota > Bacilli > Caryophanales > Caryophanaceae > Planococcus > Planococcus alkaliphilus. Next base: position 488,414 of record NZ_CM168060.1, read on the forward strand.
GGAAACTAGCCATTCTGCAGTTTTTTTGTTGTTTTCAGATGGATTAGCCGTTGAAAAGAAGAAAACAGAGGGGAAAGATCATTTGCTAAATGAGACTTTCTCATCTAAATGAAAATAATTCTCAATTATTCGTTGACTCTTCTCATCAAACTGCTATACTAAAACTTGTGAGTAAGTGATAATGATTATCACTCTCGAATTAATCAATAGTTTTATTGAACACGGATGAGGGGCAGCTATGAAAAAACGTTATTTAATACCAGCACTGCTCATACTGTCTGTTATTTCGCTGTTTGTCGGAGTCAGCAGTATCAGCATCGTCGATCTGTTTGACTTCCAATCGGAGGAAACGCAGATTTTCTTGATCAGCCGTCTGCCAAGGTTGGTCGCTATATTGTTGGCGGGTGCAGGAATGAGTATGGCAGGACTCATCATGCAGCAATTGAGCCGCAATAAATTTGTGTCTCCGACGACGGCAGGTACACTCGATGCTACTCGACTGGGGATTCTCGTCTCGATGCTATTGTTTGCCAATGCATCGATGCTTGAGAAAATGACAGTGGCATTCGCTTTTGCACTTGCCGGAACTTTTCTGTTTATGCAAATTCTTGACCGCATCAAATTCAAAGATGCTATATTCATTCCGTTAGTCGGATTGATGTTCGGGAATATCCTTTCTTCCATTACGACGTTCTTCGCTTATAAAGCGGATGTTATCCAGAACATGTCAGCATGGCTGCAAGGAGATTTCTCAATGATCATGAAAGGGAGTTATGAACTCCTCTACATCAGTGTTCCGGTCTTTATCATTGCCTATGTTTACGCGAATCGCTTTACAGTGGCTGGAATGGGGGAAGATTTCTCGAAGAATCTGGGGTTGAAATACCGCAGCGTCGTGAATATCGGACTGGTGCTCGTGGCATTGATCACAGCGACTGTCGTCTTGACGGTCGGTATGATCCCGTTTCTCGGATTGATCATCCCGAACATCGTTTCAATTTTCAAAGGTGACCACCTTCAAAAAACATTGCCGCATACGGCGATGCTTGGGGCCATTTTCTTGCTGGCATGCGATATTTTAGGAAGAGTATTAATTTACCCGTATGAAATTTCCATCAGTTTAATGGTCGGTGTCATCGGAAGCTTTATTTTCCTCTTCCTTCTGTTTAGGAGGAAAGCCTATGCGTGATCTACATAAGATGCTCATACTGATCGGTTTGGCATTAGCGGCTTGCGGCGTCTACCTGTTCCAAGACTTAAACGGGAGTTTCGATTACGCCTTGCCAAGACGCGGCGTGAAAGTGTTCGCTATGGTTCTTACCGGAGTTGCGATCGCTTATGCAACCGTGGTTTTCCAAACCATCACGCATAACCGGATCCTGACTCCGAGCATCATGGGCTTGGATTCACTTTACATGATGCTTCAAACGCTGCTGATCTTTTTCTTGGGATCAGATCATATCACCATTATGAACAAGCAAGTCAATTTTGTTTTATCAATCGCAGCGATGGTCGTTTTCGCTTTGTTGTTCTATCATCTGCTCTTTAGAAAAAACAATCAGCCGATTTACTTTCTTCTATTAATTGGAATCATTTGCGGGACGTTTTTCGGAAGCATCTCGACGTTCCTGCAAGTGCTGATTGATCCGAACGAATTCCAAATTGTCCAGGATCAGATGTTTGCGAGCTTCAACAACGTCAATTCGGATCTGGTTTGGCTTTCGGTCATCGTCATTGCGGTATTGATCATTTTTGCCTGGAGACATAATTCATCCTTGGATGTGCTGTCGCTTGGGCGTGATACGTCAGTCAATCTTGGTGTCGACTACGATGCACTCGTTAAAAAGATGCTCGTATTAGCTGCAGTTTTGATTGCCATTGCAACAGCTCTTGTCGGACCGATTACGTTCTTCGGTTTGATCGTTGCGAATCTATCGTATCAATTCTTTAAAAGCTATAAACATTCGGTTGTCATTCTCGGTGCTGCTGTCATTAGTATTGTTGCGTTAGTGGGCGGCCAATGGGTAGTGGAGCGTGTGTTCACATTCAATACTACCTTAAGTGTCATCATTAACTTCATCGGTGGAGTTTACTTCATTTATTTACTATTAAAGGAGAGTCGATCTAATTGATCCAAGTTCGCGAACTGACAAAGTTATACGGTAAAAAGCAAGTGGTGGAAAATGTTTCAGTTGATATTCAACGCGGCCAGATCACGTCCTTTATCGGACCAAACGGCGCGGGGAAATCCACGCTTCTTTCAATGGTCAGCCGGCTATTGGATGCAGATACAGGAGAAGTGCTGATTGATTCGATGAACACGAAAAAATTGAAGTCCAATGAGTTCTCCAAACGTGTCTCTATCCTAAAGCAGTCGAACTTCATGAATGTCCGTTTGACAATCCGCGAACTGGTTTCTTTTGGCCGCTTTCCTTATTCAAAAGGCCGGTTGAATGATGAAGATGAGAAAATGGTCGATCAAGCGATCGAATACATGGATTTGAAGGAACTGGAAAATTCCTATATGGATGAATTATCCGGCGGACAGCGCCAACGTGCCTTTATCGCCATGGTTATTGCGCAAGATACGGATTACGTTCTGCTTGATGAACCGTTGAATAACCTGGACATGAAGCATTCCGTCCAAATCATGAAAATCCTTCGCCGCCTGGTCGATGAACTGGGCAAGACCGTCATTATCGTTTTGCACGACATCAACTTTGCTTCTGTCTACTCCGACCGAATCGTGGCTTTGAAAAACGGAAGAGTCGTGAAAGACGGACCGACAGAAGAAATTATTCAAAGTGCAGCATTGAAAGAAATCTATGATATGGATATTCCGATTCAGCAATTGGATAATTGCCGGATTTGCGTATACTTCAATTCTTAAAAAAGAGGAGCTCGAATAAAGATGAAAAAATGGTTACTAATAGCATTTACATTGATGATGGTTGCTTTCCTTGCAGCTTGCGGTTCTGACGAAGCAACAGATGCAAACTCTGCTGAGGCGGATACAAAAGAAGCGGAAACTGAAACGGTAACAGTGAAACACGAACTAGGCGAAACGACATTCGATAAAAACCCTGAAAAAGTAGTGGTTTTTGACTTTGGTGTTCTTGATTCAATGGATAAATTAGGAATTGAAGCTGTAGCTGGAGTTCCTCAAGGAAACGTTCCGACTTATTTGGAAAAATACAATGACGCTGAGAAATACGAGAACGTCGGTACATTAAAAGAAGCTGATTTTGAAGCAATCCACGCATTAGATCCAGACTTGATCATCATCTCTGGACGCCAGGCAGCAATGTATGAAGAATTTGCTGACATCGCTCCAACTATCCACATGGGTGTAGATACGACAAAATACATGGATTCTTTCACACAAAACATGAACACGCTTGGGGAAATCTTCGGTAAAGAAGACCAAGTGAAAGAAGAACTAGCAGCAATCGATAAGCAAATCGAAGACTTGAAAACAAGCGTTACAGATGAAAAAGCATTAATCGTTCTTGCGAATGAAGGAAAAGTAAGTGCGTACGGAGCAGCTTCACGCTTCGGAATCATCCACGACGTATTCGGTGTAAAACAAGCGGACGAAGGCATCGAAGCTTCAACTCACGGCCAGAGCATTTCGTTCGAATACATCTTGGAAACAAACCCGGACATGATGTTCGTAGTTGACCGCAATGCGGCAGTAGGAAATGATGCAAGTGCAAAAGATTCACTTGAAAACGAATTAGTGCAAAAAACAACGGCTTACCAAAACGATAAAATCATCTACTTGGATCCAGACTTCTGGTACCTATCAGGTGGCGGATTGCAATCGGTCAGCCAAATGGTAGCAGACATCCAATCAGCATTTGAGTAAGAAAAGCGAAAATGGCCGGTAAGGCCCCGAGGGCCTGGCCGTTGGAGCTGTACAGCAAGAACGGTTGAAGCATTCGCGGAACCGGGTGCTTCAACTGAATGAAAAGGCAAACAACACTCAGCGGGCTGCTTCCCGCTGAGTGTTGTTTTATAAAATACAGCAATTAGGAATGGAGAGTTGAAAATGTTTGTACAAATGAAGCGTTTTATGGTGAAGGAAGGAACATCTGATCTTGTGCTTAATCGTTTCGCCGGCAAGAACAAATTGGCTGAACAGCCAGGGTTTATCGACCGGACGATTTTGAAGAAAAATATTCGCCGTGGCGATGAGGAGGTCATTTTGTATGTGCGCTGGGAATCCGAGACGGACTGGAAAAATTGGGAGAAGCATCCCGACCACATCGCTGGACATAAAGCGCAGATCGGTAAACCGAAGCCCGAGCACATCATCCAAGTAGAACAAAGCACCTACCATGTCATGTAATAATAGAAGCGAAGACAGACTGTCACAGGTTTGTCTTTTTTTATTTTCAAAAAGACGGTTAAAATCGAAGGAATGGGTATATAATAAATGTATAGGTTTTGTACAACTTATTGGGTAGTTTGTGAAAGTGTTTTACATATTAAATAATAGGAAGTGGAAAGATGTTTTTAGCTTGGAACGAAATTCAAAAAAATAAACTTAGATTCACCTTGATCATCGGTGTTTTAATGCTAGTTGCTTATCTTGTGTTCTTTTTATCAGGGCTTGCCAACGGATTGGCTAGTTTGAACCGGGAAGCGGTGGACAAATGGGATGCTTCTGCAATTGTCCTAACCGAAGAATCGGATAAAAGCTTAGTGGCTTCAACGATGACAATTGATGAAGCAGAGGCTATGAATGCTGATGAGACGGCAGTTCTTGGCCAGATCAACACCATTGCCCGCACAGATGACCAAAAAGCCAACATATCTCTTTTCGGCATTCGTGAAGATGAATTCATCATGCCGGAAGTATCGGAAGGCGAGGGTTTTTCGGCAGACAATGAAGTGATTGCGAGCGACACCATCAAAGAAGACGGCTTTGCTTTAGGCGATGAACTGGAATTGTCTTCTACCGATGAAAAACTGACGATTGTCGGCTTTACAGAAGATGCCCGCTTTAACGCAGCACCGGTTCTTTACGGAGATTTAGCTACTTTTCAACGTGTGAAATTCGGTGAAGCAGCTGAAGCGAATAAAGACCAAATCAACGGAGTGGTCGTACGCACGGATGACATAGCAGCTATTACGGATAATAGCGAGCTGGAAGCCATCGAGTCGGAAACGTTCATTGAAAACTTGCCAGGCTATACGGCGCAAAGTTTGACGTTGAATTTCATGATTTACTTTTTGTTCGGCATCTCATCCGTGATTGTTGCGATTTTCCTGTACGTTCTAACGGTACAGAAAATCAGCATGTTCGGCGTGATGAAAGCACAAGGAATTCCGAGCGGCTACTTGGCGCGATCGGTCGTAGCCCAAACATTCATACTAGCGGCTATCGGAGTAGCGATTGGGCTTATCCTTACACTGGTAACAGGCGCATTCCTGCCGGCAGCTGTACCGGTTGCGTTTGTAATCCCGACAATGCTTTTTTACGGAGTGGTCTTGGTGGCTGTAGCAGTCATCGGAGCCGTATTCTCTGTATTGACGATTGTCAAAATCGATCCATTGAAAGCAATAGGAGGCTAAACAAATGGCAGTATTGGAAATGAACCAAATCAACAAAACATTCGGCAGCGGCCATAAAAAAGTGGACGTCCTTAAGAAAACGGACTTTCAGGCTGAAAGAGGCGAGTTGATTGCCGTCATCGGCCCATCGGGTTCTGGGAAAAGTACATTTTTAACGATAGCAGGCGGTTTGTTGTCGCCGACCAGTGGAGATATCTTCATCAATGAGAAAAATATTGCTTCCCTAAATGAAAAAGAGTTGTCCAAAGTTCGCCTGAAAGAAATCGGCTTCATTCTCCAAGCTTCGAACTTAATCCCTTTTTTAACGGTGGATAAGCAAATGAAGCTCTTGGATAAAGTGAAAAAGGATAATATGAACAAGCAAGAGCTGGAACAGCTTTACGACGATCTTGGGATTGCGGACCTCCGCAATAAATACCCATCGGATTTATCCGGCGGGGAACGGCAGCGTGTAGCAATTGCGAAAGCGCTATACAGCAATCCTTCGATTATTTTAGCGGATGAACCGACGGCGTCTTTAGATTCGGACCGCGCATATGAAGTGATGCAGCTATTAAAAAACGAAACGAAAAATAAAAAAACGACGACTATTGTCGTGACCCATGACATCCGGTTGGTCGAGTATTGCGATAAGGTCTATAAAATGGTGGATGGCGTTTTGAAATTACAAGAACAAAATGGATGAGAAAACCCCTAGCAGCGAAAGTTGCCAGGGGTTTTAATTTTGCACGAGCGAGTAAAACGACTATCATTGATGATAAGAAAGAAAGGGAGGTGAGGGACCATGAAGCGTTTGTTTTATCCGCTCGGAATGGCGACTTTACTCGGCTTTTTTGCAATCCTTTTCAGTTATTCCAGTGAACCTTTCCGGGAAATTGACCGGACGATGTCGCAATACCTTAAAGACATGAGAGTGCTAGACGGAATGTCACTGCTCGGTGACCAATGGGTAATTTTTGCGGTTAGTATCGCGCTGCTCTTATACCTTTGGCTGTCGCAGCGAAATTATAGGGCTATGCTTTTTGTCGTTTTATCAGTAGGAGCAGGAAATGCGCTAAATCAATTGCTGAAGCATCTTTTTGAAAGAGAGCGGCCGGATTTTCCTCATGGCCTCGAAAGTTTCAGCTTTCCCTCAGGACATGCAATGGTGGGATTGCTTTACCTTTTTACTGCAGCGTATTTCATTGCGGAGAATGGGCTTTCCAAGACAGTGAGGTGGATTGTCTGGATCATCGCAATTGGATTGGTTCTGAGCATCGGGCTTTCCAGGGTAGCTGGCAGTGAACATTATTTTTCAGATGTTTTGGCAGGCTGGTTTGCCGGATACACATGGTTTATCGCAGTGGCCATTTGGTATGAATCGAGGCTCCGGGCTCTTAAGAAAAACAATAGAACATAAAAAAGCTGGCTGCGAATTTCGCGCCAGCTTTTTTGTTAAAGTGTTATGACTGTTTTTGTGCGACGCTATGCTTTCCGAGCTGATTAAGCCGCTCTGCAAAACTTTCGTTGATTGGGGAAGTGCCGCTTAAAACATCTTGCATAGCATAAGCTTGAGAACCGTGTTCTGAAAAATCGAGTCCGCTTTCTTCATCTTCTGCTGTGACGCGAAGCGGGACAACGGCATTTACAGCAAATAGGACAATTCCGGCTGTGACGGAAGTCCAAGCGATGACCGCGAGGATGCCGACTGTTTGAATCCCTAATATTTCTGCGCCGCCGCCGTACAATAAGCCGCCTGTTGTGTCAAAGAAACCAAGAGCGAGGGTTCCCCAGATGCCAGCTACGCCGTGGACAGCAACGGCGCCGACCGGATCATCCACCCGGATTTTAGAATCGAGCAAGCGAACGGCTTCTGTCATGATGATGCCTGCCAAAAGTCCGATGGCAATGGCACCGATGAACGAGACGTTGGCTGCACCTGCTGTAATTCCGACGAGCCCGGCGAGCGCACCGTTCATCGTCAAAGAAGGGTCGATTCGGCCGAAGCGGAAACGGGTATAGACTGCTGTAGATAAAACGGCCGCAGAAGCTGCGAGCAATGTGTTTAGAATGACGGGCGGCACAAGTTCAGGGTCAGCGGCAAGTGTGCTGCCGCCGTTGAAGCCGAACCAGCCGAGCCACAGGATGAACACACCAAGTGCGCCGAGCGGCAAGTTGTGGCCGGGAATTGAATTGACAATTTTCCCGCTGTATTTTCCGATGCGGGGACCGAGTTTCCAAGCGGTGATGAATGCGGCAGTTGCTCCGGTCAAGTGGACAACCGTCGATCCGGCAAAGTCGATAAATCCGATTTGGGACAACCAGCCGCCGCCCCATACCCAATGTCCGACAATCGGGTAGATGACAGCTGTCATCGCTACAGTGACCAAGATATAAGCGCCTAATCTCATGCGTTCAGCGACTGCTCCTGAAATGATTGTTGCACAAGTAGCAGCAAAAACAGCTTGGAAGACGAAGAATCCGATATCTTCACGCCCGCTGAGTAAAAATCCGTCTGTTCCGATAAGCCCGAAACTTGAAGTCCCAAACATAAGTGCAAATCCGACGAAAAAATAAAGGATAGAGCCAAGGGCTACCGTGATCAAGTTTTTCATTAAAATATTGAGTGTGTTTTTAGAACGGGTAAATCCGGTTTCAAGCATCGCGAACCCGGCGTGCATAAAGAATACTAAGATGGTGCCGAGCATCACCCACATCATATCGACTGAACTTTGTACTGCTTCCATTTGAATTCCCCCTTATCCGACCGCGACAACGCCGCGTTCTTTCGTTCTGATCCGTATGGCTTCTTCAACAGGCAGGATGAAGATTTTGCCGTCTCCGACTTCGCCGGTCGAAGCATACTCAAGCAGTGCCTCTACAATATTTTCGACTTTTGAATCGTCGACGACCATTTCAAGTTTGAGTTTCGGAGAGAATTCCATGGTATAAGCGTTCCCTCTGAAAAGTCCGACTCGGCCTTCTTGTTTGCCGATTCCAGCGATTTCAGTGACGCTTAATCCATCGATGCCTTCAAGAGCCAGCGCTTGGCGGACATTGGCGAAAACGGAAGGGCGAATGATCGTTTCAATCTTTTTCATTTTATCTCCTCCTTGATACAAAGTTTCTAACATTTTTTCGATGTTAGGTTTGTTAACATATTAAACAATATATTCTGACAATGCAAGCTTTTATTTTAATTAATGTTAGTAAACCTAACATTAAACTAATTTTTATCCGAATGGAGTGGCGAAATGTATAAATTAGCTGATGAGTTGGTCGAACTTGGAATCGAAAGGATTAAAGGATTTCCAGTAGAGGGGTTTGTCCGTGGGCGGGGGCCGGATCATCCGGCTTTAATGCTCGTCGGAGAAGCGCCGGGAGAAAATGAACTGGAAACCGGCATTCCTTTTACCGGAAGAGCAGGCAAAGAGCTGATGGCTTCTTTAAGGAGCGTTGGTTTGGAAAGGGAAGATGTCTACATAACAAGTGCAGTCCGGAGCCGCCCTTATAAATGGGGAAAGAAAAAGGAACGGGATGGACGGATTACAGAGAGAAAATACAACCGTGCGCCGAAGAAGAAAGAAATTATAGCGCATGCTCCGCTGCTTGATGCGGAAATAAGGGATGTGGCACCGCCTATCATTGTGACTCTTGGGAATATCGGATTGCAGCGCCTGATCGGCCCGGATGCTAAAGTGACTCAACTACATGGCGTATTGATGGAAACGCCGATTTTAAAATGGGACGAAGGCGGCCAGCGATTTGTGGAAACGGAAGAAACTTATCATGTCTTTCCAACCTTTCATCCTGCCAGCGTTTTTTATAATCCACCCGTACGAGTGCTGAAAGACGAGGACTGGAAGAAGCTTGGAGAATTATTGCGCATGAAATGACTTGGGTTAATTCGACGCTCAAATTCTGCATGATTCATTAATAGGAATAATGGGAAATCTTTCTTAGTTGAAAAATGTTGCATTAAGGAAACATTTAACGTACAATTACCCTATTCAATTTGTATGGAAGGACGTTGGGAGTATGGATAGTGCGGTGTTATTTGCGCTTGGATTAACTCTGCTTGCTGGGTTAGCAACCGGGATAGGAAGTTTAATCGCTTTTTTTGCATCTAGAACGAATACAAAATTCTTATCTGTCTCCCTTGGTTTTTCAGCGGGAGTCATGATTTACGTATCTTTAATCGAAATCTTTGTGAAAGCCAAAGATTCCTTGACGAATGCTCATGGCGAAAGTACGGGCTATTGGTTGACCTTGGTCGGGTTTTTCGGCGGTATGATTTTTATGGCGGTCTTGGACCGGATCTTGCCGCAGTTGGGGAATCCGCATGAAGTCAAAACGGTCGAGGATATGGACGATGGTCCAACGAACGATGAATATGCGCGTTTGCGGAAAATGGGAATCTTTACGGCGCTCGCCATCGGTATTCACAATTTCCCGGAAGGAATTGCGACATTCATGTCGGCTATACAAGACCCGACTTTAGGTGTGGCCATTGCGATAGCGGTGGCTATCCACAATATTCCAGAAGGGATCGCTGTATCGGTGCCGATTTATTATGCAACCGGAAGCCGGAAAAAAGCATTCCAGTACAGTTTTCTTTCCGGAATCTCTGAGCCGGTCGGTGCAATCGCGGCTTGGCTGATTTTAATGCCTTTCTTGAGCGATACGCTATTCGGACTTATTTTTGCGGGGGTAGCTGGCATCATGGTCTTCATCTCATTAGATGAGTTGCTTCCGGCAGCTAAACGCTACGATGAAGCCCATCTTTCTATTTATGGCTTGGTGGCTGGAATGGCCGTTATGGCAATCAGCCTAGTTTTGATCGTATAAATGAAACTTTACGCCTCCTGATCTCGTATGTTGAGAAAAGGAGGCGTTTTTATGGACATCGAGAAAATTGAAGGAACAGTAGCTGAAGTTTCGAAAGCGCTTGGTTGGTCAGTCGATAAACGGATTGCCATTGCTGTCGCTAATTTTTATTTGGTTCAAGAAAAAGATTTTGATGAAAAAGGCCATATGGAAAGTTCGAAGATCATCAAGAAAAATGAAGGCTGGGCATCACCCTTGAAGTCGTATATGCATCATATTGCGGCCGCTTTTCTCACTTTGCAGGAGGAGTCGCCGGAAGAAGGATTGAAGAAAATCAATGCTTGGCAAGATGAATTGAATGCAGCTGGTTTCCGGCGTTCGCCTTATACCTATATCGCGGCCATGATTGTACAGAATCCGGGAGAAGCGGAAAGGGCAAAACTACTGCACGAAGAAATGAAACTGCATCATAAATTCCTGACATCACAGGAAGATATTCCTTATGCGGTGCTGCTCGGGCGTTTAGAAGGGGATATTAAAGAACGGGCAGCTACCATGAATGCCTATTACAAAGATTTGCGTGAGCATGGATTTTATATGGGCAACGACCTTCAATGGCTTTCGCAGATCATGACATTCAATTCACCCGCTTACCGCCCGGATATTGTTGGGCGCGTCGTTGCCATCCGGGATTTCTTCCAGAATGAGAAATTGAAAATCAGGGGTCCGCAATACCCGATTTTAGGAATTTTGGCAGTTGCAGAAGCGGATGGCCAGATATTGAAAGAGATTATCGAAGGCACTCGCCGGCTGGAAAAAACAAAATCATTCAAGTGGTATAAAGATTTAGCGTTTACAACGGCTGTCCAATTCGGGATGAAAGATATTATTGAAGCGCAGGAAGTCTCAGCCGTCACTTTTTCGACGTCGCTTGAAATGCTTATGCAAGCTCAGCAAGCGGCCATGTATTCAAGTATCAATGCAGCCATCATTACAAGCAATAGCGGCAATGGAAGTTGAATAAATTGAAAAGTTGGACTTTTTAAAGATCCTTGTCACTTCTATGGATAAACGGTATAGTTACTGTGTAAAGACAGTAGTATACATGTGTAAAGACAAGGGGAGTTCAAATGGCTACGATAAGTGAAAAAAATACAGCGCCTATTTCAAGAAATAAATTACTGGGCGTTGCAGGTTTAGGCTGGCTTTTCGATGCGATGGATGTAGGGATCCTATCGTTCGTCATCGCCGCGCTGCACGAAGATTGGGGTTTGACCACTGCCCAAATGGGCTGGATCGGCAGCGTCAACTCAATCGGAATGGCGGTTGGTGCTTTTGTATTCGGCATCTACGCTGACCGGGTCGGCCGCAAAAAGATATTTATCATTACTTTATTGCTCTTTTCATTGGCAAGCGGAATCTCGGCGCTTACGACGACGCTCGCTGCTTTCATGATTTTGCGTTTCTTTGTGGGAATGGGCCTAGGCGGCGAACTGCCGGTTGCTTCTACGCTCGTATCTGAAAGTGTGCCAGCAAAAGAACGGGGAAGAGTCGTTGTGCTGCTGGAAAGTTTTTGGGCAGCGGGTTGGCTGCTTGCAGCATTGATCTCTTATTTCGTCATTCCTTCATATGGCTGGCGCATTGCGTTGTTGCTGACTGCATTGCCTGCATTATATGCGCTTTACCTGCGCATCAATCTTCCGGATTCGCCGCAGTTTTCGGCGAAAAAAGATGTGCTGCGGTCCATTTCAACCAATATTAAAGACGTATGGTCCAAAAAATATCGGAAACCGACATTGATGCTTTGGATAGTCTGGTTTACAGTCGTCTTTTCTTATTACGGAATGTTTTTGTGGTTGCCGAGCGTCATGGTATTAAAAGGATTCACTTTAATCCAGAGTTTCGGTTACGTCTTGATTATGACGTTGGCTCAGTTGCCGGGCTATTTCTCTGCCGCTTGGCTGATTGAAAAAATCGGCCGTAAATTTGTGCTTGTCACGTATTTAATCGGTACGGCTGCCAGTGCGCTCGTCTTCGGCAATGCTGAAACCGTCGGTATGCTGTTAGCCGCAGGTGCGTTTTTGTCATTCTTCAATTTAGGTGCTTGGGGAGCGCTCTATGCTTACTCCCCGGAACAGTATCCGACGGTCATCCGCGGGACGGGAACGGGAATGGCTGCATCATTCGGGCGCGTCGGCGGGATTTTAGGCCCGTTATTGGTCGGTTCTATGTTGACTGCGGGATACGGCATCGAATGGATTTTCGGTATTTTCTGTGTTTCCATCATCATCGGTGCTTTGGCTGTAGCTTTCTTGGGCGTAGAGACGAAACAAGTGGAATTGGAATGATTTTTGCGTAGCCTGAACCGTCAATCCGGTTCAGGCTATTTTTTATTGCTGCAAAGAAAGCGGCGGATTTGAAAAATTCCGGACGAAAAAAAGGGATTTTCACTATTATGGCTAATACATTATAGAACAGAGTAAAACAGAGGCGTGAAAAGAAATGAGTGAGGGAAATGGAATGGATTGTTTGGACGGAGCCGATTGCTTTTGCAAATAAAGTCGAAGGTCCGCTTTATCAGCGTGAAGACGTGCATAGCTTGTTTTTGGGGATTCTTAATCAGATAAAAGAAGGGAAGTATGAAGAATATTTATTGGCCACTGCAGAAGAAGACGGGAAAGTTGCGGCAGTTTGTTTGATGACGCCTCCGCATCCCTTGCAGCTCATCGTATTGAGAGAGTCGCCTGGCATCGAGAAGTGGGTGGCTCGTCATCTGCTGAATCTCGGGATTGAAGTGGATGCAGTCATAGGAGACCAAGAAACGGCTTGGAATTTTGCCGATGCTTGGACTGAGAAAAAAGGCGGACAGGCCCGTGTATTCATGGATCAAGGGCTTTACCGCACCGATTCGGTTAATCCAGGGCTTTCTAAAAGTCTGGGCACTTGGCGGGTAGCGAACAGAAAAGATTCGGCGCGATTGGAAGAATGGTATTTGCTGTTTGAAGAAGAAACAGGGATTGGCGTTTCTTCCGCAGTAGAAGCCGGCCGCAAAATCGCTTCCTTTATCGAAGGCAAAGAAATTTATGTGTGGGAAGTGGAAGGGGAAATGGTTTCCTGCATGAAGAAATCACGCCCTTCTAAAAAAGGGATCACCGTCTCATTTGTATTCACGCCGAAAGAGCACCGCCGCAAAAGCTATGCAAGAACGCTTGTGGCAGAAGTGACGGAAGAACTATTGAACGAATATGATTTTGCCATGCTTTACACCGATTTGAAAAATCCAACTTCCAATAAAATCTACCAAGAAATCGGCTATGAGCAAATCGCGAATCCTGTACACTTGATCATAGAAGAATCCGCTGACGAATAAAGCTTCCTGCTCTCGGAAATCAGAACAACCAAAGGTCCGGATAGAGACGGTTGAAATTTAGGGTCGACTTAATTTCGGGGATTCTGCATTGGCAATCAGACGGGTGCATTTATCGAATCCTCCAAAGTTTTCAGGAGGATTTTTTTATTTTTATAAAGCGGAAACGCGAGAATAACTCGTTCGACTTAAGGGTAAAGAAGTAGGTGGTGTTTGTTGAAGAGAAAGGAGCGGATGCAATGATCCGTTTTGAAGGAGTCACAAAACAGTTTCCGGATGGAACGGAAGCGTTGAAAAAAGTCAGTTTAACTTTTCCGTCCCATCAATTGACCGCTATTATCGGACCGAGTGGATGCGGAAAAACGACGCTGATGAAGATGGTCAATAAACTTGAAAAGCCTACGCAGGGCGAAATATACATTGATGAAAAGCCGATATCCGACTTGGAAGAAGTAGAGCTTCGCCGGAAAATCGGCTATGTCATTCAACGCATCGGCTTGTTTCCACACATGACCATTAAAGAAAATGCTTCGCTAGTCCCGAAGCTTTTGGGATGGCCAAAAGAAAAAATAGCTTCGAGGATCCAAGAATTGATGGAATTGACGGGACTGGATCCCGACACGTATCTTGAGCGCTATCCGCTGGAATTGAGCGGCGGCCAACAGCAGCGTGTCGGTGTGGTCCGGGCGCTTGCAGGAGATCCGAATATCATTTTAATGGATGAACCTTTTTCGGCACTTGATCCGATCAGCCGTGAGCAGCTGCAGGATGAACTTCGGAATCTGCAGCAGACCATCCAAAAAACGATCGTCTTTGTTACCCATGATATGGATGAAGCACTGAAAATAGCAGATACCATTATTGTGATGCGTAAAGGGCAAGTGGAGCAAGTCGGCTCGCCTGCGGAAATATTGGGCAATCCTGCAAATGATTTTGTGCGCAATTTCATCGGCGTCGAGCGGATACAACGGCAACGGCCATTTGGAGATAAGAACTTAAGCGAGTTTGTGAACTTGTTTAAAGAAGATGGGCCAGACGATATCCAAGAAGTATCCGGCGCGATCTCAGTAAAAGAAGCTTTTGAGGTGCTGGAAAAGAGCGGTCAATCTCACTTGGCCATCCGTGTAGGTCACAATCGCCGTGTTTATGCCAGTGAACGGGAATTATTGAAAGCGGCTTTGTTAAAAGAAGAAGGTGAATTGGTTTGATGAATTTCTTTGATACTTTAGTCAGCCGCCAAGATATGATCCAAACGGCCTTTCTGGAACATATTTACCTGTCTTTCATTGCCGTGGCCATAGGTATCGCCATCGCTTTGCCTACCGGAATTTTGATTGCGAGATATCGGCGGTTCGCAGAACCGATTATTGCCGTAACTGCTATTTTTCAAACGATTCCCAGTTTGGCGCTATTCGGGTTTCTGGTGCCGTTGCTTGGCATTGGCTCGCCGACGGCTCTTATCGCACTTATCATTTATGCGCTGCTGCCAATCTTGCGGAATACGTATACGGGGATTACCGGAGTCGACGGTTCTGTTATTGAAGCAGGGCGCGGCATGGGGATGACGCGAACGCAAATTCTTCGGCAAATCGAGTTGCCGCTCGCATTGCCTTTCATTATGGCCGGCATCCGGACTGCGACTGTATTGACAGTAGGAATTGCCACGCTGGCAACTTTTGTCGGAGCAGGCGGGCTCGGGGACATCATTTATCGAGGGCTGCAATCCTACAACAATTCCTTGGTACTCGCTGGTGCATTGCCGGTTGCACTTTTGGCCATCGGTTTTGATTTGATACTAAAATGGATTGAAAAAAGAACAACGCCGAAAGGCCTTAAACTTTAGGGGGAATCATTGATGAAGAAATCTTTATTAGGAATGGCCTTGCTCACTTCTGCAGTACTGGCTGGCTGCAGCTCAGGATCGTCTGAAAGCGAGCCGATCGTTATTGGCGGGAAGCCGTGGACGGAGCAGTATATTCTCCCGCATATTCTCGGGCAGTATATTGAAGCGAATTCTGAATACACGGTAGAGTATGAAGACGGACTCGGCGAAGTATCAATCTTAACGCCGGCTCTCGAAAAAGGCGATATTGATTTGTATGTCGAATATACGGGCACGGGATTAAAAGATGTATTAAAAGAAGAAGCGGTTTCGGGCCAGTCATCTGAAGAAGTGCTAGATCGCGTACGAAAAGGTTATGAAGAAACCTTGGATGCAACGTGGCTTGAACCACTGGGCTTTGAAAATGGCTATACATTAGCTTTCTCAAAAGACAGCGGCTATGATGCGGCCACCTATTCGGACCTTGCTGAAATTTCTAAGACGGAAGAAATGTCTTTCGGTGCACCGCATCCGTTCTATGAACGCCAAGGCGATGGCTATGATGACATGATTGCCACGTATCCATTCGAATTTTCAGCTACAGAAAGTTTTGATCCGGCCATCATGTACGAAGCTGTGAAAAACGGAGATGTAGATGTTATTCCGGCGTTTACAACGGATAGCCGGATTGGATTATTTGATTTAGAGACGACGGAAGATGATCTATCCTTCTTTCCGAAATACGATGCGGCACCGGTTGTCCGCCTAGAAGCCCTGGAAGAATATCCGGAATTGGAAGAAGTGCTGAACGGGCTAGCTGGTCAAATTACGGAAGAAGAAATGCTTGCGATGAACGCAAAAGTGGATGTCGATCAGGAAGTGGCAAGCGACGTTGCACGTGAATTCTTAATTGAAAAAGGATTGATCGAAGAAGAGTAAGTTTGAACCGCGGGATGATCCGCGGTTCTTTTTTTATGGTATTTCTTAAAACCTTCTTGTACAATGATAATAATGAGTGAATAGTCATTCAATTCAATTAAATGAAAACGATTACATTATAATAGAAGAAAATGAAATGATGGGGTGAAAATTGTGAGAGAAGTCGTGATTGTCGAAGGCGTTCGTTCAGCGGTAGGGAGAAGAAAAGGAATGTTTTCAGAAACGCGTCCAGATGAACTGGCTGCTTTGGTGCTTGAAGAACTGGTAGCGCGCGCTGGAGTAGACAAAGGGCAAGTGGAAGATGTCATTTTAGGCTGTGTTTCGCAAGTCGCGGAACAAGGGGGGAACGTTGCGCGAACAGCGGCCCTGATCGCAGGATTCCCGGATTACGTGCCGGGTGTTACGATTGACCGCCAATGTGGATCGAGCCAGCAAGCTGTGCATTTTGGAGCACAGGCCATTATAGCAGGAGATATGGATATCGTCATTGCCGGCGGTGTAGAAAGCATGACGCGGGTGCCGATGTTCTCGAATATGCAGGGAGCCAAACCCAGCACAAAACTGACTGAACAGTACGAGATCATCAATCAAGGTTTATCGGCTGAACGGATTGCTGCGAAATGGGGATTGAGCCGGGAACAGCTGGATGCTTATTCTGTACAGAGCCATCAACGGGCGAAAAACGCGATTGATCAAGGACATTATGAGAAAGAAATCGTTCCCATAGAAATAGAAAGTGAAGACGGCGCAAAGCATCTGGTTGCTGTAGACGAAGGGCCGCGCCCTGGAACAACTATGGAAGTATTAGGTGGATTGAAGACGGTTTTTGATGAAAATGGCGTGATTACAGCTGGAAATGCAAGCCAGATGAGCGATGGTGCTTCTGCTGTTCTTCTGATGTCACGTGAAAAGGCGGATGAACTGGGACTTAAGCCGAAAGCACGGATTATCGCGCGGGCGGTCGTTGGATCGGACCCGACGCTTATGTTGACCGGTCCAATTGCCGCGACGAAAAAAGTGCTGGAGAAAGCAGGCCTAAGCATTGATGAAATGGATCGCTATGAAGTGAATGAAGCATTTGCGCCAGTTCCGCTTGCGTGGCTTGCAGACACGGGTGCGGACCCAGAAAAGCTCAACGTCAATGGTGGAGCCATTGCACTGGGGCATCCGCTTGGTGCGACCGGCACGAAATTGTTGGTTTCTTTGCTTTATGAATTAGATCGGACGGGTGGCAAGTACGGCTTGCTGGCAATTTGTGAAGGCATGGGCATGGCGAATGCAACGATTATTGAGCGTTTATAAAGGGACGGGGGACCATGCATGAAGTTAGCGGAAGTTAAAGCAGTAGTCACAGGAGGAGCTTCGGGATTGGGCGAAGCGACAGTTCGCCGCATCGCGAAAGCGGGCGGAAAAGCGGCCATCTTTGATCTCAATAAACAACGGGCAGAAGCATTGATCGAAGAACTTGGGGAAGATCGGGTGTTTTATATAGAAACCGACGTGACAAATGCCGGACAAGTAGAGGCGAATATAGCTCAAGTGATTGAACGGTTCGGTTCAATTACAGCTGTTATCAATTGTGCGGGCATTGGGACACCAGGCAAAGTCGTATCAAAAGGCGAACCAATGCCGCTTGAGCAATTTGAAAAGGTCATCAGCGTCAATTTGATCGGTTCTTTCAACGTGATTCGGGTAGCGGCAGCAGCGATGCAAAAAAATGAATCGAATACAGAAGGTGAGCGGGGGCTGATTATTTCCACAGCTTCGGTCGCTGCTTACGAAGGGCAGATCGGCCAAGCTGCTTACAGCGCGTCAAAAGGAGGCATCGTTTCGATGACCTTGCCGATTGCCAGAGAATTTGCGAGAGATGGAATCCGCGTAATGGCCATTGCGCCAGGTTTGATGCAGACTCCGATGTTCGACGGGCTGCCGGAAGCGGCTGTCCAGTCGCTATCCGCTTCCGTGCCATTTCCAGCGCGGCTTGGACGTCCGGATGAATTTGCTCAATTAGTAGAAAGCATTGCTGAAAATACCATGCTGAATGGGGAAGTCATCCGCCTCGACGGTGCGATTCGCATGCAACCGAAATAAATAAAAAGCAAGGGATAAGGGGGGAATTACCATGGCAAAATATAGATTTGAAGAAGAAGAGCACGAAATGTTCCGCAAATCATTGCGCAAGTTTTTGGAAAAAGAAGCGATTCCTCAATACGGGCAATGGGAAAAAGACCATATCATTCCAAAGTCATTTTGGAGCCGGCTGGGTGAAATGGGCTTTTTATGTCCGCAAGTTGAAGAGCAATACGGCGGATTTGGCCTTGATTTCCGCTATGCGGTCATTATTGGCGAAGAATTGGAGCGGGTAGGAACGAGCTTGACGGGGGTAGGGCTTCACAATGACATTACCGTGCCTTATATCGAAGCTTACGGCAATGAAGAGCAGAAACAGCGCTGGCTTCCGGGTTGCGTGACAGGTGAATACATCACGGCCATTGCCATGACTGAACCGGGGGCAGGCTCTGATTTGGCGAATATCTCAACAACTGCGGTGAGAGATGGAGACAATTACATCGTAAATGGCCAGAAAACGTTCATTACAAACGGCATCAATTCGACGCATGTCGTAGTGGTGGTCAGAACGGATCCGAAGGCGGAGTCCAAGCATCGGGGCGTTTCATTGCTGATGGTGGAAGAAGGGATGCCTGGATTCACAAAAGGCCGTAAGCTTGAAAAAGTCGGTTTGCATGCCCAAGATACATCCGAATTGTATTTTGAAGATTGCGTCGTGCCTGCTGCAAACCTGATTGGCGAGGAAAACAAAGGATTTACCTATTTAATGGAAAAATTACAGCAGGAACGTTTAGTGGTAGCGATTGCTGCGCAGACGGCTTCTGAAGAAATGCTGAACATGACACTCGATTATGTGAAATCCAGAAAAGCGTTTGGCAAATCGGTCGGCTCTTTCCAAAACACGCAATTTAAATTAGTGGAAATCGCTACTGAGATTGAACTTGGCCACTCCTTCCTGGAATCGTTGATTGAAGACCATATGGCCAGCAAAGATATTGTTTCAAAAGTATCGATGGCGAAATATTGGCTGACGGACCGGGCGAAAAAAGTGGCGGCGGAATGTATGCAGCTGCACGGCGGATACGGCTATATGGAGGAATACGAAATTGCAAGGCGCTACCGGGATACACCTGTAGCTGCCATATACGCCGGATCCAATGAAATCATGAAAACCATCATCGCTAAACGAATGGGGCTTTAAGATGGAAGGTGCATTGCAAGGAATTCGAGTTCTGGATGTCACTTACTATGTGCCTGGGCCGTATGCTGGCATGAGACTAGCTGAAATGGGGGCGGATGTCGTCAAAGTGGAACCGCCCACAGGCGATCCTGCCAGCCATATAAGCGGCGGCCATGTCCATACGGCTAATAATATAGGGAAGACGATCGTATATCTTGATTTAAAATCTGCGGAAGGCAAGCGGCGCATGCTTGAATTAGTGAAGGACGCCGATGTGTTGATTGAAACTTTCCGTCCGGGTGTAATGAAAAAACTTGGCTTGGATTATGAAGTCTTACATAAGATCAATCCAGGGTTGGTTTATTGTTCCTTGTCTGGCTATGGGCAAGAAGGTCCGCTGGCGTTGCTAGGGAGCCACGATTTAAATTATCTGGCCTTATCCGGTGCACTCGATCAATTATCAGATGCCGCAGGGAAACCGGTCCATCCTAAAAATACTTTTGCCGATTATACAGGCGGGTTGCTCGCTTCGGAGAAAATCCTTGCTGCATTATTTAGCAGGAGTCGAAGCGGCAAAGGCATTCATTTGGACATCGCTTTAGCAGAAGTGATGGCGGAATTTCAAGGCAACCATGATATTTACTTTAGAGAAGGCCTTTCGGAAAATGGTGTTCCTGAAATTTCGGGTGCGATTCTCAATTATGCTATCTACGAAACGCAGGATGGACGCCACATTACTTTAGGTGCTCTTGAAGAAAAGTTCTGGCACCATTTCTGTGATTTCGCGTGCAAGCCGGAATGGAAAGTTTGGTGCGGCTTAGCGCAAGGAACTTCTAAACATGCTGAAGTCGCAGCCTATTTTAAAACAAAAGACTGGCAGGAATGGTATCAGCTATCGCTTGAAATTGATTGCTGCCTTGCGCCGGTCTTAAAAGGTTATGAACGGCATGAACATCCTTTTTTTCAAACGCGTAATTCTGCGGTCAAATCGCTTTGATCCTTTAGCGGCTTCAATAAATCTCGATTTATCTAGTTGTCTAACTTCAATAATGGACTTCTGGGACATAAGCCGTCCAGCCTGTGCAGCAAAAAGCGCCGCTTCGGCAGTCCGTCTAAAACCCCTATTGCTCCTGCAGCACTTCGTGCTTCGTCGCAAAGAGATGACCCAAAAGAGATTTGGGTCATCTCTTGCCTTTCGAATCTAAACGGTCGTTTCAGCATTTCGATGTCCAGCTTCAGCACCCAGCCTCTCGGGGTCTTAAGTCAGCCCACTCTGGAAATCAGGATTTCCGGCGTGTTCTGCCTTAAGCCTGTCGAGGCTAGATGGGTGCTTCAGCATTTCAATGATCCAGCTTCAACGGCCAGATTCTCGGGACATAAGCCGTCCAGCCTGTACGGCAAAAAGCGCCGCTTCGGCAGTCCGTCTTATGCCTTTCGAATCTAAACGGCCGTTTCAGCATTTCATGCTTGACAGAATAAACAAAAGAATTTAATATGAGTGACAACTTGTTGGACGAGCGGCAAGTCTATTTGAGAGCAGAGCTTAGAAGAGTTAAGAACAGAAGAGTGTTTAAATCGAGGATTGAGACGAGTAGGCGAGAACATCTATGTAGAGAGTCAGCGGCTGGTGGAAGCTGATTAGGTGACTTGCGCGAATGGACTTAGGAGAGCTGGCCTGAAAGCGGAAGCGAGTAAGGGAGACGTAGGCCCTGCGTTAAAGGGAAAGGCGTAAGAGCCTGTTTTAAGTGAGTGCAAATTTGCATTAATGCGTGGTGGTACCGCGGTTAACCCCCGTCCCCGCAACCGGAATAGAATCCGGTTGCGGGGATTTTTGCATTTAAAATACGAGCTGAGGAGAGATAGCATGAGAAGAGCAGAGAATTTATCAGAGCAGAGCATGTACGAAAAATCATTGGATTTATTGAACGGAGATATTCCGGAACTTGAGGTGAGAAAGTTTTTGATCGGCCTCCACGAAAAAGGCGAAACAGCAGACGAATTGGTTGGAATGGTAAAAGCCATGCGTAAAAAAGCGGTGGCTTTGCCGGACGTTCAAGGGGAATTGGTTGATGTGTGCGGCACGGGCGGCGACCGCTCTTATAGCTTTAATATCAGCACATTGACCGCATTTGTCTTGGCAAGCTGCGGCATGACAGTTGCAAAGCACGGCAACCGGAGCGTATCGAGCAAAACGGGCAGTTCGGATGTGTTGGAAGAACTCGGCATTTCCACTGGAGTGGATGTAGCTTCGATTCCGCAAATGCTGGATCAAACAGGAATTGCCTTTTTGTTCGCGCCTGCGATCCATCCGGCACTTGGCAATTTGCGTGCTGTCAGAAAATCGATTGAGACTCCGACGATCTTCAATTTGGTTGGGCCGCTGGCGAATCCGTTGCCAATCACGGTGCAGATGACCGGCGTTTACCGGCGGGACATGATGGAGCCGATGGCGGAAGCCTTAATGCGGCTTGGCAGAAAGCGCGGCGCCATTATTCACGGAGCAGGCGGATTGGATGAACTATCATTAGCCGGAATAAACGAATTGATTGTATTTGATGAAGAAGGGATGCGGAAAATGTCTATTCATCCAAATGATGTCGGTTTGGAGTCAGTGCCGATCAGTGCCATACGCGGAGGCGATCCGAAGCGGAATGCTGAAATCTTCATGTCGGTTTTGGAGGGGAAAGAAGGCCCGTATTTAGATACGGTGGCTTTAAATGCAGGAGTGGTACTTTATATTAGCGGACGTGCACAAACCTTATCAGAAGGCGTGCATCAGGCACGAAAGTCTCTTGTTGACGGGGAAACGGCGCGGGTATTTGAACTTCACCGTCTAGCTGTGGGGGTGTTGGTGTGAATATTCTCGACAAAATCATCGCAACTAAACGGCAGGAAATACAGGCTTACAAGCAAGAGGGACAAACGTCACTATTATTTCCCGGGAAATCAAAGCTGATAGACCAACTTAAGGAAAAGAAGGGGGTCATTGCGGAAATAAAACGGGCTTCCCCTTCAAAAGGGGCTATCCAGATGGATGTGGACATCGTTGCTCAAGCTGAGAAATATGAACAAGCAGGGGCTGCGGCAATTTCGGTCTTGACGGATGAAAGTTATTTTAAAGGCTCAATCCTGGATTTACAGAAAGTGGCTCAGGCTGTTTCAATTCCGGTCTTATGCAAAGATTTCATGATCAGTGAAATTCAAATCGACCGGGCCAAACAAGCTGGGGCGACGATTATTCTATTGATTGTGGCGGCTTTGGAAGATCAGGAATTGCGGCGATTATACCGCTATGCCGTTTCTCTTGAGCTCGAAGTTTTAGTCGAAGTCCATGACGAAGAAGAATTGATGAGAGCTTTGGCTATTGAAGCCCAATTGATTGGCGTCAATAACCGAGACTTGAAAACATTTGATGTATTGCTTGACCGTACGGCTCAATTGGCAGCGAAATTTCCTTTTGGGGGCGATCGCGTATTAATAAGCGAAAGCGGCCTCCGGACAAAAGAAGACGCGGCATTTGTCTATGGCTGCGGCGCTTCCGGAATTTTGGTTGGGGAGACGCTGATGAGAGCAGAGGATCCAGGGCAATGGATCGAAGAAGCCACGGCAGAGGAGGCGATCAAATGACGAAAGTGAAAATTTGCGGGCTCATGGAAGAACAGCACGTCGAAGCGGCAAGAGAAGCCGATGCAATCGGGTTTGTTTTTGCGCCGAGCAAAAGGCGTGTATCAATCGAACGGGCTTCGGAATTAGCGAAGCTTGTGCCAGTGAGCACAGAGAAAATCGGCGTCTTTGTCAATGCGTCTTTAGAAGAGATTGAAGAAACGGTGGAAAAGGTTCCGCTGACAATGGTGCAGCTTCATGGCGATGAACCGGATGAGTTGGTGCGGGCGATCAAAGTGCCGGTCATCCAGGCATTTTCCATTCGGCAGAAAGAAGACATCCAGCGGCTTGAGCGTTCTGAAGCGGATTTTGTATTGGTAGATGCACCCGGAACGGAATACCGGGGAGGCAGCGGGCATGTTTTTGATTGGTCTTTGCTCGAAAGTTCTGAAATTGAGGCGTCCCGGCTAATTTTGGCAGGCGGTTTGAATACGGAAAACGTAAAGGCGGCGGTGATTCAAACGGAGCCTTATATGGTTGATGTATCGAGCGGTGTAGAAACGGATGGAAGAAAAGACGAAGTGAAAATCCAAGAATTTATTCGACAAGCAAAGGGTGATTCGATGCAGCAGACAGTAGAGAAAACCGGATTCTTTGGGAAATACGGCGGGCAATTCGTTCCGGAGACTTTGATGAAAGCGGTAAAAGAATTAGAAGATGCTTATATGGAAGCGAAAGATGATCCCGCTTTTAAACAAGAGTATCATCATTATTTAAGTGAGTATGTCGGCCGTGAGCAGCCTTTAACATTTGCAAAGCGCTTAACAGATGCTTGGGGCGGACCGAAAGTGTATTTGAAACGGGAAGATTTAAACCATACAGGTGCCCATAAGATTAATAATGCAATCGGGCAGGCGCTGCTTGCCATGCGGATGGGAAAACGGAAAATCGTAGCTGAGACAGGTGCTGGTCAGCATGGCGTAGCTACTGCAACCATCTGTGCGTTGTTCGACTTGGAATGCGTCATTTTCATGGGGGAAGAAGACATTAAACGCCAGCAGCTGAATGTTTTCCGGATGAAGCTATTGGGAGCGAAAGTGGAAAGCGTTACAAAAGGCAGCTCGACCTTAAAAGATGCCGTCAACGAAGCGCTTCGCTATTGGGTCACGAATGTCGAAGATACGCATTATTTAATCGGTTCGGCTCTCGGACCGCATCCGTTCCCGACGATGGTGCGCGATTTCCAAAGCGTGATCGGAGAAGAGACGAAGCGTCAAATCGTCCAACACGAAGGCAGGCTACCGGATACGATCCTTGCTTGTGTAGGTGGAGGAAGCAATGCGATCGGCATGTTCTATCCATTTTTGAAAGATGAATCCGTTCGCTTGATCGGCGTAGAAGCATCCGGCGAAGGACTCGATACGGAAAAGCATGCGGCTACGATGACGAAAGGGACCGAAGGAGTCTTGCACGGCGCCTTTATGAAATTGCTGCAGACCGATTCAGGACAGGTGCTGGAAGCCCATTCGATTTCAGCTGGGCTGGACTATCCGGGCATCGGTCCGGAACATGCTTATTTAGCGGATATTGGACGAGTGGAATACGAATCGATTACCGATAAAGAAGCGCTTGAAGCCGTTGTTTCTTTTTCGCGTCTCGAAGGCATCATCCCGGCGCTTGAATCTGCCCATGCTATCGCGCAGGCTGAAAAAACAGCTAAAACGATGAGCGAAGATGAGATTTTGGTCATTTGTGTATCTGGCCGCGGCGATAAAGATATGGCCACGTATGCAGAAAGACTGGAGGGCTTGGCATGAATCGATTGAAATTATTGAAAGAGCAAGATGCCAAAGCATTCGTTGCGTACATTATGGCTGGAGACGGCGGCTTGGAAAAGCTTAGCGAACAAGTCCTTTATCTGCAGAAAGCGGGGGTGACTGCGATTGAAATCGGGATTCCGTTTTCAGATCCAGTGGCCGATGGGCCGACGATCGAAGCAGCCGGCAACCGTGCGTTAAAAGCAGGAGTCACCTTAGATAAAGTGCTGAAAGAAATGGCGAGTTGGACATTTGAAGTGGAAGTGCCGTTGCTCATCATGACCTATTTAAATCCTGTTATCAGTTTCGGCGTGGAGCGTTTTGCGAAAGAATGCAAGAAAGCACGGGTCTCGGGGGTCATTATTCCGGATTTACCTTATGAGCATCGCCAATTAGCTCATACTTTCTTAAAGAAAGAAGATGTGGCGTTGATTCAATTAGTGACCTTGACCACTACAGATAAGCGCTTGGAAGCCATTCTTCAAGAGGCGGAAGGATTTGTTTATGCAGTTACTGTAACGGGAATCACTGGAGCGCGCGATCAGATTTCAGAAGATGTCCGGGCATTTACAAGGAAAGTGCGTGAGAAGAGCCCGGTGCCGGTTTATGCCGGTTTCGGAATCTCGAAAGTCCAGCACGTCGATATGCTGCGGGAAGACGTGGACGGATTTATTGTGGGGAGTGCGATCGTCGAAGCTTTCTACAATCAAACGATCGAAGAAATTGAACCCCTTATCCAAGCAGTAACAGCCCCTCATTCGGTATAATGCGAATAGGAGGGATGCATGGATGTTTACACCTTTAACAGCGGACTTTTATGAAGCGCCGACTCTTGAATTATCGCGCAGCTTGCTTGGACAGATTCTTGTCCATGAACTGCCAGAAGGCATTGTAGCCGGAAGAATTGTTGAAACCGAGGCTTATATGGGAGCGGAAGACCGGGCGGCCCATAGTTTTGGCAACCGCCGGACAAAACGGACCGAAGTGATGTTCGGGAAAGCAGGACTTGTTTACACGTACCAGATGCACACCCATACGCTCATCAATGTCGTCAGCGGTCCGGTTGATACACCAAGGGCGATTTTAATACGGGCGGTCGAGCCGGTTGAAGGCATCGACTTGATGGCGGAACTCAGAGGGCGGCATCTCCCGATAAAGCAATGGACAAGCGGTCCCGGGAAATTGACAAAAGCGATGGGCATTACCATGGATTACTATGGACATCATTTTACGGAGCGCCCTTTGTATATTGCGGAAGGCGATCCCGTCCATGCTATAGCAGCGGGGCCGCGTGTCGGCATCGGAAATTCACTTGAAGCGGTCGATTATCCTTACCGGTTCTATGAGCAGGATAATCCGTTTGTTTCAAAATTTCGTTAAACTCCGTGTTTAAAGTGGATCTTACGTGGAATAATAAGGGAGAACACTTAAAACAGAAGGAGTGGAAGATAGTGGCTAAAATTGCAACTTTAATTACAGATATGTTCGAAGATGTGGAATATACCGATCCGCAAAAAGCATTCAATGATGCAGGCCATGAGGTCTTTACGATTGAAGAGGAGGCGGGCAAAGAAGTGACAGGCAAGCAAGGCGAAGCCGTCGTCACAATCGACAAAGGGATTGATGATGTAAATCCTGAAGACTACGATGCGTTATTCTTGCCAGGCGGATTTTCGCCGGACCAATTGCGTGCAGATGACCGTTTCGTCGCATTCACGAAAGCGTTCATGGATGCCAAGAAACCGGTTTTCGCCATTTGCCATGGCCCGCAGTTATTGATTACGGCTAAAGCGCTTGAAGGGCGTAAAGCAACAGGCTATAAATCCATCCAAGTGGATATGGAATATGCAGGAGCAAAATTCGTAGACGAAGAAGTGGCTGTTTGCCAAGACCAATTAGTGACTAGCCGTCAACCGGACGATATCCCTGCATTTAACCGGGAATCGCTTCGTTTGCTTGAGAAATTAGCATAAAATGTATAAAAGGCCCTGTCAGCATTTGCTGATGGGGCTTTTCTATGTAAAAAATGCGTTATTTCTAATTGTAGCTCTCTCAAGTGCCTATTGTATTAATAAGCAAACACTTATATAATAAATGGATTATAGCGAAGAAGGTGAAGGGAATTGGATTATTTTCAAATGGAATCTTATTTGAAGGCAATCGGAGACAGCAACCGGATGCGGATCTTGAAGTATTTGATGAAGGATTCATTATGCATTTGTGAATTTACAGAACTGATGAAGATGACGCAGCCTGCAATTAGCCAACACATGAAAAAGTTAAAGCAAGCAGAGTTGGTGCTGGAAGAAAAGCGGGGGCGCTGGACAATTTGGTCGTTGAATATCCGGCATGCCCAGTATCCGATCTTGATTCATCTATTAAGTTTGCTTCCTGAACCGGAGCGGACGATTGAAACGTTAAAAGCTGAAGGAAAAAAAGTTGTTTGTGAGTAGGGAGTTGTAAAGAACGTGGATGTTTGGTTAGCTGTAATTATTTTTATCATTACCTTGTTTTTTGTTATTGCCCAGCCGCGGAATTTATCAATTGGCTGGTCTGCGATGGCCGGTGCTGCAGTAGCTTTGCTTGTAGGAGTGGTTGACCTAGGCGATGTCTGGGACGTAACCGGCATCGTCTGGAATGCCACTTTGACATTCGTTGCGCTTATTATCATTTCCTTGATTTTGGACGAGGTTGGCTTCTTTGAATGGGCAGCATTGCATACAGCCAGATTCGCAAAAGGAAGCGGATTGCGCATGTTTTTCCTCGTCATTATTCTTGGAGCTGTGGTTTCGGCGTTATTTGCGAATGACGGGGCTGCGCTGATCATCACGCCGATTGTCCTTGCGATGGTCCGGGCATTGAAATTCAAAGACGCAATGATCCTGCCGTTCATCATGGCTTCAGGCTTCATTGCCGATACGGCATCGCTGCCGTTTGTCGTCAGCAACTTGGTCAATATCGTCTCTGCCGACTTTTTCGGCATCAGTTTTACGGAATACGCCATTCGAATGGTCGTCCCGAACTTCTTTAGCATTGGTGCGAGTATGCTTGTGCTATATCTTTACTTCCGGAAATCCATTCCGAAGGAATTCGATGCCAGCGCATTGAAAACACCCGCTTCGGCAATAAAAGATTTGAAAATGTTCCGTCTCGCTTGGGTGGTTTTGGCTATCTTGCTTGTCGGCTATTTCATCAGCGGGCCGCTTGAAATTCCCGTATCGCTTATAGCTGGCGCCGTCGCTGTTATTTTCTTGGCGATTGCACGAAGAAGTGAAGCCGTACATACAAAAGCGGTATTAAAAGGTGCACCATGGGCGATTGTCTTTTTCTCTGTGGGAATGTATGTAGTGGTCTACGGTTTGCGGAATGCGGGACTTACGTCGGTACTGGCGACAGTGATTGAATGGACAGCGGGGCACGGTCTGTATGCAGCGACGATTGGCATGGGCTTTATCGCAGCACTTCTTTCATCTGTCATGAACAATATGCCAACCGTCATGATCGATGCATTGGCGATTTCTGAAACGAACACGACGGGGGCAGTAAGGGAAGCGTTGATTTATGCGAATGTCATCGGTTCGGATCTCGGGCCTAAAATCACGCCGATCGGCTCTCTCGCCACACTCCTATGGCTTCATGTCCTTAAAGTGAAAGGCGTGGAAATCAGTTGGGGCTATTATTTCAAAATTGGAATCATCTTGACGCTTCCGACTTTACTCATCACCTTGACCGGCCTGTATCTCTGGCTGACAATATTGCATTAAATAGAAAGAGGCTCGCGGATGCGAGCCTCTTTTAATCTAGGAATTTAGCTAAATACACTTCGTTCAAAGCTTGATCGTTAATAATCAATGAATTTTTGCGCGTGCCTTCTTTTACATAGCCGGCTTTATCGTAAAGTTTGCGGCCGGGAGTATTCCGTTCGACGACGGTGGTCTCGAGGCGCGTCACCCCTTTTGTTGCTGCCCATTCTTCGGCTTTCTCGAGCAGGGAAGTGGCAATTCCTTTTTTATGTGCGTGTTTTTGAATGCCTAATTCAAGAGATGCACGGTGGGCTGCGCGTTTTGCTTCATTGCCCATAATCATCAAATAGCCGACAGGTTCGCCGTTAAGGATTGCAATCAGGATGGTGGAATGGCCCTGCTGCTTCCAGTCGATAATTTGTTTGCGGACACTTTGAGTAGACTGATGGCGCTCATCTTTCCCATAAAGCATATATTCAGATTCCGCTTCTACAATTTTCTGCAAGGTGATAAGAGAGCGGGCGTCCCCATGGCCGGCAGAGCGGATCAAGAGGATGTCTTCGTTTCTGTTATGGTGTTTTGAATGGCGGTCTCCTGATGAGTCGATTTTTTCAAATCGGACAAAGCGGTTGGTCTCCACTTGGCTGACGTAATAGCCGGCATCCATCCAGGCATGAAAATGCTTGGCAGGCGGTTTTGTCTTCTTCCACCAGCTTTTATTCAGATAGGCGGCATTGGGCAATTGCTGCCCCATAATTTGTTCGATTTCTGTAAACGTCAACGTGATCACGGGATTAGAAGCAGATGAAAAATAGTCCGATAAAGGAATGTATTTTTTTTCCAGTAATATAGTCACAAAAAATTTCCCCTTTCTATTTTTATTGCTATAAGTTATGAGAATTATACCATTTGTCCTATTGGAATGTATATAATTTTTTAAATTTTATGAAATGAATTTTAAAATACCTATAAAAAGGTAAGAAATTGGATAATAGTAGGAATAAAATAGTCTAATTAGATTAACTAATTAGACAATTTAGAAATTTTTATTCCTTTTTTAAAAAATTCGTTGATATTTCCAATAGGAAATATACAGAAAAATATCGATTATTTATTGTGTTTTGGCTCGACTTCTAAATGTGGTAAAATAAGCACGGAAACTAACATTGATCAGGGGGCAAAATCATGTCAAACGTTTTTGTATTAGGCCATCAAAATCCAGATACGGATTCTATTTGTTCGGCTATTTCATATGCATACTTAAAAAAACAAATCGGTATGAACGCTGAACCGATTCGCTTAGGCGATCTGAACAACGAAACCTTATTTGCATTAGAGAAATTCTCGGCAACTGAACCGCGTCTTGTAAAACGTGTTTCAGAAGAAGTGTCGCAAGTCATACTCGTAGACCATAACGAGCGCCAACAGAGCGCTGAAGATATCGGAGAAGTACAGATTATTGAAGTGATCGACCATCACCGGATTGCGAATTTTGAAACGGTGGATCCACTTTACTTCCGCGCTGAACCAGTCGGATGCACAGCGACGATTCTCTTGAAATTGTTCAAGGAAAACGGCGTTGAAGTTCCGGCGGATATTGCAGGGCTTATGTTGTCCGCGATTATTTCGGATTCTCTTTTATTCAAATCACCGACTTGCACGCCTCAAGACGTAGCCGCTGCAAAAGAACTGGCTGAAATTGCCGGCGTCGATGCTGCAGAGTACGGCTTAGCGATGTTAAAAGCAGGAGCGGATCTGAGCAATAAAACCTTGGAAGATTTGATGTCTTTGGATTCGAAAGAATTTGAAGCGGGCGATCACCGTTTTGAAGTGGCGCAAGTCAATGCCATTGATGTGAATGAAGTCATCAGCCGCCAAGCGGAATTGGAAGTATTGATGGAGCAGGTCATAGCGAAAAAAGAGTTGGACCTGTTTACATTCGTCGTAACAGATATTTTAAACAATGATTCGGTAGCCATCGTTCTTGGCAAAAAAGCGGGAATCATTGAAGGGGCATTTAAATCAAGCGTGGTCGACAACCGTGTACTGCTGCCAGGTGTCGTTTCCCGTAAAAAACAGATCGTTCCGGTCATTACAGAAGCATTAAGCTGATCCCTTTACGGGGTCAGTTTTTTTATTGGGGGCTAAGCGGGTGCCGTCGCTTTTCGGGTGGCCATAGGCAAAAAAATTGAGGGTCTTGTTTTTCGTTGTTATAGTTATTTAAAGAGGTGGATATAATGAAAATCGAAATATGGTCAGATTACGTGTGCCCATTTTGCTACATAGGCAAACGAACACTCGAGAAAGCATTGAAACAAACGGGATTTGAGCCGCAAGCTGAAATTTCATTTAAAGCATATCAGTTAAACCCCGATACACCTGTTGATTCTACTATTTCCACTTATGAATCGCTGGCGAAAAAGATGGGGCAGACAGTAGAGCAAGCGAAGGAAATGACGAAAGGCGTAGCGCAGCATGCGCGTGCTGTAGGTCTTGAATATAATTTCGATCAAATGGTCGAAGCCAATACAATGGCAGCCCACCGGCTGGTAAAATGGGCAGAAGCGAAAGGAAAAGCTCCTGAGCTCACTGAAAGCTTGCTGCATCATTATTTCATCGAAGCCAAAAATATCAGCAACTATGAAGTTTTGCTAACTATTATAGAAGAGGTCGGCTTAGATCGGACAGAAGCGAAGGCCGTCCTTGCATCTGATCGCTTTCTTCAGGAAGTGGAAGCCGATATTATGGAAGCCAGCCAAATTGGTGTCCAAGGGGTGCCGTTCTTTGTAATTAACCGCAAATATGCCATTTCAGGCGCTCAGCCGCTAGAAGCATTTGTGGATTCTATCCGCCAAATTGCGGATGAAGAAGGCGTACGCCCGGCATTAAAACCGATGGGCAAAAGCAAAACAAGCTATTGCACTGGTGATTCTTGTGAAATGAATGACTAAGTGGTTGGTGAACCCGGAAGCGAATAATGCTTCCGGGTTTTTTTTGTGCTGATTAAGATCGTGAGGTAGGGGGTAGACAACTAGTAAGCAAAATTACGGTTATAGGAGGATGGGCATGACACAAGAAGATAAGCAAAGCCGCGTTCCAGAAATGCCAAAATCATATTGGAGACAGTACAAAGATGTTCCTAGTTTTCCTGCGCTTCAAGCAAATGAATCCACAGATATCGGCGTCGTTGGCGGAGGAATTGTAGGAATCATCAGCGCCTATTTATTGGCGAAAGCAGGGAAAAAAGTGACTTTAATTGATGCCGGGAAATTAATTGATGGGGTAACAGGCTATACGACTGCCAAAATCACGGCGCAGCATGGATTGTTTTATTTTCCATTAATCAAGCTTATCGGAGAAGAACAAGCAAAACTATATTATCAGGCGAATATGGATGGCTTGGACTTTATCGAAAAAACGGCCGCAGACTTGGACATCGATTGCGACTTTTCTCATCAGAACGCTTTTGTCTATGCCAATACCGCAATTGGCGCAAAGCTGGTTGAAAAAGAGGCGGAAGCCTACCAGCAGCTCGGAATTGACGGAGGCTTGGCAAAAGACGAAGTGGAGCTGCCGTTTGAGGTTAAAGAAGCGGTTGTCATGCGCAATCAAGCGCAGTTCCACCCAGTAAAATTCCTGGCGAAGCTGGTCAGTGAAATCGAGCGCCTCGGCGGTACGATTTACGAGCAGACGCGGGCTGTGAAAATACTGAGCAAAAACGATCCTGTCATCCAAACGGAGAATATGTCCCACTTGTCCTGCAACAAAGTCATCGTAGCCACCCATTATCCGTTCAATGACTTTGACGGCATGTATTTCTCACGCCTCTCCATCAACCGCTCTTATGTAGTAGCAGCAAAAATCAATGGGGACGTGCCGAAGGATATGTATGTGAGCTGCGATATGCCGTCGCGTTCGCTGCGATATGCCACGGACGAAAATGGCGAGAAATTGCTGTTGATCGGTGGAGATGGACATGCCACTGGCAAGAGCAAACCGCCGACAATGAAGCATTACGAAAACTTGGAGAAATTCGGCGAAGAGCATTTTGGCATCAAGGAAATTCCGTATCGCTGGTCGGCCCAGGATGTAACAACCTTAGACAAAATTCCATATATCGGTACGATTACGGCTGGGTATGACAATATCCTGGTAGCGACCGGATTCCATAAATGGGGGATGTCAAACGGCGCCATTGCTGGTGTCATGCTGACAGACCAAGTTTTAGGGAAAGAAAATCCTTATGCAGCACTGTTTAATCCGACGCGCACGAAGATGAAAGCGGTGGATGCTGCAAGCTTTATTAAAGACAATGCATCCGTTGCAAAAGAATTGGTGAAAGGCAAGTTGAAGATGCCGTCTAAAACGGTTGAGAACTTGCAGAACGATGAAGGCGGTTTGGTGAAAGTCGGCAACAAGAAAGCAGGCGGCTACCGCGACCAATACGGGCAAGTGCATTTAGTCAATACCACTTGTACCCATATGGGCTGTGAAGTCGGCTGGAATGATGCCGAACGTTCGTGGGATTGCCCGTGCCATGGTTCGCGCTTCTCGTATACAGGGGAGGTTCTTGAAGGGCCGGCAGTTAAACCGCTGAAAAAACTCGGAGATTAGAAAAAAGCGCAGACGCTCCAGAATTATCTGGGTGTCTGCGCTTTTCTTATTGGCTAGTCTTCAGCGCCCGACGCTTGTCGAACCTGAACGGCTGTTTCCGCTTTTCATTGTCCAGACTCCAACAGCCAGGTTCTCGGAACATAAGCCAACTTGGCTGTGCGGCTGGAAACCGCCGCTTCGCCAATTCGTCTTATGCCTTTCGAACCTGAACGGCTGTTTCCGCTTTTCTGGTTACGCTGGGTTCGCTTCGAGTTCCAATGAAATCTTGATATCTTCGCCGACCAATACGCCGCCTGTTTCAAGTGCCTGGTTCCAAGTAAGGCCGAAATCTCTGCGGTTTACTTTGCCTTCAGCGCTGAAAGCTACAACTTCTTGGCCCCAAGGGTTCGTGCCTTTTCCGCCGTATTCCACTTCGAAAGTTACAGGGCGGGTTACGCCTTTAATGGTAAGGTCGCCTGTCAATTCATATTCAGTGCCTTTTTTAGTGATGTCGTTTGCATTGAATTTGATTTCAGGGTAGGTTTCTGCATCGAAGAAATCAGCTGAACGCAAGTGGTTATCGCGATCTTCGTTATTTGTGTTAATGCTTGCTACATTGATTTTGAAATCGATCAAGGCACCGTTCAAATCTTCTTCATTCGCTTCTACTACTGCTTCGAAAGATTCGAACGAACCTTTTACTTTAGAGATCATCATGTGTTTTACAGAAAAGCCGATTTCTGAGTGTGCTGGGTCGATTGTCCATTTTTTCATTGTGAGTATTCCTCCTAAGAATGTAATAACTATGTGTAACTATATCCAACTATTATCTCGGTGTCAATTGTTTTTAAATTATTATTCTCGAATTCGAGATATTTTCTTCGTAGGAATGACTTTTTCTTTCGAATTATCAGTACTTTTTTTATTTATCGTACTTTAGACCTTATCATCAGGGTTTCGCTTGTCAAATTCCCAATAAAATCGGATACTTATAGAAGTTAAAGTTTAGAAGGGATTTGCGTGGAATGACGAAAGAAACATGGTTGAAGGATCTGCGCCGTTTTTTGGCAGATGATCACGTGAAAATGGACGAACCGCTACACCTGCATACCTTAACAAGAATGGGTGGGCCAGCTGATATTTTTGTAGCACCAACGACTGAAGATGAAACGGCTTATACCGTGAAATATGCATATGAAAATAATATTCCTTTATTGCTGCTCGGCAACGGATCGAATATGGTGGTCCGCGATGGCGGCGTACGAGGCATTGTCTTGAACTTGAAGAGTTTGCACACGATCCGCATCGAAGGGACCACGGTTTACGCACAAGGTGGCGCGAATATTAAAGAAGTCTCGAAAGCGGCAGCTTCCAACCGATTGACCGGCTTGGAATTTGCATGCGGCATTCCGGGTTCCATCGGCGGTGCTATGGCGATGAATGCGGGAGCTTACGGTGGAGAGATCAAAGACGTGATTCGCAAAGCGATCGTATTGACTAAAGAAGGCGACAAGCTCGAGTTATCGAAAGAAGACTTGGAACTTGGCTATCGCAAGAGCATCATTACGAAAAAAGGTTATTATGTCTTGTCGGCAGAGTTTGACTTGGAATTCGGCAATCAGCTTATCATTGATGCGAAAATGAGTGATTTGACGATGCAGCGTGAAACAAAGCAGCCTTTGGAATTCCCATCAGCAGGCAGTGTTTTCAAACGGCCGCCTGGAAACTTTGCCGGGAAACTGATACAAGAAAGCGGTTTGCAGGGCAAAGGATTCGGTGGAGCGGAAGTTTCAACTAAGCATGCCGGATTTATCGTCAATAAAAACAATGCAACGGCCAATGATTACATCAAGACGATTGAGATGGTCAAGTCAGCTGTCCGTGAAAAATTCGGAATCGACCTGGAGTTGGAAGTGAAAATTGTTGGTGAAGATATGGCCTAACGCGTAGAAAGTGCTAGTCTGCTTTTGCGTTAAAAAGGAGTTGACCCTAAATTGATTTTGGGTCGACTCCTTTTCTATTTGGAAATTTTTCACTCGCCGTCAGTTTATTAAAGGATTTTCATTTCGGCTGTCGAATAGACAAAGGTACAGAAAAGGGGGAAGTCACATGGGGAAAAAGAGAAGATGGCTAAAGTGGGTGTTGGGGACAGTCGGTGTACTCGCTTTGATCATCGTTGCAGCGTTGATTTTTGTAAACGTTTACATAGGGAAATCGGAAGCGGTAGTTGAAGGAAAGATGGCTGTGAAGATATTGGACGAAGAC
This sequence comes from Planococcus alkaliphilus, assembly GCF_057031095.1. Taxonomy (NCBI): domain Bacteria; kingdom Bacillati; phylum Bacillota; class Bacilli; order Caryophanales; family Caryophanaceae; genus Planococcus; species Planococcus alkaliphilus. The sequence goes on from NZ_CM168060.1 coordinate 524,199, forward strand.
GTGACAGTTATCCGAGACGAAATTGGCGTCCCGCATATTGAAGCGGAAACGGACGCGGATTTATACCGGGCGCAAGGGTATGTCCAAGCACAGGACCGTATGTTCCAAATGGATTTGTCGCGCCGGCAAGCAAGCGGACGCTTAGCGGAAGTGGTAGGGGCAGCTGCGGTTGATACAGATAAACGTTTCCGGACGTTCAGTTTGAGAAATGCCGCTGAAAAATCATGGGACGGCTACGGCGACGAAGCGAAACAAGTTTTGGAATGGTTCGCAGAAGGCGTCAATGCATATATGGAAGAAGCGAAAGCGGAAGGCACATTGAGCTATGAGTTCGCTTTGCTTGGCTATGAACCGGAAGAATGGACGCCGCTTGATTCTCTGACAATTGGGAAGTATATGGCCTATGACTTAGGCGGGCACTGGAATACGCTTGCGGTTCGCCACTGGGCGCTAAATGAATTTTCAGAAGACAAAGCGAAAGAATTGTTCATTACTTATCCGGACAATGCACCTTCAATTCTTGAAGCGAATAAAGAACAGCCGGTTAAAGTGGCAGGAGAATTCGATGCATCGGTCATTCCGCCTGAATTCAATGGCAGCAACAACTGGGTGGTATCGGGAGACAAAACTGAAAGTGGGTTGCCGTTGCTCGCTGACGACCCGCATCTTGGATTGAGTACGCCGTCCATTTGGTATCAAATGCATCTTCAATCACCGGAGCAAAATGTCAGCGGAGTGATCTTTGCCGGGATTCCTGGAATTATTCTCGGGCATAATGAAGAAATCGCCTGGGGTGTGACAAATGTTGGGCCGGATGTGCAAGACCTTTACATTGAAACCCCAAATCCGGAAGACTCGACGCAATTTCTTTATGAAGGAGAATGGGAACAAGCGGAAGTGCGAGACGAAACGATCAGCGTGAAAGACGGAGAAGATGAAGCGTTCGAAGTAAAAGTGACGCGCCATGGACCGATTATCTCGCCTATTCTTTATAAAGAAGAAGATCCGGGGGCTGTGTTCTCCATGCAATGGACTGCTCTTGAGCCGACTTTGGAACTTCAGGCAGTACTCGGTTTCAACAAAGCTTCTAATTGGGAGGAGTTCGAAACCGCATTGGAAGATTTCCAAGCTCCGGCTCAAAACTTCGTCTTTGCTTCAACAGACGGGACGATTGCATACAAAGCGAACGGACGCATTCCACTTCGAAAAACAGGGGATGGCCAATTGCCGGTTCCAGGAGATTCAGCTGACTACGGCTGGGATGGCTATGTGCCATTTGATGAATTGCCCATTTCGGTCAATCCGGAAAGCGGATTTATCGCAACAGCCAACAATGAAGTCGTAGATGATTCCTACCCGCATCACATTACTGACTTCTGGGCGCAGCCTTATCGCTATGAACGGATTGCGGAAGTCTTAGAGGCGTCGGATGATTTGACGCCGGAAGATATGATGGAGCTGCAGATGGACCAAAAGAATTTATACGCAGCTGAATTTTTAGACGACATGATTGCAGCGGTCCGAAAAGAAACGAAGGAATACGATTCACTTCTTGAAATGCTGGAAGCATGGGATCAAGTGGATAGCGCAGACCAAGCGGCACCGCTTGTTTTCCACAAATGGATGAAGCAATTGCCGGATACCATTTTAAAAGAAGCCTTTCCAGAAGATGTTTATGAAATGTTTGCTGGGAAAAATCACATCACCGATGAAATGATGAGGCAAGCATTCACCGGGAACGAAGGCGTCTGGGTGTCCGAATACGGCGGCGTTGAAAAATGGCTGACCGATGCTTTAGCAGAAAGCGTTGATGAAATCGAAGAGCAATTTGGAGATAAGTTTGAAGACTGGGAATGGGGCGATTACCACCAATTGACTTTCCCGCATCCGCTTGCAAGCGCTTCTCCGATATTTGCCCAATTTTTAAATCCGGACCCAGTTGCAATTGGCGGGTCTAATATTACAGTTCAAGCAGCTGCGTTTGGAGAAGACGGCAAAGTGAACCACGGAGCTTCTTGGCGTTTTGTTGCCGATTTGAGTGATTTGACCGGAGCCTACCATATCGTTGGGCCAGGGCTCAGCGGACATATGAAATCGGATTTCTACCATAACCAAGTGGATGACTGGGCAGAAGGCGATTATCATAGAACGGAAATCGAAGAGAAAGCAAAAGGAACAGAGTTAATTTTGACCGCAGATTAAGCTATACTGAAGAAAAACGATGCGAGGCGGTTGGAGTGAAAAGGTTTTTTGCAGTAGGCGCTGGCGGAATGCTCGGGGCGATGGCGCGTGCCGGGATTTTCGAAGCCATTTCGTCAATGGCTGGATTATGGGCAGTCAACTTAATGGGAAGTTTTATCATAGGTTACGCAGCGGCTCGTTTCCAAAAAAAATCTGCTGAATTCCGGCTGTTCCTTTCAACCGGTTTCGTTGGCTCTTTTACCACATTTTCAGCTTTTTCAGCTGAGTGGTTTAGCCTGCTGGAAAAACAGTTTTTGCTTGGAATTGGATTTGCCCTCGTGATGACGTGCGCTTCTGTCTTGATGGCAGCAGGCGGACTGGTTGCTGGAAGGCAGGCGGTGGCGAAATGATTTCCATTGCAGCGGGCGGCTTTTTTGGAGCCATTGCCCGGTATGTTTTTTATCTCGCAGCAGAAAGCCGTTCCCAACATCCGAAATGGGCAACATGGGCCGTCAACAGCCTTGGGTCTTTTTTGATCGGGTGGCTGCTCGGAAGCGGCAGTTCGTCCGCTTTTTGGCTCACCGGTTTTCTCGGGGCCTTCACGACCTTTTCAACGATGGCACTTGATGCCGTTAAGGATATGGAAGACGGGAAGTGTCTGAGAGCTCTCGCGTATTTAAGCGCAACGTTGATCAGTGGGATTTTGCTATTCAGCCTCGGCTATGTATTTTTATAGAAAAAAGGTCTTTCCGACTGAAAACCGGAAAGACCTTTTTCTTATTTCACGATGATGACAGGGGCTTCCACGCGTTTGGCCACTTTATGGCTGACGCTGCCGAGCACCATTTCCTGCAAGGCATTTAAGCCGCGGCTGCCGATAAAAACGACATCATAGCCGGTTTCGTTGGCATGCTTTACAATGGTCGGCCCTGGCGTCCCATGCAAAGTCTTCGTTTCGAACTGGACACCCGTGGAATGGAAAATATCTTCTAACGGCTGCAAATGTTTGCGGCGTTCAAGATGAAGTTCATCCGGGCTCTGGGTATGGAGGATTTCGTTGCGTGCTTTTCCGTAGTCGACGACATAGAGAAGCGTCACTTTTGCTCCCGGATTTGTTTTTGCCATTTTTACGGCTTCTTGCACGGCGCGTTTCGAATGCTCCGAGCCGTCAGCGGCTACGAGAATTTTCTCATACATGTAAGATTCCCCCTTAATGCTGGCTGGCATTTTCTTCTGAATTCGTATAGGTGGCTAAGGTCTTGACCAATTTTTCACTGGATGGATTCAAGCCGGTGATTTCAATCGATTCCGCTTTTGATTGAAGCCTGCCCATGACCCGGTCGATGGCGCCTACTCCGGAATCGTCCCAAATGGCAGCATCCGAGAAGTCGATGATGATGCGTTCAGCAGGTTCGATGGCATCAAAGGCTGAAACAAAATCCTGGGTAGAAGCAAAGAATAATTGGCCGTGTACGGTATAAACATTCGACGCCTCGGCATTCAATCCTTTATTTCGGACTTCGACCTTTGAAATTTTAGCAGCGAATAAAATCGCGCTTAACAGAACGCCGGCGAGTACCCCTTTGGATAAATCATGTGTGTAGACAACAACAACCACAGTCAGCAGCATGACAATCGCGTCTGATTTTGGAGCAGTGACCATGTATTTAAACGAACCCCAATCAAAGGTGCCGATGCATACCATCACCATGATGCCGGCAAGCACGGGCATCGGAATTTGGACGACCCAATTGCCAAGGACGATGATCAGGAAAATCAGGACAACGCCTGCAGTAAAAGTGGAAAGGCGTCCACGTCCGCCAGACTGGACGTTAATGCCAGACTGGCCGATCATTGCACAGCCCGCCATTCCCCCGAAAAAGCCGGTGATGAAGTTAGCAATGCCTTGCCCGCGGGCTTCCTGGTTCTTATCGGAATCGGTTTCCGTTGCATCATCTAATATAGATGCCGTCAACAGCGATTCGAGCAGGCCGATAATCGACAATGCCAGGGCCGTCGGGAAAATGATCTGCAAAGTTTCAAGATTAAAAGGGACATTCGGGATAAAGAATGTTGGCAGGGATTGTGTGATCGTCCCTAAACTGCCGACATTCTGCATGTCGATTCCGGTATACATAACGATGCCGGACAATACCAATATGGCGATTAACGGTGCCGGAATGGCAGTGAAGAAACGAGGCAGGATATAAACGATTGCCAAAGTGACTCCAACAAAAATATAGGTGGTCATATTAATGCCGAAAATGAACGGAACTTGTGCCATGAAGATGAGGATAGCGAGCGAATTCACGAAACCGATCATTACGGCCCTCGGGATAAACTTCATGAAGCGGGCGATCTTCAAAAAGCCGAAGATTACTTGCAGCACGCCGGTCAAAATAGTGGCAGCCAGTAAATAGTCGAGGCCGTGGTCACGGACGAGCGTGACCATGGCGAGGGCCATCGCACCCGTCGCTGCAGAAATCATGGCAGGCCTGCCGCCGACAAAAGCGATAATGACCGCAATCGAGAACGAAGCATAGAGGCCGACCATCGGATCAACACCAGCAATGATGGAGAAGGCGATGGCTTCAGGTATTAAAGCAAGAGCAACGACAATGCCGGAAAGAATATCTGCGCGGATATTGCCGAACCACTGCTCTTTATAAGACATGGTTTTCAAAATTCCACTTCCTTTATAAAATTCGTTTAGCATCTGCAAACAATAGCATTTTTTCGAAAAACCGTAAATAGGAGTCATTCAAATATTCGTTTGATTATTATTGTCCGAAGATTTATACTACAAGTAACAATCAAAGCAAGATTTGAATGAAGGTGGGATCTCGATGAAAGAAATTTGTGAAGTGACAAAAGTCCATCCGGAAGTGGTGAATAATGTCCAAAAGTACATGCCGGATTTATCGGAAGTCGTTAATCTATTTAAAGCGTTGGCCGATGAAACACGCTTGAATATCGCCTATGCCTTAACGATCGAAGAAGAAATGTGCGTCTGCGATATTGCAGCAGTCATAGGCTCTTCAAATGCGACTGCTTCCCACCATCTAAGATATTTGAGAGAACGGGGGTTGGCTAAATCTTTGCGCAAAGGCAAGCAAGTCTATTATTCCTTGTCGGACCGTCACGTTCACCAACTGGTGACCATTGCCCATGAACATGCGAAAGAAGGTGCAGAGCATGCAGAAGACATACCGTCTTGAAAACTTATCGTGCACAAGCTGCGCTGCCAAATTCGAAAAAAATGTACGGGAACTTCCCGATATTAAAAATGTCAGTTTAAACTTTGGCGCTTCTAAACTGACCGTGGATGGCAATGTTTCCATTGAAGCATTGGAAAAAGCGGGTGCATTCGACCATATCCGTGTTTTTCCGGAAAAAGAGAAAGCTGTGCATAGGCCATTCTATAAACGCCGCCAAACAATCGAAGCCGCTATTTCCTTTATCCTGCTAGTCATCGGAACAGTGATTTCTTTCCAGGCTTCTGAAACACATCCGGCAGCGATCGGGTTGTTCGGTGCTTCTATTTTAGTCGGAGGCTACCAGATGTTCTGGACAGGACTGCAAAATTTAACGAAATTGCAATTTGATATGAAAACATTAATGACTATAGCGATCATTGGTGCTGTAATCATTGGCGAATGGCGAGAAGGGGCGGTGGTAGTCTTCTTATTTGCAGTCAGTGAAGCATTAGAAGCCTTTTCCATGAATAAAGCCCGCCAGTCGATTCGAGGATTGATGGATTTGGCGCCGGCAAGAGCGTTGATCCAGCGCCAAGGCGAGCTCCTTGAACTGGATACGGAAGATATTCGCATCGGCGATATCCTGATCGTTAAACCGGGGCAGAAAATTGCCATGGATGGAACCGTGCTCCGAGGCACCAGTTCTGTGAATCAGGCAGCGATTACAGGAGAATCCATTCCGGCGGATAAGCAGCCGGGAGACGAAGTGTTTGCAGGAACCTTGAATGAAGAAGGTGCACTGGAAGTTACGGTGACCAAACGGGTCGAAGATACCACAATTGCCAAAATCATTCATTTAGTGGAAGAAGCGCAGGCAGAAAAAGCACCTTCCCAAAAATTCGTCGACCGTTTTGCAAAATATTACACGCCGGCCATCATTGCCATCGCTTTTTTAGTGGCGATCATTCCAAGCCTCCTGACCGGCAACTGGGAGTTGTGGGTTTACCAAGGGCTGGCAGTCCTTGTGGTCGGATGCCCGTGTGCATTAGTTGTTTCGACGCCAGTAGCCATCGTTACGGCTATCGGGAATGCTGCACGGCAAGGTGTTCTCGTAAAAGGCGGCATCCATTTGGAAGAGACAGGCCATATCAAAGCCATTGCATTTGATAAAACGGGCACATTGACGAAAGGCTATCCGGAAGTCACGGATGTCTTTGCAAAAGAAACGTATTCAAAAGAAGAAGTCTTGAAAATCGCGGCAGCAGTTGAAACGATGTCACAGCATCCTTTAGCGCGGGCCATCCTTGATGAAGCGGGCGAAGCCTATCCTTCTGAAGGGTTTGGATCGGTAACAGGGAAAGGTGCTCATGCAGTCGTTAAGGGTGTGCGCGTCCATGTCGGAAGCTTTACTTGGGCAGAAGAATTTGGCTACAGCATTCCTTCGAGTTACCGCAAGTTGCAGAAATCCGGCAAATCAGTCGTTGCGGTCTTTTCAGAAAAAGAATTGATCGGTGCGGTAGCAGTAGCGGATGCCATCCGAAACGAAAGCCCGGAAATCATCCGCCAGTTGAAAGCGATGGGCATTGAGAAAACCATTATGCTGACAGGTGACCATCCTGCAACAGCCGAAGCGATCGCAGCTCAAATCGGTGTCACGGATGTCCGTGCCGGATTGATGCCGGAAGACAAATTGGCTGCCATCAAAGAACTCCAGCTAACTCATGGCCGGGTTGCAATGGTTGGAGATGGAGTCAATGATGCACCTGCCTTAGCGGCCTCGACGATCGGCATTGCCATGGGCGGCGCCGGGACAGATGCGGCTTTGGAAACAGCTGATATTGCTTTAATGGCCGATGATTTAGAAAAACTGCCCTATACAATTCGACTCAGCCGAAAGACTTTGCGTATAATAAAGGAAAATATTATTTTTGCATTAGGTTTAAAAATTATTGCTTTGCTTTTAATCATTCCAGGATGGCTGACATTATGGATTGCCATCTTTGCAGACATGGGCGCGACGCTTCTCGTTATCCTCAATGCGCTGCGTTTAGTCAAGATTCAAAAGTAAACGAACATGGGGGACAAAGTGTTGAAGCTGACAGAATGGACGATGGAAGAACAAGAACAATTAATTGAATTTATGACCACTAACTCATGGCCGTTCCACGGCATTGAACATCCTGTCCGGGAATTGATCGAGAAGACGATTGAAGAAGGCGGATATAAATCGGACCAAGTCAGAACGTTCTGGATTGAAAATGATGAAGGACAGCAAGTGGGGGTCGTGAAGATTTTCGATTTGCAAGATGACATTCCGTTATTCGATTTGCGGATTGCCGATCCGTACCGTGGAAAAGGCTATGGCCCAAAGGCCTTGAAATTGATTGCTGATTTCGTCTTCTCTTTGCCTGAAAAGAAAATCCGCCTGGAAGGCAACACGCGCCATGATAACTTTGCGATGAGAAAAGCATTTGAGCGGACCGGTTTTGTAAAAGAGGCGCATATTCGCCAAACTTGGTTTTCGCCGCGGGAAAACCGCTATTACGATGCAGTGACTTACGGCATGACAAGAGAAGATTGGGAAGCGGGCATCACGACGCCAGTCCACTGGGATGATGCACTCGTAGAAGAAAAGAAATCTCAATTCAATCCGGTTCTATTTCAATTCCCGGATCAATTCGAGTCGGAACGCTTAATCATCCGTAAGCCGAAAAGAGAAGATGCGGCTCTCAGCTATGAAGCGGTCATGCGTTCGCTTGCTTCACTGCGGCCATGGATGCCATTTGCCCAGAAAAAGCCGGTGCTTTCGGAAATGGAGGCAAACCTGGTGGAAGCAGAAGCAGACTTTATGCTCCGCAAAGATTTGCGCCTTCATTTCTTTTCGAAAGAAACGGGCGAGTTCGTCGGTTCGTCGGGACTTCACCGCATCAATTGGGATGTCCGCAAATTTGAAATCGGCTATTGGGTCGATAATCGCTTCGAAGGCAAAGGCTATGTAACAGAAGCGGTAGAGCGGATTACCCGTTTTGCTTTTGAAGAGTTGGAAGCCAATCGCGTCGAGATACGCTGCGATCCTGACAATGTCCGAAGCCGCGCAGTTGCGGAACGGTTGAACTTCGAACTTGAAGGCATCCTCCGCAACGACACCCTTTCAAAAGTGAGCAACAAATTGCGTGATACATGCGTTTATGCAAAAATCCGGAAACAATAAAAAAAGCTGAGGACAATGGTCCTCAGCTTTTTTTATTCACTTAGGCTATATGCCTTTTCTTCCAGAAATCAAGTTAATAACTAAAATGATAGCTGCGATGATAAGAAGAATGTGGATCAAGCCACCAGCGACGTCCATTAAAAATCCAACTAACCAAATTACAATAATAACTGCTAAAATAATCCAAAGAATACGTCCCATGTTCCTCACCTAACCTTTCTATGTCGATAGTATTAAGTACCCCCGAAATCCACAGCCCAAACATGCAGAAAATTGAATTACTACTGGATTGCCGGAAGCTCAGTTGTTTAGCGGGTTGGGGTATAGTAAACTGAAGAGAGTCATGTTAGGGAGGAACGAATTTTGCCTACTCCAAGTATGGAAGACCACATTGAAATCATTTATTCATTAATAGAACAAAAAGGATATGCCCGGGTGTCAGATATTGCAGAAGCTTTGTCAGTTTTGCCCTCATCTGTCACGAAGATGGTGCAAAAACTTGATAAAGATGGGTACTTAATTTATGAGCGTTACCGGGGGCTTATGTTAACGCCGCGCGGCCAGAAACTTGGAAAACGCCTTGTGAAGCGCCATGATCTACTGGAACAGTTCCTTCGCTTGATCGGAGTGGAGGAAGAACGGATCTACGGCGATGTAGAAGGCATCGAGCATCACTTAAGCTGGAATTCCATTAATCGAATCGCTGATTTGGTTCAAGTGCTGGAAGAAGATCCGGCATTGCTCCAAAAACTTGAAAAACTAAAAAACGACCAAAAAGAAAATTAAACTGAATTTAAGGAGGCTGCATGATGGCATTGCATCCAGGAGAAAAAACCACATTACGCATTATCGACCGTTCAAGCTCCCAGTGGATCTTGACGAATAGTTCAGGTGATGAGGTATTGATGAACGCATCAGAGATCGAAGAAGGGCAAGAAATCGGTGAGGAAATTGAAGTATTCCTTTTCCGCAACCGGCAAGGCGGCGTTTCCGCTACTCCGATGATCCCCCATATTTTACCGAGCATTTACGGCTGGGCGAAAGTATTGAAAGTATCAAGACGTGAAGGGCTGGTTGTCGATATCGGAACTTCCCGGGAAGTCTACGTGCTTCCGGAAGACCTTCCGCAAATTGAAGAATTATGGCCGCAGCAAGGAGACCATATTTTCATGACCTTGCGTACAGACCGCTATGGTGATTTATACGGACGGTTAGCAACAGAAGAGAAAATTGGCGAATTATACGTACCGGCTCCAACTTCTGTTTTCAATGAAAACATTCAAGCCCGTGCTTATCGTTTATTGCCGGTCGGCACATTCATGCTTTCAGTGCCTGAAATGTATCGGATTTTCGTCCATGAATCGGAAAGAGAAGAAGAACCGCGTTTAGGCGAAGAAAAAACCGTACGCATCATCGGCATAAAAGACGATGCGACATTGAACGGTTCTTTACTTCCGCGTAAACAAGAGCGCTTATCAGACGATGCACAGAAAATCATGGATTTCCTCGATGAGTCTGGCGGCCAAATGCCGTTCACAGATAAATCGACTCCGGATGAAATCCAGGAAATTTTCGGCATGAGCAAAGCGGCATTCAAACGCGCGCTCGGCAGACTGTACAAAGAACGTAAAATCATCCAGGAAGACGGATGGACCAAATTAATACGTTAACGCAACCTTTTCAAATTAAAAGCGTATTAATTTGTGGAAGGGGGCAATAAACTATGAAGAAAATAATTCCAGTACTATCATCTATATTAGCACTGTCACTTATGCTGCCAAGCATCGGTTCTGCGAATGTCGGCATCAACGAAAAATTCGGTTTGCCAATCGTCGTCTATGGAGGCAATCTCTCTGAAGCTGAAAAAGAAAGTGTCGCGAAAAGCCTGGATGTAGCCGGTGAAGCAGACGTAGAAGAAATCGAAGTGACCGGCCAAGACCTGATTACTTACATCAAAGACGGGGATTCACGTGCGAATATGTATTCTTCGGCGAAAATCACCCGCAAAGATGCTGGAGAAGGTTTGGTTATCCAAATTGTTACGCCGGATAATATCACACAAGTGACAACAGAAATGTACGCGAATGCCATGCTGACTGCGGGCATTGAAGATGCAACGGTTGAAGTTGCTGCTCCAAAAGCGGTGACGGGTCATTCAGCGCTTGTCGGCATTTACAAAGCTTACGAAGTGAACGGCGAAGAATTGGATCCTGAACGGACAGATGTTGCTAATGATGAATTGACAGTAGCAACCGAGCTTGCTGATAGCGGGGTTGAAGACGCAAAAGTAAGTGAACTTCTGACAGAGATCAAAAAACAGATTGCTGAACAAAATCCGGCTACCCATGAAGAAGTGGAAAAAATTGTGGAAGACCAATTGACGAAGCTTCAAATCGAGTTAAGCCCGGAAGACCGCAAATTATTGACAGATCTTATGGATCGCATCCGTAAATTAGACATCGACTTTTCAAAATGGTCGAGTCAATTGGATGATTTGAGCAAAACCATTGAAGACAAAATTGGCACAATCGTCAATGACGAAGGTTTTTGGCAAAGCGTAAAAAGCTTCTTTCAAAAACTGGCGGATTCTGTCCGTGGATGGTTTAACTAATTCAAATGCACAGCCAGGCAGTAAATTGCCTGGCTGTTTTTATTTTGAGCCGGTTCAGTTGCGGTCCAAAAGAAGCGGTGATAAAATAAACTAAATATCTCGAATTCAAGATAATTGGAGGAGGAAGAAATAATGAAACTAGAAGGCATTCACCACGTTTCCGCGATTACCGCAAATGCGGATAAGAACCATGACTTCTTTACACGAATTTTAGGAATGCGTTTAGTGAAGAAGAGTGTTAATCAGGATTCGACTTCGTCTTATCATTTGTTTTATGCCGATGCAGTAGGGACTCCTGGAACTGACATGACCTATTTTGATATTCCGATGGCCGGCCGCACCTATCCGGGTGTTTCTGCCATCAGCAATACGGCCTTTCGCATCAAGAGTGAAGCGGCGCTCACGTATTGGATTGAACGCTTCGATCATTACGGTGTCCCGCGTGGAGATATAGAAGAAGTTTTTGGTCGGCAATCACTGACTTTCCAGGACTTTGAAGGATCCCGTCTAATGCTGGTAGTAGATGACGGAAAAGGAATTGAATACGGAATTCCTTGGACGAAAGCGGGAATTCCGGAAGAACATGCAATTGTCGGTTTAGGGCATGTTCGTTTGACTGTGCGCAAAAATACCAAGACAGCAGCTGTGCTAAGCGACATTTTAGGATTTGAGCAGATTGGCTCTTATCCGTCAAAAATAGAAGGAATGAAAGATATTTTAGTGTTTTCAACAGGAAAAGGCGGGCCTGCTGGCGAAGTACACTTAGAGGAACGGACAGATTTGCCGCCTGAACGTCCTGGAAGAGGAAGCGTCCATCATGTCGCTTTCCGTGTGAAAACGTATGAAGAGTACAGCAAGTGGAACGCTTACTTGCGTTCAAATGGCTTTATGACTTCAGGTGAAGTAGATCGCTATTATTTCAAAGCCATCTATTTCCGTGAGCCGAATGGCATTCTTTTTGAATTATCGACGGATGAACCGGGCTTTGCAACAGATGAGCCATTGGAAAATTTAGGAGAAACGCTTGCTTTGCCGCCGTTTCTTGAGCCGAAACGGGCTGAAATTGAAGCATCGCTGCGTCCATTGTCTATCAATCAATAAGTAGGGGGAGAAAAATATGGAATTTCAGCTAGTAGAATTAGGAAATGATGAATTCGCTTATCGCCAGGAAGAAGCAGGAATGCTTAAGGCGGAAATTACATGGACCGAACTGGCGAATGTCATGGTGATCGAGCACACTTTTGTAGATGAATCGATGCGCAACCAAGGCATTGCGAAAAAATTGCTTGATCGCGCTGCCGACTATGCCCGTGAACATAATTACAAAATGGAGCCGGTTTGTTCGTATGCAGTTGTTGCATTCGATCGCTATAAAGACTACGATGATGTGAAAATTTAAGCATGCAAAAAGCAATCCTCTTCAATTTCGAGTGGATTGCTTTTGCTATGTTGCCAATATGTAGTTTTCCATCCTCATCCTCCGTGTTATAGGCTTGTCATAAAGAAAACGATAGCAGTTAAAACAGAAGCGCCGCCAATTCCATACATAAAGTCTGCTTGATTAAAAATCAACTTCTTTTCCATTAATTTCATCTCCCTTAAAGTATTTGTTAATAATTAACTACCCCGATCCCGAAAGCTTAAACAGGTTTTATTAATTTTAATCAGGGAAACTGTTTAGGGAGGGCTTTCAATCAAGCCAGAAGAAAAGTGAGAAAGAGGTGCATGAAATGAATAATGGAGTTGTCAGCAGAGGTGCAGAAAAAACATTAGGTGTAATAGGCATTATCTTTAATCTTTTAACCATCGCCCTATTGGTAATCGGTATCCTTAGTTTCGACAGTGTGCAAAACACGACAGAATTCCAGGATTTTGAGCAAGAAATCTTGAATGATTCAACATTTGCAAGCCCGCAAGACGCCCAAGCCTTTTTGGATACGTTCATTTCCAGCTTTAGCATCATTGGCTGGATAATCGTTGCGTTGCTTGCAATCAGTACCATTTTAGCGATTCTAGCTATCGCTAATCTGCGAAATAACCGCAATCCTAAAGCTGCCGGGGTATTTTTCATCATCGCAGGGCTATTTGCAGGGTTGCTCTCGTTAACGTCGATCTTATTCTACATTGCGGCAATCATGTGCTTTGTACGAAAAGGGACTAAACGGGACGATTACTCGTCAGGACACGATGACTTCAACGGACGCAATGACGATGTGAAGTTAAAGGAAGAACAGCGAATTCGTGAAGAAGAACGGACCCGCCAAGAAGAGCGCCTTCGCCAGGAAGAACTGCGCAGACAAAATGATACCACCAATAATAATCCGCTTCATAAAGATGACGATACGTATCGTCCCCTATAAACGAAAAACACCCGTTCTTTTAAAGAACGGGTGTTTTTAAGTAATAAATATATTTGGCAGTCTGCAAAGGGTAGCCTTCAAAGACTTCTTCAAATTCTTCTACTAATTCAAAGCCATTGCGTTCATAGAACTTCCGGCCTTTTTCATTTTTGCTTTCCACATAAACAAATAATTGCGAGCCATCTTTTAAATGGGATAGTCCGCTCGACAACAATTGTTTGCCGTAGCCATTGCGCTGAAATTCAGGTTTCAGGTAAAGCGCAATCAGCTCAGCATCACCGTCTTCGTCTACACGGGTGAAATTGGCAAATCCGACGGGTTCGGTGCCATGAAAAGCTAGCAAAACGATGGTTCTCTCGAGTCTCATCTCCATCATGGGCGTAGAGTACGATTTATCTAAAAATTGTTTTTGGACAGTTGGAGGAATAATGCCTTCATAAGTATCAACCCAGCTAACGTGTGCGATTTCCTGGACAGATGCAATATCATCAATCGTGCCTGCACGAATCATTTGCTCACCTCTAAAATTCTTTCCGTTATCATATCAAAAATACATCCAAATAGCCACTAATGTGAAATAATGAAAAGAGAGAGGGAGGCGAAGAAATTGGAGTGGAATGCCTATCATTTTGATGAACTGACTGCCCGTAAATTATATGAGTTTTTGAAATTGCGGGTGGACGTATTTGTAGTGGAACAGAATTGCCCTTATCCGGAATTGGATGACTTAGATCAAGAATCCATTCACATCGCTTATAGCGAGAATGGCAAAACATTGGCTTATGCCAGGCTCGTTCCGGCAGGGGTAAAGTATGAAATTCCTTCTATCGGACGGGTCATCGTCCGTGCTGAAGCAAGAAATCGGGGGCTCGCTAAACAATTAATGGTCCAAGCAATGGACTATATCTTGAATGAATGGCAAGCCAATGAAATTCAATTGCAAGGGCAAGTATACTTGCAAGAGTTTTATGAGTCCTTCGGTTTTCTGCCGATTTCAGAGGCATACGATGAAGATGGAATTCCGCATGTGGATATGAAATTCACCAACAATAAAATGTAATGCTTTTGACATGTGAATGTTGCATAAGTTTAGTAAAATAGGGTAAACAAGTTTTAATAGAGAATAGGAGTGAAGTAAATGGCAAAAAGAAGAGGGATATTATTGGCAGGTTTAGCTGCCGGCGCATATGCATACTTCAAAAAACCAGAAAATCGTGAAAAAGCCACTGTAGCTTTTAATAATGCGAAAACGAAGGTGAATTCATTTATGGAATCTCAAAACTTGGATAAACTAAACAAAACATCAACTGATGGACAAGAATCGACAAAAGACCGCGAAAAAGAAATGGTCAATGAAGGCGGAGAGCCAGGCGTCCAATATTATAATGAAGATAAAAAAGCAGATGAAAATGCGAAGCTATCTTCAAACGATACGAGCGAAGAAAAATCAGAGAACACGAAGACCGTATCGCCGGAGCCGCGCATTGGCACCGATAATATCTAAATGAGTGGCCGAAAAAGAAGGATGGTTAAAAACCATCCTTCTTTACTGCGTTTTGCCTTTTAGCCACCATACCATTCAGCGCTGCTATGATGAGCAGCAAACTTCCACTTAAGATAAATCCTTCATTTGCGGATAATTCCAGCGCTCCAGTAACGCTGGATCCGGCAACCACACCAAAAGAAAAGAATGCATAGAAATAGCCATAAGCTCTTCCACGCGATTGCGGATTCGTCGAATCGACCAAGAGCGAGTTGATGGAAGGAAAAAGAAGGGCAAAGCCGATTCCGTAGCTCGCCATGGCGATATACATAAGTGCTGCAAGAGAAACCGCACTTAGAAGAAAAAGGGAAAGCGCCATACACGTAAAGCCGGCGATCAATGTATAGACAGGTTTTACATGGTCGAATAAGCGATTGACCGGCAGCAGAAACACCAAAATGGCAGCAATGCCGAAAGTACTCAGCAGCAAGCCGCTCATTTCAGAAGGCAATTGAAGCGCATCGATTTTAAGGGGCAGCATGTAAGCAAGCACACCTTGAGAGAACATTAAGAAAAAAGCGCCGATAAATGCTTGGAACAAGCCGCGGTTGCGGATGGAAATCATACTGGCAGTTTGGACAGATTCTTGCTTGGCAGCAGGTTCTTTCTTCAGCAAGAAGTAAGAGACAGCACCAAGCACTAGAAGAATGATGCCTGTGACTCCCATCATTTCCGGGACACTTGTACGGCTCGCGTAAATGGCGCCGAAAGCCGGGCCAATAATAGCGGCTAATCCGACAAAAGCTCCGGAAACTGCAGCCCCTTTTCCTCGCCGGTTCTGCTCGGTTTTATTGGCCAGAAAAGTGAAAGCGGCAGGTACCGTGAAGCCGGCAGCCAATCCGTGGAAAAAGCGGATGATCAACAAACTGTACGGGCCATCTGCTAAATGATAGGAAAACAAAATTACGCCTGTTGAAACCAGGCCGAAAATCAGTATGGCAAAAGGACCGCGGCGATCGGCGAATATTCCTGATATGACATTTCCTGCCACATTGGACAGTGAATACATGCCTACAGCAAGCCCGGCTATAAAAGGTGTGGCTCCTAGACCGACGGCAAATGGGCTCATGATTGGCAACTGGGCAAACAAGTCAAAAAATGCGAAGAAAATAATCAAATAAATAAAAATGTGCATTGTCGCCCTCACTTTCAGTAATTAAAGTACAGTGGGATTAACTTGACCCTAAGAGAGGGTAAAGGTAAATATGGTTATATCATACCACCGGAGGTAACTAAATGAAAAAAGCGATGTTTATCTTGAATCCATCTGCAGGAAAAGAGAAAGCGGCCCAATATCGTGCCCAAGTAGAACAGACATTAGTAGATATGAGCTATAGTGTAGACACAAGAACTACGGAAAAGCAGCATGACGCGACAAATTTTGCCCGTGAAGCCTGTGAATTGAAATATGATTTCGTCGTAGCGATGGGCGGCGATGGAACGATCAATGAAGCTGTTTCCGGTTTAGCGGAACAGCCGCACCAGCCGCTGTTTTCCTTGATTCCGCTTGGAACCGTCAATGACTTTGCCCGGGCACTGGGGATTTCATTAGATCCGCCGGAAGCGATTGAAGCGCTGAAAACAGGATACGAAAAAAGAGTGGATATCGCAAAAGTGGGCGATCATTATTTCATGAATATTTTGGCGCTCGGGCAAATTGCCGAATCGACTTATGAAGTGTCACCAGAGCAGAAAACGCGATTAGGGGCCCTGGCTTATTTCATAGAAGGAGTTAAGGCGATTACTTCGGATGCGGAACAATATTTTAAAATCACACATGACCATGGGGAGTGGGAAGGCGAAGCGAAACTGGTGCTAGTCGCGTTGACCAATTCGGTTGGCGGATTTGAAAAGCTGGCGCCAGAAGCCTTAACGGACGATGGGCTACTGCACGTCTATATTGTGAAAAATGCAGCTTTGCCTGCTTTTATCCGTATAGCAGGTGCGATGTTAAGAGGGAAGCTTGAAAAAGATCCGGCAGTAGAAGTGGTTCATACAACCCGAGTTTCCATTGACACAAGTGAGCCGATTTCATGTAATATCGACGGCGATGAAGGTTCCCCGACTCCTTTTACAATCGAAGTTCTTCCACGGCATATTCGGGCTTTGATCCCGCCTGATAAAGAATAGAAACGAGGGAGCAAAAGCCAGCCTTTCTTGGGAAAGACTGGCTTTTAACCTTTAATTTTAAAATATTGGAAATTTATTAGTTTCCAGAGAAACCCTTTTGACAGATATTCATCATTTGTAGTATAGTTTTAGGGAAAATATTTCCTTTAATAAGGTATTAAAGGTAAAATGGTAATAAACCATATTACATAAAAAATTTAATAAGTTCTACTTTGTGCTATGTTCATCTCGTGCGATTCAGTATATAGTTGAAGTAACTGCTCAAAATTTAGAACTTAGAAAGACGGGGAAAAAATGAATATACTAGCTGCGCCATCGATTCAAGAAACAATTTCCAAGATTTTCATGAATGAAAGTGAAAATCTGAATCAATATGAGGGAATTGAAAAGTTTTTTGAAATCGAAACACAATTAATTTATGAAATCCACCATCTTGAAAAAGACCGGGCAAAACAAACTTTGCGTCTTTTGATCGATTTAATCGGTATTAAAGCAGGCAAAGATACCATTCGCCAAGTCCGCAACTATTACATAGTGCTGTCATCTGTAATGGCCCGTAAACTTTATGAAATGCGCGTGCCGCCTAAAAAAGCGTTTGCCTTCAATACGGCCTGCATCGAATTGGTTGAAAAGCATATGAACGATTCAGAGTTTCTTTACGTGGCTGATGAGTTGATCGAGTTCTTTGTGTCGGTTATTTCCGAACGCAAACAGCCATCTTTTGGCCATCAAACCGTAAACAAAGTAGTCATGTTCATCAATGATGAAGTTGAACGCGACTTGTCGGTAGAGGACATTGCAAAACATTTCCATATCTCAACGAGCCATTTGTCCCGTATTTTCAGAGAACATGCCGGCATTACATTGGTTGAGTATTTAAATGTGCGCCGTGTAGAAGAATCGCAATATTATTTGCGCCACTCGGACAAAGGGATTTCAGAGATTTCGAAGCAATTCCATTTCTGCAACCAAAGCTATTTCACACGCATCTTCAAAAAATACACAACTGTCACACCAAAACAATTCCGCGACAGCCAGCACATTCCGTACTTCCGCTACAATCTGCCAAACTCGAATTAAGGAGAATTTTTTCTCCTTTTTTTCTTGCCTAAAAACTTTTATGGCATTCGCTATTTTGTCACACAATGCAATAAAGTTTGCTAATTCAGAGTCACTGATTGAAATTTATCAATCATATAGGTATACTTCTTTATAGTTGAAAAAGGTGAAGGTGACTAAATTGAAAAAGAAAATGATATTGCTGTCCTTTCTGGCAATGGCGGTTCTCGTATTAAGCGGCTGTTCGGCTGTCGAGAATCAAGAAGGGTTTTTCTATAGTATTTTTGTAAAGCCATTTGCTAGTTCGTTAATTTACTTGGGTGACTTGTTCGGTGGAAGCTATGGTTTAGCGATTGTCGCAATTACTGTAGTAATTCGTCTAATCTTGATGCCGTTCATGCTGCGTACGTATAAACGCCAGCAGGGCATGAAAGTCAAAATGGATAAATTGCGCCCGGAAATGGAAGACATTCAAAAGCGCTTAAAAGAAACAAAAGACAAAGAGGAACAAATGAAAATCCAGCAGGAAATGATGGGTCTATACAAAAAGCATGACGTTAACCCGTTGAACATGGGCTGTCTGCCAGTTGTCATCCAAATGCCAATCATTATGGGTCTTTACTTTGCGATTCTCTACGCTCCGGATTATGTAAAAGACCATGAGTTCCTATGGTTCACATTAGGCTCACCGGATATTTTAATGACTTTGATTGCTGGAGCAGTTTACTTCTTCCAAGCAAAAGTCTCATTATGGACAATGCCGGAACAGCAGCAAAAGCAAATGAAACTTTTCGTTTATATCTCACCAGTGATGATCATGTTCGTATCATTTTCATCCATGGCTGCATTGCCAGTATACTGGGCAGTTGGCGGGATTTTGCTGATCATCCAAACGTTTATCGGACGCAAGTTCTATTCTGAACATCCCGAAAAAGCTTTGGAAGCTGTAGAAGATAAAAAATAAAAACAAAAAGCCGGCATACTTTGCCGGCTTTCTTTTTTAGGAGTGAAAAAAGATGAATTCGAAATGGATACAAGGGATTGCGATGGCTGCATTAAGTCTGGCAGCGCTCGCTTTTCTCGTTATGGGAAATTTAGAAATCACCGTATTATTCATGACTTTGCTTTTTGTGTTGACTAATTCGTTCCGTTATCGCCAGATGAAAGCACAAGGCATGGACCGCGAAGCAAAATGGATGCGTGGGATGGCCATTATTTTTGCCGCATTGTTTGTCATCGTGTTGGTTACAATTCTTGTATAATCAAGTAGTTAAAAACAGCAGCAGCCTAATTGGCTGCTGCTGTTTTTTTGTATTGGTATTTTTCTTTTTGGCGTTCTTCAAGTAAGGTATCTAAGCGTTCCATTAAGCTTGCGATATCCTTTTGTGAAATTCGTTTCAATATACCCAGCTCCCTGTGACAGTTGATACTCATTTATTCGCAGTCACCTCGGAGATTATGGGGGTAGTTTGTAGGAATTTTTATTTTAATAAGAAAATCTTTTTCTAGTGAGCAAAACCAGCAAAATGGCAGGGCCGGAGAATAGAACCATTCCAAGGAACGAAAGGCCAGGAGAGATTTCGTAAAGAAAACCTCCAAGAATGGTCAAAGCGGCAACGCTTAAACTCATAGCAATGGCTGCATACATTCCTTGGGCAGCAGGAATGTGCAAATGATCAAGCTTTTGGAAAATATAGCGGATAAATGCGAAATGCGCCACCCCGAAAGACAAGGCGTGGAAAACTTGGCTGAAGATGAAAACCCAAACGGATGGAAAAAGGAAAATCAGCACCCATCGCAACGTGGAGCCAATACCGGCGATTAAGAACATCGACGAAACGGACCAATTGGCGAACCATGCATCAGCTTTTGCAAATATCAGAATTTCAAAAAGGATCGCTACATTCAAGATGAGGCCAATGTAAAAGCTGTTGACGCCAACATCCTGCAAATAAATAAACCCATAATTATAGTAAGCGGCGTGGGCTCCCTGCAGCAAAGTGGTGATCAGCAACATGAGCATGAACGGTTTTGAACGCAGCAATTCTTTCATGACGCTTCCAGAATCCGTTTTTTTGGATTCAGGTTTAGCTTGTAAGGGAATAGGTGAAGTAGCTGATTGGGTGAAAGCCATGAATAGCAATCCGCCGAGCATTACCCAGTAAATGGCGCTTTCTTGCCATATTGCCGTAGCACCGCCGACAATCAATAATGCGATGGTGTAGCCGACAGAGCCATAAGAACGGCTTTTGCCGTAATGGATACGATCTGTTTTCATCAATACGGTTGCACCGCTTTCCATCGCCGGCAGCAAGTTCGGATAAACAAAGCTGAAAGCGAAAGTTAAGATGAATAGCCACACATAAGAGTTAGCGGGCATATGCAGGAGCATAAGGGCGAAAGATAGAATTGCCAGTAGCTGCATAAGCTTCCCTAACGAAAAGATGCGCGTCATAAGTGGGAAAAATATCAGGGTGGAAAGGGAACGGGCGAACATGCCCGCACCCATGATGAGGCTCGCTGCTGAAACGCTGATGCCTTTATCGTTGGTCAACCATCCTGTCCAATAAGGCAGAAAAACGCCCCATGTGAAAAAGAAAGCGAAAAAATTAAGTGAAAGCCATTTTTGATTGTTCATATTCTTCCCTCGTATCTTGTAAAAAATTCTATTTAAAGTATACCGAATGTTCATTTGTTTAGGGAGAAATTATGCGAGAGTAATGGTAGAATAATAAAGAACTTTAGAGAAAGAAGGAGAACCATGCAATCGCGGTATTCGATGAATCAGAAAAATAAGAAGCCTTATATAAAATGGATCCTCATTAGCCTAGGAATTGTCATTGTTTTAGCTGGAGGGTTTTCCGCTTACTGGATGTCTCTCCACAATTGGGATATAGAAGAAAGTTTAGAGGCTTTATCGCCAGCCGAAACTGAAATCGAAACAGTTGAACCAAATGAAGATGTCTCATCGCAAAAAGGGGAAACGCCTGTGCCTGAAGAGCCTCAAACTCCGGTAGAACCAGAAAAGCCGATTGAACCGGAAGCACCGGAAAAAACGGAAACTCCACCAGCAAAAGTTCCTCCCGCTGATGAAGAAGAGAAAGCGCCGGAGCAAGAAAAGACGCCTCCTGCAAAAGAACAACCGGTAAAAGATGCGACAAAATATCAGGACAATTTAAAATTGCCGGCTAAACCGACAATTATTAACAATATCTTGATCGCCAACAAACAACATCCGCTGCCGCAATCTTACGTACCAGGTGAAAGCAAAGAAGCGAGAGCCGCTTTTGAAGCCATGCGGACAGAAGCGCTAAAAGCGAAAATCGATTTGACGGCATTTAGTACGTATCGTGATTTTGCACGCCAGAAAGTTTTATACGATGGCTATGTTGCTAAAGATGGCCAGCAAGCGGCTGACCGCTATAGTGCACGGCCTGGGTATTCTGAACATCAGACAGGTCTTGCCTTTGACATCGGCGAAACCGGGCAGGAACAGCATTGGGCTTCCGCTACGTTCGGCGACACGAAAGGCGGCAAATGGCTGATGGACAACGCACATCGCTACGGTTTCATTCTCCGCTATCCGGAAGGTGCGGAAAAGATTACAGGCTACATGCACGAATCTTGGCATTATCGCTACGTAGGCAAAGAGATGGCTGCGGATGTCTATGCAAAAGGCGTTACACTGGAAGAATATTTAGGCGTATATTAAAAAGCGTTCCCTCCTTAATTGGATGGGAACGCTTTTTTTACTGCTGTTTTTTTAGGTTCTACACTAATTGTTGGGGTGTTGAAACAATTCGGCCCAAAAAAAGACACGCAATCTCCAAATTCTTTTATACTTGAAATGTCGAATAACAAGTAAAGAAGAGGAGATGCGTGCACTTGAATTTTACCATGAAATTTCCCGGATTAGAAGATGTGAAAATCATGAAGATGGAACAAGTGGAGGACCGGGTGGCCCTGCATGTGGAGTTGGAAGTGAAGGCACACCGTTGCCCGCGTTGCCAGGAGAAGACCCGGCGTGTCCACGATTACCGGATCCAAAAGATCAAACACCTGAAATGGTTTGAACGCCAGACTTACCTTTTCTATAAGAAGAGACGCTACGTATGCGGGGCGTGCGGCAAGAAATTCGCCGAACAGAATTCATTCATCGGCCGCTATCAACGGTTCTCAAAAGAGTGGAACCAAGCGGTTCATGTGCGCAGCGTCAAGGCGAAAACGTTCAAGGAAGTGGCCGGACAATACGGCGCTTCCGCTTCGACCATCGTTCGGCGTTTCGATCTGGTGGCGCTCCAGGAAGTTACTGAAACCGCAAAATTACCGCGTGTGATCGCCATCGACGAATACAAAGGCGACACCCGCGAAGGAAAGTACCAACTGATTATCGCCGATGGCGAAACGAGAGAACCGATCGATATCCTGCCCAACCGGAAAAAAGAGACGATCAAACAGTATCTCCAACAGCACGGAGCTGCGGTGGAAATCGTCGTCATGGACATGAGCCATTCCTTTAAAGCCGCGGTCAAAAAAGCACTCGGCAAACCGGTGATCATCGCCGATCGCTTCCACTTCTGCCGGTACATTTACTGGGCGCTGGACGCGGTCCGCAGACGCGTGCAGAAAAGTTGGAACGACTATGACCGCAAAAAAGGCAAACGGATGCGCTACGTCTTTTACAAAAACAGTGAGAAGTTAACCGAAAAGGACCGTTGGTACTTGAAGCGGTATCTTGAAATGGATGAGGAGCTCAAACGAGCTTACGAACTGAAGGAAGCGTATTGCAGGTGGTTTCAGGCAAGCAAAAAAAGAGATCCCGAGGAAATCCTCAAGACCAAAGAAGCGTTGCTGGAATTTTATCGGCTGGTGGAACAAGCGGGCATTCCCGAGTTCCAGAAAGCCATGGGCACCTTCCGAAACTGGCAGACGGAAATCTTGAACAGCTTCTCGTTCAAGTATTCCAATGGTTTCTTGGAAGGCATCAATAACCTGACAAAAGTGATTAAGCGGAACGCGTTCGGCTTTCAGAATTTCGAACGCGCCCGCGCCAAAATACTACTGACACACAAGTATAAGAATATGGGAGTTCACGTTGGTTAGAGTGAGGAAGATTTCACCTCACCCCAACATTTGACGGAGAACCTTTTTTTAAAAGAGCAGTCTTATAAGATTGGCGATAAAAGCCGGGCAATCGACTCTTTTGTTTTGATCAATTTGGTTCTGGACAGATAGATATCCATCGTCAGTTCCGTAGAGAGCTCCACGTCCTGGTGGAATAATTCCGCAAGATCAGAGGAAACTTTTTCGTCATAGATGAAGGCATTAATTTCAAAGTTCAATTTAAAGCTCCGTACGTCGATATTAGCCGTTCCAACGGTAGATGCCTTGCCGTCGATCACAATCATTTTTGTATGGATAAATCCATTATCGTAAACATAGACCCGTGCACCCGCCCTTAATAGCTGTCCGGCATAAGAGTATGTCGCCCAGTAAACGAAGGGGTGGTCAGGTTTGTTGGGGATCATGACGCGCACATCGATGCCGGATAAGGCAGCAATTCGAATCGCGTCATAGAAACTGGCATCCGGTATGAAATAAGGCGTTTGGATATAAATTGATTCTTTCGCCATATTAATGAGTTTCAGGTAGCCGTCTTTGATCTGTTCCCATTCCTCGTCCGGACCGCTCGAGACAATCTGCATCGTGGTCACGCCTTTTTCAGGAATGGCAGGAAAGAAGATTTCATCGTATTCGATATCGTGGCGGGCAGAGGCCTGGTTCCAGTCTAAAATAAAACGGGTTTGCAGCGGATGGACAGCACTGCCTTCTACACGCAGATGGGTGTCTCGCCAGTAGCCGAATTTCCGGCTTAAGCCGATATACTCGTCTCCAACGTTGAATCCGCCGATATAGCCAACGCGTCCGTCAATAACCACGATTTTGCGGTGATTTCGGTAGTTCAGGCGCGGATTGATGATTGGCAAGACGGAAGGGAAGAACGTTTCCACTTCTCCGCCCGCTTGGATAAATTCCTTGAAATGCCGTTTGCTGAGGCGGCGCGATCCCATGTCGTCATAAAGGAGGCGGACTTTGACGCCTTCTTTCGCCTTTGCAGTCAACGTCTTTAAAAGGCGTGTGCCGAGGCCGTCTAAACGGAAAATATAGTACTGCATATGTATATGATCTTTTGCTTTTTCCATATCAGCTATCAATGCATCAAATTTCTGGCGGCCATCATTAAAGATTTGGACAGCGTTGTCCTGGGTCAATACGGCCCCGTTATTCCGCAAGTGAAGATAAACCAATTCTTTGTATTCATGCACATTGTCATCACGAAAATGGAAATCGTCCTCGTCTAATGCATGCAATTGATGCTTGATCAAACTGTCGATTCCGACTTTTGTCCGGCCTTCCCATTTAAAGAGCGTTTTTTTTCGGAGCTGGCGGCCTAAAAGAAGATAGACGAAGAATCCGACTATCGGAATGAAGAAAAGAACCAATAGCCACGCCCAAGTGGAAGAAGCATCGCGCCGTTCCAGAAAAACCAGCGCTGCAGCTAGAAAAATATTGAGTACGAAAGTGGCTGCGGTCAATACACTAATAATGGAAATCGTCATTTTTCTCCCCCGTTTATAGTTGCTTCGCTTTTTTAAGTATAGCCTATTTGGTCGAAAGGAAGAAGGAAAGTGAAGCCGAAAGTAAGTATCTTCTCCTATATCAGCCCATACAAAAAAAGACGCATTTGATAAGTCATCAAATGCGTCCACCACCTAATTGATCTGTTCTTCTTGCTTGAGCTGTTCCACGATTCCTTCAACTTCAGACCGTGTAATTTTCTCTTTTCCGGATTTTAATGCTTTCAAGGTACTGTGCGCTAAAGCCAATGGCACTTTGCAGAACATCAAAATCCGTTTATTTTTAATCGATTTTACGTATTGGTTAGCCTGTTCCAAATTGCCGTTTGCGTAATTGAACATGTCTTCACGCGTCCAACCATCTGGTACAAAAGTGACGCCGCGTTCCAGGTCCTCATCGTAGTTGCGGAGCATATTTACAGCTTGTAGGCCCCGTCCAAAAGCGATGGCCAGTTCTGGATCCGTTTCTGTATTGTCATGCCATTTCCATAAGTCGGAAAGCATCGTGCCGACAAGTCCAGCTACGTAATACGTGTAATCATCCAAATCTTCCTTCGTTTCAATAACCCACTTTTTCTCTACCCATTTCGCCATTCCGGCTGCCATGATAGAAGTGGATTCCTTCACTTTTTCCACGATTTCCGGAGGACAGACGCTGATCCAATCGGCTAAGCGCTTTGTAACCGGCGGCAGAAAGTTGTCGTATGGTTTGATCAAAGCTTCGTAAGCAAACCGGTCGAATGGCGCTTTCAACAATTCGCTGGTTGCGGATAAAAGGTGAATTTTTGCTTCATCCTCCAATTCCGGATGGTCTTCAATTTCATCAATTGCCCGCATGCATAAATAGGCAGAAGCTACAGTTTTTTTCAAATTAGATTCTAAAAAATTGATTGGGATGAAAAAAGTCCGGCTCGTTTCCTTCAACATGACCATGGACTCTTTTTGCAAATTCGCGACTTTACTCATCTCAATTTCCTCCTGTTCATAGGCAAATCTGTTTTTTTCATCTAAAAATACACAAAAATCTTTGGAAATCACGAAACTGCCTTTTCTTTAAATATAAACGAATTGGCTAAAAAAACAAATGTTTGCTTGAATACGCATAAATTATGTATAAAAATAGCCTTCCAAGGCCGTAAAAGCGGCTCGAAGGCTATTTGGAGTGGAAGTGTTTCCAAGCTTCCTGGATTCCGCCTGCATACCCTTTAGTGGCGCGGAAAATGAGGGGGTGTTCTTCACTTTCCAACAGTTCCGGAAGGGCGTTGCCGACAATAACAGAAGGAAAACCAAGTGTCAGCATCTCCAAGTCGTTTCCGGAATCTCCAGCTACTAACAGTTTTGCATCGCGAATATTGTATTTGTCCAATAAATATTGCAAAGCTTGTCCCTTGCCACTTAGCAATGGCACGATGTCAACATCGCGTCCACCGCTGAATATCAATTTATACGGAATGCCCGAGGCTTCCAGCTTAGTTTGGAATTCTTCAACAGGCTGTTTTTCGTCAACATAATAGGAACAGCGATTTTCAAGCAAAAGCGGCTGTTTCGTCAAACCGGAAACTGTGGCGGCAATTGCGTCAATCGCATCGGGGTTCCAACTTTCCAACATCCGGGCTTCCCAGTCCTTGTCTTGTTCGAAGTTTTCACCGATGTGGATGGTCGTACCGACGTCTGTCACTAAAATATCCGGTACTGGCAAATTCTCGCTTTCAATTAAAGATAAAGCTGAGTCAAAATATCGGCCTGTAATGTAGATAAGAGAAACATCATAAATTTGTTCATCGTAGAATTTCAGCAATTGCTGAAGACCTTCGGAATCACCAACCAGTGTTCCGTCCAGGTCTGTTGCTAATATATGCTTTGCTTCGTGCACTGCTAATCACCTCATACATAGAATCAATGCGTTCGGAAATGGAATCCCAGTCAAAATCTTTCTGTGCAATTCTGACAGCTTGACGGCTCAAGCGTTCAACCAATAATGAATTGATCGACAAGATTTCCATGGCAATTCCTAAATCGATCTCATTTTTAGTTTCGACCAGCAAACCGGTAATGCCATCCTGGACGACGTTTTTCAAACCGCCCACATCCGATGCGATAACAGGGCTTCCGCATGCTTGAGCTTCTGCAGCAACCATGCCGAACGATTCGTAATAACTCGGAACAATAGTAGCAGTGGCAATATTAAACAACCTTGCCAGCTGTTCCTGCGATTGCGGCCCAAGAAATTCAACATATTTTTCAATGCCTTTGACAGCATCGCGCAGTTTAGGGTCGAGCGGCAATCGTGTGGCGTGATCGATCCCATCTTGTTCTCCGCCAGCAATCAAAAGTCGAGGCTTGAATTTGGCTTCGGTCTTATTAACCAACAGCTGAAATGCATTCAGCAGTGTGAAGATTCCCTTAGTTTCTTCTAACCTTCCGGCAAAAACGAAGAGAGGAGCTTCAAAGCCGGATTTTTTTCTGAGATGTGAACGGATTCCCTGCACGGTAAATGCCTGGTCCACCCCGATGGGGATCACTTTGATAGGAGAAGGCGACTCAAGGTTTTCCTGAATCAATTGTTTCTCATTATTGGTAGTAGCAATTACTTGATCGGCTGTTTTTAAAATAGACTTTTCAGCTTTGATGCGCCGTGCATCTGTAACGCCGGTCGCTTTCGCTTTTGCCCATCCGAGAGAATGGGATGTATGGATAAACGGAAGTCCGAATTCTTCTTTCAGTTTTTTCCCGATTAAGCCGGAAAGCCAGTAATGTGTGTGGACCAAATCATATGAAGAAAGGTTCAGCGCACTTTTCATCTCTTTATAGAAAGCCGGGAGCATCGTAAACATTTCATCTTTAGATACAAATCCTTTATGGCCGGCTTCGACCCGTATGACGCGGCAAGCAGTTCCGAATTTCTCGATTCTTGGTGCTGAAGCGTCGCACCAATGGGTGACAACATCTATTTGCCAACCTCTTTTCTCAAGGGCAAGGGCTAATTGTTTAACGTAATTATTTTGACCGCCGGCTTGTTTGCCTCCTAATTTTGCCAAAGGATCGCCGTGGTCTGAAACAAAAAGCGCTCTTTTAATCATTGTGCTCATCTCCATTCGATGTCATTTCAGTTTCTATAAAAAAACGGAACTGGACTATTTTTATACCCGTTTTCTGAAATATTAAAACATATTTTTGATTTATTCGGCTAAATCGTATTTATTTGCGCTGCCTATAGAAAGCCTCTTGGAAAATCTTTTCCAAGAGGCTTTCTGTTTTAAGGATGCAGCGTATCAACAAATTTGCCGTATTTTGGAACTGCGAGATCTGGGAAGTTCTCAGCCAATTCCACGAGACCTTTTGCTAAAGCGGAACCTCTTATCGGCTTGCCGTGTCCTGTAGCTGCCACCGAAGGGCGGAGGTCCGCAAGCTTTACAACGGATTCCCAAGCGGCCCGCCAGTCCGGCGTCAAATAGACAGGCGGCCCGTATACGCCTTTCTTTTGCGTCAGGACCCGGTAAAGTGAATCTTGTTTCACTGTGACAAAAGCATCTCCTGCAATAAGGATGCGTCCGTGCTCCCGGAATAGGGAAACGTGGCCTTCCGTATGGCCAGGAGTATGGATCCAGCGCCATCCTGGCATATCCGGAACTGTTCCGTCCTCCGGCAATGCATGAAGGCGAGTTGAAATATCAATGGCTTTCACTGGAAATTCTTTCGACATTTTGACGATCCATCCACCTTCTGCTTCAAAATCCGGTTCAGGATAGTCGGTGATTCCTTTTAAATAAGAGAATTCCAATGGGTGGGCATAAACCGGCACATCATGTGTCTCCAAAATTTCAATCAATCCGCCAACATGGTCGAAATGGCCGTGTGTTAAAATAATGGACTTTAATTTATGGTCGGGGCCAAAATGATTTTCTGCTTCTTTTAAAATACGCTGTCCAGAAGCCGGCATGCCTGCATCGACAAGTACCCATTCATTGCTTGCGGCTGGATTTCCGATGAAATACACATTCGCCACTTGAATGGTATAGCAGTATATATCAGGTGCGACTTCATAACCGGATCCGCTTCTAAATGAGGTCACCGGCAATACTTTCTCGGTGGAAGAACTTTTTTCCATAAAAACGCCTCCTTGATTTCCAGATAAATTTTCTTTCTTAATCTCTACCCTCATCCCGAGCTTTTAAATCCATTCAAAGTCAGAGGCATTTGAGTATGACTGCCAACTCCAGTAAAATGAAGATAAGAAATTATAGAGACTGGGTGTTTAAATGAAGTCAGTAATTATTATCGGCTCCGGAATTCTCGGGGCTTCTACTGCATACGAAGCTGCCAAGCGCGGTGCAGAAGTGACCTTAATCGATCGAGGAGATGCAGGGCAAGCAACTGGTGCAGCGGCCGGAATCGTTTGTCCGTGGATTTCACAGCGAAGAAATAAGGCTTGGTATGGACTTGCGAAAAACGGGGCTGCTTACTACCCTGAATTAATCCAGGCATTGGAAGCGCTTGGCCAGCAAGAAACAGGCTATAAGCAAGTTGGCATCGTCAGCATACATGAAGACAGCAAACTGGATAAAATGGAAGAAAAGGCACGTGAACGCCGGGAAGAAGCGCCGGAAATGGGAGAAGTTAAGAGGCTTTCCCCGGAAGAGACGCAAGAACGATTCCCTTTCGCAACAGGGCCATATGGTTCTCTTTATGTCAGCGGCGCAGCAAGAGTGGAAGGGCATTCTGTCCGAGATGCTTTAATCGGAGCAGCAGTGAAACTGGGAGCGAAAAAAGTGCATGGAAATGCAGAGCTGATCCTAGAAGGAACGAAAGTGGCAGGAGTAAAAGCAGGCAGCCAGGAATTTTATGCAGACAGCATCGTATCCACAGGGGGTGCTTGGGCGGCTGAGCTATTCGAACCGCTCGGACTGCAATTTAAAGTTGTGCCGCAAAAAGCGCAAATTCTTCATCTGCATTCGGAAGAAGCGCCGACCGAAGAGTGGCCGGTAGCGATGGTGCCTTACGGATTATACATTGTGCCTTTTTCAGAAGGGCGCATCGTCGCTGGCGCCACGCATGAAAACGATGCAGGATACGACACGAAACTGACAGCTGGCGGAATCCATCACATCCTGGATAAAACGCTTGACGCAGCTCCAGGGCTTGCGGCAGCTGAGTTGACGGGAGCCGCGACCGGTTTTCGCCCTTCGACTCAAAGTGCATTGCCGGTCATTGGGCCAGTGCCAGGCCATGCTAATCTTTTTGCAGCGAACGGCTTAGGGTCCTCAGGTCTGACAGCAGGCCCGTATTTAGGCATGCAATTAGCGAAGCTAGCAATAGGGGAACCTATGGATATTGATTTGAGTCTCTATGAAATAGAAGAGATTTTCGAACGCGAATAGAAGGGGGAATAGCTGTGTACTGGTGCAAAATTGCCCGAAGCGAGGAAGAGTTCCAAGCGATTGCCCAATTGAATTATGAGACCTTTGTCGAAGAGATTCCACAGCACGAAGCAGACGGTTCTGGGGTAAGGGTAGATCCTTTTCATGCACAGAATACGTATCTGATTGTTTTAGCGGATTCAGAGCTTGTGGGCATGATTGCGCTGCGGTCTGCACGCCCTTTTTCATTGGATCTGAAAATCGGTGAGGTAGAGCGGTATTTGCCGGATTCTCATAAAATCTGCGAAATCAGATTGATGGCTGTCCGGAAACAGCATCGGAACGGCCGGGTATTTTTCCTGATGGCCCGGGCACTTTCGGATTATTGCTACGCCGAAGGATTCGATGCGGCAGTCATATCAGGGACCACACGGCAATTGAAGTTATATGGCCAATTGGGCTTTAAAGCCATCGCAGATCCTGTAGGAACAGGGGATGCGGTGTTCGTGCCAATGGCTACGACGCGCGGCCAATATGCGGAGTCTGTAGCTGCACGCCTCCAAACCGGACGGAAATTATTTTTGCCGGGACCCGTAAAGTTAACGGGGCCGCTTGCGGCACCTTTTACGGAAGACCCGGTTTCCCATCGCTCGTCCACTTTCCAGGCAGTATTGGAAGAAACGAAAGAAAAGCTAAAAGAGATGACCGGATCTTGTCCGCATTTTTTATTCGGCAGCGGAACGCTCGCCAATGAAGCGATGCTTGCCCAAATAAGCCGGCTTGAAAGCCGCGGCTTAATCTTAGTGAATGGTGAATTTGGCAGACGGCTAAAAGATCAGGCAAGCAAGTGGAAACTGGATTTTGAAGTAGAGGAGCAGGAATGGGGCAGCGCTTTTTCGCTGGCTTCCATTCAAAAGCGACTCCAGCAGCAAAGTTTCGGCTGGCTTTTAATGGTGCACGGTGAAACTTCGACTGGCATGCTGAACGATATCGGAAGTTTTACAGCAATTTGCGATCAGCTGCAAGTGAAACTTTGCGTCGATGCCGTCAGCAGTTTTGGGGCGGTTCCGCTTTCCTTTGAAAATATTTGGCTTGCGACGGCCGTAAGCGGAAAAGCGATCGGGACAAGCAGTGGGCTCGCCATCGTTTTTGCTTCCTATTCTGTAACGCCTGATGCCGAGTTGCCTGCGTATTTGGATTTAGGCCATTACAGCAATAAGGTGCCGTTTACTTTGTCCTTTTCATTGTTAAAAAGCTTCAAAATTGCGCTGGATGCTTATCCCGAGCGTTTTGGAAAACTGGCGGATCGGTTGGCTTCAGTGAAGCAGGATACTGCAAATTGGCCGAAGCTTGCAGAAGGTTTTCCGACAGCAATTACTTTTAAAGGCGAGCACAACTACAAACATTTCGCACTGGATGCGCATTTGTCCGGGTTGGAGCTTCATAGTATGAGCTCTTACCTTCACGAAAGAGAGCTGTTCCAAGTGTCTTGCATCCAGCCGGATTTTGAGGCGGATTGGCAGCAGCTCATGAAATTCCATGAAGGCTATTTTAAGCACCTAGCTAAATAAAAGCCTGGCCGAATTTTTATTCGGCCAGGCTTTTATCTTTTTATCGGACGATTTGCTGATGCACGTCCAGGATGAATTTTTTATAAGGCAAATCCAACAGCGGTAAAATATTGTTTTTGGCGATGTCCGCATGCTTTACCGCCAGCTCGTGTTGGCCTTGCTGCTCGTATATCAAAGCGATATAAGCGTCTTTTTCATAATTCATCGCGAGGTCATACGGGTGGTGAAGAAATTCCCAAATCTTATGGCGCTTTAACCAGTCGAGCGCTTCCTCGAGGCGGCCTTGTCCGTATAGAGCTTTTCCTTTCTCAATGAAAAATTGAGAAATCTCATCTTCTTTATATTTCTCCAGATTTTTATCGACAATCGCTTCCGCTTTTTCGTATTCATGTGCAAAAGAATTTAAATAATGGGCTTCCAGCAAATCCAACGTGATGTCAATTTTTTCATCATCTGAAAACTCGGCAAAGAGCCGGAGCTTATGGACGTAATAATTTTTCATGTCCTGATTGTTTTTTAAAATGGCATGGAAACTCATGACACGGTAAAGATCGTTCATCTTATAAAAAATTTGGTGCTCTTTTGAATATTCGACCGCTTCATTAATAATGCGTACGGCATCCTCATCATTGCCGATAGCAAAATACAAGATTGCTTCTACAAAATCAAAATCCAATTTTTTCAGCGAATCAAGCACAGCATCCCGGGCTTCAAAGGATTTCCGAGATTCTTGAAGCATGGAAAGGGCATCGCTGTAAAGGTGTTCGTTGAATTTCAGCATTGCACGGAACATATGGATTTCAGCGTTATTGTTCATCAAATGCAGGCCTTCATACATTTCTTCTGCTTGAGAAAGAGAAGATTGCCAGCCTTCTTTTTTGGCGTAATACAGGCTTCGGCTATAAATCTCAAGCAATCTGGCCGATTCATAACGGTATGGAAGGGAAGCAACATACGGTTCAATCTTTTCAGCAATTTGGATAAACCCATCGCTGTAATTCTCTGTCTCGGCTCGGTACATTTTCTCAACGTCTTGCAACAGCTCCCGCAATTCGCTCGTCGGAATTTCCGCTAATAATTCATCTTTATCAATGCCTAATTGCTCCGCTATATAAGACAAGCTTTCCATGGATGGATTGGCTTTATTGTTTTCGATCAAACTCAGCATCCCTTTAGTTAGTCCGCTGCCAGCAAGTGTCTGCAGCGTTAGGCCTTGTTCTTTGCGCAATTTCTTGATGCGTTCCCCTAAAGTCTCCACTTCATTCACCTCTTTTTAAAATTAGTTTAATTATATTAAACTTTCTCTTGCAATGCCAATTTAGCCATGATATATTTTGTTTAATTAAATTAAACTTTTTTTCTAAGGGGATGGAAAAAATGTCACAAGCAGCAAAGATGAAACGGGCCAGCTACCATTTATACACCTTCACGATCAGCAAGCTCATTTCTACATTCGGCAGTAGCGTCTATGCATTTGGAATCAGTTTATACGTATTGGCACTCACGGGGTCGGCTGCCAGTTTCGCTATCAATTTGATTTGCAGTATTTTGCCGCGTACAATTTTGGCGCCGTTTGCTGGGTACGCCGCAGACAATTATTCGAAGAAGAAATTAATCATCTTCTCCCAGCTCGGCGGTATTATTACAGTTAGTGGATTGTTGATGTACAGCTTGGCTATCAGTTTATCGCTGCCTGCAATTTATACAGCGACTGCCTTAGTATCGGTATTCTCGATGTTCAACGGCGTCACTTTTTCCGCATCGATTGCGAATTTAATTGATCCGGACCGCATTCAAAAAGCGATGGGGTTCAATCAGTCGGCGGTTTCGATTGCTGCCATCGGAGGGCCTGTCATTGGCGGTATGCTGTTCGGCTTCGTTTCGATGAATGTTTTCCTCGCAATTGAAATTGTGGCTTATGCCATTGCTCTTGTTCTTGAAACGACGATGAATTTCAGGCTCTTTACGAACGCCGCAGTAAAAACAGCAGATGAACCGAAACAATCGGTCATGCAGGGAATGAAGGAAGGCGTCGCTTACCTTCGGACGAACCGGGTTATTATGGTGATTGTCACAACGGCCATCGGCTTGAATTTCTTTTTCTCCGCTTTAATGATCGGTTTGCCGTTCATTGCAGTGCAGCAATTAAAAGTGGAAGCGACGCATTTCGGTATTATCGAATCAATGATTGCGGTCGGCATGCTTGCAGCATCTATTTATTTCTCGATTCGAAAAGAAGTCAAGTTCCCATTATTGTTTTCAAAAAGGGCGATTCTCGCCATGTCCGTTATTTTGGCAGCTCTTGCGTTGCCATTGGTTTTTGACATGTCTTATACAATGAATGTCTTGTACTTCATTGTCTTAATGCTCTCTTTCGGCTCATCGAATGTTTGCGTTAATACCCCGATCGGTGTCATGATGCAAAAAGATGTGGCTGAAGAATACCGGGGCCGCGTATTCGGCATCTTGGAATCGATGGCCATGGCGATGATGCCGCTCGGCTACTTATTATTCGGCTTATTATACGATTTCGTGCCGGCGCAGTATGTCATATGGGCGTGCAGCATCTGCCTCGTGCTTTTGACAGCTTACATGATGCGCGCAAGTATTTTGAAAGAAGCTTATCCAGAACTTGCAGGCACCCCGCCGGTTAAACCTGTCATTTAAATTGAAAAGCCGCACACTTGAGTAGGATTCGGGTGTGCGGCATTTTACTTATTGAGGATGTTTAGGGAAGAAAAGAACGGGAAAAGTCTAGAACACGAAACCAATATCTGAAAGGATGATGAAAAGATGGAAAAAGACAAGCCAGAAAATTTACCCGCACAAGAACAGGAACGGCAGCCTGGATTTGAATCAGAAATGACGCCTGAACCGGACTTTACTGGAAACCTTGCAGGCAAAGCGCAGCGGCTTCCAGGAAAAACGGCATTAATAACAGGCGGCGACAGCGGAATTGGACGGGCGATAGCCGTTGCTTTTGCAAAAGAAGGAGCAGACGTTGCGATTGCGTATTTGGATGAACATGAAGACGCCGAAGAAACGAAAAAACATGTGGAGCAGGAAGGGAAGCGCTGCTTGTTGATTTCAGGAGATATCGGGGATGAAGCTTTTTGCCAGGAAGCCATACAAAAAGTGATTTCTGAATTTGGAAAGTTGGACGTATTGGTCAATAATGCTGGCGAGCAGCATCTTCAAAATTCATTAAAAGATATTACTGCTGAGCAACTAGAGCGGACGTTCCGGACCAATGTCTTTGGAATGTTCCATTTAACAAAGGCGGCACTTGACCATTTGAAGCCAGGAAGTTCGATTATCAATACAACTTCCATCACCGCTTATCAAGGAATGCCGACATTGATCGATTATTCATCGACAAAAGGCGCCATTCTTTCATTTACGCGCGCCCTTTCAGGATCTCTCGCTGAAGAAGGGATCCGCGTAAACGCAGTAGCGCCAGGCCCGATCTGGACACCGCTTATTCCCGCTTCCTTCCCGGCAGACCAAGTAGCGGAATTCGGCAAAAATACGCCGCTTGGCCGCGCCGGGCAGCCGGATGAATTAGCGCCGGGCTATGTCTACTTGGCTTCTGATGATTCTTCTTATGTCACCGGGCAAGTCATTCACATCAACGGCGGTACGCCTCTTTAAACCGTATAAGATATCAAAAAAGCAAGCACCTTCTGAAGAGGTGCTTGCTTTTCCGATTTGTCGTGTAACTGATTGAAATAAACCCATGCTCCTGCGCAAGCTCGTCGCAAAGCCATTGACCTCGCAAGCTTCGGTCAATGGCTTCGCAATGTTTTAGCGGAGCTGCGGTAAATAACGATAAGCAAAATACTGAGCAGCGCTAAAGCTGCGGACAGGTAATACACAGAGCCGGATTGGATGGTCAATAGCCACGTGAAAAAGAGAGGGCCGATGATGCGTCCCATATTATCCATGGAGTAAGTCATGCCGGCTGCTGTCCCGTACTTCCCGCCGGATTCTTTGGAAGTCAGCGAGACGAGCACGGTTCTGGCCAATGCATTGCCGGCAGTGAACACGCTCAGTGCAACACCTGCAAAGATGAGGCTGCTGGTGAATGGCAGCATCAATAGGCCGATAGCCGTTACAATTTGAGCGCCGATAATCCACTTGGTTTCAGAACCGTCTTTAACTCTGCGCACTACGCCTCCTTGTATGGCTGCATCTACGAGCCCGCTTGCCATGAAGAGGTAGCCTAACTGAAGCGGCGTGATTTCGATTTGGTCAATCTGGAACAATTGGAACGTCGATTCAAGTCCCGCCAATAAAAATGTCACAGCAAATGAAAAGAGGAATAAATAGCGGATGCGGTATTGCCAAAGAATGCTGCCGCCTTTTGGCAAAAGTTTCCGCTTCACGGCTTCGCCTTGGCGTGTCGGTTCTTTTAGAACGAGGCTCGCATAGAACATTAACAGCAACACTAAAATAGCGGAAGCTGTGAAAGGGAGCGAGAGTGAAACGGCACCGAGCAATCCGCCGATCGCCGGTCCGAAGATAAAGCCGAGCCCAATCGACATGCCAAGCAGTCCCATGTATTTATTGCGTTCATCGTCTGTTGTAATGTCCGCGACATAGCCGGTAACGGCCGTGTAAAGTGCCCCGGAGAAAAGCCCGCCGATAATCCGCGATGCATAAAGCAAAACGAGATGATCAAGAAACAGGGAAAAAAGGAAAAAGCTCAGGCTGAAACCGGCCAGGCCGATTAAAATCAGTTTTTTTCGGCCGGTCTGGTCAGACAAACGGCCCCACAATGGTGCTGTGAAAAAAGAGGAAAGCGCATAAATAGTAATGAGTCCGCCGACATGGATATCGGAATAACCTTGCTGCACTACGACTTCCGGCAAAACGGGGATGATGATGCCAAACCCCAGATAAACAAAAAATTGCACGGACATCAGTAATAAAATGGTTTTCTTCATAAATAAAACTCCTGCTTTCTAAATAAAGGCTTTGGTGCCATTTTACCCTTGTTTTAATGCAGCGACAAACGAATTTGTAAAGAGTTGTGGAGTGGACGGGGAACTTTTTAAAAGATGGAGAAGGATCGTAAATAAAGTAAACTCGTTTCTTCACAAATTATTTACTTTGTCATCAAAATGATAAGTTTAAAATCTTGAAATGATGGTATTATAACAGAGACACAGAAAAGTCAAACATTATGTAATTTAAACGAAACTAGGCAAACTGGCCAACGTCTTAATAAATAACTAAAACATAAAGAGGTGATCTGGATGGCGAAAAAAGTAGAAGTTCGCAAAATCGTTTCAAACTTATCGAAACTGGGAATCCAAGCAAAAATCACAAAGCCGCGCGTAGAACTCTTTAGAGCATTAGCATTGCCGCAAACACAATCGCAAACATAAAACTCCGGCGCAGGGCGTCGGAGTTTTTATGTGGAGAATATAATCGTTAGTTCGTTATTCGGATTCTTTCTCATTTCCGAACATATAGGTCTTGTGGTGGAACTTCATACTGAACACAATGCCGAGTGCAAGCATATTCCCGATCAGCGAGCTTCCTCCGTAGCTGATGAATGGCAGCGGAATTCCGGTGATCGGCAAAAGTTGGATGGTCATGCCGATGTTCTGGAAAACGTGGAACGTAATCATGGCTATGATTCCGGCACATACATAGGTGCTGAATGTGTCTTTCAGCTCCAGCGTAATTTTAGTCAAATGATAAATCAGCATGAAGAATAAGATAATGACGGCACTTGCACCGATGAAACCGAAATCTTCCGAAATGACCGTGAAGATAAAATCCGTGTGGTTTTCTGGTACGTACACTTCGCGCCCTTGAAACCCTTTGCCGAACACTTCACCGGAACCAATAGCGTTCATAGCGGCAATCAAGTTATAGCCATCCGTATCTGCGTATTCATACGGATCGAGCCATGTGTAGATCCGGGCAAGCGCATAAGGTTTGATCCCTAATACATTGGAAAGGAAGTCCTGCATGTAGACGGCCATCCATAAAAGGGTTCCTCCAATGACCGCGACTCCTCCAAAGCTTGGCACGATGATTTTCCAAGAGATGCCGGCAACGACAATCAAGGCGAGTGTAATCGCGATAAATACAAGGGCGGTCCCAAGATCTGGCTGTGTCAGGATAAAGGCCAGCGGGATAAACAGCATGATGCCGATTTTTCCAAGAAGAACAAAATCAGTTTTTAAGGTTTTTAACGGATTTTTTTCATGGTGCGCGGAAATCATCTTGGCCATGGCCAGTATATAGAAGGTTTTCATGAATTCAGCGGGCTGAAGATTGACGACAGGTGTATGGAACCAGGCTTTCGCCCCATTGACCGGTTCTGCAATCTGGCCAGGGCCGCCAGGAGAAATCATCAAAACAAACAATAGGAAAATACCGAAACCATATAGGTAATAAGACATTTTTTTGTATTGATCCGAGTCAAAATACATAAGAACAGAAATCATGCCGATCGAAACAACGTAGAAAACTGCTTGGCGCGGGACAAAGTTTGTTGGGTATATCCCAGCGGTTTGGGCGGAAGATATTGCCAATAAACTGACGACGAAAAAGAGAAATAATATGAAAGCTAACGGCCAATCTACGCGATCGGCGAAGCCTTTATTTGTTTGCATGAGCGTTCACCTGTACTTTTTTATTATTATAAGCCGGATTACATTATAACGTATTCCCTTCGAATATGCCTATACCAAAAGTAATGACGCAAATAGAGCTAGGATGTTTCATATTTCAGTGGAATGGTCGTATAATAGTTGAGAAGAATGGAGTGGGGAATATGGTGAAAAAACCGTTAAACGCGGATTATTATATACAGCACTTATATATTTATTTGAATGACGCGGATCAATTCGCTCTTTTCAGCGGACTCACCTTTGCTCATTTTATCGATGCGATGAAAATGCCGAAGAATCTTTTATTATTAAAGCATGCTTATGACGATGCTTCGTTCAATATGCATACTTATATGGAGTTTGTTGCAGAGGAAGAATATGCGCAGCTTCGGAAAGCCTGGCTCAATAAGAAAAGCGAGTTTTGCTGGATCGATTTTAAGAGCGAGAAGCAGTTAAATTCATTGACCCCGCAAGAACAGGCGGAGCTTCTCTACATCGGACATAAAAAGGAAACCGTGCGTCCTCCTTTTTATTCGACGCTGCAAAACGAATTTGTTTATCTATCCAGTGAGGAAGAGCAGACCACGAAGATTTACTTCCGCCATCTGGAAAGGCTGAACGAATTAGTTGGAAATTATTTTACTCAAGTGATCCGCAGAGAAACATCGGGCCAGAACTTCTTTCGCCGCAAGACGCGTGACTTGGTGCCGGAATTGCCGAGGGAAATTCTGGAGTCGCTGAAACGCGAGTACCGAGAAGGCGCTTTAATTTCCTTGGCGGATCCTGAGAAAACGAAAAATACGATTGAATTGCATATTCGGTCTGTTGAGGAAATTTCGTTTCTGGATGAATTCTGGTCGGATATCAAACATTACACAAAACAGGACGTCAGCCGGAAAATTGTGTTTGACCGCAAAACGAAGCAGTGGAAATAACGCTCGGAAACGAGGGTTATTTTTTTTGAAAAGGCTCAGGCTGAATAGTGTTAAATGAGGAAGGAAAGTGTGGAAAACATGGCGTGGATCTATTTAACGATAGCCGGATTGACGGAAATCGTCTGGGCAATCGGTTTGAAGTTTGCGGACGGCTTTACGAATATCGGGCCATCGATTGTCACTTTGTTGTTTATCGTGGTCAGCTTTCTATTGTTCGCAAAAGCAATGGCGGTTATTCCAATCGGCACCGCTTATGCCGTTTTTACAGGAATTGGAGCGGCCGGCACTGCCATACTCGGAATTTCACTGTTTGGCGAAAATGCCAGCTTTGAAAAAATCGTGTTTTTAGGCTTATTGATTTTTGGGATTATCGGATTAAAAGTTGTAGACGGCAAAGAAGCGGCGAATGAAGGAGGCGATTCTTGATGGCA
Organism: Planococcus alkaliphilus; assembly: GCF_057031095.1. NCBI lineage: Bacteria > Bacillati > Bacillota > Bacilli > Caryophanales > Caryophanaceae > Planococcus > Planococcus alkaliphilus. Next base: position 564,052 of record NZ_CM168060.1, read on the forward strand.
TGGCTGACCTTAATAATTGCCGGATGTTTTGAAGTGGCTTTCGTGACGACCATGAAATTATCAGAAGGCTTTAAAGTAAAGAAGTATACGGTCCTAACCATATTAAGTGGAGCACTCAGTTTCTATTTGCTGTCACGGGCCTTGACGGAAATTGCTGTAGGCACCGGCTATGCAGTTTGGACAGGAATCGGTGCAGCTGGCAGTGTAGTCGTCGGCATGCTGTTTTTTAAAGAAAGCAGACAGCCAGCAAAATTGTTTTTCTTGACGTGTATAATTGCAGGGGTAGCTGGATTGAAAATCTTCGGCGGTTGACAGAAAAAAATTTTAGTCTCCCGTTGTTCGTGATAAACTAGTCATTATGCAAAAAGAATTCAACAAAATGAAAAAGCCGAGAGTTCGGGCTTATATATTAGCGGAGGTTTTTCAGAATGAAAAAACGAATCGGTTTATTATATGGAGGAAAGTCAGCGGAACATGAAGTCTCGCTATCCACTGCGCAAGCCGTAACTCAAGCATTGAACTTTGAGAAATACGAAGTTTTTCCTATCTATATCACACATGAAGGCGAATGGAAAAAAGGTGCGATGCTTGAAGGCCCAGTCCAAAGCATCGAGCAGCTTCAATTGAGTGAAGAGACCTCTTCTCCAAATGACATTTCAGGGTTCCTTCCATCTGAACAGGAGCAGAATCTAGAAGTCATTATCCCGCTTCTTCACGGGCCAAACGGTGAAGACGGGACTGTACAGGGCTTGCTTGAAGTTTTGAATTTACCTTATGTCGGCAATGGAGTACTTGCTTCATCAGCGGGTATGGATAAAGTAGTCATGAAGCAATTATTCGAAATCGCTGGGTTGAAACAAACACCTTATGTTTATTTTATTCGCAGGGATTGGATGGCGGATCAGAGCTATTGGGCAAACAAAGTGGAAAGCGAATTGCAATGGCCGGTATTTGTCAAACCGGCGAATCTCGGATCAAGCGTAGGCATCAGCCGGGCAGAAAACCCGGAGGAATTGATTGCAGCTGTTGAAGAGGCGTCGAAATTCGACCGCAAAATCGTCGTGGAACAAGGCGTCGTGGCCAGAGAAATCGAAATCGGCGTACTCGGCAACGATGTTCCTGAATGTTCGGTTGCTGGAGAAATCAAACCGCTAAAAGCTTTCTATGATTACCAGGCGAAATACAAAGATGGCAATACGGCTATGATCATCCCGGCTGAACTGGATGCAGGAGTCTATGAAGAATTAGTGATTGCAGCTAAAAAAGCGTTTAAAATTCTGGATTGTTCCGGCCTTGTCCGTGCGGATTTCTTCGTTACCGCTGAAAATGAGCTATTGATCAATGAAGTCAACACATTGCCAGGGTTCACGCCTTACAGCATGTTCCCGCTCCTATGGGAAAACACAGGATTGCCTTATCCGGAGCTGATTGAACGCTTGGTCAAACTTGCGATCGAACGCCATGAGGAAAAGCAATTACTACAAGTTAAAATAGATTGAGTGGAGAAGCCGAATGAAAAAAAAGATTGAACAAATTGCCAAGTGGCTTGGAGTTAAGACGAGTTTTAAAGGAATCGAAGTGACAGGTGCCTCGATCAATACGAGAACGCTTAAGCCGGGAGATCTGTTTATCCCGTTCCGCGGTGAAAATGTCAATGGACATAAATATGTGGTGCAAGCATTTGAGGCGGGGGCCGCTGCAGCCTTGTGGCAGCGCGACGAACCAAATCCGCCAGAAGACCTTCCGCTATTGCTAGTGGACGATTGTGAGGTAGCCTTGCAGGAAATGGCCAGAGCTTATCGCGACGAATTGTCCGTCACGGTCATCGGCATCACTGGCTCAAACGGGAAAACTTCGACAAAAGATCTAGTGGCGAGTGTCTTGAAACCCTATTTCAAAGTCCAGAAAACCCAGGGGAATTACAATAATGAAATCGGTTTGCCGCTTACCATCCTGTCGCTTGACGAAGATACGAAATTCGCTGTCCTGGAAATGGGCATGAGCGGATTTGGACAGATTGAGTTCTTGTCGGAACTTGCGCGCCCGGATTATGCCATCATCACCAATATCGGCGAAGCGCATATGCAGGATCTCGGATCAAGAGAAGGAATTGCACAGGCGAAGTTTGAGATCACTGCAGGACTGGAAAGCCATGGCAAGCTTTTCTATGACGGCGATGAACCGTTGTTGCTTCCATTCGTGGAGAATTTCCCGCAAGCGGTATCTTTCGGTTTTGACGATAATAATGAATTGACCGTAACCGATATTAAAGCAACCGAGAATGGCAGCAGCTTCCTCGTCAGTGGAATTATTGATGCAGCATTCACCATTCCGGTGCTGGGCGAGCATCAAGTGAAGAACACCTTGTCTGCGATTTTAGTGGCACTTGAAGCGGGCCTTTCGGAAGAAGATATCCGTAAGTCGCTGAAAGATGCAGCGCTGACCGATATGCGTATGCAAATCATTAAAACCGAACAAGGCGCTACGTTCATCAATGACGCTTATAACGCTGCGCCGTCTTCGATGAATGCGGCTTTGAATTTCATCCGTGAAACCACGATGAAAGACGATAAGTGGGTAGTCCTAGGCGACATGCTGGAGCTTGGTGAAAACGAACAATCCTATCACGAAGCTTTAGTGAAAAACATTTCAGAAGATATTGCAGGCGTTTGCTTATACGGACCGCGCATGAAATGGCTTTATGATAAAATGCTTCCTTCTTTTAAAGGGGAACTCTTGTGGAGCGAAGACGATTATGCACCTATCGTGTCATTGCTCAAAGAAAAAATCACTCCGGATTCAATCATCTTGGTCAAAGGCTCACGCGGCATGGCCTTGGAAAATATCATCGAGCCTTTTACCGGGCAATAATAGACTCTGCTTGGCGGGAAGCTTTCCTACTGAGTAGAGTTTCTGTTTATCTTGAAGCGAAAGTGGTGAGCGGTTTGAAGACAGGTGTTTTATGCATCCATGGCTTTACAGGCGGTCCTTTTGAAGTACAGCCGTTTGCCGATTATATAAAAGAACATACCGACTGGATTGTGGAAGTGCCGACATTGCCGGGGCATGGCGAAAAACTCAACCTGAAAAAAATGACTGCGGAGCATTGGATGATGGAAGCTGAGCTTGCAATGCGCAAGTTGAAAAAAAGAGTCGACCGCGTCATCGTTGTCGGATTTTCCATGGGCGGTTTGATTGCGATGTATTTGTCGCTGCGCTATAAAATAGAACGCCTTGTCCTGTTGAGCGCTGCTGTTAAATACATCAGCGCTGCCCAAATGCTAAAAGAAGTCAAAGAAGCGGCAGCGGATGCAATTAACGGCCGGCTGGCCCAAAATCCATTGTTTCATCTCTATGAATACAAGTTGACGCATACGCCCATCGGTTCAGCTATTGAATTTCTGCGGGTGGTTAAAATGGTAGAGCCGTATTATAAAACCATCAAAATCCCGGTTTGCATCGTCCAAGGCAAAGAAGATGGCATCGTTCCGGCGGCGGCTGCAGATTTCATTTACGAGAATATCGGTTCTCTTGATAAACAGATCATCCATTCGGATTCAGGGAAGCATTTGATTTGCTACAGCGATGATTGCGAAGACTGGTTTAGCGAAGCGCTGTATTTCATGAAGCAGCAAAAAGAGTAAACTGATTATTAGAACCTTTGCGTATTGATTGCAAGTAGGAGGAAATCGTGTTATTCTGTTGAAAGCAATGGATACATTTTTGAAGCACTCTTCCCTGTGAAGAGTATTTTTTTGAGCAAAACGGTTTGTTCTACTTACAGGGTTTCAAACACCCGCCGATCAGACCGCTCGGCAAAGCCCGAGCTTTTCCTGTTCACACATCCCCTCTGACTTAAAACTACAGAGTATGATTTTCGACGTGAAAGTTCCTCATAAAGGCTCGACCTTGTCACGAATTCATCTAAAATGTACACCATTTGTAAATCAGATGAAGACAAAAGGAGATTGAAAAAATTTGGTAAAATTTTCAGAATTAAATCTTAGTGAAACAACTTTGAAGTCCGTACGACGCATGGGGTTTGAAGAAGCAACACCAATCCAAGAAGGTACGATCCGTCTTGGAATGGAAGGCAAAGACATTATCGGACAAGCACAAACGGGTACAGGTAAAACAACTGCATTCGGTATTCCTTTGATTGAAAAAATCGACACTAAAGACGGTAATGTCCAAGGATTGATCATCGCGCCAACCCGCGAATTGGCAATCCAGGTCTCTGAAGAGCTTTACAGACTGGGCCAAGACAAAAACGTGCGCATCCTTTCAGTATACGGAGGCCAAGAAATCGGCCGTCAAATCCGTGCACTTAAAAACCGCCCACAAATTATCGTTGGTACACCAGGACGTCTATTAGACCACATTAACCGCCGTACGCTTAAATTGGACAATGTAAACACATTGATCCTTGACGAAGCAGACGAAATGTTGAACATGGGCTTCATCGAAGACATCCAAACAATCATGGCCACTGTCCCTGAAAGTCGCCAAACCCTGTTGTTCTCAGCAACTATGCCGGATGCAATCCGCCGCATTGCAGAGAAGTTCATGAAGACTCCAGAGATCGTTAAGATTAAATCGAAAGAAATGACTGTTGAAAACATCGAGCAGTTCTATGTGAAATCAGTAGAACGCGAGAAATTCGACATCCTTTCACGTCTTTTGAATGTTCAACAGCCAGAACTTGCAATCATCTTCGGCCGTACAAAACGCCGGGTTGACGAATTGGCTAAAGCTTTGAATATCCGCGGCTACGTAGCTGAAGGAATTCATGGTGACCTTAGCCAAGCAAAACGTATGTCTGTATTGAAACAATTCAAAGCAGGCAAAGTCGACATCTTAGTTGCAACTGACGTAGCAGCTCGCGGACTTGATATCTCAGGCGTATCACACGTATACAACTTTGATATTCCACAAGATCCTGAAAGCTATGTCCACCGTATCGGCCGTACTGGCCGTGCTGGTAAAAAAGGAGTCGCAGTCACGTTTGTAACACCGCGTGAAATGGGCTACTTGGGCATCGTTGAACGTACAACGAAGAAGAAAATGGAAGCATTGGTTCCTCCAACTGCTGACGAGGCTGTACTTGGCCAAAAACGCGTTGCAATGGAACAATTGATCGAAATGACAGAGAAAAACAACTTAGGCGATTACCGTGCATTTGCTACGGAAATGCTTGAGAAGTTCGACGCTGTTGATTTGATTGCTGCTGCACTTAAAACAATGACGAAAGAGCCGGAAGATATTCCAGTTCAAATTTCTGAAGAGCGCCCACTTCCTTCACGTGGAGGCGGCGGATACAAAGGCAAAGGCGGACGCAGCGGAGGCGGCGGTGGCTATAAAGGCAACCGTTCATCTGGTTCAGGCCGTCCATCATCATCAAGCCGTCCATCTTCAGGCGCAAGCCGTCGCCGCGAAGGCGGAAGCGGTTCAGGTCGTCCAGGACGTACACGTCGTCACGAATCTTAAGATTTCTTAAAATAGAAGGCGGATGCGGAAACAGGAAACTGTTGCCGCATCCGCCTTTTTTGCTTATTCAATTTGCGTTACAATAGAATGAAACATTTACCACTTTGAATCGTATTAAGAGTTACTATATAGAAACGGGGAGAAGCAAATGGATACTCAACCAAAAAATCAAATTTCTGTAAAAGGGTTAAAGGTCTGGCGCTTATACGGAATGATTGAAACCTTAGTCATTGCCTTGCTTGCGATTGGGGCGGGAGTGCTTACATACTTTTTTGAATGGCCATCTTGGCTTTATGCGATTTACATAGCGTTTCCAGTGCTTTTCGGCTTCCTCTTCATTTATTTGTTTCCGAAAATCCGCTGGCAGCGCTGGCGTTACGAAGTGCGGGAGCAGGAAATCGAACTGCAGCACGGGCTTTTTATCATCAAGCGCACTTTAGTGCCGATGGTGCGTGTGCAGCATGTCGACACAGAACAAGGGCCTATTTTAAGGAAGTATAATCTAGCAGAGATATCCATCTCCACAGCGGCAACCACTCATACCATTCCTGCTTTGGTCACAGAGGAAGCGGATGATTTGAGAGCCCGCATCTCTGTACTTGCAAGGGTGGCGGAAGATGATGTCTGAAACCTACTATAAATTGCATCCGATCTCAGCGCTTATCAATTTTCTGAAGGGCTTAAAAGAATTGCTGATTCCTTTTCTCGTCATTTTCGGAGTGAATCTATTCAGGGATGGCGGCATTAGCGGCATGTTTTCAAATGGCTGGCAGGGATTGATTCCGCTGATAATTGGTGGGGCGGTCCTGCTATTCATCTTGGTAGGCGGGATCGTCAAATGGAAGCGGTTCGTCTATTGGTTTGAAGATGGAGAACTTCGCATCGAGTACGGATTGTTCGTTAAGAAAAAGCGTTATATTCCATTTGACCGAATCCAGAGCCTGAATTATACGGAAGGCATTTTTCACCGTCCGCTCGGTTTGGTCAAAGTGAAAGTGGAAACTGCAGGAACCGGCAAAACCGGTGAAGCGGAAGCGGAACTGACGGCGATCTCACGTGAAGATGCTGATCGGATCGAAGAGAAGATGGAAGAAGCGAAACGCGGGTTCCATAAAAGAGAAACGGTAGATTTAGAAGATGGTGCCGAGCGTGAAATAGCTGTACCGGAACCTGAAATGGCTGAAAAAAAGATTCTTCATACCAAATACCGGATGAACATGAAAGAATTATTGGTTTTGGCCACCACTTCCGGCGGGATTGGTGTTGTTCTTTCAGCGGTAGCTGTTTTCTTTTCGCAGTTTTCGGAGTTGATCCCTTACGACGCAATCTATGAAGAAGTCATGATTTTCCTTCGCTTCGGTTATTTGATTGTCGCGTTGACGATCTTTATGGGATTGCTGGCGGCCTGGGCCATTTCGGTCATTTTGACGATTTTGGCCAACTATCAATTCACGATCCAGACAGATGATGACCATATTTATTTGACTCGCGGGTTGTTGGAGAAAAAGAAGGTATCCGTGCCATTTAAGCGGATACAAGGCATTAAAATTTCCCAAAACCCTTTGCGGGAATGGTTCGGCTATGCGACAGTAACGGTTGAAAGTGCGGGAGGGTCTTTAGGGGACAAGGATGAGAAAATAAGGCTATTTCCTTTAGCTAAAAAAGAGACACTCATTCCAATTTTAGAAGAGCTGTTCCCCGAGATGGAATGGCGGCCGGAAATGCTCAAAGCCCCGAAGCGAAGCGTCCATTTCTTTTATCGTCTGGACTTTATTTGGATGATTCCTGTAATTGGATCGCTGAGCTATTTCTTTTATCCGTATGGGCTTTTGTCTCTTATCGTTGTGCCATTAACTATTGCGCTAGGTGTCTGGCAGCACCGGACGGTCGGCTATTCCTTGGCAGATCGGCAATTGACGATGGAGTTTAGAGGCATCAGCAAGCATACATTCTTCATGATGAAAAAGAGAATTCAAGCAGTGGAAATTTCGAGCAGCTATTTCCAACGGCGTAAAGGCTTGGCTTCAGCGCAAGCGACAATCATGTCGGGCTTGCTTGGAGCCACTGCCCGAGTGGAACATATGGAGCGGCAAGATGCGAGCCGTATCCTTGCTTGGTATGAGCCTTCCAACCAAAAGGCGGAAGAAAATGAAAAAAGTCAGCCGGAATTATCCGGCTGACCTTATTTTTTTGTTTTCCAACTGACAATCCGTTTAGGATGGAAGTAGCTCATACCGATTAAGAAGCCGGTGATCATTCCTGCAATATGCGCAGTAGCATTCACGTTAGGCGTCAAAAACGTCATAACAATGCTAATTACGATAATCGGGAGTATAATTTGTCTCAGCTGCGGCAACGAACGCCGGCCGTAGTAAAGCAACGCACCAAATGCGCCGAAAATCCCGAAGATGGCACCGCTTGCGCCTACATGGAGATAATCCAACGGCTGCAGGAAATAAGTTGCTGCTGTTCCAACCAATCCAGCCAATAGGTAAATGGTGATGAAACGGACCTTTCCGGTCAATCTCTCTAGCTCAGGCCCGAATAGGAATAGCGAGAACATATTGAAGAGAAGGTGCATCAATCCGCCGTGCAAGAACATAGGTGTGATGAAACGCCACCATTCTCCCGCTTCGATCAGGAAGTTGGAACCCACTCCATAATAATAGAGAAGATCGCCGATGCCAGGAATCCAGGTCAAGATGTGGACGATAAGGTTCAAGGCAATTAAAGTGGAAACTACAGGATAAAGACGTAAGTATTGCGAAAAACTTTCAGTACGTAAAAACATTTGGTCACCTCTATTTCATAAATCCATTATACCTTTTTCAGGTTTACTATTGAAAGGAGAACGTCTATGATAAATGGAATCGGCCTGGATATCGTGGAACTTCACCGCATCCGGAAGTTAGACGCACGGTCAAGCAAGTTCCGCCGCCGCATCTTAACAGAGCGGGAAATGAGCGAATACGAACAATTGTCGGCAGCCCGGAAAACGGAATTTCTGGCAGGGCGTTTTGCTGCGAAAGAAGCCTTTGCAAAAGCGAATGGCACTGGGATCGGCCGCGCCTGTTCATTTCAGGAAATTGAAATCCGCAAAGATGAAAAAGGAAAGCCGAGTGTTTTCTTTCAGCAGCAAGAAATCGGGCTTGTATCAATAACACATACAAAAGAATATGCAGCAGCACAAGTTCTTTTGCAATCCTAAAGTAAGTGGTGATGACAAATGGTAAACTACCGTCCAACAAAAGCGATAATCGATTTAACGGCAATTGAAAAAAATCTGGAAGTGTTTAAGAAGCAAGCAGGAAAAGCGGAAGTCATTGCTGTAGTGAAAGCAGATGCCTATGGACATGGAGTTTTAGAAGTTTCCCGGCGTGCAATCGCTTCGGGCATCCGCTTCCTTGCAGTAGCTACGCCGGATGAGGCGTTATTTTTGCGGCAGCAAGGCGTCAAAACGCAATTGCTTGTTCTTGGAGCTACGCCGGAAGCTTTCATCCCGGTGGCGCAGGAGGAAGAAATTACGCTAGCGGCTATCTCGCTTGCTTGGCTTGAGATGGCGTCGAAAGCTGCCCATCCTGAACTTGCACCTTTGAAGATTCATTTGAAAATCGACAGCGGCATGAGAAGAGTGGGAGTGTTTCCGGAAGATGCAAAGCAGGCAATCGACTTTATCCGCCGGCACCATTTTTCATTTGACGGCTTATTCACGCATTTTGCGACAGCTGACGAAGAAAGTGGGGAGCTATTCCAACAGCAAGTGAAGGAAATGAAAACAGTTATTGAATCGGTAGCGGATTCCGCAGTGATGGTCCATGTAGCCAATAGCGCTGCAGCCATAATGCATCAGGATCTTGCTTATGACGGTGTCCGCATCGGCATTTCTTTATACGGCATCGCACCTTCTGCCTATGTGGAAAATGAAATGTCCATCGCATTGTCGCCGGCTATGAGTTTGGAGACCGAAATCGTTCATGTGAAAAAAGTGAAAGCTGGCGAAGCTTTGAGCTATGGAGCGACTTACCGTGCTGAAGAAGACGAATGGATTGCCACCTTGCCGATCGGCTATGCGGACGGCATGCTGCGCGGGCTGCAAGGGCAGGAAGTTCTTGTGCGCGGGATGCGGATGCCGGTTGTAGGGCGGATTTGCATGGATCAATGCATGATCAAGCTGCCCGAAGAATTGCCGATCGGAGAAAAAGTGACTTTAATCGGCAAGCAGGGAAATGAGCAGATCCGCATGGAAGAATGGGCGGAGAAATTGGATACCATCCCGTACGAAATCCCGTGTATTTTAACGAAAAGAGTCCCTCGAATTTATTGTTAAATAATGTTAGCCCTTTTTTCACCTTTTCAATAGGGCGCTTCGATGTTAAGATGAAGGGGTGAGAATAGAGAGAACGGTATTTTGGAGGTGTCGGCTGTGTACGGGAAGTCAAAGACAAAAGAAGTGGTTGTGAAACTGCCGAAGCAAATGATCTCAGAATTGACTGCGCATTCAGATGAACAAATTCAAGAACGTGGTGATTATGTTTATGTTTCGACCCAACGGGTAACAAAGAACATATACGATTCACATCATATTCGGGAAGCAATGATCAAAGGCTACGTGGAGATGTCACAAATCAATCTTTCAATCGCTTGTGAATGTTCTCATGCAGAATACGAAGCGGAGCACACGACCGTGCGACTCGTAAGCGGGGGTTGACAATTTGATTGTAAAACGTGGTGACGTTTTTTTTGCAGAACTATCACCAGTTGTCGGGTCCGAACAAGGCGGGACCCGTCCGGTGCTGGTGATTCAAAATGATATAGGAAATCGCTTTAGTCCCACTGTCATCATCGCGGCGATTACTGCGCAGATTCAAAAAGCGAAATTACCGACTCACGTTGAAATCAACGCTAAGAAATATGGCTTTGAACGTGACTCTGTTATCTTGCTTGAACAATTGCGCACGATTGATAAGTCGCGGCTGACAGATAAGATTACACAGCTGGATGAAACCTTGATGGAAAAAGTGGATGAAGCTTTGGAAATCAGTGTGGGTCTTGTGAAGTTTTAAGCATACATACTCCAAAAAAAGCTCGAAGCTTCCATGCTCCGGGCTTTTTTTCATGTACTTTACCGCTTTTCCGCAAGCGACTGACAAAATAGATGTGAAAAAACATATTTTCCGATACAATAAAAGATAAGCTATTTTAAATACAATAGAAAGACAACTGTTATATAGAGCAATAGGGAGGGTTTTTCAAAAAATGAATAGACAAATGGCGGGATATATCCAGGATAATTTCAACGAGATTATCTCAAGTTGGCAGGAACTTATGAAAAATGAGAAGAACGAACGTTCTTTTCAAGTGATGCCGACGGATTTAATGAACCAAACCAGCAAAGAATTTGCTGATCTGATGGTTTCAAATTTGTTGGAAAGTCATCAAGCCTATGAAAATCGCTTGAATGATTTTGCGGAGAAAGTGGTCCGTCTAGGGTGGTCGATGACATTTGTAACAAAAGCGATCACTCATTTTTCAGAAGTGGTATTCGATGGCATGGAAAATGCGGGAATCATCAATGAAAACAATTTCCGGGCTTTCTCGAAAGAATTTACGAATTGGATCAATCCAATCCGGGATAGCACGATCGATACATACTCGAAAACGTGGGAGCGGACAGTCAGTCTGCAGAAAATTGCTTTGCAGGAGTTATCAGCCTCATTGATACCTGTTTTTGATAAAGTGTCTGTTATGCCTCTGGTCGGAACGATTGATACGGAGCGTGCAAAACTGATTATGGAGAATTTGCTTGAAGGTGTAGTCAAACATCGGGCGGAAGTTGTGCTGCTGGATATTACAGGAGTGCCGGTTGTCGATACGATGGTCGCACACCATATTATTCAAGCAGCTGATGCAGTCCGTCTTGTGGGAGCGAAGTGCATGCTGGTCGGAATCCGTCCGGAAATCGCACAGACAATCGTGACGCTTGGGATTAATCTCAATGAATTCACCACTACCAGCACTTTGCAGCGCGGAGTAGAGCAGGCGATGGCATGGACAAATCGTAAAATAGTGGAGGTTGATGAACAATGAATTTTCGAATTCCAATTTTAAAGCTTAGAGATACATTGATTGTTTCGATCCAATGGGAGCTTGATGATCAGACTGCCATTCAATTTCAAGAAGATTTATTGACGAAATTGCACGAAACTAGCGCTCGTGGAGTAGTCATCGATTTGACATCCATCGATTTTATCGATTCATTTATCGCAAAAGTCTTAGGGGACGTCATTAGCATGTCAAGCCTAATGGGAGCGCGAGTGGTTATTACCGGTATCCAACCAGCAGTTGCTATCACTTTAATCGAGTTAGGAATTCGACTAGAAGATGTTATGACAGCACTGGATCTAGAAAATGGTTTGGATAAACTTCAACTGGAATTGGAGGCTTAAGAATGAGCAACCAGTCTTCGGTGGAAATTTTAACGGAATGGGATATTGTCGCTGCAAGACAACTTGGGCGCAATGTGGCAAAAGAACTTGGCTTCGGAACTGTCGATCAAGCGCGGATCACGACAGCCATCAGCGAACTTGCCCGCAATATCTACTTGTATGCTGGACAAGGAAGAATTGAAATCCAGCAATTAACAGAGAACGGCCTGAAAGGGATTTTAATTATCGCCGCCGACCAAGGACCAGGAATTCCGGATATCAGAAAAGTGATGGAAGATGGTTTCTCAACGTCGGGAGGGCTTGGTGCCGGGCTGCCGGGTGTCAAACGTTTAATGGATGAGTTCAGAATCGAAACGATTCCAGGCGAAGGGACAGATATAAGAGCGACAAAATGGCTTCGATAGGAGGAGCGCATAATGGTTCAAAAGATTGAAAATCAATACAAAGAAATTTTAAACCAATATATGCAAAGACAGTCGGAGCAAAATCTCTACGTTGGCCAGAATTTTAGCCGTCAATTGATTTCTGAGAACATTTCGCCAGAAGAAGTAATCAGTGTGCACAAAGCGGCCATGCAGGAAATATACGGGGAGTTGCCAGAGTTTGTATGGCATTCCTTTGATTTTCTGATTGAAATGATGATTAACTATGGATTAGCGCTTCAAGAAAGGCAAAGTCTTTTGCAGCGGCAAGAAGAACTGGGAGTGGAAATGGATTTAGCTGCTAACGTGCAGGAAACTTTATTGAAAACACCGATGCCTGCTTTAGCGGGACTTGATATCGGATTGCTTTCGATTCCAGCGCGCAAGATGAACGGCGATTACATATACTTCATCAGTGATTCAGAAGGCCATGCGGGGATTGCAGTTGCAGATGTTATCGGCAAAGGTTTGCCGGCTGCACTTTGTATGTCCATGGTGAAATTTGGGATGGATAGCTTGAATAATTCTCCGGCAGATCCAAAAGAAGTGCTCGGGGTCATCAACCGGGTAGTCGAAAAGAGCATTGACGATTCTATGTTCGTTTCCATGTTCTACGGGAAATACGATTCGAATGACTCGACGCTTACCTATGGTTCAGCTGGGCATGAGCCGGCTATCTTATACCGTGCAAAATCGAATAGCTTTGAAGAATTGTATGCCAAAGGGCTCTTGCTGGGCGTTTCCCCAGCAGCTTCATATGAACAGCATACCGTCAAATTGGAAAAGAATGATCTTGTAATCATGATGACCGATGGTGTAACAGAAGGCCGGACGGATGAAGGGTTTATCGAGCGGGAAGTCATTTTTTCATTGATTGACCAGAAGAAAGATGAACCTGCCCAACGGATCGTGCAATTTGTCTACGATGAACTCGAACGCATGCAAAATGCGGAACTGAGAGATGATTTCACATTAGTCATTTACAAAAAAGTCTAATCAGGTTTACATGAAGAGTCATTGTGGTAAATACACTTACGATGGCTTTTTTAAATGCCTGTGAATTATAGAAAAACGGGGTGTCAAAAAAAGATGAATATTCAAGTTAACTTAGAGGAAATAGATAATAACCTGACTGGCTTTATCCGCGGCGAAATCGATGCGCATACAGCGCCAGTATTACGGGAGAAATTAGAAGCATTCCAAAACCAAGATGGATTGAAAGCAGTGTTGGATCTTTCTGACGTTGATTATATGGATAGTACGGGGCTTGGAGTTTTTGTAGCATTTTATAAATCTGTGAACGCTAAAGGCGGACACGTTAAGCTAAAAGGGCTCTCGTCTCGGCTAAAACGGCTATTCGATATTACGGGGCTAGGCGAAATCATGGATATCGAATCAGCTGGAAAAGGTGGTAATTAATATGCGTCCTTTCGATTATGTTGAAATGAGAGTGCCGGCCAAGTCTCAATATGTTGGTGTAGCACGTCTGACAATCTCTGGTTTGGCAAGCCGCATCGGTTTTTCGTTTGACGATATTGAAGATTTGAAGATTGCTTCAAGTGAAGCGGTAACAAATGCTGTTCAACATGCTTATACAGAAGGTGAAGAAGGCGAAGTAGTCATTGGCTGCGCTTTGTACAACGATAAAATCGAAATCATGGTTGCGGATCATGGGCAAAGTTTCGATTTTGAAGAAACAAAGGCGAAAGTGGGTCCTTATCACGATCAAGAAGAAGGCGCGTTTCTCCGTGAAGGAGGTCTTGGCCTGTACTTGATTGAAACCTTAATGGATGAAGTAAAAGTCCATCATCAAGAAGGCGTTACAGTCTTCATGACAAAGTATGTTGGAGGAGAGCAGGTGGAAGAGGATGTCGAAACGATCTCATCCTAATCAGCCGACCAAAGAGCAGGTGCTTGAATGGATCGAGGCTTATCAGAAGACGGAAGATGAAGAAGCCCAAACAAATCTTGTATTGAATTACAAACGATTAGTCGAATCAATTGCACGTAAATATTCAAATGGTAAATCTTACCATGAGGATATAGCGCAAGTAGGTATGCTTGGCCTTTTAGGAGCCATTCGGCGCTATGATCCTTCATTTGGCAGAAGTTTTGAAGCTTTTGCCGTACCGACTATCATCGGTGAAATCAAACGGTTCCTGCGCGATAAGACATGGGCGATCCATGTGCCTCGCCGCATCAAGGAACTAGGGCCACGGATTAAATCGACAGTTGAAGTGTTGACCCGGGAACTCCAGCGTTCCCCGCAAGTCTGGGAAATTGCGGAATACTTGGATGTCGATGAAGATGACGTGCTAGAAGCGATGGAAATGGGGAAAAGCTATCAAGCCTTATCCATGGACCATTCGCTGGAAGCCGATTCCGACGGCAGCACAGTCACGTTATTTGACGTGGTAGGACAAGAGGATGATGGCTATGAAAAAGTGGATCAGCGCATGCTTGTAGCAAATGCGATGAATGTGCTTTCGGAACGTGAAAAGCAAATCATCCAATACACCTACATAGAGCAGCTGAGCCAAAAAGAAGCTGGAGACAAATTAGGAATTTCGCAGATGCACGTTTCCAGATTGCAGCGAAAAGCCATTAAGAAGTTGCAGGAAGCGATTTTAGCAGCTGGTGGAGTTTCATAGTGGAGAAAATTCAGCATAGTTTCGTGGAGGCCTGTATCTTCAATGAAGCAAAAAAAGGAAATTATGAGTCCGGAGACAGCTACCATACTGTTTTAACGGATGAATATTTCATTTGCTCCATAGCCGATGGATTGGGGAATGGTCCTGTGGCGCGCGAATCGTCACAAGTCATTCCGCAGATTTTAAAAGATTACCATCATGAAACCATTGATGAGCTCATGCAGCGCTTCAATAAATTGATGGTGCAAAAACGTGGGGCTGCCGTAGCGATTTTTAAAGTCGATTTCAAGAAAAAGACTTTGGAGTACAGTTGTGTAGGGAATATTCGTTTTTACCTTTACCGAAAAGGCACAAACGAGATGATTTATCCGTTGCCGGTCATGGGTTATTTATCCGGCCGCCCACAAAAATTGCGTACGCAGCTTTATACGTATGTAGAAGATGATTTATTCTTGATCCATTCTGATGGGGTTGAGCTAAGAAACCCGAAAGCGATGATGCGCCAAGCCGGAATTCCGGAGCGCCTTTATTACGATATTTTGCGGTCGATCGAAACGGGAGACGACGCAACATTTATAGCAGGAAGCCTACTCAAATGAGGAGGCTTCTTTTTTCTATGTTAAAATAGAGAAGAGCAAACGGCGGTCGATATACCGATGAAAACAACAATATGGACTGGCTTTTTACGAAATGAAGGGAAGTGTCTGGAATGGAAATGCAGCAAATCCATGCATTGATTGCAAAAGAAACAGGGGTACGCCCTAATCAGGTCGGCCAAGTTATTGACTTGATCGAAGACGGCAATACAGTGCCGTTTATCGCACGTTACCGAAAAGAAGCGACAGGGTCACTCGATGAAGTGCAGATTAAAGCGATCGATGACCGTTATACATACATCCAAAACTTGGAGCAGCGAAAAGTTGAAGTCATCCGCTCGATTACGGAGCAAGAGAAAATGACCGAGGAATTGGAAAAAGCGATTCGGCAAGCGACAGTTCTTCAGCGTGTAGAGGATTTATACCGTCCTTTCAAACAGAAACGGCGCACGAAAGCGACCATTGCAAAAGAAAAAGGGCTGCAGCCGCTAGGGGATTGGCTAATGGCTTTTTCCCGAGAAGATGCGATGAAGAAAGGGAAAGAATTCGTCAGCGAAGAAGCGGGAGTGGCGACTCCGGAAGAAGCGATTCAAGGAGCGCAGGATATATTAGCGGAGCTATTTGCAGATGATGCCGATATTCGTGAAAAAGTCCGCTACATGACGAGAAAAGATGGGACGATTTCGACAGCTGCTAAAAAGAACCACACAGACGAGAAGCAAGTTTTTGAAATGTATTATGAATATGAAGAAGCCATTCAAAAAATTGTGCCGCATCGCATCTTGGCGATTAACCGTGGAGAAAAAGAAGATGTGTTGAGAGTAGCGGTCAATCCGCCTGTGGACCGGATCATTACATTGATGAAAAACAAATGGATCAAAGCGTCGGGCCCATCTTCTGAAATTGTAGAAGCGGCGATTGAAGACAGCTATAAACGCCTGATCCAACCATCAGCAGAACGTGAAATCAGAACGGAGCTAAGTGAAAAAGGGGAAGCGCAAGCGATTCATATTTTCGCTGAAAACTTACGGAATTTATTGCTGCAGCCGCCGATGAAAAACAAAATGGTGCTCGGCGTCGATCCGGCATATCGCACAGGCTGTAAGTTGGCTGTAATTGATGAAACCGGAAAATTGCTCGAAGTTGCCGTAATTTATCCGCATGCGCCAAAGAATGATCAAGCGGGCGCTAAAAAAACGATGCAACGGTTGGCTTCAAAGTATCCGATTGAAATTATGGCGATTGGAAACGGAACAGCTTCACGCGAAACGGAACAATTTGTTGCGGATTTCATTGCAGAAACCGGCGCGGACATTTCTTATGTGATTGTTAACGAGGCAGGGGCCAGTGTTTATTCGGCTTCAGATATTGCCCGTGCTGAATTCCCAGATCTTCAAGTAGAAGAAAGAAGTGCTGCGTCAATTGCGCGCCGTCTGCAAGATCCTTTATCGGAACTGGTGAAGATTGACCCGAAAGCAGTAGGCGTCGGGCAATACCAGCATGACGTTTCGCAAAAGAAATTAGCGGACCAATTGACTTTTGTGGTCGAGACCGCAGTTAACCAAGTCGGAGTAAACGTCAACTCAGCTTCTTCGTCTTTATTGCAGTACGTAGCGGGGCTCAGCAAAACCGTGGCGGAGAACGTCATCAAAATGCGTGACGAAAATGGCCGCTTCCAATCACG
Organism: Planococcus alkaliphilus; assembly: GCF_057031095.1. Taxonomy (NCBI): domain Bacteria; kingdom Bacillati; phylum Bacillota; class Bacilli; order Caryophanales; family Caryophanaceae; genus Planococcus; species Planococcus alkaliphilus. The sequence continues at coordinate 581,338 of NZ_CM168060.1, forward strand.
GGCGCAATTGAAGAAAATTCCGCGTCTAGGTGCCAAAACCTACGAACAGGCAATCGGCTTCCTGCGGATCCCAGAAGGAAAGAATCCTTTGGATGCAACTGGAATCCACCCGGAAAGCTATGCCATTGCCGAAAAACTTTTGGAATTGATCGGCGAAGACAAGAAATCGGTCGGCAATCCACGAATATCCGAGAAGTTGGAAAAGCTTCAATTGAATGAACTCAGTGAAGAATGGGGAGTCGGCGAAATCACGCTGAAAGATATTTTAGACGCGTTGAAAAAACCGAACCGCGATCCGCGTGATGAATTCCCCCAGCCTTTATTGAAAAATGATATTTTGAAAATGGAAGATCTGCTGCCAGGCATGGAAGTCCAAGGGACCGTCCGAAATGTTGTGGATTTCGGGGCTTTTGTTGATATCGGCGTAAAGCAAGATGGCCTTGTCCATATTTCAAAATTGAAAAAAGGGTTCGTAAAGCATCCGCTTGATGTAGTCGCGGTCGGAGATATTGTTACGGCCTGGGTCGACAAAGTGGAAAAAGACAAAGGGCGTATTGCTTTAACGATGCTTCCTCCGGCAGATCAAACCGAGTAAGGTTAAGAAATGCTCATGTACAAACAGCCGCTTCCTGTTAAAATGGAAGCGGCTGTTTTATTTGAATAAGCGAAATAGGGGAGTTACGATGACCAACAAAGAACTGACAGAACTGATCAAAGAAATCTCAGATACCGTCTTCCGGAAGCCGTTTGTCCATGAAGGAAGTTTTAATGCGAGATTAAAAACAACGGGCGGACGTTATTTGCTGCGGTCTCACAATATCGAGATCAATCCCAAATCTTACGAAACATTCGGCTTTGCAGAATTGGAAGGAATCATTAAACACGAACTTTGCCATTATCATTTACATATAGAAGGAAAAGGATACAAGCATCGTGATGCGGATTTTAGAGAGTTGCTGCAGCAAACCGGCTCGCCGCGTTTTTGTTCAACCATCCAACGCGAGCCAGCCACTAGCTCAAGCAAACGCTATGTATACGAATGCATTTCATGCAATACGAATTACGTTCGGAAAATTCGGATGAATGTGGAAAGGTACCGCTGCGGCAGATGTTCCGGAAAGCTTTCTCTGAAATAATAAAAGAAATGAAAAAAAGTGTTGACGATTCCTCAAGACCTCTTTATAATAAGAAAAGTCGACAAGTACTTAAACAGTTCTTGCAACACTATTCCGAAGTAGCTCAGTGGTAGAGCACCGCACTGTTAATGCGATGGTCGTAGGTTCGAGTCCTACCTTCGGAGCCATTAAGGCCCCTTGGTCAAGCGGTTAAGACACCGCCCTTTCACGGCGGTAACACGGGTTCGAATCCCGTAGGGGTCACCATTTATTTTGAAATATCTTACATAGAATGTTATTGTGAAATACATACTTAATGAGAAGTTTTGAAAGAATGCACTTTAATAAAGAATGAAATAATATTGTCGCGGGGTAGAGCAGTTCGGTAGCTCGTCGGGCTCATAACCCGGAGGTCGCAGGTTCAAATCCTGCCCCCGCAACCAAATGGTCCCGTGGTGTAGCGGTTAACATGCCTGCCTGTCACGCAGGAGATCGCCGGTTCGATCCCGGTCGGGACCGCCATTTTATTGGGGTATAGCCAAGCGGTAAGGCAACGGGTTTTGATCCCGTCATGCCCTGGTTCGAATCCAGGTACCCCAGCCATTTTAATCAACCGAATCAATCCAAATGAGATTATTATCTACGGCGAATTAGTTAAGAAGAAGTTATTGACTTCGAGTTAGTAATGTATTATAATAGAATTTGTCCCTAAAATAATTTTAGGCGGTCGTGGCGGAATGGCAGACGCGCTAGGTTGAGGGCCTAGTGGGAGAAATCCCGTGGAAGTTCGACTCTTCTCGGCCGCACCATATCGCATTGCGCCCGTAGCTCAATTGGATAGAGTACTTGACTACGAATCAAGCGGTTAGAGGTTCGAGTCCTCTCGGGCGCGCCATAATTTCTTGATTAAAATATAAATACGATATGCGGGTGTAGTTTAGTGGTAAAACCTCAGCCTTCCAAGCTGATGATGAGGGTTCGATTCCCTTCACCCGCTCCATAATTTTAAATCTTTGAACCTTGAAAACTGAACAGCAAAACGTCAACGAAAGACGTCACGAGCGCCTTGGCGCGAGAACGGCTTTTGCGAGGGTTGCCTTTGGGCAATCGGAGCAAGGCTGCTTCCATCACCGGGTGCCCGTGACCTACATTACTGATCAGGCTTTTGCCAGATCAAAGCGAATCGTGCGTCTTTTTTAAAAGGCGGCGATGCGCCAGCATTGAGCAATCAATACTACTCTATAATGGAGAGTTTGATCCTGGCTCAGGACGAACGCTGGCGGCGTGCCTAATACATGCAAGTCGAGCGGAACACTTGGAGCTTGCTCCAAGCGTTTAGCGGCGGACGGGTGAGTAACACGTGGGCAACCTGCCCTGCAGATCGGGATAACTCCGGGAAACCGGTGCTAATACCGAATAGTTTGAAGCCTCTCCTGAGGCTTCACGGAAAGACGGTTTCGGCTGTCACTGCAGGATGGGCCCGCGGCGCATTAGCTAGTTGGTGGGGTAACGGCCCACCAAGGCCACGATGCGTAGCCGACCTGAGAGGGTGACCGGCCACACTGGGACTGAGACACGGCCCAGACTCCTACGGGAGGCAGCAGTAGGGAATCTTCCGCAATGGACGCAAGTCTGACGGAGCAACGCCGCGTGAGTGACGAAGGTTTTCGGATCGTAAAACTCTGTTGTGAGGGAAGAACACGTACCAACTAACTATTGGTACCTTGACGGTACCTCACCAGAAAGCCACGGCTAACTACGTGCCAGCAGCCGCGGTAATACGTAGGTGGCAAGCGTTGTCCGGAATTATTGGGCGTAAAGCGCGCGCAGGCGGTTCCTTAAGTCTGATGTGAAAGCCCACGGCTCAACCGTGGAGGGTCATTGGAAACTGGGGAACTTGAGTGCAGAAGAGGAAAGTGGAATTCCACGTGTAGCGGTGAAATGCGTAGAGATGTGGAGGAACACCAGTGGCGAAGGCGACTTTCTGGTCTGTAACTGACGCTGAGGCGCGAAAGCGTGGGGAGCAAACAGGATTAGATACCCTGGTAGTCCACGCCGTAAACGATGAGTGCTAAGTGTTAGGGGGTTTCCGCCCCTTAGTGCTGCAGCTAACGCATTAAGCACTCCGCCTGGGGAGTACGGCCGCAAGGCTGAAACTCAAAGGAATTGACGGGGGCCCGCACAAGCGGTGGAGCATGTGGTTTAATTCGAAGCAACGCGAAGAACCTTACCAGGTCTTGACATCCCGCTGCCCGCCTTGGAGACAAGGCTTTCCCTTCGGGGACAGCGGTGACAGGTGGTGCATGGTTGTCGTCAGCTCGTGTCGTGAGATGTTGGGTTAAGTCCCGCAACGAGCGCAACCCTTGATCTTAGTTGCCAGCATTCAGTTGGGCACTCTAAGGTGACTGCCGGTGACAAACCGGAGGAAGGTGGGGATGACGTCAAATCATCATGCCCCTTATGACCTGGGCTACACACGTGCTACAATGGACGGTACAAAGGGCAGCCAACCCGCGAGGGGGAGCCAATCCCAGAAAACCGTTCTCAGTTCGGATTGCAGGCTGCAACTCGCCTGCATGAAGCCGGAATCGCTAGTAATCGTGGATCAGCATGCCACGGTGAATACGTTCCCGGGCCTTGTACACACCGCCCGTCACACCACGAGAGTTTGTAACACCCGAAGTCGGTGGGGTAACCCTAGTGGAGCCAGCCGCCGAAGGTGGGACAGATGATTGGGGTGAAGTCGTAACAAGGTAGCCGTATCGGAAGGTGCGGCTGGATCACCTCCTTTCTAAGGATTTATTCGGAAACAAGATCTCCGGATCTTGTGTTGACGTTTTGCGTTCAGTTTTGAAGGTTCACCCTTCAGGCGTGAGCCTGTTTTGTGACTTCAAACTTGTTCTTTGAAAACTGGATAAAACGACATTGAAACAAATGAAAACAAGCAATTCATGCAAGCACGATCCCAATTGGGATCCACTTTTTAACAAACCACTTGGTTAAGTTAGAAAGGGCGCACGGTGAATGCCTTGGCACTAGGAGCCGAAGAAGGACGGCACTAACACCGATATGCTTCGGGGAGCTGTAAGTGAGCTGTGATCCGGAGATTTCCGAATGGGGGAACCCACCGCCTTTAATGGGGCGGTATCCATGTGTGAATACATAGCACATGAGAAGGCAGACCCAGGGAACTGAAACATCTAAGTACCTGGAGGAAGAGAAAGCAAATGCGATTCCCTGAGTAGCGGCGAGCGAAACGGGAACAGCCCAAACCAAGAGGCTTGCCTCTTGGGGTTGTAGGACACTCATTGTGGAGTTACAAAATCCGAATTTAAGCGAAGCGACCTGGAACGGTCCGCGAGACAAGGTAACAGCCCTGTAGCTGAAAGGTTCGGATCTCCCGAGTGGATCCTGAGTACGGCGGAACACGTGAAATTCCGTCGGAATCCGGGAGGACCATCTCCCAAGGCTAAATACTCCCTAGTGACCGATAGTGAACCAGTACCGTGAGGGAAAGGTGAAAAGCACCCCGGAAGGGGAGTGAAACAGATCCTGAAACCGTGTGCCTACAAGTAGTCAAAGCCCGTTAATGGGTGATGGCGTGCCTTTTGTAGAATGAACCGGCGAGTTACGATTGCATGCAAGGTTAAGCTGAGAAGGCGGAGCCGCAGCGAAAGCGAGTCTGAATAGGGCGAATGAGTATGCAGTTGTAGACCCGAAACCAGGTGATCTACCCATGTCCAGGGTGAAGGTAAGGTAACACTTACTGGAGGCCCGAACCCACGCACGTTGAAAAGTGCGGGGATGAGGTGTGGGTAGCGGAGAAATTCCAATCGAACCTGGAGATAGCTGGTTCTCTCCGAAATAGCTTTAGGGCTAGCCTCAATCGTTTAGAATCCTGGAGGTAGAGCACTGTTTGGACTAGGGGCCCATCCCGGGTTACCGAATTCAGACAAACTCCGAATGCCAGTGATTTATGATTGGGAGTCAGACTGCGAGTGATAAGATCCGTAGTCAAGAGGGAAACAGCCCAGACCACCAGCTAAGGTCCCCAAATATCCGTTAAGTGGAAAAGGATGTGGCGTTGCTTAGACAACCAGGATGTTGGCTTAGAAGCAGCCATCATTTAAAGAGTGCGTAATAGCTCACTGGTCGAGTGACACTGCGCCGAAAATGTACCGGGGCTAAACGGATTACCGAAGCTGTGGATGGACCTCATCTGAGGTCCGTGGTAGGAGAGCGTTCTAAGGGCGTTGAAGTCAGACCGGAAGGACTGGTGGAGCGCTTAGAAGTGAGAATGCCGGTATGAGTAACGAAAGACGGGTGAGAATCCCGTCCACCGAATGCCTAAGGTTTCCTGAGGAAGGCTCGTCCGCTCAGGGTCAGTCGGGACCTAAGTCGAGGCCGATAGGCGTAGACGATGGACAACAGGTTGATATTCCTGTACCACCTCCCCGCCGTTTGAGCAATGGGGGGACGCAGAAGGATAAGGTGAGCGCGCCGTTGGTTGTGCGCGTCCAAGCAGTGAGGCGTGGAATGAGGCAAATCCCATTCCTGATACGTTAAGCTGTGACGGCAAGAGGATTCATCCTCGAGTCCCTGATTTCACACTGCCAAGAAAAGCCTCTAGCGAGGCGGGAGGTGCCCGTACCGCAAACCGACACAGGTAGGCGAGAAGAGAATTCTAAGGTGAGCGAGTGAACTCTCGTTAAGGAACTCGGCAAAATGACCCCGTAACTTCGGGAGAAGGGGTGCTCTGGTAGGGTGTTACAGCCCGAGAGAGCCGCAGTGAATAGGCCCAGGCGACTGTTTAGCAAAAACACAGGTCTCTGCAAAACCGTAAGGTGACGTATAGGGGCTGACGCCTGCCCGGTGCTGGAAGGTTAAGGGGAGTGCTTAGCGCAAGCGAAGGTGCGAACTGAAGCCCCAGTAAACGGCGGCCGTAACTATAACGGTCCTAAGGTAGCGAAATTCCTTGTCGGGTAAGTTCCGACCCGCACGAAAGGCGTAACGATCTGGGCACTGTCTCAACGAGAGACTCGGTGAAATTATAGTACCTGTGAAGATGCAGGTTACCCGCGACAGGACGGAAAGACCCCGTGGAGCTTTACTGTAGCCTGATATTGAATTTTGGTGCAACTTGTACAGGATAGGTAGGAGCCTTTGAGCCCGGAGCGCCAGCTTCGGAGGAGGCGTCGGTGGGATACTACCCTGGTTGTATTGAAATTCTAACCCACACCCCTGATCGGGGTGGGAGACAGTGTCAGGCGGGCAGTTTGACTGGGGCGGTCGCCTCCTAAAGAGTAACGGAGGCGCCCAAAGGTTCCCTCAGAATGGTTGGAAATCATTCGCAGAGTGTAAAGGCACAAGGGAGCTTGACTGCGAGACGTACAGGTCGAGCAGGGTCGAAAGACGGGCTTAGTGATCCGGTGGTTCCGCATGGAAGGGCCATCGCTCAACGGATAAAAGCTACCCCGGGGATAACAGGCTTATCTCCCCCAAGAGTCCACATCGACGGGGAGGTTTGGCACCTCGATGTCGGCTCATCGCATCCTGGGGCTGTAGTCGGTCCCAAGGGTTGGGCTGTTCGCCCATTAAAGCGGTACGCGAGCTGGGTTCAGAACGTCGTGAGACAGTTCGGTCCCTATCCGTCGCGGGCGCAGGAAATTTGAGAGGAGCTGTCCTTAGTACGAGAGGACCGGGATGGACACACCGCTGGTGTACCAGTTGTTCTGCCAAGGGCATCGCTGGGTAGCTATGTGTGGCCGGGATAAGTGCTGAAAGCATCTAAGCACGAAGCCCCCCTCAAGATGAGATTTCCCATTGCGCAAGCAAGTAAGATCCCTCAAAGACGATGAGGTAGATAGGTTCGAGGTGGAAGCGTGGCGACACGTGCAGCTGACGAATACTAATCGATCGAGGACTTAACCAAATTGCTTTCTGAAGCGCGCGTTTCCTGTATTCAATGTCGAATATCCAGTTTTGAGTGAACAAGTCACTCTGAAAAAAATAGTCCAGTGATGATGGCAAAGAGGCCACACCCGTTCCCATCCCGAACACGGAAGTTAAGCTCTTTTGCGCCGATGGTAGTTGGGGGTCTCCCCCTGTGAGAGTAGGACGTCGCTGGGCTGATTTTTTTTTGGTCCCGTGGTGTAGCGGTTAACATGCCTGCCTGTCACGCAGGAGATCGCCGGTTCGATCCCGGTCGGGACCGTAATCTTTCAAGTAAGCACAGCGATCTCGCTGTGCTTATTTTTTTATGTCAGAAATCATTTGCAGGAAGATTATATTTTGATTTACTGCACCATCTTCGCTAAACTATGGTAAGACTTAATCGAGGTGACAGAAAGAATGATTTATACATTAGAAGTGGGATCATCCAACGAAACGGAAGCTTTCGCTGAAAAACTAGCTCTGCATTTAAACCCTCAAGATGTTTTGACGCTTGAAGGCGACTTAGGTGCGGGGAAAACTACCTTTACTAAAGGCATTGCTAGGGGACTGGGCATCAAACGGATGGTCAACAGTCCTACCTTCACGATATTAAAACAATATGAGGGCAGCTTGGATTTAAATCACTTCGATGTTTATCGCTTAGAAGACAGTGACGAAGACATCGGTTTTGATGAATTGTTTGAAAGTGAAGCGGTGTCGGTCATCGAATGGGCTCAGTTCATCGAAGAGTATCTTCCAGCGGAGCGTCTGGAAATAACACTTACCCGTCTATCAGATGAAGGGCGCAAGATTGAAATGAAACCAATTGGAACACGGTATGAATTACTGTGCAAGGAGCTAAACATATGATTTATCTAGGAATCGATACTTCAAATTCTCCATTAACTGTTGCTTTAATGAAGGACGAAAATGTTTTAATAGAAGAAACAACTAATTTAAAAATTAATCATTCTTTAACGGCAATGCCTGCCGTTGAAGAAATGATGAAAAAAGCAAAAATTTCTCCTGCTGATTTGACGCATATCGCTGCGGCTAGCGGACCTGGTTCTTACACTGGAGTCCGTATTGGGTTGACGATTGCTAAGACTTTAGCATGGTCGTTGAAGATTCCGCTTCATACAGTATCCAGTTTGAAAGTATTGGCTGCAAATGGCCGATACTTTGATGGGCTAGTCTGTCCCATCATGGATGCACGGAGGGGGACTGTTTTTACAGGTCTTTATGACGGCTCTGATTTATCAACGGTGATTGAAGATCAGCATAGTGATTTAAACGGATTTTTAGTAAGAGTAAAAGAACAGAAACAATCTGTATTGTTTACGGGAATAGATGTTGCTATTCATGAAGAAGCCATTCGTGAGGCTTTGGGGGAAGCGGCCTTTTTCAGTGGGCCACAAGACCGTCTTCCGCGCGCTTCTAATTTGATCTTCTTAGCAAAAGAAGAGGAGTCGCAAGATATCCATCATGCAGTTCCAGAGTATCAGCGAATTACGGAAGCGGAAGCCAATTATCTTAAAAGCCAAGAAGGTAAGAATCTATGAGTTCAGAAGTCACTATTCGAAAAATGACAATCGAAGATGTAGAACAGGTCTTTGAAATTGAAAAATTATCTTTTACTTTGCCTTGGACGAAAGATTCTTTTTACTACGAAATGACTACTAATGAAAATGCTTATTACGTGGTGGCTGAAACCGAACAAGGAGTTGTCGGCTATTGCGGAATGTGGCTTGTTTTAGACGAAGCGCATGTAACCAACATCGCCATTCTGCCAGATGAGAGAGGCAAGAAATTAGGTGAGCGTCTAATGAGAGCTGCAATGGATACGGCTAAGGGTCAAGGGGCAGTCCTAATGACATTAGAAGCACGTGTCAGCAATGAACCGGCTCTGAATTTGTACCGAAAGTTAGGATTTAAAAATGGTGGCATACGAAAACGGTATTATACCGATAATTTCGAAGATGCCATAGTGATGTGGGTGAATTTTAATGAATGAAGATATTTATGTATTGGGGATTGAAACCAGTTGTGATGAAACTGCCGCTTCCGTTGTGAAAAACGGAACAGAAATCATTTCCAATGTAGTGGCGTCCCAAATAGAAAGCCATAAACGTTTTGGAGGCGTAGTGCCGGAAATCGCTTCTAGGCATCATGTTGAACAAATTACGATTGTTATTGAAGAAGCACTGGCACAAGCTAATATGGAGCCTAAACAATTAAGTGCTGTCGCTGTTACAGAAGGGCCTGGACTAGTCGGAGCTTTATTGGTCGGAGTAAATGCAGCAAAAGCATTTGCTTTTGCCCACCAATTGCCTATAGTCGGTGTTCATCATATTGCAGGGCATATCTATGCTAACCGCCTTGAACAGGAAATGGAGTTTCCATTGCTGGCATTAGTGATTTCAGGCGGCCATACGGAATTGGTCTACATGAAAGAGCATGGAGATTTTGAAGTGATCGGTGAAACACGGGACGACGCAGCAGGGGAAGCTTATGATAAGGTAGCAAGAACCTTGAATCTCCCTTATCCTGGAGGTCCACATATTGACCGGTTGGCTCATGAAAGTGATGGAGCTGTTGAATTTCCGCGGGTTTGGCTGGAGGAAGGCTCATATGATTTCAGTTTTAGCGGATTGAAGTCCTCTGTCCTGAATTATATGCATAATGCGGCCCAACGCGGTGAAACAGTACCGCCGGAGCACGTAGCTGCTGGATTCCAAAACAGCGTAGTGGAAGTGGTCACGGCGAAGACACTCCGTGCTGCGACACAATATAAAGTAAAACAAGTGATAGCGGCCGGGGGCGTTGCGGCCAATAAAGGATTAAGAACGTCTTTGACTGGTACTTTTAAGGAAAAAGGCATCCCTTTCTATATTCCTACTTTGAAACTATGCACAGATAATGCAGCTATGATCGCCGCTGCAGGGACCGTGATGTTTGAAAAAGGGCATCGCGGAACTATGGCGATGAACGGCCGGCCAGGAATGGCCATGACATCCTGGAACTAAAAAGCTCAGCATTCCTGATAATCCATCAGGGAAAGCTGAGCTTTTTCCTTTAAATTCTGACTTTATTTAGAATACAGAAATAAATTTTGTCAATAGAGAACATTTGTACTTATGCACAAAATGTGTATAACATGTTCATAACTATCTGAAAAATAGGGGATTACCCAGATATTGTGTACTTGAAAGGGGAAAACTATGTGTATAACATTTTCTCCTTCTGTGGATAATGTGCATAAACCTGTTGATAGTTGATTTTATCGCTTTTAGATTGTGAACAACTTTGTGGAAATAAATATTTCGCTAAAAGGTATTGACCTATATCTAGTGAATAGAAAAACCGTATACAAAAGTATACGGTCAAGAGTGGACGTTTTCAATCTTTTCTTGTAGTTCCAGCCACAAAGCCATTTTCTCTTCAAGGGCTTCTTTAAGCTTTTCTAGTTCGGTTTGAAGCGGCAATACCCGTTCGTGATCTTGGAAAACTTCGGGAAGGCATAGCTGCTCCTCGATTTCTGTGATTTGAAGGTCCAATTGTTCCATTTCCGATTCGGTTTCTTCGGACTGGCGCATCAATTGGCGTTCCAATTTTTTTGCTTCTTTGTTTATTTGCGAAGTAGTGGGGACCGCAGAAGCTTGAGTGGCTGTCTTCGATTCCTCTTCTTCCAACGCTTTTAGTTCTTCAAGTTCGAGCTTTTTCTCCAGGTAGTAATCGTAGTTTCCTAGGTACTCAGTCGTTCCATCGCGGGTCAGTTCGATGACTTTGGTCGAAATCCGGTTCATGAAATACCGGTCATGGGAAACGAATAAAATCGTACCTGGATAGTCAAGAAGGGCATTTTCCAAGACTTCCTTGCTGTCGAGATCCAAATGGTTGGTGGGCTCATCCAACAATAGGACATTGGCTTTTTGCATCATCAATTTTGCCAAAGCGACACGGGCTTTTTCGCCACCGGAAAGTGTCGAGATCGGTTTAAGCACGTCATCACCAGAAAAAAGGAAGCGGCCGAGAATGCCTCGGATGTCTTTCTCATTCACATGCGGATAATCGTCCCACAGCTCATTCAAAAGGAGCTTATTGCCTTTAAGATTGGCCTGTTCCTGGTCATAGTAGCCAAATTGGATGCCCGTGCCGTAATGGATTTCACCGGCAAGCGGCTCAAGTTCTTTCATGATCGTCTTCAATAGTGTGGATTTCCCGACACCGTTCGGACCGACTAAAGCCAAGCTTTCCTGGCGATAGAGTTTCCACGAGATATTTTCGGACACTGGCTCATTTCCATAACCGATTGCAAGTGAACGGACATTCAAGACATCATTGCCGCTTTGCTTTTCTATGCTGAAACCGAAGCGCGCTGATTTTTCATCTCCATCCGGAGCGTCCATCCAATCGGTCTTTTCCAAAATCCTTCTTCGGCTTTGGGCCATTTTGGTGGTCGAAGCACGTACGAGATTGCGCTGGACGTAATCTTCGAGCTTTGCTTTCTCGCTTTGCTGTTTTTCAAATTGCTTTAAATCGTGTTCGTATTGCTTCGCCTTTTCATCCAAGTAGCGGCTGTAGTTTCCAGTGTACTTCTTCATGCGATGGCGAGACACTTCATAGACAAGCGTCACGACTTGGTCAAGAAAATACCGGTCATGGGAAACAATCAATAACGCGCCTGGATAATTCTTTAAGTAATTCTCAAGCCAGCTGAGGGTTTCGATGTCCAAGTGGTTGGTAGGCTCATCGAGGATCAGCAATTGAGGTTTGCTTAAGAGAAGCTTTGCCAGCATCAATCGGGTCTTCTGGCCGCCAGACAGCGAAACGATTTTCTTGTGGTAATCTTCCGAGTAGAATTTCATGCCATGCAGGATGGTCCGTGTGTCAGCTTCATACTGATAACCGCCGGCTTCTTTAAAATCATGCTGCAGCGTATCATACTCTTGCATGACTTTTTCGTATCGTGCCGGTTCATCATAGACGGCTGGATCCGCCATCTGGGCTTCAAGCTTGCGGAGTTTGGCTTCTTGTTCACGGAAATGTGTGAAAATCGTCATCATTTCTTCCCAAATGGTCGCATCGGTTTCAAGGTCCGTCTGCTGCTCCAGGTAGCCGATAGTCAGATCTTTCGGCATGATGATGTCGCCGCTATCGTATGACATTTCACCGGATATGATTTTCAATAAAGTCGATTTGCCCGCGCCGTTGCGGCCCACTAATGCAACACGGTCGCGGTGTTGAACTTCCAATTTGACGCCCGAAAGAATTTCGTCTGCTCCGAACGATTTATGGACTTGATTAACTTGTAATACTATCATGTGGGTCACCTCTATTCTCTCTTAGTGTAGCCTACAGAAGGGCGCTTCGCAATCAAGCCAGCTTTACATATGAGCCCGCCTCATGTAAGATAATATCGATTTGATACGACCTCAGGAGGTAACCTTGCATGTTGCATGAACCATCAAAAATTCCGCAAGCCACAACGAAAAGGCTGCCATTGTATTACCGGTTTCTCCAAAACTTTGCCAATGCTGGCCAGAAGCGCATTTCGTCACAGGAATTGAGTGAAGCGATGAAAATCGATTCAGCCACCATCCGCAGGGATTTTTCGCATCTCGGGGCATTCGGGAAAAAAGGATATGGCTATGACGTCCAGGATCTATTGATCTTTTTCCGCAAAACGCTTGATCAGGATGAGGCGACCAACGTTGCATTGGTCGGTGTCGGCAACCTTGGCAGTGCATTTTTAAAATATAACTTTCAACGCAACCATAATACGAAAATCGTCTTGGCATTCGACTCGAATAGCCCGGTAGAAGGGGAGAAGATCAGCGACATCGATACGTACCACCCAGACCGGATTGAAGAAAAGATTGAGGAATACGGCATCGAGTTGGTGATTTTGACCGTCCCTTCCCGCTCTGCCCAGGAAGTGACGGACCGTCTCGCAAAAACGAAGATCAAAGGCATCTTGAATTTCACGCCGGTCCGGATTGCAGTGCCTTCTCATATTCGTGTTCAGACTATCGATTTATCGGTTGAACTGCAGACGCTCATCTATCAAATTAAACAACAATGACTCAAAAAATTCACATTTGGGCAGCCGTTTGAAATAGCCAAAGTAGGTTGAATCATGTAGAATGAAACCATTAATACAGGAGGTGTCTAATATGGCTCCAGGTCCAGTTAGTTTGATAGTAATCGCTATTGTGGCATTAATCATTTTTGGCCCGAAAAAATTGCCGGAATTCGGTAAAGCCTTCGGTTCTTCATTGCGTGAGTTTAAAAACGCAACTAAAGGTTTGACAGATGACGACGATGCAGCAGACGTGAAGAAGAAAGAAGAGCAAAAGGAAATACGATAGGATGTTTGTCTGATGAACCAAAAAGACATGACTTTAGTTGAGCATATAGGCGAACTGAGAAAACGGCTGACGATTATCGCCGTTTTCTTTGTGTTAGCGCTCGTTGGCAGTTTTTTCTTGACCGAACCGCTGATCCAGTATCTGCAGTTCACCGAAGAAGCAAAAAATTTAACGCTGAATGCTTTTAAGATAACCGATCCCATTAAGATCTATATGCAAGTCATGATGGTATTGGCGCTTGTCATCATTTCACCGATCATCATGTACCAGTTTTGGGCCTTTATCAGTCCAGGCTTGCATGATACGGAACGGAAAGTCACATTAAGCTATATTCCATTTTCCGTACTGCTGTTTTTGGGCGGAATTGCTTTTTCTTATTTCATCTTGTTCCCTTATGTCATCGGGTTTATGCTCAACATATCCGATAACCTGGATATCCAAGATACGATCGGGATCAATGAATACTTCCAGTTCCTGTTCCAGATTACGCTGCCTTTTGGCATCGTCTTCCAGCTGCCGGTGCTGATGCTGTTCTTGACCCGTCTCGGAGTCATCACACCGATGTTGATGAGCAAATACCGGAAATACGCATATTTTGGGTTGATTACGCTGGCTGCTTTTATCACGCCGCCGGATATCATTTCCCATATGATGGTGACGGTTCCGTTGTTGCTGCTGTATGAATTCAGTATCATCATCGCCAAAATCGGCTACCGCAAGTTCTTGAAAGCGGAACAGAATTTAATCATCGAAGAACAAAAACAAGGCCTTCACGAATAAATCGTGAAGGCTTTTTTGTTTATTCATTATGTCCAGCTCCGGTGCCCAGCTTCTCGAGGTCTTAAGCTTGTCGAGGCTAAACGGGCACCTCTGCTTTTCTTTATGGCTGGAGGCCCTCCAAGTATTTGGTAAAGGTTTCGATTTTGTCCATGTTCAACTGAATGAGCATGACGAAAGCATTAAGCAGGATATGCGCGATGATCGGTGTAATGATGCGCTTTGTTTTCTGGTAGATGAATGCGAGCACAAGGCCTGTCGAGAAGTAAACGAGCAGGTGACTGAATTCAAGATGGACTAGCGCAAACACGAGCGCGCTGATCGCGGTCGCGATAAAGAAATTGGTCGTTTGGTTTAACGAGCCGAAGACGACGCGGCGAAAAACGAGTTCTTCCATGACAGGTCCGAAAAAGACAATTGCTAAGATCGTTAGCGGTACGACTTCGGCGACACTGACGAGCGACATCGTATTCTCAGAGCCCGGTTCGATGCCGAGAACTTTCATTTCGATCAGCGAGGCGATGATCTGTCCGAAATAGACCAGGAAAAAGCCCAAGACACCCCAGCCGATCGATGCCCAGAGTCCGGCTTTTTTGCCGTTCCAAATATTGAAGAAGTTTTTATCGCGCAAAACGAAAATCATCATGATGATAAAGCCGATGGCCATGCTCGACACGATGAGCCAGCCGGAAGTGGTGGCTTCTGCAGTATCGGGATCTAGGCCTTGGCCGAGGAAATAATTATAAGTGGGCACTACGACTAGAGCGGGTGCTAACTGGATCACGATAAAAGTCAATAAAATATAGAGAGGAGTCTTCGGCATTTTGCGGCCGTATTTTTTCTTCGCGGGTTTCTTTGAAAAAGTGTCTCCATTCTTTTTTTGCAGGGAAGTTGATTTCATAGAGGCAATTCCTTTCGTCTTTGAATTCTTCTTTCATTGTAGTGGTTTCAAAACATTACCGCAAAGAATAAAAAACACGGAAGGTTTTGACTTGCAAATCACATTGGATTTTATTAAACTGAGAAGTGGGTTAGCACTCAAGTAGTGAGAGTGCTAATCGAGAACATTTAGATAATTCGAGGAGGGTGTTTCATTTGTTAAGACCATTAGGAGATCGCGTAATTATTGAGCTTTTAGAAGCGGAAGAAAAAACTTCAAGCGGGATTGTACTGCCGGGTTCAGCGCAGGAAAAACCGCAGGAAGGCAAAGTGATCGCTGTAGGTAATGGAGTCATCCGCGACAATGGACAGCGCACTGAACTGGAAGTCAAAGAAGGCGACCGGATCATCTTCTCTAAATACGCAGGTACTGAACTTAAATATGAAGGCAACGAATACTTGATCTTGCGCGAAAACGATATTTTAGCAATTTTAGGCTAATACATTTCAATAGACATTGAGGAGGAAGACTAAACATGGCAAAAGATATTAAATTCAGCGAAGATGCACGCAGCTTGATGCTGAAAGGTGTAGATAAATTAGCAGATGCAGTTAAAGTGACATTGGGGCCAAAAGGGCGCAACGTCGTTTTAGACAAGAAATTCGGTTCTCCGCTCATTACCAATGATGGGGTAACCATCGCAAAAGAAATCGAACTTGAAAATGCTTTTGAAAACATGGGAGCGAGACTTGTTGCGGAAGTGGCTTCTAAAACAAATGATATCGCTGGCGATGGTACGACAACTGCAACGGTTCTGGCTCAAGCGATGATCCGTGAAGGCTTGAAGAACGTTACAGCTGGTGCGAACCCTGTCGGCATCCGCCGCGGAATCGAAATGGCTGTGGAAAACGCAGTCAATGAATTAAAAGCGATTTCGAAGCCGATCGAAGGCAAAGAATCGATTGCACAAGTTGCAGCGATTTCATCCGGCGACGAAGAAGTCGGCAAATTGATCGCTGAAGCAATGGAACGCGTTGGCAACGACGGCGTTATCACGTTGGAAGAATCACGCGGCTTCACAACGGAACTTGATGTTGTGGAAGGGATGCAATTCGACCGCGGTTACCAGTCTCCATACATGGTGACGGATTCAGATAAAATGGAAGCGGTTCTTGATAACCCGTTCATTCTTGTAACAGACAAGAAAATCGGCAATATCCAAGAAATCCTTCCTGTCCTTGAGCAAGTAGTTCAACAAAGCAAACCATTGTTGATCGTAGCAGAAGACGTTGAAGGCGAAGCGCTAGCTACATTAGTCGTCAACAAATTGCGCGGAACATTCAACGCAGTAGCTGTTAAAGCTCCAGGATTCGGCGATCGCCGTAAAGCGATGCTTGAAGATATCGCGGCACTAACGGGCGCTGAAGTGATCACAGAAGATCTAGGCCTTGAGCTGAAATCAACGAACATCACACAGCTTGGACGCGCTTCAAAAGTGGTTGTGTCGAAAGAAAACACAACAATCGTGGAAGGCGCTGGCGACCAAGAGAAAATCGTTGCCCGCGTAACTCAGATCCGCAACCAATTGGAAGAAACTTCATCTGAATTCGACAAAGAGAAATTGCAGGAACGTTTGGCGAAACTTGCTGGCGGTGTTGCAGTCATCAAAGTCGGAGCGGCTACTGAAACAGAGTTGAAAGAACGCAAACTTCGCATCGAAGACGCATTGAACTCAACTCGTGCAGCAGTAGAAGAAGGAATCGTTGCAGGTGGGGGTACGGCGTTAGTGAACGTCTACAACCGCGTAGCAGAGCTTCTTGAAACACAAGAAGGCGACGTAGCAACAGGCGTCAACATCGTGCTTCGTGCACTTGAAGAGCCGGTTCGCCAAATCGCGACAAATGCAGGCCTTGAAGGGTCAATCATCGTTCACCGCCTGAAAACAGAAGAAGTCGGAGTCGGCTATAATGCGGCAAACGGCGAATGGGTGAACATGGTTGAACAAGGAATCGTTGACCCAACAAAAGTAACGCGTTCAGCACTTCAAAACGCAGCTTCTGTTGCAGCAATGTTCTTGACGACTGAAGCAGTAGTTGCAGACATCCCGGAACCGGCAGCACCAATGGGCGGAATGCCTGATATGGGCGGCATGGGCGGCATGATGTAATTATTTATCAAACTAAACTCTCAACTCTCAACCCTCAACCCTCAATCTGACAGGGTTGAGGGTTTTTTTATTTGTCTTTGCTGCTCCATGCCATTCCATAATCTATGGTAAAATTAATGAAATGCAGCCGCTTTACGGGGGTTTGGCAATTAGTAATTGGGGTGTTATGTGATGACCACGTTTCAAGAACTGCAAATGTATAAGAATTTTAATGAACTGGCCAATGATTTATTGGATTTGGCGAAAGAGATTTTGCCTGGCCACTTAATCTATTTGACTTCTCATAGTGATACGCAGCAAGTCATCTTAAAGTTTTCGAATGAAGATACGAGTATTGTGGTGGGGGAAGGATTGGTATTAAACCTTAACGATACTTTATGCAACCGGATTAATTTTCAAGAAAACGAACCTTTAGTTTACGAAGACACGAAAAAAGAAAGCAGTTTGACAGGGCTTCAAAGTAAGCTTGATCAAATGAAAATCCGGTCTTATTTAGGGCTGCCGATTTCTCATATAAATGGTGAAAAGTTCGGGACCTTGTGTGCAGTCAATGATAAAGTCAGCCACTTCGATCCCAAAAATATTCAGCTGCTGCAAAAAATTGTCCGGATGTTTTCTTATTATCTTGATTTGGAACGTTTGGCTTTCCGGGATGCTTTAACGGATTTGTATAATCGACGGTATCTTTTTAAGTTTTTTGAGAGCCATTCCGAAGCGGGTGGCGTGATCTACTACTTGGACCTGGACGGCTTTAAACAGGTAAATGATTTCTGTGGACATGATGAAGGGGATCAAGTCTTGAAAGAAGTCGCTTCAAGGCTGCAACGGCTCGTAGCGGACGGGCTGGGTGCTTTTGTAGTTAGAATAGGGGGAGATGAGTTTGTTATCCACTTTTCCGGTGTTTCTGACCAAGAAGAAATAAATGAACAAGCAGAAGCGATCATTCTCGCTTTGAGTGCATGGGAACAAGGCTATGCCCTTTCTGCCAGCGTAGGGATTGCGAGTTACCCTGCAAATTATAAGGGCGCGTTGGAACCGCTGCTCAAACAAGCAGATGAAGCTTTGTATCTTGCCAAAGCTGAAGGAAAGAATACTTATAAGTTTTTCTGAAAAGACATCCTTTCTCTTCACAAGCCAACTGGCGAGTGAAGAGTTTTTTATGTTCGATATTCGTTTCTTTCCACAGGCGCCTGACTCGTGTAAACTAGTTAAGGTTAAGAAATACCCGATGATGAATTAAAATGTGGTTTCGTTTAATAGATGAGGAATTTCGGGTAAAGAGTGTGCTTTTTGCCCCGCGATGAAAGGATTGAAAGTTGGATATGAAAGAGAATTTTTGGCGTGATTTGCCGCGGCCATTCTTTATACTCGCGCCGATGGAGGAAGTCACGAATGTGGTGTTCCGGAAAGTGGTGGCGAAAGCTGCACGTCCCGATGTGTTTTTTACGGAGTTCACGAATACGGAAAGCTATTGCAACCCGGACGGTGTTTTCAGTGAAGAAGGACGATTGGTCTTTACCCCCGATGAGCAGCCGATGGTGGCACATATTTGGGGCAATAAGCCTGAGCAGTTCCGCGAGATGAGCATCGGGATGGCGAAACGGGGCTTTAAAGGCGTCGATATTAATATGGGCTGCCCGGTATCCAACGTAGCGACAAAAGGGAAAGGAAGCGGCATGATCCGTTTTCCGGACAACGCAGCGGAAGTGATCCAAGCGGCGAAGGCTGGCGGATTGCCGGTCAGTGTCAAAACCCGCCTTGGCTACACGAGTGTAGAGGAATGGAGAGCTTGGCTTTCGCATGTGCTCGAGCAGGATATCGCCAATTTGTCGATCCATTTGCGGACCAAGAAAGAAATGAGCCGCTTGCCGGCACATTGGGAGCTGATCCCTGAAATCAAGAAACTGCGGGATGAAATTGCTCCGGATACCTTGATCACCATTAACGGAGATATTCCAGACCGCAAGATAGGCATGGAATTAGCTGAGAAATACGGCATTGATGGCGTCATGATCGGGCGTGGGATTTTCCGGAATCCGTTCGCTTTTGAAAAAGAGCCGCGCGAGCATAGCGATGCAGAAATGCTTGAGCTTTTAGAGCTGCAGTTGGATTTGCATGATTATTACTCCACGGAAGAAGAACCGTTGCCGTTCAGACCGCTTCGCCGCTTCTTTAAAATCTATGTCAGCAATATTGCAGATGCAGATGAATTCAGAAGCCAATTGCTGAAGAGTGAATCGACGGATGAGGCGCGGGCATTGCTTCAAACATTTAAACAAAGAATTGCAGTTGGTTGATTCAGCTGCCTGTATCAAAAGATCACCGACCTATGCAGCACATAGATCGGTGATCTTTTTGCGGTAAAAACAATAAAATAAGTTCAAATTATGTCGGCGCTTTCAAAAGTTTATCCGTATATGACACCTATCACTAGCGGCCCTCAGGTGCGTCAGGTAAGTTAGCCGTATCAGAAAGCTGCTTCCGATATGGAATCGCATTTAAAGGAGAAACTAGTAGATGAAAAAAATAGCTTGGATTACCGATACAGCCGCTCAATTAAACGATCATTTTATTCGAAAATATCAAGTTTATGTACTCCCGCTCAGTGTTGTTTTTTCAGATGGGGTTTATAGAGAGTCCATCGATTTTACACAGGAAGAATTTTATGGGAAATTGCGCTTGGCGCATGTCTCCCCAAAAACTTCGCAGCCGGCTATTGGCGAAATGATTGCCCTATATGAAAGAATTCAGGCAGCCGGCTATGATTCCGCAATTGCGCTTCATTTGTCCAGCGGCCTTTCGGGAACCTTTGCAACCGCACAGTCGGCAGCAGAAATGACCGATTTAAAAGTATTCCCCGTTGATTCGAAAATTGGATCATTCCCGATGGTCAAGATGATTGAAACAGGAGCCGAGCTGCTTGCTGCGGGCAAAGAGGCAGAAGATGTGGTGACTGTGTTAAAGGGCATGGCAGCTAAATCGCATCTTTCATTTATTCCTTCTAGCTTGAATCAATTGCACAAAAGCGACCGTGTTTCAGGAACCCAGGCTTTTTTAAGCAATATCCTGAACATAAAATTGGTCATTACTTTTGAAGATGGAGTAACGGTCCTGAAAGAAAAAGTCCGTTCCAATAAGCGGGCAAAAAACAGGGTCGTTTCATCGCTGCGTTCAGATATGGCGAAAGGGGCTGTACCGGAAGTGGCTGTCAACCATTGCAATAATGCAGCAGATGCAGAAATTTGGAAAAACGAGCTTTTGGAAGAGTTTCCAGACCTCAACGTGCAAGTTGTCCAGCTCAGTGTTTGTGTAGGGGTTCACGCTGGTGAAGGGACAACCGGTTTGAGCTGGGTGGCTTATTAAAGAAGCTGCAAAAGTCCTCAAATTCCGAAGCTGAATTTAATCTATACATTGACTAAAACCTTTTCTCATTCCCGGGAAAAGGTTTTTATGATTTTGACAAATATCGTTAAATAAAAATTATAGGAGGGAAAGCTATGCTATAATATTTTGAAAGTTCAGATTAATTATGGCGATGAGGCTTTTAAAGGAAAGGAGAGGTTTCTATGAAGAAGTATTTAGCAGAATTCATTGGTACGTTTATCTTGGTGTTTCTTGGAACAGGGGCGGCTGTGGTTTTAGGCGGGTATTCGGGAGGGACGGATAATGGATACCTTGGCGTTTTAGCCATCGCTTTTGCATTCGGATTGTCGATCGTGGCAGCAGCTTACGCTATCGGGCATATTTCAGGATGCCATGTAAATCCGGCAGTTTCGCTAGCTGTCTGGATGTCCGGGAATTTGACGGCTAAAGAGTTTGGCGGGTATGTAGTGGCTCAAATTGTAGGAGCATTTGCAGGAAGTGCATTTCTTGCATTCGTGGCTGCGAATTCGACTACCCTTGAAGGATACGGAGCAAACGGCTATGGTGATTTAAGTGCCGTCGGATTGAATTTGCTCGGTGCGTTTGGCGTTGAAATCATCCTTACGTTCATCTTTGTACTGGCGATACTCGGTGTGACTTCGAGTAAAGCGACTTCCCATATGGGTGGAATCGTCATCGGGTTGACCTTGACGCTTGTGCACATCATTGGCATTCCGTTAACTGGCACTTCCGTAAACCCGGCAAGAAGCTTGGCGCCGGCTATTTTTGCCGGCGGCGATGCCCTTGCCCAAGTATGGCTATTCATTGCCGCTCCATTGATTGGCGCAGCGCTTGCAGCCCTTGTGTTTAGAAGTTTCTTTTATATAAAAGAAGAAACCGGTCTTGAAGTGGCGGGAGATTCGCGGATTGACGGGGAAAGCGGTCCTCTTCCGAACAGAAGCCGCAGATAACAAAAAGGCTGTTCCCTGGTGGACCGGGGAAACAGCCTTTTTTACGTTATAAATTGCGGATAAAGAAAATGATCTGGATATACATTTCGGCCATTTCTTCCGGTGTTTCAGCCAGTTCGTTTTCCAGCCATTGTTCAATGAGCCCTAAAAAAGCGGAAGTGGCAAAGGATGACAAATAATCTTGCGGGACCGATGCTCCCTTGAAGAAGCTTTCGTTTTTCATCATTTTTTCGACAAAGTGATCGACGAAAAAACGTTTCAGCCGCTTGTGAAAGCCGATGTGGTTATTTTCGCCGAGGAAGATTTGAAAACGTTCGGCGTTCAATTGAATATAGCGGAACACTTCCACCGCGTTCATCGAAATCCGGCCTTTTTCTGCTTCCTCCAGCAATAAATCCGGCTTCAGCTGTTCAAGGTGCTTATCCAAGTTTTCCAATAATCCCGTTTCCATTTGATCCAGCAAATCGTATTTACCCAAGTAATGCAGATAAAAAGTGCCTCTGTTGATCTCCGCCGCTTCGGTGATGTCACGGACAGATATTTTCATGAAGTTCTTTTCCTTTAACAGCTGAAGGAAATGCTGCTGGATTTTCTCTTTCGTCTTTTCGGCCATTTCTTCATAAATCGAAGCCATCAGTTCCCCCTCCGTACCACTGAACAGGTGTGCCTATTCTGTTTATTGCTTTCATTATAGCAGGGGCCTAAAATAAAGGTATACCAATCAACAGGGTGTTGAGTGGGATTTGCGGAATAGGTGATGGAATATGAAGAAATCTCATATAGCGATGATTGCAGCGTTTTTAATTGGAGTCGGATGCTGGGGAAGGCATTTGCCATGGATGAAGATATTAAAATGTATTTATTGATGTTCTGGGGAATCGGGATGGCCCTTGCGTACTTGCGCATCTTTGTAAATAACTCGATCAAGAAGATGAAGGGCAAGAACTGGAAAGTGAAAGTTGTGTTTTTTGCCGTATTGTTGGGATTTGGTTTGCCGTTCCAGTCGTGGTTCCGAAATGCCGTGCTTTTTAATATGGACTCCGCTTATCTTGGCGGCAGTATCTTCATACTGGTCGTCGGAATGGTCTTCATGACCTTCTTTTCAGGCTACGCCAAAGGGAAATTCCTGGAGAGAAAAACGCAAAATACCCAAGCCGTTTTAAAATCGTAAATAGAGGAAAATCATTTATTGTTCTTATTGCCGGTCAAGCCGTGCTATAATAAGGGACTTAGGACGAATACGGATGAACCCAAAATTCAACGGAAGCCAAGCGCTTCTGCCTGCAAATAAATGATAGAGGTGTAAGAGAATGAATAAACGATGGACGATCGATAAAATAAGAGAATTTACAGAGAAAAACTCCGACAGCAAATTGCTGTCAACGGAATACCACGGATTTTCACAAAAGCTGCTGTTCAAATGTTCTTGCGGCAATAATTTTGAGAAGACTTTCACGAAGTTCAACAAAAACAACCAGCGCAAATGCGATACATGCCAACCGCCGAAAGCGCCGCGCGGCGAATAAAACAATGACAGGCACTTCTTTTCAGCTTTCGAAAAGAAGTGCTTTTTCTTTAGGGGAAAATCCGGAAAAGCAGATTAGTTGTGCCTCCAAGAAAAAGGAGTTATTCTGTAGTTGTTGATATACCCATAGGGGTTTAATTTTGAGCCCTAGAATAGAAGAAGAGGAGGAGAAAAAATGTTCAATTACACAGTAGAAACGCCAAAAAGCAGAGATGAAGCGGTGCAAGCACTTGAAGAGAATTTAAAGAGCGAAAAGTTCGGTGTCTTGTGGAATTTCGATCTTACGGCGAAGCTGAAAGAAAAAGGCACAGATTTTGATACGCCGTTTACCGTACTGGAAGTTTGCAACCCGGAAGAAGCCAATAAAGTGCTGTCGGAAGATTTG
The DNA here is from genome assembly GCF_057031095.1 of Planococcus alkaliphilus. Lineage (NCBI taxonomy): Bacteria > Bacillati > Bacillota > Bacilli > Caryophanales > Caryophanaceae > Planococcus > Planococcus alkaliphilus. The sequence continues at coordinate 604,826 of NZ_CM168060.1, forward strand.
ATGGTGGGGTATTTCTTGCCTTGCAAAATCGTCGTCTATGAAGAAAAAGGAACGACGAAAATCGGTATGCCGCGTCCCACTGCTTTAACTGGCATGGTTCAGAACGACTCTATTAAGAAAATCGCTGTAGAGATCGAAAAACGATTGATCGGCTGCATCGACCAATCGGTATAAGAAAGCTTGAAGGATTGATTTCATACCCAAAGGGGTATAAAATTGAATAGAAATAATGGAAAGTGAAGGGGGCAATCATACGATGGAATACGATAAACAAGTCCAAAACCGTCTAAGAAGAATCGAAGGCCAGCTTAAAGGGGTCTTGCGTATGGTGGAAGACAACGAAGATTGCCGCGATGTCGTGACTCAATTGTCTGCAGTGCGAAGCGCAGTAGACCGGGCAATCGGCGTTATTGTCAGTGAGAACTTGGAGCAATGTGTACGGGACAGCATTGATAAAGGTGAAAGCACAGATCAGCTGGTTAAAGATGCGGTTAGCCTATTGGTTAAAAGCAGATAAGAAATCCGTAGAACTTTCGGGTTGACGGATTTTCTTTTTGGATGTTAATATACCCCTATAGGTATTTCACGTGTTGTTGAGGCAGCGCGTTTTTATTTAAATGAAAATATACCCCGTGCGGTATAAGGGAGGTGGAATCAGAGATGGAAGAAAGAAAGACAACAAACATCATTTTGTTCAGCGGAGATTACGATAAAGCGATGGCGGCCTATATCATTGCGAATGGAGCAGCGGCATACGACCACGAGGTAACGATTTTCCACACATTTTGGGGACTGAATGCTTTAAGAATAGACAATCCGCAAGCCGTGAAGAAAGGATTCCTTGAAGGGATGTTCGCAAAAATGATGCCAAGAGGCGCAGATAAATTAGGGCTTTCTACGATGAATATGGCCGGAATGGGACCAAAGATGATTAAGCATGTTATCGGCAAGCATAATGCGATGACACTTCCGCAATTGATTGATATGGCGAAAGAACAAGAAATCAATCTGGTGGCGTGTACGATGACAATGGATCTTCTTGGATTGAAAGAGGAAGAATTGCTGGAAGACGTGGCCTTTGCTGGAGTAGCGGCTTATCTGGCTGATGCAGAAGACGGCAATGTGAATTTATTCATTTAAAGAAAAGGGGAGAATCATGGATACTTGGCTGATGTTAGTAGTTGGAGCGGTCATCCTGTGGATCGGATACAGAGCCATTTCCCTTCCAAAAGGGGCAATGGCAATTTCAACGGATGATTTGAAATCGGTGATCAAGAAAAAAGAGCAGCAATTGATCGATGTACGGACACCCGCAGAATTCAAAGCAAACCACATCAAGGAATTTAAGAATATCCCACTGGCTGAATTGCCGAAGCGTTTGCAGGAACTCGATAAAGGAAAAGAAGTTTACGTTATTTGCCAAAGCGGTATGCGAAGCAGCCGGGCAGCGGCGCTATTGCAGCGAAATGGTTTTGCACAAGTGATTAACGTAACCGGCGGGATGAACCAATACCGGCCGCAACGATAGGAGGAAAAAAGAATGAAGCGAATGACAACAGAAGAAGTGAATGAATACGTAAACCGGCATCCGGATGTTTCCATTATCGATGTACGCGAAACAGAAGAAGTAAAAGCAGGGAAGATACCGGGAGCAGTCAATATTCCATTAGGGCTGCTTGAATTCCGTCTGCAGGATATCAACCGATCGAAAGAACATATTCTCGTATGCCGTTCAGGTAATCGCAGTGGAATGGCGGCGCGGTTATTAGAAGATAAAGGGTTTGACGTAGTCAATATGGACGGCGGTATGCTGGAATGGAACGGTCCGACAGTTTAAATTTTTTTGACATTAAATATACCCCCGTGGGTAAAAGGAGGAAGACAGATGATTAAGACCGATAAAACCTTGGATGCCAAAGGGCTAGCTTGTCCGATGCCGATTGTCCGGACGAAAAAAGCGATGAATGATTTAGGGCCCGGACAAGTGATTGAAGTGCAAGCAACGGACAGAGGTTCACTTGCGGATATGAAAGCTTGGGCCAAGAGCAGCGGCAACCATTATCTCGGAACTTCTGAAGAAGGGAATGTGCTGATCCATTATTTGCGGAAAGCCGATCGCTCAGAAGAAAAAGAGGAAATGAAATTTCCGCACACGCTAACTAATGCAGAATTAGAGCAACAACTTGGGCGCGAAGATTTGATTGTTTTGGATGTTCGGGAACCGGCAGAATATGCATTCGGGCATATCGAGGGAGCTGTATCGATTCCACTTGGCGAACTCGAGCAGCGAGTGAGTGAATTGGATTCGGATAAAGAAGTGATCGTTATTTGCCGGACAGGCAAGCGCAGTGATTTTGCAGCGAAGCAGCTGGAGGAAAAAGGATTTACCCGCATTAAAAATGCAGCCCAGGGCATGTCCGAATGGACAGGTGCTACGGAGTCGAACAACGCGTAACTTGCAGAAGTCCAGCTCATCAAATGAAACGGGAATTTTGGAACAGACTATACGACAGGGGGTAAAAAGATGACAGTAGAATCGTTAACAGCAAAAGAAGTTGCGAAAAAGGTGATCAACAACGAACCGCTCTTTATTTTTGATGTCCGCAATGAAGATGCGTTTGCGGACTGGAAAATAGAAGGCAGCCGCTTTGATTATTTGAACATCCCGTATTTTGATTTATTGGACGGGGTCGAAGAAGCGGCGGCTAAGCTTCCAACGGATAAAGACATACTGGTGGTTTGTGCAAAGGAAGGATCTTCGGTCATGGTGGCAGAAATGCTTGCTGAAGAAGGGATCGAGGCCGCTTACTTAGAAGGCGGGATGAAGGCTTGGAGCGAACATTTGGAACCGGTGAAAGTGGGGGATTTAAAAGGCGGCGGGGAGTTATACCAATTTGTCCGGATCGGGAAAGGCTGTTTGTCTTATATGGCCATCTCGGACGGAGAAGCTGCCGTAATCGATGCAACACGCATGGCTGATGTCTTTCTGGATTTCGCAGCGGAAAAAGGCGCCGTGATCAAACACGTCTTTGATACCCATCTGCATGCAGACCATATTTCTGGCGGACGCCAAATCGCGGAAGCAACAGGCGCAGCTTATTATTTGCCGCCGGCAGATGCAGAAGAAGTGGTGTTTGACTATGTGAAACTTGTCAATGGACTGAAAGTGGAATTAGGAGAAGAAAAAACCGAAATCCACGCATTTTATTCGCCTGGACATACGATCGGTTCGACTTCTTTCATCGTAGACGGCCAGTATTTAATGACGGGTGACATTCTGTTTATCGATTCCATTGGACGCCCGGACCTTGCAGGGCTTGCAGAAGATTGGGTGGGGGATCTAAGAGAATCCCTCTACAAGCGCTATCCGGGACTGGCGGACGGGTTAATCGTTCTTCCAGCCCATTTCATGATCATCGATGAGTTGAATGAAGACGGCAGCGTCTATAAAACATTGAGCGCTTTGTTTAAAGAGAATCACGGATTGAATATTGAAGATGAACAAGCTTTCCGGGATATGGTGACCCGTCATCTGCCGCCGCAGCCGAATGCATATCAGGAGATCCGCAAGACCAATATGGGAATCATTTCGCCGGCTGAAGAAGAGCAGCGGGAAATGGAGATTGGACCAAACCGCTGTGCTGTGCGGTAAACCATTGAACGAGGCAATAAAAAATTGGAAATTGAAGGAGCGACTCACATGAATTCAGATAAAGTATTAGATGCAAAAGGCTTGGCATGCCCGATGCCGATTGTGAAAACAAGAAAAGAGATGAAAGAGCTGGCATCCGGCCAAGTCTTAGAAATCCATGCAACGGATAAAGGGGCAAAAGCGGATATGGCAGCTTGGGCAAAATCAGGCGGCCATGACTTGCTCGAAGTCCAAGAAGACGGCGGCCTGTTGAAATTCTGGATCAAGAAAGGCTAAAAGCTGAAGGGTATCGATCTGATGCCCTTTTTCCTTTTGGCAAGGAGGAATTGGTATGAGTATAGATTTTATCATCGTCATTTTTTTCATCGGTTTTATTGGTTCATTTATCTCCGGAATGGTGGGAATCGGGGGCTCGATCATCAAATACCCGATGCTGCTCTACATACCGGTGATGCTTGGCTATACGGCTTTCAGCGCCCATGAAGTATCCGGGATCAGCGCCATCCAGGTGTTTTTTGCGACGATCGCTGGAGTTTGGGCTTACCGGGGGAGCGGCTATATCAATAAGGCGCTGATCGCTTATATGGGCGGGGCCATTTTAGTCGGGAGTTTTATCGGCGGCTATGGCTCCACGTTATTGTCTGAACAAGCCATTAATATTGTCTATGCCATTTTGGCGACAATTGCCGTCATCATGATGTTCCTTCCCAAAAAAGGAGTCGACGACATTCCACTTGACCAAGTGGTGTTCCATAAAGGGCTGGCGGCCGGCCTTGCTTTGATCGTTGGAATTGCTGCAGGCATCGTCGGGGCAGCGGGTGCTTTTATCCTGGTGCCAATCATGCTTGTGGTGTTGAAAATACCGACGCGCATGACCATTGCGACTTCACTGGCGATTACGTTCATTTCGTCGATTGGCTCGACGGTCGGAAAAATTGTCACCGACCAGATTTTGTACGGGCCGGCAGCCGTCATGATTGTAGCAAGCCTGATCGCTGCACCTCTGGGGGCGAAACTTGGACAGAAGATGAACACGAAATACCTCCAGTGGATTTTGGCCTTGCTGATTTTAGGGACAGCGATCAAAATCTGGAGCGATATTCTCTAATTAGTGTATAGCGTCGTGCGCATCAAAATTTGCTGGCCTGCGGCAAAGAAGCTATCCGTTTGTAGCAGTTTTTCATACCGTTGAAAATCATTTCTTCACATCTATCGTCAATTGTGCAAATGTTGTGAGCGAAGTAGATGATTGAGTCTATGTTAATAAACAAGAAGGCGTTCTTGTCTGTTGTATCGATTATTTATTAATTCCGCAGAATATTAGCTTTTTTGACAAATACAAAGGTTTTCATCAAATCGGGCCTTTTAAATATGCTATGATAAAGAAAGCGAAAAAGATGATGGAACAGCTATCATGCATAATAAATGGAGGTTTCCCGATGGACAATAATGATATTCTGATCAGGCTGCGCTACGCACTTGATATTAAAAATAATGACATGATAAAGATTTTCAAGGAAGGCGGCATCGAGCTGTCGAAAGAAGATGTGTTGAAAGTGTTGACGAAGACGCCGGAAAGCGAAGGCGATGACATGGACAGCGTTTTGGATGCTTCTGAAAATGTTGACCATATCCGTGTCGACAACCGGATGCTGGAATCTTTCTTGAACGGCTTGATTGTCTTCAAGCGGGGACGCCAAGAGCCGAAACCGGGGCAGCCGGCCACACCGCCGATGAGCAACGAGCCGGCAAACAATTTGCTGTTGAAGAAAGTGAAGATCGCTTTGCAATTGACGAGTGAAGACATGCTTGAATTGCTCGCACTTGCCGGCGTGACCGTGTCGAAAAGCGAAATGAGCGGCATCTTGCGAAAGCATGGCCATAAGAATTACAGCATCTGCGGCGACCGCTATGCCCGCAATTTCCTAAAAGGATTGGCAATCAAATATAGAAAATAATGCATGGATCCGCTTCTTTCATTGGAGGCGGATTTTTTGATTTAGAGGATGGGAATTGGAGAGTTGGGAGTATTCGAACGAAAGTCGAGCATATTTCACAAAAAGTCGGGAGTAAACGAAAATGGTTTTCCGGCTGCAATCAAAAAAGCTGGATAGCAAAAATGCCGTCCAGCTTTCTTTTATTGCCACGGATAGGTTGCGAGCAGTTTGGCGCTGAGCACCATGAAATCTTCCGCAGGCGACTGTGCTTTTTTCTCAGTCAACAAGTCGTTGCCGGCTGCAAAAAGCGCTTCTGTTGTCGGGTAGGAGAGCGTTTTTTCAGGTTCGATGAACGTCACTGAGTCTTCCGTATAGCGGAACAGGAAATTTTGGTATTGGGTTTCGCTTGCGGAATGAAAGCTCGATGGAATGGTGTAGTCGATGTCGGCAGTAAGCACGCCGACGCGTTCATAGATGGCAAGCGGGCCAGCACTTTTCGCCAGGTGCTGTTCTGCGCCTTCCGCTAAGGCGTTTGGATCTTTAGCAATCGAAGGAAAGAGGCGGTTCTCGAGCAACACGAAATAATTGCGCGGATCGTTGACGTCAAGCAGGTATTTTTCAGACATTCAGAAATTCCTCCTAAAAGCGTTGATTGATTCCCATGATAGCGGAAATGTGTGAAAAGGGAAACGGAGAGAAACCAGAACGGTAAATGTCTTTCTTAACAGAAAGTTCGTTTATTTCTGTCAAAACGCCTTGATTTTCCATCCTGAACCAGTTACCCTTACAAAAAGCCAAAATTGAATAACGTGAATTCTTATCGAGAGAAGTCGAGGGACTGGCCCTATGACGCTTCAGCAACCAGTCGCAAGGTCAGGTGCTAAATCCAGCAGGTAATCGATTGCCTAAGAGATGAAAAGGAACGAGTGTGAACTCATAAAGCCTTCATTTTCATGGAGGGCTTTTTTTCTATATATAGGAGCAGAGAGAACGGGATTATTAGAGGAATTAAAACGAGGATTCTAACGGCAGACGGGGCAATAGGAGCCCAGCTGATCAAAGCGAAATTCCCGCGTATTTTGACGATTCTTGCCGTCAACAATGTCTCATTCGGCTATCCGGCATGTCCGAACTTGGAAGATCAAGCGAAATTATTCGGCTTGATCAAACCGGAAGACATCGGCGTCCAATTGACGGAAGAATATATGATGGATCCGGAAGCTTCGGTGTCGGCGATTGTCTTTGCCCATCCGGATGCGCGGTATTTTGTAGTAGATTGAGTATTGGAAAGGGGTTTGGACAGTAAAAAGGGAAGATTGGACAGTATTTAGCTAAAAACGGATAGTATTTCGCAGCTAATGGACAGTATATCCAAATAACTGGAAAAAGAGCAGCTCAGACCATCCTGAGCCGCCCTTTTTATTGGGTTTCTTCGCGTTCTTTGTAAATAAAATAATCGAAATCCGCCGCCAACTTTTGGCCGGACGTATCTTGGCATTGCATGCCGACAAATGCGCCGGTGAAGAATCCGCCGCCTTGGATGTAGTCATCGGAAAGTTTATGCGAACCGAAGCGGATCGGAATCAAATGCCAGTCCTCCCCATCGAACGAATAGGAATACTGATAAATGTCCGCATCGACATTGACGCGCATGTGGACGTACTCGACTTCATCAGGCACGACGATTTCTTCGCCTTGCAGCGGCTGGTCGTAGGCGAAATTATCGCAGACAGTCAAATCAAGGATGCGGCCTTTTTCTTCGTGCCAGGTAATTTGAAGAGCCGTCCAGTTTTCCGTGTTGTAATAGTTTACAAGACCCGCTGCCTGCTGGAATGTATCTGGCTGGAAGGCAACTTTCGTTTCCGCAGTAAAGTGGAAATGCTGCCAGCGTCTCGCGACGAATGCTTGGGTGAATTTAGATGTCAACGACTCGCATCCATGAATGCGCAAGTGGCCTGGATTTTCCTTCAAAGAAACGATTTCTTCGCCTAAAGGGATACGCAGCGTCTGGAAATGCGGGTTCAATGTCTCCGAATCGAAATCGTCTTTTTCCGGATAATCGCGATCCCACACCACTTCTTCGATGGCTGGCCCTTCGATTTGAAGTGAGGGTGCATTTCCGCCGACGACATATGGCCAATCGTTTTTCCATTCCACTCGCTGGATGGCTGTTTCGCGTCCAAGCGGGCAGTAGCCGCGCGGGTCAAGCAAAGCTTGGCCTTTTCGGGAAAGCGGGCGCCCCGTCAAATGCACCAGGAACCATTCGTCCGTATGCGTTTGGACAATGGAAGCATGTCCCGATTTCTGCAGCGGATTTCTTGGCGAGAAGAAAGATGTGATCAACGGATTTTCCGGATGGACTTCATAAGGTCCGTGCAAATCTTTTGAACGGGCAATCGTAGCTTGGTGGTCATACTTCGTGCCGCCTTCAGCGGTCAATAAATAATAATATTCGCCGATTTTGTAAAGATGCGGCGCTTCAACTAATGCCACATCGGTTCCTTTGAAGATGATTTCGGATTTGCCGACTAATTTCTGTTCTTCAACGCTGTATTCCTGAAGCACGATGCCGTAAAAATTATGATGGCCATGTCGGTGATCCCAATACATATTCACCAAGTATTTCTTGCCGGATTCATCGTGGAACAGGGAAGGGTCAAATCCCGAACTGTTCAAATAAATCGGTTCCGACCATTCGCCATCAATCGTTTCGCAAGTGACGAGGTAGTTATGGCAGTCTTTCCATTGCCCTTCTGTCACTTTCACATCTGTGAAAATCAGCCAGAACTTTCCGTCGCTGTAGGAAAGGGCCGGTGCCCAGACGCCGCCGGAGTTCGGATTGCCCATCATGTTCAATTGGCTCAACCGGTTGAGCGGACGAGAGATCAACCGCCAGTTTTTCAAGTCCTTGGAATGGTAGATGCCGACACCTGGGAACCATTCAAAAGTGGACACCGCGATGTAATAATCTTCTCCTACACGGCAAATGCTTGGATCCGGATTGAATCCCGTTAAAATTGGATTTTGGATAATCGCCATTTTTCGTCACCCTTTATGTATGATTTTGTGGATCTGCTGCTTGGCAGAGGAGATGTAAGTGCTTTCAAAAACACGTGCCCAAACAGCAAAGGCAAAGATTCTTAATCCAATTAAATCGAAAATTAAAAATCTTCAGCTGCTATAAACGATCATACACTACTTAGTACGAATGGTAAACTAAGTGTGATGAAAGTTTATAACAGCTTAAGAAAAAATGGCTTGCTGCGGCTGCATGCGGACACTCAAGAAATTCTCAATGGTAAAAGCAGCGACGCCAAGTGCCGTTGGCAGCGTATCAAGTTCAGAAAAGCCGATGATCAAATCGTTTTGCTGGAACCAAAGCGCTTGGTTGGCCACGCGTTCATTCAACGATTCGCTCAGCCAATTTTTGGCGGAAGCCATCCGGTTGCCGATTACGACTTGCTGCGGATTGAACGTATTGACGATATTGTTGATGCCGACGCCTAAATAATCGCCGCTTTTTTTGAATAGCGCAATGGCTTCTTCATTGCCGGATTCTGCGAGCTGAATCAAATGCGGCAAATCCAATTTTTCATCAGTGGAAGCGAATAACCCGGACTGCACCGCAGTATCCAGCAGCGCTTGCTCCGACGCATACAGTTCCCAACATCCTTCATTACCACAGCGGCATTTCGGGCCGTTTACTTGAATGGTCATGTGGCCAAGTTCACCGGAAAATCCGTTCGACCCTTTATAGAGGGAACCGTTTAAGATCAGGCCGACGCCAATCCCGATGCCTGCGCTGACATAGATGATGTTTTCGCATTCCTGTCCCGCACCGAAACGCTTTTCGCCGTAAGCACCGGCATTCGCCTCGTTTTCGATAATGACGGGAAGCCCATACTTTTCTTCCAAGACCGATTTCAAGTCCAGGTTCCGCCACTTCAAGTTGGGCGCTAGCAAGATTTCTCCACTTTTATCAACGACTCCCGGTACACCGACGCCGATGCCAACTACGCCGTGAGGGCTTTCAGGTGCAGAAGCAATCAATGAATCAATGGTGGAAAACATTTTTTCTTTGATTTCTTCATATGAAAGATTTTTAAAACTGCATTCTTTCTTCAATTGGATATTGCCGCTGAGATCCGTCAATACGCCAAGCAGGTAATTGACGCCGATATCGATGCCAATTGCATAGCCGGCCAAATCGTTGAACAAGAGCATAACCGGTCGGCGGCCGCCGCTTGATTCGCCAGGGCCGGATTCATAGATCAATTGATCATCCAGCAAATCACTGACAAGGGAAGAAACGGTTCCTTTGTTTAGTCCGGTCTGGCTTGCGACAGCCGCCCGCGAAATCGGTGAATTGTTTTTGATCTTATCTAGCACTAATGATTTGTTGCCTTCTTTGACGACTTGATGGTTCCAGGTCTTGGTCACTTTTACATTCATCCTGCTCAGCTCTTTCTATCATTTTTAAGACTATTTTAACAGATACTTTGAAACGAAAGTAGTTTAATAAAAAACTTTGTTTAGCCACTAGACGAACATGGAAACCCTTGCTATAATGAAAACGCATACAACAATCTGAATATTGTTGTAATAGCACACAAAGTGGGGGGAAGAAAAAAATGAAAAGGAAAAAAACGCTTGCACTGCTATTGTCCGCTGCTATTTCATCGTTACTGCTGGTAGGGTGTTCAGATTCTGATGAGGCGTCATCGGGTTCAAGTAATGCAGACACTGAAATCAAATTTATGCACTTATGGCCAGAAGGTAGCTCCAAAAAGCATTATGACGTGGTAAACGATATTATTGCTGATTACGAAGCGGAAAACGAAGGCGTCAAAATAGATTTAGAAGTTTTAAGCAATGAGCAATACAAAGATAAATTGCGTGTCCTTTCAACATCAAAAGAATTGCCGGATGTAGGCCTTACATGGGCTGCTGGATTCCTTGAGCCTTATGTTGGCGGAAATATGTTCGCACCGTTGGATGATGTCATCGAGTCTGAACTATCAGATGCATTCGTGCCAGGAACTGCTGAAGCCTATGCGCTTGACGGCACAACTTACGGATTGCCATTGGAATTGAACATTGTCAGCATTTATTACAATGAGAAGATGTTTAAGGATAACGGCATTGAAGTTCCAGAAACATACGAAGAATTGTTAGAAGCATCAAAAGCATTCCGTGACGAGGGCATTCAGCCGATCGCTCTAGGAAACAGAGATTCATGGACAGGTTCTATGTGGTATATGTACTTGGCTGACCGCATCGGCGGCGCTGATACATTGAACAAAGCAATCGACCGTTCAGGCAGCTTCGAAGATCCTGCCTTGATCGAAGCGGCTGCAGAAGTTCAAAACTTGGTAGACAGCGGGGCTTTTGTTGATGGATTCAACGGCCTTGCAGATGAAGAAGCGAAGAGCATGTTCATGAGCGAACAAGCGCCGATGTACATGATCGCAACTTGGGATCTTCCAAACTTCACGACAAATGAAGACGTACCACAAGAATTCAGAGATTCTGTAAAATACATGAACTTCCCAACAGTTGACGGCCAAGGCGATATGAACAGCTTTGTCGGCGGCCCTGGAGTTGGCTTGTTCGTAGCAGAAGATTCAGATGTAAAAGAAGAAGCAAAAGACTTTTCTGCCTACTTTGTGAAAGAGTGGGGCGAAAAAGCGGTTGAAGAAGCTGGCGTAATCCCAGCGACGAAAGTGGATGCTGCGTCAATGGATCTTCCGCAGATGTATATTGATATCTTGGAAGAACTGAACCAAGCGAGCAACATCACGATGTTTGCGGATGTTCAATTGAGCCCAGAAGTGGCAACAGTCCACTTGGATGCAATTCAAGCGCTATTCGGCAACGAAATGACGCCTGAAGAATTTGCGAAAGCCCATGAGGACGCTCTTTCGAAATAAAGAACGATAACAACGGTTTGCAAAGTTAGAGAAACAAGAAGGGGGCATATCCAGAATTCAGGATTGTCCCCTTCTACTTTATAAGATATGGGGTTGAATGTTATGAACAAAGTGATGTCCAATAAGCTTTATATCGCGTTCTATATTGCGCCCGCCTTTATATTGCTGATGGTCTTGATCTTTATCCCGCTGCTCCTGTCCGGCTACTACGGCTTGATGGACTGGGATGGAATCGGAGAAAAAACTTTTATTGGCCTGGACAATTATATAGAAGGAATCCAAGATAAACTATTTTGGAACAGTGCTCTGCATTCGTTCTTATTGGCCCTTTTCTCAGCATTAAGTTTAATCATCTATTTAGCTGTATCGATCATCCTGGCTTCAAAAATCAAAGGTGCGGACTTGCTTCGTAAAATCTACTTGATTCCGATGCTCTTGTCATCCGTTGCCATTGCCCAGTTGTGGGTAAAAGTCTACAACCCGTCAAACGGGATTTTGAATTCATTCCTTAGAACTATCGGAGTTGAAAATCCACCATCTTGGCTCGCAGATCCAAGCATGGTTTTGTTTGCCATCTTCGTTCCGATCCTATGGCAATATGCAGGATTTTATATCCTGATTTACTATGCGGCATTGAAAAATATTCCGGAATCTTTGATTGAAGCTGCAAGAATTGATGGCGCGACGCCATTCCAGATTGCAATGCGCATCAAATTGCCATTGATCAAAGAAATCGTGAGTGTGACAATCGTCTTGGCAATTGTCGGTTCCTTGAAATACTTCGATTTGATTTATGTAATGACAGCCGGCGGACCGAACGGAGCCAGTGAAGTAATGGCTTCTTATATGTACAAATTGGCTTTCTCCAGCTATAACTTCGGCTACGGTAGTGCCATCGGTTTCTTGTTGTTGATCATCACATTGATCGTTACGTTGATCATCCGCAAAGTAACCGAAACAAAAGAGAAGCTTGAATACTAAGAGGAGGTTTGTTTAATGAAACGCGTTGGATATTTCTTTCTTTACCTGGCTTTGATAGTAGTGGCATTATTTCAAATCCTCCCACTCATCTGGCTGTTCCTGTTCTCGTTGAAGAGCAACCAGGAAATCTTTGCAGGATCACCGTTTTCTTTGCCGTCGGAGTTCAGATGGGAAAATTACCAGAAAGTCTGGGACGGGGGAATCGGCACGTATTTCCTTAATAGTGTGTGGATTACCATTGCTGCGATCATCTTCACCGTATTATTCGCAAGCATGGCCGCATTTGCATTGACGCGCATGAAGTGGAAACTAAGCGGCCTTGTGCTCGGGCTTTTCATGATTGGCTTGATGATTCCGATCCACTCAGCGTTGATCCCGCTTTACAGCATGTTCTTGAGCGTCGACATGATCGATAACCCGTGGTCGATCGTCATCACGTACACCGCGTATAACTTACCGATCACCTTAATGATCCTGCTCGGTTTCTATTACACCTTGCCGCACGAAGTCGAAGAAGCGGCAATTATCGATGGCTGTTCGATCCATCGGATGTTCTTCCGCATCATTTTGCCGATGACTACGCCGATCATGGCGACTACGGTCGTCATCAATATGATTTACAACTGGAACGAATTCGTTTTCGTCAACACCTTCATCAGCTCGGAGAAATACAAAACGCTGACAGTCGGGATCCAGAACTTCATCGGGCAATACATGACCGACTGGGGTGCAATCGGCGCGACGTTGATCATCAGCGTCTTGCCGATCATCATCGCCTTCATTTTCTTCAGCAATAAAGTCGTTGAAGGGATTTCATCAAGTGCGGTGAAGGGGTAACTGTAATTAACCGAAGAAATCGCTCCTGGTGGACGCTTTCCGCGGGCACGGCTTCTGCCGCTTCCTTCGCTCCGCTCAGTCCAGTGGCTCCAGCTCGTGCTGGTCCCGCAGGAGTCGCCACCATACGCTTATTCTTCTAAGTACGAATTTTAAAAAAGCTTCACCCAAGAGGAAAGTCGATTTCCGCTTAGGTGAAGCTTTTTATTGTGGCAGTTCACTCGTGCTTTTCGCAGCTGTTTTATTGAAAGCGTTCAAAGAAATCCACATCGTGATGAAGGCGTAGGTACTTGCGCCGAAGATGAACGCGAGTGCCGGGAATGCCTGCATGATCAGAAAGAGCGGAACTAAGCAAAGCAGGATCAGCAAACTGTGAAGCGGATGGATCAGCATGATCAAAAAGGCGTTTTTTAACACTTGAGTGGCTTTGATATCAAAATGCACAAATGTCGGGAATAGATAAAACAGGAACAATAAAACCAAAAGCATAAAAGCGAACAAAGGAATCGATATCCATGTTAAATGGGCAGCATCTAAAGCCAACAAGTAGAAGACGTCAGCGGCAATTAACGCACCAAGCAGCCAAACTAACAGGCCCATCACATTGCTTTTCACAAAGTCTTTCCGGTAATAATCCCAAAACGTACGAAAAACAGGCACGTCTGTCTGGCCGCGCATCCATTTTCGGCAAACGGAGAACATAGCCGTCGTAGCAGGGAACAGCCCTAAAAGGACCGCGCCTGCTAATGTGAAAACAACCCACAGTAAATTTAAATAAGCGAAGCGGGTAATCCATTCGGTAATCTGGTAAACGGTATTTTTAGTGGAATTCATCTATGACCTTCCTTACATTTCAATTTTCTAAAACGCCATCAGCCAACTTATTTAAAAGCATACACTAAGTCAGAAAATTGGACGAATAAATGGTGCTGCAAGTATCTATAAGAATGTTCTTGACGCTTTTAAATGAAATCAAGTGAATTTATAAAAGTAAATAGTCAAATCATTCTAAATAAAACTTTGTTTAACCAATAGACAAACTAATTGTAACTTGTTATAATATCAAATGAAAGCCTTTTCATTAAGGATAGACTCATTTAATTTTCAAATAAGCAGAACATCATACTTAGGAGGCAAAAAATTATGGCATATTTCGAGAACATTGACAAAATTAAATTTGAAGGTGCATCTTCAAAAAATCCATTCGCGTTTAAATTTTACAACCCGGAAGAAGTGATCGGCGGCAAGTCGATGGAAGAAATTCTTCGCTACGCAGTTTCTTACTGGCACACATTCACAATGGATGGCTCTGATCCATTCGGCGCCGGTACAATGAACCGTCCATGGGATAAATTCAGCGGAATGGATTTGGCTAAAGCACGTGTAGATGCAAGTTTCGAATTCTATGAAAAAATGGACGTGCCATTCTTCTGCTTCCATGACATCGATATTGCACCAGAAGGCAGCAACTTAAGAGAATCAAACCAAAACTTGGACGTCATCGTTGCGATGATCAAAGATTACATGAAAGACAGCAAAGCGAAATTGCTTTGGAACACTGCCAATAACTTCACGCACCCACGCTTTATCCACGGTGCTGCAACATCCAACCATGCAGACGTTTTCGCTTATTCAGCAGCGAAAGTGAAAAAAGGCTTGGAAATCGGTAAAGAACTTGGCGCAGAGAACTACGTGTTCTGGGGCGGCCGCGAAGGCTACGAAACATTATTGAACACAAACATGAAGCTTGAGCTTGATAACTTGGGCCGCTTCTACCATATGGCTGTTGATTACGCGAAAGAAATCGGCTTCGACGCACAATTCTTGATCGAGCCAAAACCAAAAGAACCGACAACTCACCAGTACGACTACGATGTAGCGACTGGCCATGCATTTTTGCAAAGCTACGGTTTGGAAAACCACTTCAAATTCAATATTGAAGCAAACCACGCGACGCTTGCAGGCCATACATTCGAACATGAATTGCATTATGCACGCATCAACAACATGCTTGGATCCGTTGACGCGAACCAAGGCGATCCGCTTCTTGGATGGGATACAGATGAATTCCCAACAGATCTTTGGTCAACAACGCTTGCGATGTACGAAATCCTTAAAAATGGCGGACTTGGCAAAGGCGGCTTGAACTTTGATGCGAAAGTACGCCGTGGTTCATTCGAGCCTGAAGATTTGTTCCACGCACATATCGCGGGAATGGATGCGTTTGCTGTTGGCTTGAAAGTTGCTCAGCAATTGATCGACGACAAAGTATTGGATTCCATCATGGAAGACCGCTACCAAACATACACAGAAGGAATCGGCCGCGACATCGTCGAAGGCAAGACAGATTTCCACAAACTAGAAGAGCATGCACTTGGCTTAACTGAAATCAAACAAACATCTGGCCGTCTTGAGCAGATCAAATCTACAATCAACCAGTACTTGCTGCAAGCTTTCGCTAAATAATAATAGTCTGCTAACGCTAGGAGAGCTGTCGCTATGAAATATGTTATTGGAGTCGATCTTGGAACGAGTGCCGTGAAAATCCTGCTGGTCAACCAGCAAGGGGAAGTGGTGCACAGCGTTTCAAAATCGTATGCATTGATTCAAGAAAAAACAGGATACAGTGAGCAGAATCCGCACGACTGGGTGACTCAAACAACTTCCGGGTTGCTTGAGCTCCTCTCCGGTTTTGATGGAACTGCAGAAGATATTGAAGGCATCAGCTTCTCGGGGCAGATGCATGGCCTTGTGCTGCTTGACGAAAACAATGAAGTCTTGCGCCCAGCTATTTTATGGAACGATACAAGAACGACGGCTGAATGCCAGCAAATATACGATGTCGTAGGCAATGAGCGTTTACTTGAAATTACAAAGAATCCGGCGCTTGAAGGCTTCACGCTGCCGAAAATTCTTTGGGTCCAAAAGCACGAACCGGAAATTTTTGCGAAAGCGAAATCGTTCGTTTTGCCAAAAGATTATTTGCGCTTCAAGATGACCGGCAATTTGGAGATGGAATTCTCGGATGCTGCCGGCACTTTATTGCTCGATATCAGCAAAAAACAGTGGAGTACAGAAATCTGTGAGCTTTTGAATATTGATCCAAACCTGTGCCCGCCGCTTGTCTACTCGCATGACGAAGTGGGTACGGTTACGGCTGAATATGCAGAAGCTTCAGGGCTTGCACCGACCACCCGCGTTTTTGCTGGCGGTGCGGATAACGCGTGCGGTGCAATCGGTTCCGGAATTCTGGAAGATGGCAAAACGCTTTGCAGTATCGGGACTTCCGGTGTTGTGTTATCTTATGAAGCAAGCAGCGACAAAGATTTTGGCGGCAAGGTCCATTACTTCAACCATTCGGCGCCGGACGTCTATTACACGATGGGTGTAACGCTTGCAGCCGGCTACAGTTTGACTTGGTTCAAGGAAACCTTTGCGGCGGATGAATCATTTGAAGATTTGCTTGCTGAAGTGGGTTCTGTTCCAGCTGGATCCAACGGCTTGCTGTTTACGCCGTATCTTGTCGGTGAACGCACACCTCATGCAGATGCGGCAATCCGTGCAAGTTTCATCGGGATGGATAGTTCCCATCGCCGAAAAGATTTTGCCCGGGCAGTACTGGAAGGCATTACATTCTCTTTAAATGAATCCATCGAGATTTTCCGCGAAAGCGGAAAGGAAATTGATACGATTGTGTCAATTGGCGGCGGTGCGCAGAACAAAGACTGGCTTCAAATGCAGGCAGATATTTTCAATGCGAAAATCGTACGCCTGACAAGCGAGCAAGGTCCAGGAATGGGTGCAGCCATGCTTGCTGCTTTTGGCAGCGGGTGGTTTTCTTCATTAAAAGAATGTGCGGATGTCTTCTTAAAAGAAGATTCGCAGTATGAACCGAATCCGGCGAATGTAGAAAGCTATCAAAAACTTTTTTCTATTTATCAAGATATTTACGGACAAACAAAAGAGATGAACGAAAAGCTTTTGGCGTTCCGTAAATAGGCAATATAAATAAGAGTCTCAACTTTTGGGTTGGGGCTCTTCTTTGTAAGTATTTATAAAATAGAATGGGAGTGGCGTAGATGGATTATCGGCAAATCGGCAAGACGGATTTAAACGTGAGTGAACTTAGTTTTGGAACATGGGCGATTGGGGGTTCGTGGGGAAAGACGAATGACCAGGAATCGTTGAAAGCTTTGGAATATGCGATGGAGCAAGGCGTCAATTTCTTTGATACAGCTGACGTTTACGGCGATGGCCATAGCGAAGAGCTTCTTGCGAAAGCGACAAAAGGCAGACATGATGAAATCCATATCGCAACAAAATTCGGCCGTGCCGATGATTTTACGGATCCAAAGAATTACACAATGGAAAGCGTTGCGAAGTATTGCGAAGACAGCTTGAAACGTCTCGGGCGTGAACAGATTGATTTGTTCCAAATCCATTGTCCCGCTACCGACATATTACGCGACGGCGATGTATTCGAAGTGCTGGACCGCTTAAAAGAACAAGGCAAAATCCGCTATTACGGCGTTAGTGTTGAAACGGTGGAAGAAGGGCTGATTTGCCTGCAAAACCCGAATGTCAGCAGTTTGCAGGTCATTTTTAATTTATTCCGCCAAAAGCCGCTTGAGGAATTATTCCCGAAAGCGAAAGAGCAAGGTGTTGGAATTTTAGCGCGTGTGCCTTTAGCGAGTGGGTTGTTGACCGGGAAATTCAAAGTGGATGCCCAATTTGAACAAGACGATCACCGCAATTTCAACCGCAATGGCGATGCTTTTAATGTGGGAGAGACTTTTGCCGGACTGGAATTTGAAAAAGGGGTAGAATTGGCTGAAAATTTAAAATGGATTGCAGAAAATAGAGGAAATATGACGCAAGCCGCGTTAAAATGGATATTAGAGCACGGTGCTATTTCTTCGGTGATTCCTGGTTTTAAATCAGTTGCACAAGTGCAAGACAATTTGAAAGCAGTCGAGGCTGCGCCTTATTCTGCAGAAGAAATGGACAAACTTGCAAGATTCTATAAAGAACAGGTGGCTTCTGAAATCAGAGGAGCATATTAAACAAAAGTAAGCGCTTTATCGGCTCGCACGGGAGCCTTTACACAATTTGGAGGGATGAAAATGGCTGGGTTAAACTTAGTGAATGTGAAAAAAGTCTACGATAAAGGGGTAGTGTCGGTTCAAGACTTCAATTTGGAGATCCGCGACAAGGAATTCTTGGTGCTCGTCGGACCGTCCGGCTGCGGGAAGTCCACGACTTTGCGTATGATTGCCGGGCTTGAAGACATCACGGAAGGCGATTTGTTCATTGGCGACAAGCGCGTCAACGATGTCTCGCCAAAAGACCGCGATATCGCAATGGTGTTCCAGAACTATGCGTTGTACCCTCATATGAACGTTTACGATAACATGGCGTTCAGCTTGAAATTGCGCAAACTGAAAAAAGCGGAAATCAAAGAGCGCGTTGAGAACGCAGCGAAAATCTTGAACTTGGAAGAATATTTATACCGCAAACCAAAAGCCTTATCAGGTGGTCAGCGCCAGCGTGTAGCACTAGGCCGCGCAATCGTGCGCGACGCTGAAGTGTTCTTGATGGATGAGCCATTATCCAACTTGGATGCGAAGCTGCGTGTGCAAATGCGTGCGGAAATCCAGAAATTGCACCGCCGCTTGCAGACGACAACGGTATACGTAACACACGACCAGACAGAAGCGATGACGATGGCGACTCGCCTTGTCGTTATGAAAGACGGTTTTATCCAGCAAGTCGGTACGCCGAAAGAAGTGTACGATTTGCCGAATAATATGTTTGTCGGCGGGTTTATCGGTTCGCCGGCCATGAACTTCTTCCACGGGAAATTGGAAGGCAACCAATTTGTCATGGGCGACCAGCGCTTATTGGTGCCAGAAGGCAAGCTTGCCGTATTGAAGGAAAATGGCTTTGGCGACAAAGAAGTGATCCTTGGCGTACGTCCGGAAGACATTCACGATGAGCCATTATTCCTTGACCATTCGCCGCACACGAAGATCAAAGCACCAATCGAAGTGGCGGAATTGATGGGCTCGGAAATCGTCTTGTATTCGCAAGTGAACGGCGAAAGCTTTGTGGCACGCGTCGATGCACGCTTCAACGTGGAAGCTGGCCAGACGATCGAAATGGCGATGGACTTGAACAAAGCCCATTTCTTCGATCCTGCAACAGAACTACGCATCAAATAATAAGCGATAGGCAAGAAGCGCAAAGCTGTCTTGAAATCCAAAGCCGCTACGGGACAGTCGATGCGCCCCTTAGCGGCTTTTTTAATGATTAAAAACCAGAGGAGATGATGGAATGGAAAAAATACGATGGGGCGTTTTAAGCACAGCGAATATTGGCAGAACCCAGGTCATACCGGCAATTTTTCGGGCGGAAAATGCGGAAATGTCCGCAATTTCGAGTAGAGGAGACCGTGTGTACGCTGCGGCAAGAGAGTTAGGGATTCCAAAAGCGTATGAGAGTTACGAAGCATTGTTGGATGATCCGGAAATTGACGCGGTGTATATCCCTCTGCCAAACAATCTACATAAAGAATGGGTCATCAAAGCGGCTGAAAAAGGCAAGCACGTGCTTTGCGAAAAACCGGCAGCGCTGTCGGCCCAAGAAGCGAAAGAAATGATTGAGGCATGTGAAGCGAATGGCGTGAAATTCATGGAAGCCTTCATGTATCAATTGCATCCGCAGCATGCCCGCGTAAAAGAAATTATCGCGTCCGGAGAAATCGGCGAGGTGAAGCTTATTAAATCGAGCCACTCGTTTTACTTGAACAACCGGGAAAGGGATATCCGGATGGATAAAACGATGGGGGGCGGAAGCATTTACGATGTCGGTTCTTATTGCGTTCAAGTTATTCGCCATTTGACGGATTCAGAGCCTGTGAAAGTCCAAGCGATTGCCGAATTGGATGAGGCGACCGGAATCGATTTGACGTCGACGGTCTATATGAAAATGGACAATGGCATCAAGGCGATGTTCGATTGCAGCTTTGATATGATCAACCGCAACGAGTATGAAGTCATCGGTACTGAAGGGAAGATCAAAGTGCCTTTCGCTTTCCGGCCGGATGTTAATGGGGGAATTGGAAAAGTCATTATCCAGAACAATGGCATGATCCGTGAAGAAAAGATTTACGGCGATATCTACCGGATGGAAATCGAGCAATTCTCGCGGGCGATTCTAGACGGCGGGGAACCGGTTATCACGACGGAATCCACACTAAAGAATATGGCCGTGTTGGATAAATGCTACGAATCGATCCAGAATATCTGAAACAAGGTGTTTTGGATTGAAAGTTCCCGCATGCTAAACTGGGGTCATTAATCGGAAAAAGGCGGGAATGGCATGCTGGCATTGAATATTCTGGATTACTCACCAATCGATGAAGGAAAAACGGCGCGGGAAGCGCTGCTGGAGACAACAGAACTGGCACAGCTTGCAGAGCGCTCCGGCTATAGCCGGTTTTGGGTAGCGGAGCACCATAAAGTGGCATCGGTTGCCGGAAGTACGCCGGAAATGCTGATGATGCATTTAGCGACTTCTACGTCGGAAATCCGGATCGGTTCGGGAGGGGTCATGCTCCCACATTACAGCGCTTATAAAGTGGCCGAGAATTTTCGCATGCTTGAAGCACTGCATCCGAATCGAATCGATCTTGGCATCGGGCGTTCGCGCAGTTACCAGGTTGTCAATAAAGCGCTGAATAGCATGCGTGAAAGAGCGGAGCCTTATGAAGAACAGCTGGACCAATTGAAAAACTATTTGGCGGATAAGAGCGAGTTGCCTGCGATGCCAATCACTGAAACAGCGCCCGAGTTGTGGCTGCTCGGGACCGGTGAAGGCAGCGCAGCCCTTGCGGCTGAAAAAGGCATGGCGTACTCCTATGCCCATTTTGCCCGGCCTTCTATCGACGGAGTGGAAATCATCGGGAAATACCGCAGCGAATTTAAAGCTTCACCGTTTTTAGTGCAGCCAAAAGTGATGATTGCGGTATTCGCAGTCGTTGCGGAAACGAAAGAACAAGCGGAAGAAATAGCGAAGGCCTTTGACCTTTGGCTCCTATTCGTCGAATCGAATACGCCTCCGCCTTATTATCCTTCGATTGAAACTGCGGAATTGCGGGGCTTCAGCGCGAGGGAACAGCAAAAAGTATTGGAAAACCGCAAGCGTATGATCATCGGAGATGCCGACTTTGTGAAGGCGGAAATCGAAAGGATTGCGGAACTTTACAAGGCGGATGAAATTACCATTATCCCGAATGTGGCAGGAGCGGAAAATCGCATGAAGGGCATTCGTTTATTGGCAGAAGCTTTTGGATTGGCAATTGAATAGTTTTTAAAGTTCTTTGAATCGCTGTGAAACTTTTCTGAATTCTTTTCGTATAAATTAATAATAGATAAAAAGCGAGGAGAATTGCGGATGAAAAAGAAAAGGGAAAAGAAAGACCGAACATGGGCATGGGAATTGATCGATTTAGCGGAATTGCTTTACCATGTTGTGCTCTTTATTCCGCGCACGGTTTTAAAAATTGCAAAAGATCTTTAAACGAAAGCTCCTGCCGTCAATTTGGCAGGAGCTTTTTTGTTTTATAAATATGTAGTAGGAATTAAATCGGAATATCCTAGTTTTAGGATTCTATAGAAGGGTAAAGAGAAGGGTGGCGAAAAAATGTACGAAAGCAGCCAGCATTTTCATGGCTGAAGTATTAGAAGCTATTTTCAAAGATCCATCCAATACATTCTACCAATTGAAAAGAGGAGTGAAGAAAATGAAGACGGATTTTTCGAAAGTGTATATAAACGGTGAATGGCGCGACGGTTCAAGCGACCAGATGATGGCGAATACAAATCCTTTCACAGGCGAAGATTTGATCGCAACGAAAGCAGCCAATAAAGACGATTTGGATGCGGCTTACAAGGCGGCAGCGGAAGCACAAATCGAGTGGTCGAAGGAATTGCCGCAGAACAAACGGGCGATTCTGGAGAAAACAGTGGAAGTCATGCAGGAAAACAAACAATTGATCATCGATTGGCTCGTAAAAGAAGCGGGCAGCACGGTCATTAAAGCGACAGTCGAATTCGGCGCAGCTTTGGATGTGGTGAAGCAGTCGATGGCTTATCCATTCCAGATGGAAGGGAAAATTTTGCCTTCCCAGCAACCTGGAAAAGAAAACCGCATTTACCGCAACCCGATCGGCGTCATTGGGGTCATCAGCCCGTGGAATTTCCCGTTCCATTTAGCGATGCGGTCCATTGCACCGGCTCTTGCAACCGGAAATGGAGTCGTGGTGAAACCGGCAACGGATACACCGATTACCGGCGGTTTGATTTTCGCCAGCATTTTTGAAGCAGCTGGATTGCCGAAAGGGCTATTGAATATCGTTGTCGGACGCGGCTCAGAAATCGGTGATGACGTTGTTAAGCACCCGATTCCGCGACTGATTTCCTTTACCGGCTCAACGGAAGTCGGTATGGGCATCGGAAAACTGGCAGGCGGCAATTTGAAGAAAACCGCTTTAGAACTGGGAGGCAATAACGTCTTTGTCGTACTGGATGATGCAGATATCGACCAAGCAGTAGATTCGGCGCTATTCGGCAAATTCTATCACCAAGGCCAGATCTGTATGGCGATCAACCGGATATTTGTCCATAAAGACAAATACGATGAATTCGCTGAGCTCTTTATCAAACGTGCCGGAAAATTGAAATACGGCAATCCGGCAGAACAGGATACGAATGTCGGACCGCTGATCAACCGCAAGCAAGTCGACCGCATCTTGGAAGACTTGGAAGAGAGCGTCAAGCAAGGCGCAGAAATCCGCTTAGGCGGCAAGGCTGACGGCAACGTCCTTGAGCCGACGGTTGTCACTAATGTCACGAACGAAATGCCGCTCGCAGTCAATGAAATCTTTGGGCCGGTGGCAATCTTGATTCCGTTCGAAGACGACGACGATGCAGCGGAAATGGCCAATGCGCTGCCATACGGATTGAGCGGAGCTGTCCATTCTTCTAATTTAGAACACGGCGCAGCGTTTGCCCACAGAATCCATACGGGCATGATCCATGTCAATGACCAGCCGGTAAATGACGAATCGCATGTGCCGTTCGGGGGAGAAAAGAACTCCGGGCTTGGCCGTTTCAATGGCGAATGGATCCTCGAAGAATTCACGACTTTAAAATGGATCTCCTTGCAGCATCAACGCCGGGACTATGGTCCGTTCATCAATCAATTAAAAGAATAAATGACAGGGACCTTTGCTTCGGCAGAGGTCTTTTTTTAGTTTCAAAATAATATGACTAAATAGTCTGACAATAATATATACTAGGAGTGTATGAGATTCGAAAAGGGAGGAATTGGAATGGATTTGCAAGGGAAAGTGGCAGCAGTAACAGGCGGAGCATCGGGAATCGGTTTAGCAACAGCGAAAGCTTTTATCAGCAAAGGGGTGAAGGTGGTCATTGCTGATTTCAATGAAGAAGGAGGAGAAGCTGCGGCGAAAGAATTGAGCGGCAACGGGGCAGAAGCGGTATTTGTGAAGGTGGATGCCTCTCAAGAAGATTCTGTGGAAAATCTGGTGGCGCAAACGGTCAGTCAATTCGGCCAAATCGACATCATGGTCAATAATGCAGGAATCGGCGCCTTGAGCGAAACGCATGAATTGTCTGATGAAGATTACCAAAAAGTGATTGGCGTCAATCAGGATGGTGTTTTTTACGGCATTAAATATGCGGTACGGGAAATGCTGAAGACAGGCGGAGGCGCAATTGTCAACACGTCTTCCATACTCGGCAGCGTCGGAGAGCCGCAAGCTTTCGCCTACAACGCTTCGAAAGGCGCGGTAAACTTGATGACCAAATCAGCCGCTCTCCAATACGGGGATAAAAATATCCGCGTCAATGCTGTGGCACCCGGCTATATCGAAACAGCCATGGTGAACCGTGAAGCGCTGGGCGAAGAATTTTATAATGGGTTGGTGGCGAAACATCCTGCAGGGCGCTTAGGAAAAGCGGATGAAGTTGCCCATGCCATTGTGTTCCTTTGCGAAAATGATTTTGTAACAGGTACAACTGTAATGGTTGACGGGGGATACACGGCTCAATAAAGCCAGGAATGTAAAATGCATTGCCTGCCGAGTTGAATTACAAATGAAAAGAGAGGCTTTCATCTGAAAGCCTCTCTTTTGCGTAAATCACCAATATAGCCGATTTCAAAGACGATGATTCAGCATGCGCAAACCGTTTAAAATCACAAGCAAAGTGCTGCCTTCATGGCCGATGACGCCAAAAGGAATGGAAAGGGATTGCATAAAATTCAAGAAAACAAGAATGACAATCACCCCTACGGAAAAATACATATTCTGCTTTACGATTTTCTCCATTTTTCGGGCGAGCCGAATCGAATAGACAATACGGGATAAATCATTTTTCATCAAGATCACATCAGCGGTTTCCAATGCGACATCCGTTCCTTCGCCCATTGCTATCCCAGTTGTGGCGGTTGCGAGGGCAGGGGCGTCATTGATGCCGTCGCCGGTCATCGCAATATAAGGGTAGTCATTCATCAGTTTCTTCAATTCTTTTACTTTATCCCCGGGCATGCAGCCGCCGACGTAATCATCCACCCCGCTTTCTTCGGCAATCGCTTTGGCAGTTTTTACATTATCGCCTGTCAGCAAGATGCAAAAAATCCCTTCTTTTTGCAGTTCTTGAATGGTGCTTTTCGTATTCGGGCGGATGGTATCCTTTAATGCAATGGCTGCAGCGATTCCTTGGCTATCGCGTACAAATGTCACGGTTTTTCCTTCATTCGCCAAATGTTCCAGCAAGTTTCCGTAAAAAATTTCGGCTTCCGACTCACCGACAAATGCGGGCTTGCCGACTTTTATTTCCTCGCCGGAAATTACCGCTTTTAATCCATTGCCCGGCACATCGGTTATTTGCAGTCCAGAGAGCGGGGCAATGCCTTTGGATTGAATAAATTCCGTAATGGCTTTTGCAAGCGGGTGGTTAGACTGCATTTCAATGCCGGCAACCTTTTCCATCAGAGCGTCCTGTGAGATTCCTTCACGCAACACGAAGTCAGTCACTTGGGGCCGGCCCATGGTTAAGGTTCCCGTCTTATCAAATGCGATTGCCTGGACGGCGCTCAAGTTTTCCAGATGGACACCGCCTTTGAAGATAATGCCGCTTTTGGCTCCGTTGGAAATGGCCGCTAGTGTAGCGGGCATAATTGACGCCACGAGAGCACAAGGCGAAGCCACCACGAGCAGGAGGATGGCCCGGTAGAACGTAGTATTCCAATCCCAATCAAATAAGTAATGCGGCAGGAAAAGCATGAGAGAGAAGACAATCAAGACGATATTGACATAGTTTCCTTCAAAGCGCTCGACAAATTGCTGGGAAGGGGGCTTTTCATTTTGGGCAGACTGGACGAGGTCGATAATTTTCTGTACAAGCGTTTCAGAATTCGGTTTCGTCATCTCCATCGTAATCGCCCCGCTTAAATTGACAGTAGAGGCAAATAGTTCGTCTCCGGAATCTTTGGAGACCGGAATGGACTCTCCGCTGATCGAGGATTCATCGACAACCGTATGCCCCGTCAAAAGGTTTCCGTCTGCAGGGATTCGTTCGCCAGGCTTCACGACAAGCGTATCTCCCGCTTGGAGAGAAGAAATGCTGACCCGAGACGTGGTCTCGCCTTGTAAAAGCCAGGCTTCTTCAGGCTGGATTTCCATTAAAGCGGAAACTTCTTTCCGGCTTTTGTTCATGGTATAAGTTTCTAATGCACCGCTAAGCGAAAAAATGAAAATCAGAATCGCGCCCTCTGTCCAGTAGCCGATCAGCGAAGCACCGACGGCAGCGAGCACCATTAACAGCTCGACATTGGGTTTTCGGTTTTCAATGGTTTTTTGGATGCCGTATTTCGCTTTGGCATAGCCGCCGATAAAAAAGGCCAGCAGGTAAACAGGCACTGAAAAACTTGCGAGCTCATTCTTTTCAAGGAGATAGGCTAGAAGAATTAATATTCCGGATAGAATAGCTGCGATCAATTCAATATGGGTTTTCCAGTTCTTCATTTGATATCCAGCTCCTTTGAACCTATATGGCTTGAGAAAATAGAGATTTCACAGCTGGAAGAAATATTCCAGCGAAAAAGAAAAGTCCAGTCCACTTGTTTTCAAGTTGACCAGACTTCTTTTTCGCTGTTAAGAGGGAAGACCAGTTGCTGCCGTCATTTTAATTTTGATTGGTCGGAAGTTCCCTGCGAACGACAAGAACGTCACAGGAACTATTGCTGACGATATGCTGAGAGACGCTGCCCATCAAATATTTTTCAAAAGCATTCAATCCTTGGGCTCCGCAAATAATCAAGTCTGCGTCCACCTGCTTGGCAAAATCGCGTGAAATGGCTTTTTTTGGAGATCCTGAAGCTACAAATGCATTTACATCAGACAATCCGGCACCAATGGCTTCATTCTTATACTTTTCGACAAGTGCTCTTCCTTCTTCGAAGATTGGATCATCTTCAGAAGGTACCCGCTTTGTCATAGCAGTAAAAGAGCGGGTATCCACTACATGGATTAAATTCAGTGAAGCCTTATGTTTCTTCGCCATCTCAATGGATTTCCTGAATGCCCACTCTGCTTCTTTCGAACCGTCAACTGCGACTAAAATATGATTGTATTCTAAAGCCATACGTATCCTCCTCTGCTTTTTTCTCTTCCTTGTTCTCATTCTCCATTAAAAATAAAACCCCTCCTTAAATTACGAATATTCAAAAAACTTAAATCTTATTTATACTCAATTCTTTCTTTCGGTTTCTTATTCTTGGGACCGGTTTGGCGAACGACTAAGACGTCGCAAGGGCTGCTCCGAACGATGTGCTGGGAAACGCTGCCGAGGAGAAAATGTTCAAATGCATTTAAACCTTGGGCTCCGCAGACGATCAAGTCGGCGCTAAGCTGTTTTGCATAGTCCCGGGCAATCACTTTTTTAGGAGAGCCGGGAACAACGAATGTATGGGCTTCTTGGACTCCGGAATCCAGCGCTTTTGCTTTGTAGCCCTCAAGAAGTTCTCTTCCGTGCTTGAATGCTTCATCTTCTATATGCGGTTCATGAAGCTTGATAGCTGTGTAAGAACGGCTATCCACTACGTAAATAATATTCAGTACAGCGGTATTTCTCTTCGCGATGCCGATTGCTTTTTCAAAAGCGCGCTCCGCTTCGCTGGATCCATCGACGGCCACCAGTATGCTTTTGTATGCAAAATACATATCAATTCCTCCCGTCATAATTTTGCTTAGCAAGTAGTTCTCTATACAAGGGGCAATCTCCTGCATATGAAGAGAATCATTCAAGCAATTGCAGGGAAAGAAATTTCGTTATTTTTGTATAGAGGCCTTTTTGATTATTTTTCAGAATTTACCCGCGATTGATTGATTCTGAAAGCACTTTCATTTATAGTTTAACTAAACCGATTTACTAAACCGATTTATAAAATAAAAATAGCATACAAGAGAGGGGAAATACCTTGTCTAATCAATATAATGTTTTTACTTTAGGAGATGCATTGATCACGTTCAATCCTTCTGAAACTGGGCCGCTGCGTTATGTGCCTTCTTTCACCCGGAAAGTGGGCGGGGCTGAATTGAATTTTGCGATCGGCTGCGCACGCCTTGGTTTGAATATCAAATGGGCAAGCCGGCTTGGCGGAGACGAATTTGGGCGGGTCATCTATAATTTTGCCCGCGGTGAAGGCGTCGATTTGTCGGAAGTCGAGTTTGTGGAAAATTATCCAACTTCGCTGAATTTTAAAGAGATCCGGGAAGATGGTTCCGGCAAGACTTTTTACTATCGCTATCAATCTCCGATCTTAACAATGGAGCCGAGCGATATAACTGAAGATATGTTTGAAGGCGTAGATTTGATTCACCTGACCGGCGTTTTCCTGGCGATTGATCCGAAAAACTTTGCCATCGTGAAACGGGTGCTGGAAATCGCAGCTGAAAAGGATATCCGCATTTCATTTGACCCGAATATTCGATTGAAGCTTTGGACCTTGGACCAGGCTAAAGCCGCATATATGGAAATTTTGCCGTCAGTTGATATTTTGCTGACAGGCTTGGATGAAATCGAAATGATCATCGGAGATTCTGCAGACCGAGCACTTGAACAATGTGCGAAAGACTTCAACATCGAACAACTTGTAATTAAAGATGGCGGCAACGGGGCGCGAGTTTACCAAAACGGCGCTTGGCATAAAAAAGAGGCGTTCCCGGTAAATCCGATTGATACAGTAGGCGCAGGGGACGGCTTTGACGCTGGCTATGTATACGCGACGCTTCATGGCTATTCGCCGGAAGAAGCGCTGGAGTTTGCAAACGGCGTCGGAGCATTGGTTACAACGGTGTCCGGCGACAACGAAGGGCTGCCTTATTTAGAAGAAGTGACGGCTTTGATCCGTAAAGAAAAAGTTGTGGAACGTTAAATAGAAGAGGAGCTGAAAAAATGTTAAAACATGAAGTGTTAGCAAAGTTGACCAAAACGAAAGTCGTCGCAGTGATTCGCGGGACTAGTGCAGAAGAAGCGATCGAGTTGTCAAAAGCGGCAATCCAAGGAGGCATTCCCGCAATCGAATTGACGTATACGACACCGCAAGTGCAGAACGTCTTTGAAGCATTGAAAGAAGAAGATGTGCTGCTCGGTGCAGGGTCGGTCTTGGATTCGGAAACAGCGCGCCACGCCATTCTCGCCGGAGCAAAGTTCATCGTCAGCCCGCATTTCAATGAAGATATTGCGCCGGTCTGCAACCGCTACGGCGTTCCGTATTTGCCTGGCTGCATGACCATCCGTGAAATGGTCAAAGCACTTGAATCCGGCAGCGACATCATCAAATTATTCCCAGCGAATAACTTCGAGCCGTCATTCATCAAATCAGTCAACGGCCCGCTTCCGCATGTACGGATCATGCCGACAGGCGGCATCAACTTAAACAACATCCAAGACTGGATTTCCGCTGGAGCAGTAGCAGTAGGAATCGGCAGTGATTTGAATAAAGCTTACGCAGCTGGCGGATTTGAAGCAGCTGTTGAGTTAAGCAAACAGTACATGGAAAAAAGCGCACAATAGAGGAGGAACCCCCGAATGAACATGGCATTCCGTTGGTACGGCAAAGATAACGATACGGTTACCCTTGAAAACATCAAACAAATTCCTGGCGTGAAAGGGATCGTCTGGGCATTGCACGATGTCCCGGCAGGAGAAGTTTGGACGAAAGAAGCGATCAAAACAGAAGTGGATTATATCGAATCTTACGGTTTCCATACCGAAGTGGTGGAGAGCGTCAATGTCCATGAATCGATTAAGCTCGGGAACGCAGACCGCGACCGCTATATTGAAAACTACAAAGAGTCGATCCGCAATTTGGCAGAAGTCGGCGTGAAAGTGATCTGCTATAACTTCATGCCGATCTTTGATTGGACGCGTACGGAAATGTTCCATCCTTTAGAAGACGGTTCGACGGCTTTATTCTTCGAGAAATCGAAAGTGGAGAACTTGGACCCGCAGGAATTGGTGCGTACCGTGAGCGAAGCGTCGGATTTGACGTTGCCAGGCTGGGAGCCGGAAAAACTTGACCATTTGAGTGAATTGTTCGAAGCTTATAAAGAGATTGATGAGGCTCAGCTGTGGGAGAATTTGGCTTATTTCCTGAAAGCGATCTTGCCGACGGCTGAAGAAGCAGGGATCAAAATGGCCATCCATCCGGATGATCCGCCGTATTCGATTTTCGGATTGCCGCGCATCATCACGGGTGAACAAAGCTATGAAAAACTGATCGAGATTTCCGATTCAGCATCCAATGCGTTTACGATGTGCACCGGATCCATGGGCGCAAGCTTATCCAATAATATGGTGGAAGTGGCGAGAAAATATGCGAAGCGTGCGCCATTTGCGCACATCCGCAACGTCAAAGTTTATGACAACGGAGACTTTACGGAAACCTCGCATTATACGCAAGACGGATCGATTGATATTAAAGGCGTCGTAAAAGAATTGCATGACCAGGATTATGACGGTTATGTGCGTCCAGACCACGGCCGCCACATTTGGGGCGAAGTTTGCCGACCGGGATACGGATTGTATGACCGTGCACTGGGCATCATGTACTTGCTTGGTTTATGGGATGCTTACGAAACAAAAAGAACGGAGGATGCAAAATGATTCCAATCCATGAAAATTTAAAAGGCCGTACAGCGGTTATTACAGGTGGCAGCGGTGTACTCTGTTCAGAAATGGCACGCGAACTGGCTCGCCACGGCGTGAAAGTGGCGATTTTAAACCGGACAGCTGAAAAAGGAGCAGACGTGGCAGCGGAAATTAACGCTGCAGGCGGAGAAGCATTGGCTGTAGCGGCGAATGTCTTGGACCGTGCTTCTTTGGAAAAAGCAAAAACCGAAATTTTGGAAGCTTTCGGCAAAATTGATATTTTGATCAATGGCGCAGGAGGAAACCATCCGGACGCGATCACAGGACCGGAAACCTACGATGAATCGGCAGAAGGAAAATCGTTCTTCGACTTAGAAGAAGAAGGCTTCTCAAATGTTTTCTCGGTTAACTTCACCGGAACATTCCTTGCAAGCCAAGTATTCGGCAAAGAATTGTTGAAGAGCGAGTCGCCGGCAATCGTCAACTTGTCTTCGATGAGTTCGTATGCGCCGATGACCAAAGTGCCTGCTTACAGTGCAGCGAAAGCATCGATCAACAACTTCACAATGTGGATGGCGGTTCATTTTGCGGAAACGGGCTTGCGCGTCAACTCGATCGCACCGGGATTCTTCTTGACAACGCAAAACCGCGATTTGCTGCTCGATCCAGAAGGCAATCCGACATCGCGTTCAAAGAAAATCCTGACAGCGACGCCGATGAAGAAATTCGGCCAGCCGGAAGATTTATTGGGGGCGCTGTTATTCTTAGTGGATGAATCGTATTCATCCTTTGTTACCGGTACGACTTTAGCGGTCGATGGCGGCTTCATGGCTTATTCAGGAGTTTGATGCGTCCATGAAAACCGTGACCATCGCAGAAGTGGCGGAACATGCAAAAGTATCCAAAAGCACCGTTTCGCAGTATCTGAATAAACGCTATGAATACATGAGCGAAAACACACGGAAACGGATTGAAGCGTCAATCGAAGAATTGAACTATCATCCGAATGTCATTGCGAGAAGCTTAAAGCAGAAGTCGACATTTACAGTCGGTGTGATCGTTGCAAATATCCTTCACAGTTTTTCAACGCAGATTCTCCGGACGATTGAAAATAATTTCAATGGGCAAGGATTCCATACAATTATTTGCAATGCGGATGACGAACCCGAAAAAGAGCGGAATTACATCGAAATGCTCTTAGCGAAGCAAGTCGACGGGTTGATTATCTTCCCGACCGGCGGGAATTTGGATCTCTATGAACAAATGAAGAAAAGAGACTTTCCGGTCGTCTTCATGGACCGGAAAATTGAAGGATTGGAAATTGAGACGGTCATGCTCGACAATCACCGGGCAGCTGAACTGGCGGTCCGCAAATTCGCCGAAAGCGGCTATTCAAAAGTTTCCATCGTGACAACTTCGATCATCCGAAATACGAGCCCTCGGGTCGAACGGATTGAAGGGTATCGAAAAGCGGTTGAAGAAGTTAACCTGACAGCCGACCCGGCTTATATCCAAACAGCTGATGCGGAAAAGATCCAGGAAGTGCTGAAAGATTTATTCGCCTTGCCAGAGCCGCCGGATGCGATTCTGGCCGGCAATGATATTGTCTTGATTGAAGTGCTGAAATTCATGAAAGAGCAGCAGCTGCATATTCCAAAAGATGTCGCAGTCATCGGCATTGACGAAGTGCCGTTTGCAAGCTTCTATTCACCGCCGCTTACGATCGTTTCACAGCCGACGATTGAAATGGGGAACTTGGCAGCTGAGCTTTTGTTGAAGCAGATCAACGGAACTTCGGAAAAAGCGAGCCCGGTTGTGCACCGGCTTCAACCAAGCCTGATCGATCGGGATTCTTGTTGAAGAAAGAGATAGGCTGGAATCCAGTCGCATTAAAATAGCCTGCCGGCTTTTGCCGGCAGGCTATTTTTCTTAACCCGTAAATACTTGGTCGTACGGATAGCGGAAATGGTCTTTCTTCGGTTTCATTAAGATGAAAAACAAAGTGAGCGGACCAATTCGGCCGACGAACATCACGAGGCTTAAAAGAATTTCGCCGAGATCGGATAATTGTGCCGTGATGCCCATCGAAAGCCCCACTGTCCCGAATGCCGATACAACTTCGAACACTAAAGGCAGAAAAGGGATTTTCTCTGTCACGGTCAGCAAGAATGAAAACAGCAGCACGAGCAGAAGGCTGATGGTTGTGATGGCAAGCGAGCGGACGGTGGTTTCGATCCGGATCGTACGGCCGAATATCTCAGGTTCTTTTTGTGTGCGCAAAAAAGCATAAGTCGATAGCAGCACGACGATAAAAGTGGTCAGCTTAATCCCGGATGCCGTCGAAGCACTGCCGGCGCCGATGAACATTAATGCCATCGTGAATAACAAGGTCGGATCTTCCAATGTTCCGTAATCGAAAACGTTGAATCCTGCGGTTCTCGGCGTTACGGCTGCAAAATAGGAAGACAGGATTTTTTCTCCCCACGACTTTCCGCCAAGTGATTCCGGATTGCCAAACTCCAAGGCGAGAATGATCAAGGTTGCGCCTAGATTCAAGGCGAGCGTTCCCCACACCATCAATTTTGTATGGAGCGACCAGGAGCGCAAAGATTTTTTTTGATAAATATCGACGACGACGGTAAATCCTAAGCCCCCAAGGATAAACAGGCTGGACAACAGTACCAGGACAAAAGGGTCATTGCCGAAGCTCATCAAGTTGTCCGGGAACAAAGAAAAACCGGCATTGTTGAAAGCGGAAATAACGTGGAAGACGCTTAAATTCACTGCTTTTTGAAAGCCGTAGTCCGGCACCCAATAAACCGTCAGCAGCACAATGGCAATGGCTTCCACGCTTAATACGAAAGTGAGGATCATCTTGACCAGTTTGACAATTCCCCCAATGGAGTTTTGAGAGAAGGATTCTTGCAAGTAGATCCGGTTTTGGAGGCCGATTTTTCGCCGCAGCAAAATCAGGATCGCTACAGCAAACGTCATTAGCCCGATACCGCCGCACTGGATCAGCAACAGCAAGACAATCTCACCGAACAGCGTCAACGTGGTGCCAGGGTCAAATACGCTAAGTCCAGTGACAGTAGTGGCCGATGTGGCGGTAAACAATGCGTCCGTCCAGGAAATCGGTGCAGTTGTGGCAATTGGCAGTTTTAACAGCAGGGTCCCTAAGGTGATTAAAAACAAAAAGCTGCCGGCAATGCCAATCGGCGGTGAGACTTTAACTTGCTTTTTTTTGGATGGCTTCACAATGGCACTTCCTAAAGATAAGAGTGAAATAATAGCTAACTGTATGCCTGTTTTTTGAAGCTGTCAACAGAAGTTTTTTGTCTCGAAAATTTAGGGACCTTCACCAGAAAAAAGAATTATTCCATTAAATAAAAAATAGTATTGAAAACGCATACATATAAGAATAGAATTGGTATAGACATCTATACATTTTCTCATCATAGAGACAGCTAAAAACCAATAAGAAGGGTGGAATTAATTTGTTTAGTTTTCTGCAAAAAATCGGGAAGTCGTTAATGTTCCCAATTGCAACATTGCCAGCAGCCGCTCTGCTTCTGCGTTTAGGACAAGATGACCTCTTCGGCGTTCCGTTCTTGTCAGCTGCAGGAGCCGGGATTATCGACAACTTGGCCATCATTTTTGCGATCGGGATCGCTTTCGGGCTTGCCCATGACAGCAACGGGGGAGCCGCGCTTGCCGGTGCCGTTGCGTATCTTGTTTTAACATCAGCCATTGTCACGATTAATGAGTCCATCAATATGGGCGTTTTTGCTGGGATCCTCTCGGGGATTGTCGGCGGTCTCTTATACAATAAATTCTATAACGTGAAATTCCCGACCTGGCTCGCCTTCTTCGGCGGCCGGCGTTTCGTTCCGATTGTCACCGCGGCAACCATGACCGTACTTGCTGGGATTTTAGGCTATGCATGGCCGCCGGTACAAGATTTGATTGACGGCGCCGGCGACTGGATCTTGAATGCTGGCATGTTCGGTGTAGGGGCTTATGGTTTCTTGAACCGTTTGCTATTGCCGACAGGTTTGCACCATGTCATCAACACGATTGTCTGGTTTGACTTCGGTACATTTACAGATGCAACAGGCGAAGTCGTACGCGGTGAGATCAACCGTTTCCTAAAAGGGGACCCGACAGCGGGGCCATTCCTTTCCGGTTTCTTCCCGATCATGATGTTCGGCCTGCCAGCAGCTTGTCTCGCAATGTATGCAGCTGCTAAAAAAGAGCGCAAAGCCCTAATCGGCGGGATGCTCTTCAGTATCGGATTCACGTCATTCCTAACAGGGATCACAGAGCCGATCGAATTCTCGTTCATGTTCTTATCTCCATTATTATATGTAGTCCATGCTTTATTGACCGGCGTATCAATGATGGTCGCTTATGCACTGGATGTCCATCATGGCTTCGGCTTCTCGGCCGGCGCCATCGATTATGTCCTGAACTACGGCCTTGCCCAGAACCCGCTTGTCTTACTTGTGATGGGCCTTGTCGTAGGTGTTATTTACTTCTTCATTTTCTATTTCTTGATCATCAAACTGGACTTGAAAACACCAGGGCGTGAAGATGAAGACGAAGAAAACGGCAATGCGGATACAGGCAATAACGGAATCGACATCCGCGCTTACCACACGATCAACGCACTTGGCGGCAGCGATAACATCCAAACCGTCGATTATTGCACGACGCGTTTGCGCCTGACAGTGAAAGACGCAGACAAAGTGAACGAAAAGGAATTGAAGCGCCATGGCGCAATGGGCTTGATGAAAGTCAATAAAACCAATGTCCAGGTAGTCATCGGAACAGCTGTTGAGTTCTTGGCGGATGCCATGAAGAGCCGTTTGGCAAAAGGAAATCCAACTCCGGAAAATCTGGATGCGCCGATTGAAAAATTGCCGGCGGAAGCGGAACTTCCGAAAGTCATCATCGACAAAGATTTCTTTATGCCGATTGATGGGGAAATCATTCCATTATCTGAAGTGCCGGATGATGTCTTTGCAAAAGAAATGATGGGACCAGGATTTGGTATCGTTCCTTCAGGAAACACGCTTCATTCACCGATTGACGGGAAAGTCGTCACGGTCTTCCCGACAAAACACGCCATCGGCATCCAAACGGATACAGGAGTCGAACTTCTTATTCATGTGGGGCTGGATACGGTAAAATTAAAAGGCGAAGGGTTTGAAACTTTAGTCGAGCAAGGGCAGCTGGTCCAAGCAGGAGATGCGTTATTGAAACTGGATCTTGCTTATCTTGAAGCCAATGCACCGTCTATTGTCACGCCGGTCATTTTTACGAACTTAACCGGACAAAAATTACAGATGCTAAAAGACGGC
This sequence comes from Planococcus alkaliphilus, assembly GCF_057031095.1. Taxonomy (NCBI): domain Bacteria; kingdom Bacillati; phylum Bacillota; class Bacilli; order Caryophanales; family Caryophanaceae; genus Planococcus; species Planococcus alkaliphilus. The sequence goes on from NZ_CM168060.1 coordinate 640,763, forward strand.
AATCAGAAGCAGGGAACTGCGTCTATTCTAAAAGTCGAATAAATAAGAAACCGTCTAACCAGGAACTCGGATCTCGAGTTTCCTGGTTTTTCATAAGGAGCGGATAAAAATGAAGAAGACCATGAAAATCTCGCATGTATGGATTGCCGATGCCATAAATGAAAGCTTTATGGGCGACATTTTTATAGAAGGAAGAGAGATAGCGGAAATGGCGCCTGAGATAGCACGTCCGGCCGATATCGAAATCGACGGCAGTGGAAAGAATTGGACAGTGGCTCCCGGATTTATCGACGTACACATTCACGGATCTGCCGGGCATGATGTCATGGATGCGACGCCGGAAGCGATCAAGGGGCTTGCGGCATCGTTGCCAAAAGAAGGGACGACGAGTTTTCTAGCGACGACGATGACGCAATCGGACGAAGCCATTTCAGAAGCATTGGAAAATATCAGCAAGTTTGAAGCAGAAGAAAAGCAGGCGGAAATGCTTGGGGTCCATTTGGAAGGACCGTTCATTTCACCGAAGCAGCCAGGCGCGCAGCCTGCTGAATTCATCACGCTGCCATCCGCTTCGCTTTTCAATAAGTGGCAAGTGCTCAGCGGAAAACGCATCAAAATGATCACAATGGCGCCGGAAATCGAAGGCGGCTTCGCTTTTGTCAAACAGTTGAAATCAGCTGGCATCATTGCCTCGATGGGCCATTCCGACGCGAGCTATGAGGAAATGCAGCAAGCGATTGGGGCAGGCGCGAGCCACATCACCCATTTGTATAATCAAATGAGTGCGTTTCACCACCGCGACCCGGGGGTTGTCGGAACGGCTTTGCTAGAAGAAAAATTGACGGTGGAACTGATCGCGGATTTTATTCACAGCCATCCGAAATCGGTTGAAATGGCTTATCGGCTGAAAGGGGCGGACCGGCTCGTATTGATCACTGATGCGATGCGGGCAAAAGGCTTGCCGAATGGCGTCTATGACTTGGCTGGACAAGACGTCCACGTAACTGAAACCGGGGCGCGTCTTGAGAGCGGCGCTTTGGCCGGAAGCATCTTGACGATGGACACCGCAGTGCGCAATGTGCGTTCTGTGACGAATTGCAGCATTTCGGATCTGGTGGCGATGACTTCTGCAAATGCCGCAAAAGAGTTGGGGCTAACGCAAAAAGGGAAAATCGAAGCCGGAAGAGATGCGGATCTCGTCATTTTAGATGATGAGTTGAACGTGCACATGACAATTTGCAGGGGGACTATCGCTTTTGCAAAGGAGGAATTGTAATGAACACAATCGTAGTTGAAAATTACGCAGAAATGAGCAGGCGCGCTGCAGAAATTTTGGAACAGCAAATTGCTGAAAATCCGCATTCGGTATTGGGGCTTGCGACAGGTTCGACACCGCTCGGGCTGTACGAGCGAATGATTGAAGGCCATCAGCAGAGGGGCATTTCCTATGAACATGCCCAAACCTTCAACTTGGATGAATACAGAGGGCTGAACAAAAACCATCCGAACAGCTACCGGATTTTCATGGTTGAAAACTTATTCAAGCATTTGGACATCCCGATGAGCCATACGTATATCCCGAACGGCCAGGCGCATTCCGTTGAAGAAGAATGCTTGCGCTATGAAGCGTTGATTGACCGGATTGGGCCGATTGATTTGCAGGTTCTTGGGATGGGGACAAACGGACACATCGGTTTCAATGAACCCGGAACGGCTGAAGAAAGCCGGACGCATATCATCGAACTGGATGAATCGACCCGCCAGAACAATGCGCGCTTTTTCGAATCCCCCGAAGATGTACCGACCCATGCAATCACGATGGGCATCGCTTCGATTTTAAAAAGCAAGAAGATCCTGCTGCTCGCTTCCGGTGAGAAAAAAGCCCAAGCGGTGAAAACCTTATTGGACAAAAACATCAGCGAAGATTTTCCCGCTTCATTTTTATGGAAGCATGCGGATGTTACGTTAATTGCAGATCGCGAAGCCTATCAGTTGGTTGAGGCAGAAGGGCTGTGAACGAATTGCTCGACAAGCAATCTCCCATTCCAATCTACATTCAAATCGAAGAACAATTGAGGGCGCGTATTAAGGCCGGAGAATTCGAAGCCGGCACCGCAATCCCGTCAGAACGCGAGTTGACGGAAAGCTTCGGCGTCAGCCGTATGACTTTGCGTCAAGCCGTCACGAATCTAGTCAATGACGGCCTGCTCTACCGTGAAAAGGGCCGCGGCACCTTTGTGGCCATCCCGAAAGTGGAACAGCCGCTGAACGGGCTTACGAGCTTCACAGAAGACATGAAAGCCCGTGGCATGGCGCCGAGCAACCAACTTATCGAGTTCAAGAAAATCGAACCGGAAGCGGATATTGCCGGAGAACTTGAGCTCCAGAGTGGGGAAAAAGTATTTTCAGTCAAGCGGATCCGCTATGCCGATGACAAGCCGATGGCCATCGAACGGACATTTTTGCCCGTAAAACTTTTCCCGCAATTGACAGAAGAAGCGCTAAAAGGCTCACTTTATTCTATAATAGAAGAGCAGCAGCTAAGGATCAGCCATGCTTCCCAGCGAATGGAAGCCGCTTTAGTGAAAAAGGAAGATGCGGAACTTTTGGAAATTGGCATGCCTTCCCCGGTGCTATGCATTGAGCGCCTCAGCTATTTAGGGGATGGGATTCCATTCGAACTGGTTCAAAGCATCTACCGGGCAGATCGATATAAATTCATCACCGACATTAAACGATAAAGAGGAGATTAGAAAATGATTGAAAAAAACTATACGATTACAAGCGATGAAGGATTACACGCGCGTCCTGCAGCAAAATTAGTGGCAAGCGTTTCGTCATTTGCATCAGATGTTAAATTGGAGTTCAAAGACAAGCAAGTGAACATGAAGTCGATTATGGGCGTCATGTCCTTAGGGATTTCAAAAGGGAAAGAAATCAAAGTCATTGCAGATGGAGCAGACGAGGAACGCGTCATCGAAACTGTCGATGAACTAATGAAAAATGAAAGCTTAGGAGCTTAAATCTCCTTAGAAAATCAACAGAACCAAGCAGCAGATCCAACCTTTGAAAAAGGTTAGGGGTCTGCTGCTTTTTTTATTCGCTGATGATTTCCAGTGATGAGAAATCCTTACAGTCCAATTTTGCACAAACGGATAGGGCGACATTTGGTCTCTACATAAACGGGTGAAGAAGGTAAAATAGAAGTAATTAATAATTCTGAACAAAAAGCCCGGGAACGTTATTAAACCTTAAGGAAGGAGGTAAAATCATGGCCTTGGATCAGCGAAGCACCGCGATATTAGCATACTTGTCTCAAACGCCGAGTTATGTCACTCCTCAAGAATTAATGGAGAAGTTTAAAATCTCCAAGCGCACTGCCTACTACGATATTGAAAAAATCAACGGATGGCTTGAAGAAAATAAACTGCCGCGCATTGAACATATCCGTTCAGCCGGCTTCCATCTCAAGAAAGAAACGGCTGAGGAAATCCCCGAACGGTTGAACCACATGCCGAAATGGCATTATGAGTACTCGCCTAAAGAGAGGAAAGCGTGGCTGGCATTGTATTTGACGGCAAGGAGCGAAGCATTGTATCTCGAGAATTTAATGGAAAAGGTCAGGGTCAGCCGCAACACGGTGATTGAAGATCTGAAAGAGCTGAAGAAAGAATTGCAGAACTTTGAATTGGAATTGCAGTTTGAAAGAGCAGGAGGCTATCAGATCAAAGGAAAAGAAGAAGACAAACGAAAAGTGATTGTCTTCTACCTCCAGCAATTATTGCCAAAGCAAAGCTGGCAATCCTTGCTGCTTCAACTTCCGATTTTATTCAATGAACAGCATGAAGAAATGGATCCGTTCATTTTCGAGAAAATGAAAGCGATCAAAGAAATTGCGATAGAAAGCGAAAAAGAATTGAACATCCGCTACACGGATGATTTCTTGCATAGCCTTACGCTTAGGCTATTGTTGTTCGGCAAAAGGCTGACAAGCGGCAAGGAAATTGTAGTGGATCCAATCGAAAAAGAGGTATTGCGCAAGACAAATGAATACCGGGCAGCGCAAGGGATAGCGGGAAAGTTATCAAAGCTATTTGAAATCGCCTTTCCGGAAGATGAAGTTTTCTACATCACGAAGCATTTGCTGAGTTCGAGAATCCAATTCGCAGATAGCCTTTTTGAAAACAACAGCCGGCATCTGATGAAAGTTCTAGCGGAGACCGTTTCCCATATGGTTTCGGATTTTCAACGGTACGCCTGTATTTTCTTTGAAAATCGCGATGAAGTCGAGAATGGCCTTTTCTTGCACATAAAGTCTGCTTATTACCGCGTACTGTATGGATTAGAAGTCGATAGCCACTTAGCGAATTCCATCCAGGAAAAGTATCCGGATACATTCCGGATCACCAAAAAAATAATCGATCATCTTCAGAACATTACCGGCAAAAAGGTCAATGATGAAGAAATTGCGTTAATCGCAATCCATTTCGGCGGCTGGCTGGAAAAGATGGGGAAAAAGCCGGTCAGCCGGAAATCGGTTTTGCTCGTATGCAATAACGGAATTGGAACTTCCCGATTGCTCCAGCATCAGCTGGAAGGGTTATTTTCAACAGTGGACGTCGTCGATTGTGTTTCGCTGCGGGATTTCGAAAACAATTCCTATGAAGCGGATTTTGTCATTTCGACCATTCCGCTTGAAGAAAAAGGAAAGCCGGTATTTGTGGTCAGCCCCATTCTGACAGAGATTGAAAAAGAGAAGCTGCTTAAAAAAGTAAATGCATTTATTGGCGTAAAGCCGGTGAAGGCGCATTCGGTTGAAGCCTTGTTATCGATCATTGAGAGCCATGCAGATATCCGAGACCGGAAAAACCTGCAAATGGAATTGCGCGAGTACTTGTATCAGAATCCGACATCTTCCCGCAAGGAAGAAAAGCCGAATTTGAGCAGCTTGCTGAAGATTCAGCACATCCAAACGCTGGAAAGTGTATCGGATTGGCGAAAAGCCATTCAAATCGCAGCCGCTCCTCTCGTTGAAAATCATTTCATCGAAACCGATTATGTCGAAGCCATGATTGACGTTCTGGATAAAACCGGACCGTACGTAGTTGTTTCTCCGCTGATTGCGATTCCGCATGCAAGACCGCAAGACGGGGTCAATGAGTTGGGTATGAGTCTCCTGCAGCTGAAAAACAGCATCTCTTTCTCGGAGAAAGGAACCCATCCTGTGAAATTGCTTATTGTGCTTGCAGCGGTGGATGGTGACAGCCATTTGAAAGCTCTCGGAGAACTGACAAAAATATTAAACGATAAAAAGTTGAAGGACCAGCTTATCGCTGCAGAATCAGCCGAAAAAATCTATGAATTGATCCAGATGCATGCGCAATGATGGATTGGATCTTACACAGAAAGGGTTATGGATATGAAATTCCTTGAAGAAAAACTAGTGGCGCTGGATATTCCTGCAGAAACGCCGGAAGCTGCCATTAAAGCTGCAGGCGACTTGCTGGTCGCAAGTGATTTGGTCGAATCGGGGTATGTGGAGGCGATGGTCGAATCGTACCGGGAAAACGGACCGTATTTTGTCCTTGCACCGCAAATCGCTTTGCCGCATGCAAGGCCGGAAGACGGAGTAAAAGAAGCATCAGTCGCTTTTGTCCGGCTAAAAGACCCGGTTGTTTTTGGCAGTGCAACGAACGACCCGGTTTCCTTGGTCTTCGCTCTCGGGGCATCAACGAGTGATGAGCATTTACTGGTGATGAAGGAATTGGTCATGTTATTGAACAATCCGGAAAAGGTTGAGCGACTAAAAAATATCAACAGCTACGAAGAACTTAAAATCGTGTTAGGGAGGAATTAAAATGAAAATTTTATGTGTATGCGGATTGGGGCAAGGAACGAGTTTGATTTTAAGAATGAACGTCGAGCAAGCTTTGGGAGAAAAGGGCATCATGGCTGACGTGGAACACATTGATTTGTCGTCGGCGACCAGCATGAGCGCAGATTACATCATCACCAGCAACGAACTGGCAGAAAGCCTGCAAGACCACCCAGCGAAAGTGATTATCGTCAATAATTACTTTGACATGGACGAGATCAATGCAGCGATAGAAAACAACATACCTGCATAAAAAGAGAGCCACTTCTATTTTAATCAGATAAAGGGGATGAATGAGAATGGATGCTATTTTTTGGATTTCAAATAACGTGTTTGGCACACCGGCCATTTTGCTTGGCATTATCGTATTGATCGGGTTGCTGCTGCAGAAGAAAACGGCGAGCCAGCGAGTGAGCGGGACCTTTAAAGCCATCATCGGCTTTTTGATCATCAGTGCCGGAGCGAATATTATCGTCGGGGCTTTGACCGTCTTTGAGCCGCTTTGGAAAGAAGTGTTCAATTTATCCGGGGAAACTTTGGGAGAGTACATGGGGCAAGAACTTTTCAACTCCGAATACGGGAGTGCGGTCACGCTGGCGATGACCCTCGGTTTCTTGATCAATGTCTTGCTCGCCCGGTTCACTCGCCTGAAATACATTTATTTGACAGGGCATATGATGTTCTGGACAACCACGATTTTTGCAGGGATTGCAGTTCACGCTGCGCCGGACGTCTCTTTCTTTAAACTGGTCATTTTCCTTTCGGTGATCATGGGGATTTACTGGACCGTCCAGCCGGCTTTGGTTCAACCATTCGTCCGGAAAATTGTAGGCAACGATAATATCGCCCTTGGCCATACTTCGGCATCCGTCGGTTTGCTTGCAGCTTTCGGCGGAAAGCTTTGGGGCAATAAAGAAAATGATTCAGAAAAGATCAAACTGCCGAAAGGCCTTGAATTCTTAAGAGATTCAAACGTCATCACGGCACTTACCATGGGCTTATTGTTCTTGGCGGGTGCCATTATCATTTCGTTCAAAGATACACCGGGAGCTGCAGAACTGGTAGCAAGTTCCGGCAATCAAAGCTTCATCGTCTATGCCATTATCCAGTCTTTCACGTTCACAGCCGGGATTGCGGTCGTATTGACGGGTGTCCGGATGTTTATCGGTGAAATTGTACCGGCATTTAAAGGGATTGCGACGAAAATCGTACCCGGTGCAAGACCGGCACTGGACAACCCGATCCTTTTCCCATATGCACCAAATGCGGTCATTTTAGGATTCCTTGGATCGTTCGTAGGGGCTTTGCTTTGGTTGGTAGTATTAGGAAATACGGTCGGCTACATTTTTGTGCCGACGATGATCGTGCTCTTCTTCCACTCTGCCACTGCAGGTGTTTTCGGAAACTTAACGGGCGGCGTCAGAGGAGCGGTCATGGGCGGTTTCGTCACGGCAACAGTTGTCGCTTGGGGGCAATACATTACCGTGAAAATGCTTTTATCCGATACGATTCCGGATACAGCGATGTGGGCAGCCGATTCGGATATGTTCATCCTTGGGCCGATCATCCGACTGCTGGCGCAACTGCTATTATAGGAAAATCATAAATTGAGGGAATGGAGGGCGAAATATGAGTTTTATCCGTACGCTTCGCGGCGATATCACACCGGAAGAACTGGGTTTTACTTATTCTCATGAACATATTGTCTGCCGCCCGGCTTACTGGGCAGAACGGGAAGCCGATGATTTGCTGCTGGATGACAAAGAAAAGTCCAAGCTGGATGTAGCGGATTTCAAGAACCACGGAGGACATTCAATCGTCGATGCAACCGCAATCGATTACGGCCGGGACGTTGAAGCGGTAAAGGAAATATCGGATGAGCTGGATGTCCATATTGTGGGCACTGCCGGATTCAACAAAAGCTTCCTGTGGGATGCGTCTATCAAAGACAGCTTAAAGCCGATCCTTGGCGATTACCGGACATATAACGACTGGATTGAAGCCAAAAGCATCAATGAACTCACGGAGTTCGTCATCAGGGAAGTCGAGGAAGGACTGGAAGGCACGCCGTATAAAGCGGGGCAAGTGAAATTCGGCACCGGCTATAATCGGATCACGCCGCTTGAAGAAAAAACCTTGCGTGCTGTTGCAAGGGCGCATCTGGAAACAAAAGCGCCTTTGCATTCCCATACAGAAGCGGGAACAATGGGTCTTGAACAGATCGAATTGCTGAAGTCAGAAGGTGTCGACTTGTCGTTTATGAGTTTTGGCCATATGGACCGGAATCCTGACCCTTATTACCATGAGCAAATTGCCAGCACGGGCGCATACCTCAGCTTTGACGGTATCGCGAAAATCAAATATGCTCCCGAAAGTACGCGGATTGCCTGTATATTGGAGCTTGTGAAAAAAGGCTATGAAAATCAGGTTTTAGTGAGCGGGGATACGGCACGGAAAAGCTATTATAAACATTACGATTACGGGCTTGGCCTGGAGTATATTATCGCGAAATGGGTGCCGCGATTTGTGGATGACGCAAACAAACAAGGCTACGACGGAGAAGCGCTTGTGAAAAAATTCTTTATTGAAAATCCTGCACGCTGTTTTACATTTAACCGGTAGGAGGCGGAAGGCTTTGAATTTCCAACAGGAAAATTCGTTTGAAGTGAAAGAAAAAATTGCAGCCAGTAAAGTCGCGATATTGCCGATTGGCGCAGTCGAAGCCCACGGCCCCCATTTGCCGCTGGGTACGGATAATTATTTGGCTGAACGCCTGGCAGCGCGGGTGGCGGAAAGAACGGGTGCATTCGTTTTGCCGACGATGCCTTACGGGCAAGTTTGGAGCTTGAAGAATTTCCCCGGCAGCATCAATGTCAGCAACGAATCCTTGATTGGGCTGCTGGTCGATATCGGCACGAGCCTGCATCATCAAGGGTTTCAAGTGTTCGCAATGATCAATGGACATTTGGGAAATGCCGTGGCTTTAAAAGAAGCGGCAAGGAAACTGGCTGAAACTGTGCCGGGCTTGAAAGTTCTTTATTTATTTTATCCGGGCGTGAAAGAAGCGACAGAACGCGTCCGCGAAACACCGTCCTCGCATTCAAGCTATTTTCATGCGTGCGAAATTGAAACCTCGTACATGCTGTATTTAGCGGATGAATATGTGGACATGTCAAAAGCCATCTCGGACATTCCCACAATTCCGATGATGGCAGATGTGACGCCGACTCCATGGGAAGAATTTACGAAGACAGCAGTACTCGGGGATGCGAAACTCGCGACAAAAGAAAAAGGGCAACAGATTATTGAAGTGGCGATTTCAAATATGGTCCGGTTGATAGAAGAGGCGCAAGTGAATGCGAATGTGTAAGATTGAATGGAGAAGTTGAGGAGCTGATGTGAAATGTTAAGTGCTTATTTCGAACGCGCCAAAGAAAGGCTCGAGTTAGTCGAAAAAAATGAAAGCGAACGGTTAAAGCAAGCTGCGCAGAAAGTGGCGGATGTCATTCAAGCAGGCGGCATCATCCAATTATTCGGCTGCGGGCATTCGCATATTCTGACCGAAGAAGTTTTCTACCGGGCGGGCGGCCTTGTGCCGATCAAGCCGATTTTTGTAGAACCGCTCATGCTGCATGAAGGAGCTGTCCGGTCTTCGCAATTGGAACGGAAAAACGGATTTGCCGATACGTTCCTTGAGGACCAGGATTTCAGGCCGGAAGATGTCGTCTTTGTCTTGTCCACATCAGGCCGCAATCCCGTGCCGGTGGATGTAGCAGAAGCCGCTCGCAAAAAAGGGGCTTTTGTCATTGGGATCACTTCCAAGGAATATTCGCAAAGCCAAACCTCTCGCCATGTGAGCGGAAATTATTTATTCGACTCGGTGGATCTTGTTATTGATAATTATTCAGTTGTGGGCGATGCCGTATTGAACTACGACAAAGTCAAAGTTCCATTCGGGCCGACTTCTACGGTTGTCGGTGCAGTCATCTTGAATGCCATCTTCGCTGAAGCAATCCAGCGGATGGCAGATAGCGGCTTTGAACCGCCGATTTTCCTTAGCGGAAATGTTGACGGAGCTGACAAGCACAACCAGCTGTTGATTGATCAGTACCGGGAACGGATTGAATTATTGAGATAAACTAAAACCCCGAACCTTTTGCAGGTTCGGGGTTTTAGAATGGGCGCTTACGCAACACTGCGGCAAGCTTCAGCGCATTTGAAGCAAGCTTCCGCACATCTTTGGCAATGGTCGTGGTCATGTTTCTGGCATTCTGTTCCGCATGCTTCGCAAATTGTCGCGCATACTGCCGCCAGTTCAGCAACGAAAGGCGAATTGCGGGTAATCGCATGCTCTAAGTATGCACAGATATCTGCGCATTCCCGGTCCAGCCGAATGCAAGGGACCATCATTTTTACGTCTTCTTCTTGCAAGCAAGCATCGAAGCAATGGTTGCAAGCAGCGGCGCAGTCGTGCAGCGCCTTGATCAATTCTGCATGTTGTTCGTGTGCCATAGTGAAAACCTCCATTTTGTATTTTTAGATTCAATGATTGGTTTCCCTTTTGAATCGGCTTTAAACGAAAATCAGGTGAAATAGGCTGAACGCAAATATACAGGCGATGAACGCAAATAAAAAAATTTAGGCGCAAATAAACTGGCGATGAACGCAAATAAAAAACTTTGAACGCAAATAAACGGAGGTTAAGCGCAAATTAAAAATATCCCCCTTCAAGCTATGGATTATGCTAAGATATAGAATAATCCAAAAAGGGGAGAGATTTTCCATGTTTATACATAAGATTGACGAAGACTTATCGTTGAAAGTAGTGGAAATGCGGGATGCGGAACGAATTTTCGAGCTGACCGACAATTCACGGGAACATTTGAAAGCGTGGCTGCCATGGCTGGACTTCACTACGGAATTAAAGGATACCCAAGACTTCATTAAATCCGGCAGCAGCAATTTCATCGAAGGGAAGAGCTTAAACACCGCAATTCTCTTTAAAGGCGAAATTGTCGGAGTGGCGGGTTTCAATAATATCAACCCGGCGAATAAAACCGCTTATATCGGCTACTGGATCGGCAAAGACTACCAAGGGCACGGCATCATGACACGGACGGCAAAAGCATTGACGGATTATGCATTTACTGAATTGAAGCTTAACAAAGTGGAGATCCGTGCTGCTGTTGAAAATACGAAAAGCCGCGGCATCCCGGAACGCCTTGGCTATGTGCAGGAAGGGACTATCCGGCAGGCAGAATGGCTATATGACCATTACGTCGACCATGTTGTCTACGGAATACTGGCCGAAGAATGGAATAAGAAATAAAACAGAAACAGCGGCTTTCAAACAGCCGTTGTTTTTTAGTTGAAAAAAGATACCGGAAAAATCTGAAAAGAGTAGAATGGAAGTACATAAACCATTCATCTTTAGAAATGGGGTGCTTCTGGTGTCCATTGAAATTGATGTGAAAGAAGTCAGCAAAAGCTATGGAAAAGCAAAGGTGCTGCAAGACATTGATCTCCAAATTCAACAAGGGCAGATTTACGGGTTGATAGGACCATCAGGTTCGGGAAAGACGACACTCGTCAAATTGATCGTCGGCATTGATTCTGCAGATGAAGGAAGTGTAGAGGTATTCGGCAAAAAGATGCCGAATCTGGATTTGCTCAAGGACATCGGCTATATGGCTCAATCAGATGCGCTGTATCTTGAACTCACGGGATATGAAAATCTTGCTTTTTTCGCCTCGCTTTATCCAATGAAGAAAACAGAAATGAAAAAGCGGATCGCTTATGCCGCAGAACTCGTCAAACTGACAGACGAGCTGAAAAAGAAAGTATCGGCTTATTCCGGCGGGATGAAGCGCCGGTTGTCGCTCGCTATCGCTCTTGTCCATGATCCGAAGATCTTGATTTTGGACGAACCGACAGTGGGCATCGACCCAGAGCTAAGGCTATCCATCTGGAATGAATTGATGCATCTGAAAAATGAACACCAAAAAACCATCTTGATCACGACCCACGTAATGGACGAAGCGGAGAAATGCGATATTGTCGCAATGGTCCGGAACGGCGCACTCATCAAAAACGGTTCCCCTGCCGATTTAAAAGCGGCATACGGCGCCAACCAATTGGAAGAAGTATTCTTGCAGGCGGGGAGGGAGCAGCCATGAGAGTTCAAGCGCTTATAAAACGCATCATCAAACAGATGCTGCGCGATAAAAGAACCTTGGCGCTCCTGTTTTTTGCTCCTCTCATTGTTCTGACGCTGATGTATTTCTTCTTTAACGGGAATGGCAATGAAGCGGAAATTGGAATCGCCGATATCGACGAGCGGCTGGTCGCATTGCTGGAAGAGCGCGACATTCACATAGAATATGTTGAAGCTGCAGATTCGCAAACTGTTATTGAGGCAGAGCTCGATGGGTTATTGACGGATGAAAACGGTGAGCTGAAACTGATTTTATTGAACGACGACCCGTCCGTTGCGAGATCGATCTTGGTGCAAGTGAATCAGGCGCTTCTCATGCAAAATGCTGCAGTTGGCGGGGATGCGCCGACCTTGGAAACCGACTATATTTATGGCAGCGGGGACACTGAATTTTTCGATGTCCTGAGCCCGGTGCTGATCGGATTTTTCGTCTTTTTCTTCGTGTTTCTGATCTCCGGAATCGGCCTTTTGAAAGAACGGACATCCGGAACCCTTGAACGGCTCATGGCGACACCCATCCGCAGATGGGAATTGGTAGCCGCTTATTTAGCGGGATTCGGCTTATTCGCCATCATTCAAACGGTTATTGTCGTAAGCTTTTCCGTCGTTGTACTGGATGTTGTTTTAGTAGGCTCTATCTGGCATGTTATATTGACCAACCTGCTATTGGCACTCGTCGCTTTATCGCTCGGAACCTTATTGTCTTCTTTCGCTTCATCAGAGTTCCAAATGGTTCAATTCATCCCGATTGTCGTCATTCCGCAAATTTTCTTCGCCGGCATTTTTCCGGTAGAAGGCATGGCGGAATGGCTCCAGGGAATCGGACGGATCATGCCGATCTATTACGCAGCGGATGCGTTAAAGGGTGTGATGTACAAAGGGCTTGGTCTGGCTGACATTAGCCGCGACTTGCTGGCATTATGCATTTTTGCTCTTGTGTTCATCGTGTTAAATGTTTTCGCGCTGAAAAAGCACCGGAAATTATAAGCGAATAGGAAAAGGACTTGCGCCGCCTAAGAAATCGGGTGCTGCAAGTCCTTTGTTTTAAATTCCGAATAAAGTCAAGATAATCCAAGAAGAGGCATAGAACACCATGAACTGGACCCCTGCACCAATACCGAGTATGCGATTCAATAAACCGCCGACTGCAGCTACAGTGAAGGTCAGAACAATTCCGACAAGCTGGGCTTCATGGAAGGCAAGAAGGCAAGCAAGACCGATGAACATGGCTACGATTGCTTCTTGGCTGACAAACTTCAATACGATGACCGAAGCTTTTCGTGCATAGTTCATAGAGAACGGATAAGCGATCAACGAAGCGATGATCAATCCGATTGCTCCATACAAGAAAAAGTCCCAAGAAGTCAAATAAGTATGCAAGTTATTGATCGGATCTACCGTAAAGACCGGCGGTGCATTGAATAACGGCGAACCTGGACCCAATGCGACAGGGCTTAGCGGAATACCGAATGCAATCAAAGGAATGATGACTTCAGCGATATAAGTAGATTCCGTCACCCCGTTCATAACAGTCAAGCTGGTAGTGGATTTTTTATAGGCGCCTTTCGTCCGTGAACCGACGATTTCACCCATCAACGCCGTCATCCCGACCGGACTGAACACAAAAGTCAGCGATGAAATGAAAGTGGTAATGGAAGTGAAAATTTGCTGTCTGCCTGTCAAAATCTTAAACGGATTCGGGAAATAGCCCTTCCAGGATTTTGTTTCAGGCGCAAGATGGTATTCTTTCGGCCGATCTCGTTCGATCGACTTTTTCGCGCTTGAAGAAGTTGCGAACAGAAGATCCGCAAAGATCGGTCCGATTGCAATTCCCAGGAAGAAACTGATTGATAAGTGCTTATCTAAAACGGTAAAACTTAATAAGTCCAAACTTTTGATAAAGAACGCAAATGGAATGATCATCAATACGCTGACCCATTTCCCCTTAGAGAAATAAGCGATTAAAATAGCGGCTAATGTAAAGATGATGCCGGTTGAGGACTTGAAGAAATCAGCAAACTGGCCTAAAAACTGGCCAAGCAGAACTGCTGTCGGCAATGCGATAAAAGCACCGATAATCCCGCCAGAGATCATTTTGCGAAGGGCGATATGCGGCATTCCCATTCTTCGAAGCGTCGTGGCATGATCCAGCAAAGGAACCGCTGTCGTATCCCCTGGAATTCCCATTAATGCTGTTGGAACAGCATGCGTTAAATGTTTAGCGAGAACTGCTGCCATGAAAAAGGAAAAGACGGCAGCCGGCGGAGCACCGAGCAAGATGACTAATAAAGTAAGTGGAACCATGATGGCCGTCTCGTCTGTACCGGATATAAGTCCGATTAGGGAAAAAACAATTGCGCCAAGTAAGGCAAATAGCATAGCTGTTAGAAGTAAGCTCATTTTTTCGATTCGCCTCCAATGCTGCGGAAGCTTTCCAGAACGCCTAATTCTTCGAGTTCCTTGCGTGTAATCGGGTCATTTTCAATCAATGCCCATTCCTCTTCGGGATCTAGCTGCAGGTCTTCAAAAACTTCCCGCATGCTTTCAGAAGAAGTTTCTTCCTCCACTAAAATCCGCTGAGGCTTGAACAGTGCAGAACAGAGCAGAAGCGAGATGACACTTCCGCCAATGCCAATTAATAGGGAATAGGAAGGCACCATACTTTCGCTGGCAAACGAAGGCAATAGCCAGAGACCAAGATTGTATCCGCCGAGGCTAATGGCAACGCTGATTATAATCGCAAACAATAACTGATTGGGCTTAATTGTATCGCCCAAAATTTCTAAATAGGATTTAGTTTCTTTTACAGGCTGTGCCAACTTATTCACCTCTTTGAATGGATTGCGTAATCTCCAGGATACGGTCATATCGTAAATCTTTTTCTTGGACCGCTTGAGCGACAATGCGGTCGATGTCAGCCGTATCGGCTCCTGCCATGACTGCTAAGTTTCTTGCATGAAGCGACATATGGCCGCGCTGAATTCCTTCAGCTGATAAGGCACGAAGACTTGCGGCATTTTCGGCAAGGCCGACTGCTGCGATGCAGCCCGCTAATTCTTCGGCTGAAGAGATATCCATGATTTTCAATGCAGCTTGCGCAACTGGATGTGTTTTAGTCGCTCCACCAATAATGCCGACAGCCATTGGCAATTCGATTGATCCAGAAAGGTTGCCGTCTTTATCAATTTCCCATTTCGTCAATGATTTGTAGCGTCCTGAGACCGAAGCATATGCATGGGCACCAGCTTCAACGGCGCGTGTATCATTGCCGGAAGCAAGTACGACGGCAGAAATGCCATTCATTACACCTTTGTTATGAGTAGCTGCACGATATGGATCTGCATCCGCAAACTCGAAAGCGCTTACAATGTTTTCCACTACTTCTTTCCCGCCCATAGCTTCAGCCGAGAAGACAGCGCGTGCTCTTGCCAAGCGGCGATCTGCCAAATTTGAAATGATTTTGCAGACGACTCTGCCGCCCGTAATGCTTTCGATTGTCGGTGCGACAAATTCCGCCATTGTATTGACTGCGTTTGCGCCCATCGCATCTTTCGTATCCACAATCAGGTGGATAATCAGCATCATGTGATTAGTTGTAGGAATAATATGGACTTCTAAATCGATGGCGCCGCCGCCAAATGAAACCAATGTTGGATCTTTTTCATTACATAAATTAAGAATTTCTTGTTTGTGCTCAAAGATTTTCGCGCGGGCTGCAAAAGGATCGGCAATATTCAGCACTTGAATCTGGCCACGCATAATTGTTCCGCTAAGCGATGTGAAAAAACCGCCTTCGCTGTATGCTGCCCGGGCTGCATTGCTTGCTGCGGCTACAACAGAAGGCTCTTCTGTAGCCATTGGAATGAATTTATCTTGTCCATTTATTTTAAAGTTTGCTGCAATTCCCACTGGAATAGCAATTTGGCCGATGACATTTTCAATCATGGCATCTGCTAAATCCATGGACATCGCCTGTTCCCCGGATAGGTAGGAAAGTTCCTTTTCCGTTAATCCCCGTTCTTTCGTAACAATATCCCGTCTTTCTTCAACAGAAAGCTTATAAAAGCCAGAAATTCTGCTAGACATATGTTCCACCCCTTACTTTGTATATTCATATTCAACTAAGTTGAATATGAATATACAAAGGTTACATTAAAAACAAATGCTTGTAAATACTAAAAAACTTTATTTTCGGAAAACTAAATGGATGGACTAAAAGAGAAAATAAAAAGCCAGCCCAGAAAATAAGGCTGGTAAAGCAGAGAAGTTATTTAGACAAAGACACTTAGTACTTTGGCTTCCCCTTCTTCGTCGTTTAAGAAAATGTGCGGAACACTTCCATCAAAATAAGCACTGTCGCCTTCAGCCAAAACGTGCAATTGGCCGTTATACGAAAGCTTAATAGAACCAGATAGTACATAGATGAATTCATCTTCCATATGGGTGAAAGGCTCGACATGTTCCGCTTCGGGCAGGACGGTAATGATTACAGGTTCGATTTTGCTGAAATGCGGCCGGTTAGCTAACGCTTCATACATATAACCGATTTCAGCATTTCCCATTTTTAAAGAACGGCTGGATTTTTTTACGATAGACAACTGCTTTTCTGAATTGGATTCTAAAAACCAGGAAAGAGGGGCTTCCAGGACTTGAGCGATTTTGGATAATGTCGCAATCGCGGGAGAGGCTTGGCCATTTTCAATTTTGGAGATATGGCTTTTCGTCAAATTGCATAATTCTGCTAAGTCCTGCTGCGTATAAGATTTTGTTAAGCGGGCTTCTTTCACCCTTTTACCGAGTAACTCAAGATGAATGATAATCTCCTCCAGTAGTTGAAGTTTCATATGGATAAAAATAAGTCTGTTACGTCTCAGTATATCTAATTTTTTCCCTGAATTCCTGCTAAACTTACTTTACTAAGGAAATAGGAGGGGAAAGCAATGTTCGCATATTACAGCAGTTTATCTTCAGAAGTCTACGATTTGGATAAGCCGATTGGCCACTCATTCGGAGACGTGGAATATTATACAGAGCGGTTAAAAGGATGCAAAGGGCAGATCCTAGAGCCGGCAACGGGCACGGGAAGGATTCTAATTCCATTGCTTGAACAAGGATTTCAGGTCGAAGGTTTTGATATCTCAACGGAAATGCTTGAGCATTGCAAACGGAATTGCGCAGAGAGAGGGCTCGCGCCGAAACTTTCGATTGAACGGATGGAAACGTTCAAAACGGATGGAAACGTTCAAAACGGATACGCGCTATGAGGCCATCATTATTCCAACGGGCACTTTCCTCTTGCTTCATGAGCGGGAATCGTCTATCCAGGCGCTGCAAAATTTTTACGATCATTTACAAGATGGCGGCCGGCTGATCGTCGATTTGATTTTTGAAACGGATATGGAGCTTGGCAAAGTTTCCGAACGGTTTTGGGAAAGCCCGAACGGCGACGTGCTGACAGTCGAGCATCGAAAAGTGAAAATCGACTGGATCCATCAATATTCTGTCGCGCATAACCGCTACGAACGATGGAGAGACGGGAAACTTGTGGAAAGTGAATTGGAACGGATGCCGATCCGCTGGTACGGGGTGGAAGAATTCAAGGCAGTTCTTGAAAAAATCGGATTCACGGACATCACCGTGTCAGCAAATTATCAATATGGTGAAAAACCGACAAACGGCGATCAACTAATAAGCTTTGAAGCGATAGCAAATAAATGAGAAAACAGGCTAGGAACAGAAGTTCCAGCCTGTTTTTTGTCGTATTTTGTAGAAAATATGGGATTTTAACTTCTAAAAAATCACTTATTAATGGTAGTATAGGCTTATCTGCTCTGTTACAAATTAGCGGGATGTTATAAGATTTTTACACGAAATGATAAAAAATACAGCAGAGAAACGACAGATCAGTTTAATAGATTGGAGCATGAATCAATGCAGAGAGAACAGACGCGTTATTCGCGGCTTGCACATATAACGAAGATGATCAACACCAAATTAGAGCTCCGTGAATTGCTGGAGCATGTGGTCACGGCCATTTCAGAAGAAATCGTCCAATGCGATTCTGTAGGAATTTATTTGCCGGAAGAGAACGGGGATTTTAGAGGCTTTGTAGGGAAGC
Source organism: Planococcus alkaliphilus (assembly GCF_057031095.1). Taxonomy (NCBI): domain Bacteria; kingdom Bacillati; phylum Bacillota; class Bacilli; order Caryophanales; family Caryophanaceae; genus Planococcus; species Planococcus alkaliphilus. The sequence goes on from NZ_CM168060.1 coordinate 658,970, forward strand.
CGAAATACATCAACGGCATGACGCTGGATATGCACGTGGTGGATATGGAATATGACCGCTTGGCAAAAGAAGTGGTGGAAACGAAGAAATCGATTTACATACCGGATACATCTGTCGACAGCCGGCCCGATCCGCGGGCGGTTGCTGGCTTCCAGATCAAATCGCTTTTGGGCCTTCCGATTATGTATGAAGAGGAATTATACGGCCTCGTGTTTTTATTTGACTACGGCATCCCGATGAATTTGACGCAAGAGGAAATCCAGTCTGTGGAAGCGTATGTCAATATGGCGGGAGTGGCCATTCGCAACGCCAAAAACATGAATCGCAAGGAAGACTTGTTGAATGAAAAACAGCTGCTGCTGGATTTTACGCGTGAATTGTCGATGTGCGCCACGATGCCGGAAGTGTTGGATAAATGCTTTTCTTATGTGGGCACGGTGCTGAACAATTCAAATGTCGGGGTGCATTTGCTGGATCCGTCCGTCGAAGAGAAAATCAAGCCGGCAAATCTCAGCAAGAACAGCGATTGGACAGAAGAAGAGTGGCTGGAAACGCATGAAAAAGCGAAAATGGATGCTTCGAGTGACCCTGTTTTCCTGGAAGTAGTCCGGACCAAAAAGCCCTTGCTTATCCCGAATGTCCATGAAGATGACCGGCCGAACCACGAAATTTGCCAGAACTTCGGCATTAAAGGCATGTTCATGATTCCCCTGGTTTCAATGGGGAAAGTGCTCGGGGCTTTGGCGATCGTAGAATTAGAAGCTGAGCGATTGTATTTCCGGGAAGCGGATATCCAGCTTGCCCAGTCAATTGCAGATGCAACAGCTGCTACCTTGTCCAATTTGATTTATATGGAAAAGCAGGAAATGCTCATTGAAACGAGAACATCAGAACTCACGTTGAAGAATTTGGAATTGGAGCGGGTAGTTGGAGAATTGGGGAATTTGAGCCGCGAAAAAGAATTGATTTTGAATTCTGCCGGAGAAGGGATTTTCGGTTTGGATCTTCACGGCCATATCACATTCTGCAACCCGGCAAGCGAATCGATGCTTGGCTACATGCCCGGAGAATTAATCGGAAAACGAGTCACAGCGATTTTCGGCCATTATGAAAAGACGCTTTCTGACGCTTCCTATTCCACTCAAAACGAACAATTCATTAAAAAGGACCAATCCAATTTAGCTGTGGAATATGTGATTTCCTCAATCAACGAAGGCGATAAGCGGATCGGGGAAGTCGTCACATTTAAAGACATTACAGAACGCCAGAAACTGGAAGAAGAGATCAAGCATCTAGCCTATTACGACAGTTTAACCGATTTGCCGAACCGTGTTTTATTGAACGATCAGTTGAAGAAATGGCTGTCGGAAGCGGAAGAAAGCGGCAAAAAACTGGCACTCATGTACTTGGATTTGGACCGTTTCAAAATGATCAACGACAGTCTTGGCCATAGCTACGGCGATATGTTGCTCAAGGAAACCGCAACGCGCTTAAGAACCAATATCCCAGACTGTGCACTTGTGTCACGGCAAGGCGGAGATGAATTCATGATCATCTTGCCGGAAATGGCTGCTAAAAAAGACATCTACCCGATTTTAAAGCAAGTCATCGAGTCGTTTACTGCGCCTTTCTCATTGAAGGAAAACGAAATCTATATCAAGGCAAGCATCGGCATCAGCGTGTACCCGGAAGATGGGGAGACGGCAGAAGAGCTGATAAAGAATGCGGATTCTGCCATGTATAAATCGAAAGAGATGTCCGGATCTTATTTCCACTTTTTCAAGAGCGAAATGAACAATCGCAACTTGGAGAGCATCTATATCGAGAACTCTTTGTATAAAGCTTTGGACCTTGATGAAATGGCGATCTACTATCAGCCGCAAATCGATGGGCGCACTCAAACCATCACCGGAGCAGAAGCACTTCTCAGATGGAATCATTCGAAACTTGGCATGATTTCGCCGGTCGATTTTATTCCGCTTGCAGAAGAGACCGGTTTGATCATTCCAATCGGTAAATGGGTATTGGAAAATGCCTGCAAACAGCTGAAGCACTGGAAGAATGAGGGTTACGGCCAACTGACGATGTCCGTTAACTTGTCGGGACGCCAGTTTGAAGAAGAGGATCTTGTACCGATGATCAAAGAGATTTTGGAGGATTTGAAGCTGGATCCAAGCTGCCTGCACATCGAATTGACCGAGAACCAGATCGTCAAGAATACAAAAGTGGCGATTGAGAAGATGAAGCAATTGAAAGAGCTCGGCGTCAAAATTTCCATCGATGATTTTGGGACAGGCTATTCGTCCCTTGGCTATTTGAAGGATTTCCCGCTGGACACGTTGAAAATCGACCGTTCGTTTATCATGGACGTGACGGAAAATGCAGCGGATGCGGCGATCACCAATACCATCATTACGCTGGCAAAAAACTTGAACTTGAACGTCGTTGCGGAAGGCGTGGAAACAGCTGAACAATTAGCTTTCCTGCTTTCAAAAGACTGCCACATCATGCAAGGTTTCTATTTCAGCCGGCCGATCGAAGCGGCAGCGCTTGAAGAAAAATACTTGATGAAGAATAAAAAATAAGAATTCATTCCGCTCACTGCCTTCAGTAATGATGGCGGTGAGTTTTTTATTTTCGCATCTATTTCTTCTTGGACTCTTTTGATTCTCTGCATTTTTCACAGCTTGAGAGGGTATGGAATCCGTAAAGAGGAAAAGGAAATAAAGGAGTGGGAAACATATGGCGTTCGATTACGATTTGGATTACGAAAATTTAGACCTCCGCAAGCACCCGGAACTCTATCGCGTCGGAAAAGGCGAACAAGGAGTGCTGCTCGTCCAGCCTTATAAAAACGAAATTTTGCCGCATTGGCGATTCAAGACGCCGGCGATTGCCCAGGAATCATGCGACAAGATTTCGGAGATGTTTGAAGAGTACCGGAAAAAAGATGATTTTGTCGGCATGGACATGGCACGGAAATTCATCCAGATGGGCTATACGCGTGCACGCCGCTATACCAACTACAAAGGCGGCCGAAAATACAACGAAGACGGCAGCATTAAGGAACGGCAGATCGACCCGGAAAAAGCGGAATCGGCTGCGATTTTCAAAAAACGCTGGGATGAAATCCGGGAAGATGAAGATTATTTGAAGCGCAAAAAAGAGCATCAGAAAAAATATGGGTGATTAGGGTATAATAGGAATCATAAACACTGCAACTATCGTCTACTCAAGTAAGAAGATAATGGAAACGGGGTCATGGCATGGGAAAGAAAGTTGTATTAGCTGGAGGCACTGGATTTATTGGCCAATACCTGGAAAAACGCTTTAAAGAGCAGGGCTACGAAGTGCATATCATCTCGAGGCAATCGAACCAGATTTTATGGAACGACCACCGGGGAATCGTTGCAGCGCTTGAAGGGGCGGAATTGGTCGTCAATTTAGCCGGCAAGTCCGTCAATTGCCGCTACAATGCCAAAAACAAAAAAGAGATCATGGATTCGCGCATTAAAACGACAAAGCTCCTCGGAAATGCGGTTGCAGCTTGTGAAAATCCGCCTCCGCTTTGGATCAATGCAAGTACAGCAACGATTTACCGCCATGCGGAAGATCGTCCAATGACAGAAGACGACGGTGAAATCGGCGAAGGGTTCTCGGTAGAAGTAGGGAAAGCATGGGAACAGGCCTTTTTTGATTTTCGTTTAAACCAAACCCGCCAAGTGGCGCTCCGGATTTCAATTGTCCTCGGAGCGGACGGCGGCGTGATGGGACCTTATAAAAACATGGTGCGTTTTGGACTGGGCGGCAAGCAAGGGCCGGGCAAGCAAATGTTCAGTTGGATCCATATCGAAGATTTATACCGGATGCTGGTTTTCCTTCAACAGCACGCGGAAATCGAAGGGCCGGTCAACGCGGCGACACCGTATCCTGTAACGAACCGTGAATTGATGGAGCAAATGCGGAAATCGATGAACCGCCGAATCGGGCTGCCGGCGCCGAAGTTTATCTTAAGCACAGGTGCTGTGGTGATCGGTACGGAGACGGAACTGATTTTGAAGAGCCGCTGGGTGCTGCCGGAGAAACTCCAAAAAGCGGGCTTCGAATTCGAGTACGGCACAATCGACAAAGCGTTGGCGGAGATCAACCAGAAAAAGAAAAAACTTGAACCGCAAACGAAATAAGTGAGAAGAGAGCATCCTGTGCCGGGATGCTTTTTTCGTGGGATGAGTTGGGCACAAAATAAAAACTCAGCGCAAGCGGCAGAATGCTTGCGCCAAGTCTTCGTCAAAGCTTCAACTTCATGCCTTCGTGCGTCGCGGAAAAACCGAGCTGTTCATAAAAATGCAGTGCTTCCGGACGTTTTTTATCGGTTGTCAGCTGAACAAGATGGCAGCCGCGCGTTTTAGCGCGTTCAATGGCGTAGCCGATCAATTGGCTGCCGATGCCTTGTCCCCGGACAGATGACGCCGTTCGGACGCCTTCGATTGTGGCGCGCCAACCGCCTTGATACGTGAGGTAAGGGGTGAACGTCACTTGCTGGACGCCGACAATTTCTTCGTCTAGACAAGCAAGGATCAATTCATTATTCGGATCGCTGTCAATCGCTGAAAATGCATCGTAGTAACTCTTAGGCAAAGGGGATTCAAAGCGCTCACGCTCGCTGCCAAGCTTGTCATCTGCGAGCATCTCAACAATCTTTTCGACGTCCTCTAACCGTGCATTCCGAAACTCAATTTCCATTCCGATCGCCTCCTTTTCCATCATCCTACCTCTACCAATAAGATAAGTGAATTCGGAAGATAAGAAGGAAGTCTATAAGATTTTCTTATATCTCCAATGCACGCCTTTAGTTTCCCGCGGCAATTGCATAGAAGATTTTACCCGCTTCAATTGCGCCACAATGATGATGGAGATGATGACCAGCAAGAACCACGAACTGATTTTGCCGATATGGACGAGCGACCAAGCGGCTTGTTGATCCGGATATTGCCAAGCGCCGAGGAAAGTCGTAATGTTCTCAGCAATCCAAATGAAAAAGCCGATCAGCAGAAACGACAGGATCATCGGCATTTTGTAGACGGTTTTATTCACCTCGAACGTCACAAATGTCCGGAGGAATATGAAAAGCAGCAAAGCTTTCAATGCCCAGCGGATGTCGTAAGTGAAATGGTGGGTGAAGAAATTCAGATAGATCAACCCGCTGATGGTGACGGTATAGAAAGGCGTAGGCCAGCCGTAGATATGGAGATCCATCCGCCGCCACGCTTGGCAAATATAGCTTGCGACGCTGGCGTACATGAATCCGCTATAAAGCGGGACACCGAAAACCTTGCTGTAGGCCTCTTCCGGATAAGCCCAGGAACCCATATGGACTTTGAAAATTTCCAGGGCAAGGCCGATCACGTGGAACACACAAATGACTTTGAATTCATCGATCGTCTCCAGTTTGGAAACGAGCATGAAAATCTGAGCGCCAATGCAGATGAGCAGAATAAAATCATAGCGCGGCACATAGGGGATATCGATCCATTTGGACAGCGCCAGTGCACCGAAAATGATAACAGGAAACACACAGGACAGCGCCTGCAAATAACCGAAGCGCAGGAAATTCTTCATCACGGCACCTCTTTTCCTATGAATGGCTTTGGAGTTAAAGACGAAAAAAATCATGCCGAGTTGCCCATTTTTCGGGTATAGAACGTTAAATTGAAAAAGAGGAGGAAACAAGATGCCAAAAATTGCAGTCAACGGCTTGGATTTGGTTTACGAAGAAACGGGGCAAGGTGAACCGCTCGTCTTGATCCACGGCCTCGGCTCAAGCCACGCCATGTTCAAAGAGGAAATGGAACAGTTCAACTCGTCGTTCCGCGTCATTGCCTACGACGCGAGAGGGCATGGCCAATCGGGCAAGCCGGCAAAATATACCTTGAATGACCATATTGAAGATCTGCGTGCCTTATTGGATGAGCTGAAAATCGATAAGGCGCATATTCTTGGCGTCTCGATGGGCAGCTACATCGCCCAAGGATTTGTGCTTGCGCATCCGGAACGTGTCCAAAAACTCATCTTGGTCGTTTCCAAATCGAACGGCAAAACTTCTTCGACCCAGGAATTGATCGAGCGATACCAAGACGAAATTGACGGCATGGATGAACTTGAAACGATGGCTCACTTATCGAAATACATGTTCCACAATTTAAAAGCGGTCGGCAGATGGCAAGCAGATCTTGCGAAACTGGAAAAGCCGCTGTCATTGACCGAACAAGCTGCCGCGAATAAAGCACTCGAAGGCTTTGATTTCCGGGCTTCGCTTCCCACTGTTGCAGCGGAAACCTTGATTATCAGCGGACGCCATGATGGTTTGAATCCGCCTGAGCGCGGGAAAGAAATCGCTTCGTTTATTGCCAATTCGCGCTTTGTGGAGTTCGAGGAATCGGGCCATGCGCCAAACGTCGAGGAACCGGAGCGATTTGTGCAGGTGATCCGTGAGTTTTTGGAGGCTTAACGTAAGCGTGAAAAGCGTCATCAGCGGGCAGAAAGGGTATAGTAGAAGAACAACAAAAGCCTCCTTTGGGCTTGAGAAAGAAAGGGAGATCTGATGACGAAGCGAACCGAACGGGCTCGAACTGGCTGGAATTTTGACAATAGCTATGCTCGTCTGCCTCAAGCTTTTTTCACGAAACTGAAGCCGGATCCGGTCGCAGCGCCGGAACTGGTTTTGTTCAATACACCCTTGGCAGAAGAGCTTGGATTAGATGGGGAGACGCTGCAAACAGAAGAAGGAACCGCAATTTTCGCCGGCAATGAAATTCCGGAAGGCGCTGGGCCGCTTGCACAAGCCTACGCAGGGCACCAATTCGGCAATTTGACGATGCTCGGCGACGGGCGTGCGGTGCTGCTCGGGGAACAGCTTACACCGAACGGTCGCCGTTTTGATATCCAATTGAAAGGCGCAGGGCGTACGCCGTATTCAAGAGGCGGCGATGGCCGGGCCGCGCTCGGTCCAATGCTCCGTGAATACATCATCAGCGAATCGATGAATGCGCTTGGCATCCCGACAACACGGAGCCTCGCCGTCGTTTCGACAGGAGAAGAAATTCGCCGCGAAACACGCTTGCCGGGTGCGGTTTTGACGCGCATTGCAGCGAGCCATCTGCGTTTTGGAACGTTCCAATATGCTGCGAGCCGCGGCAATCTGGAAGAATTCAAGGAGCTGGCCGACTACGCCGTCGAGCGACATTATCCGCATATCGAAGCGGACCAAGATCGGTATTTGGCATTTTTCAAAGAAGTGGCTGAACGCCATGCAAAGCTCGTTTCAAAATGGCAGCTTGTCGGATTTATCCACGGCGTCATGAACACCGACAATATGACGATCAGCGGCGAAACAATTGATTACGGGCCGTGTGCGTTCATGAACGAATACGATCCGGCAACGGTCTTCAGCTCGATCGACCAGCAAGCCCGCTACGCGTTCGGCAATCAGCCGCAAGTCACCGGCTGGAATTTGGCGCGGTTTGCGGAAACGCTCGTGCCGTTCCTGCATGAAGACAAAGAGAAAGCGATCGAATTGGCGCAAGGCGTACTAAAAGATTTTATTGAATCCTATTATGCGCATTGGTTGAACGGCATGCGGGCAAAACTTGGATTGTTCGGAGAAGAAGCGGAAGATGAGGCGTTGATCGGGGAGCTATTGTCCTGGATGCATGAAAACGGCGCCGATTACACGAACACTTTCCGTTCGCTCACGCTTGGCCAAACAAGCGGTGAGGGTTTATTCGGAGCACCTGAATTTCAAGCATGGCATGCGAAATGGCAAGCGCGGCTGTCCCGCCAAGAAGAAGGGACGGATGCATCAGAAGCCTTGATGCGCCGCAGCAATCCGTCCATCATTCCGCGCAATCACCGCGTCGAAGAAGCGCTCGATGCCGCTGTGCAAAACGGCGACTACAGCGTGTTGGAAGAGTTGCTGGACGTGCTCGCCGATCCTTACGCTTACAGCGAAGAGCAAGAGGAATACACGAAATTGCCGCCGGAAGACGATGCACCTTATCAGACCTTCTGCGGAACATGATGAAAATGGAAAGACCATTCGCGGCGATGCGAATGGTCTTTTTGTGTGGGTTTATTTGGAAGAAATAGCTGAACGCAAATAAACGCGGGCTAAGCGCAAATAAACTCAGGTTAAACGCAAATAAAATAAGTTAAGCGCAAATAAATGCAGTTTAAGCGCAAATAAACGATCTCACTTGAATCGCTGCACAATCGGACGCAAGCGGAAACCGAAAATGCCGGCGAGCACGGCCAAGATGAGGTCTTTTGGCAGCGGCACGGCCATCCATGCCCAAGCAAGCTGATACGTAAAGCCTTCTGGAGCGGCGAACCACAATTTATAGGCTGCGTACATCCAGTTCGTGCCGATTAAATAATTCACCGCTGTGCCGACTAAGGCAGCAGCGATAAAGCCCGTGCGCGACGGGAATTTCTTCACGACCATGCCGGCAATATAGGCGACAAATACGAATGATACGATAAAGCCGAATGTCGGCGAAATCAAGGTGTCCATGCCGCCGGAAAATCCGGCAAATACAGGGACGCCTGCCAACCCGATAAATGCGTAGACGATCATTGAAATGGCGCCCATGCGGCTGCCGAGCAGAATGCCGGCGAGAATGGCGAAGAATGTCTGCAGCGTGATCGGCACCCCTCCGATAATTAGAAATGCTGAGATATTTGCCCCGATGGCCATCAATGCTGAGAACATGGCGATATGGATTAAATGCAAAGTTTTCGAATGATTAGCCGTTCTCGATGTTGTCGTTGTCGTCATAATTTCTTTCCATCTCCCTTTGGTACTTGGTGTAATCCGGTAAATCTATTTTCAGTATAATCAAGCAAAATATTTGAGTCAACTAAATTTTTAATTAGGTTAACACATAAAAATGCTTCATCTATCTTTTTTCGCATTATGCTTTTATTTCATCCCCCTGCAAAATTCGCAATTCCAAACTATTCGCGCATTATGTTAGAATAACGAAAACTTAAGGGAAGAGGGATAGAATGGGAGAATGGTGGAAGAAATCGGTTGTGTATCAAATTTATCCGCGCAGTTTTATGGATTCAAACGGCGACGGGATCGGAGATTTGCAGGGGATCAATCAGAAGCTGGATTATTTAGCAGGGCTGGGTGTCGACATTTTATGGCTGTCGCCGATCTACGATTCGCCGAATGACGACAACGGCTACGACATCCGCGACTACCAAAAAATCATGGAAGAGTTCGGGACGATGGAAGATTTCGAAGAGCTGCTTGCAAACGTCCATCAGCGCGGCATGAAGCTCGTCATGGACTTGGTCGTCAACCACACGTCCGATGAACATGAATGGTTTACGGACCATCCCGAATATTACATATGGCGAGACGAACCGAATAATTGGCGGTCGATTTTCAGCGGACCGGCGTGGGAATACGATGAGCGCCGTGAACAATATTACCTGCATTTATTCTCCAAAAAGCAGCCCGATTTGAACTGGGACAATCCGGTGGTCCGCGAAGAAGTGTACCGCATGATGCGCTGGTGGCTCGACAAAGGCATCGACGGTTTCCGCATGGACGTCATCAATATGATTTCAAAGGACCAAAGGTTTCCGGATGCGATCGACGGCAACAGCGAGCCGTATTTCCTCAACGGACCGAATGTCCATAGCTATCTGAAGGAAATGAATGAACAAGTGCTGTCGCATTATGACATCGTCACGGTCGGCGAGACGCCAGGGGCCACGACGGAAGATGCCAAGCGCTATACCGCCGCGGAAAATAAAGAATTGAATATGATTTTCACGTTTGAACACATGAACTTGGATCAGCATTCCGGCGAGAAATGGGATTTCAAACCACTTGAATTGACCGATCTGAAAAAGAATCTGGAAAAATGGCAGCTGGCCCTGCAAGAAGAAGGATGGAACAGCCTGTACTGGAATAACCACGATCAGCCGCGCGTCGTCTCGCGCTTTGGCAATGACGGAAAGTGCCGCATCGAATCAGCGAAGATGCTCGCCACTTGCCTGCATTTCATGCAAGGGACCCCCTATATCTATCAAGGCGAAGAACTCGGCATGACCAATGTGCAATTTGAGTCGATCAGCGATTACCGCGATATCGAAACGCTGAACATGTATAAGGAAAAACGCGAACAAGGCGTGCCGGAAGAAGACATTTTGAAAAGCATCCTCGTAAAAGGACGCGACAATGCCCGTACCCCGATGCAATGGTCGGATGCACCAAATGCAGGATTCACGACAGGGACGCCGTGGCTTCAAGTAAATCCGAATTATCCGGAGATCAATGCGGGCCATATCACCGATGAGGAGTCCATTTATGCTTATTACCGTTCGCTGATTTCATTCCGCAAAACGCTCGATATCATCACGGACGGCGATTTCACTTTGCTGCACCGGGAAGATCCGGAGCTGTTCGCCTACAACCGGAAAGCGGGCGAAGAAAAGCTCACCGTATTCTGCAACTTCTCGGAAAGTACGAGACGCGTGGAACTGCCGGAAGGCGAGCGATTGATCGGCAACTACAAGCAGCTTGAAGAAAATGGCGAACTGGTTCTGCGTCCTTACGAAGCTTGTGCGTTTTTGAAAAAAGGATCGACGCTTTCCGAAAATCAGGTATGATGAAATTAATTCAGACGGAATTCAGGAGGAATTTATGAGAAAAGTATTGGGCGTAGATATCGGCGGAACGAAAATCCGCATGGGGGTCATTGATGAAACCGGGAAAGTCGAAGTGGACGAGCAAGTGCCGACGCTATTCCCGCTGTACGAATACTTGGAGCAGCAAGTGCTCGGCATGCTGGCGCGGCATCCGGAAATCGATGCGATCGGCATCGGAACGCACGGCTTTGTCGATCCGAAAGCAGGCCGCATCATATACTCCGCTGAAACTTTGCCTGGCTGGACCGGCACGAATTTAAAAGAGCAGATGGAAAAAGCGACAGGCAGACGGGTCGAAGTGGAAAATGACGCGAATAGTGCCGCGCTTGCTGAAGCGAAGTTCGGTGCTGCAAAAGGCTATAGCCGCGTGCTTTGCTTGACGCTCGGCACGGGGCTTGGCGGCGGCGTCATTTGGGACGGCAAGCTATTGAGCGGCGGACCGCACGGGGGAGCAGCAGAAGTCGGACACATGATCCTGCATCCGCACGGTGCGTTATGTGCTTGCGGACGCCACGGCTGTTTCGAGCAATACGTGTCCGGCACGGGGCTTCGCCGGCGCATCAAAGAAGCGGGGCTCAACATTGCGCCTCAAGATCTATTCGTTGAGGCGGCGACCAATCCGGAGGCAGAGGCAGTCGTTGAAGGCTTCACGGAAGATTTGGCGCTCGTCCTCAGTACGATGCAGGCGATGCTGGATATGGAAGTGGTCGTCATTGGGGGCGGCGTTTCAGAGTCAGCCGGCCTTTGGTGGGATTCGTTGATGAAGCATATGGAACCGCTTCTTTTGAACCCGCTGGAAGTGAAAGTGGCCCAGTTTGAAAACGAAGCCGGCATTTTAGGAGCGGCATTATTAGTGCTCGATCAAGCGTGAAATAAAATCGTAACACAATGAAAAATTTTTAAATTTGCGTATTGTGCAAACGTTTTCATTGTGTTACGATTCTTTTAATCAATAACGGAAGCGCTCACAAAGTTCGTTTCCATTTTTTATTTGCTACTTTGTGCAATCGTTTGCACAAACCAAAACAAAGGGGGATTTACACATGAAGGAGTTTAAGTTCAGCAAAGGGTTGCTCGCATCATTGCTTTTGACGACAGGGATTTTGGCAGCATGCGGAAACGGGGAAGAGGCTTCCTCATCGGACGAAGATAAAGTCACGGTTGATATTTTCCAATTCAAAGTTGAGTTCAAAGACCAGTTTGAAGATGTGGTCGCTTTATACGAAAAAGAAAACCCCGACGTTAACATCGATATCACAACCGTCGGCGGCGGAGAAGATTACGGCGCAGCACTTCGTTCGCGCTTCGCTTCAGGCAACGAACCGGCAATCTTTAATATCGGCGGACCGCAGGACGTTGCGGACTGGAAAGACAATTTAGCGGATTTGACAGATACGGATGCAGCAGGCGCGGCGCTTGATGGAACGCTTGATGGTGTGACGGTCGAGTCTGAAGTTCTTGGATTGCCTTATAACCAGGAAGGCTACGGTTTCATCTACAATACGCGTTTGTTTGAAGAAGCGGAAATCGATCCAGCTTCGATCACGGATTTTGCAAGCTTGGAGGAAGCTGTGAAGACGCTTGACTCGAAAAAAGACGAGCTTGGGCTTGATGCAGTATTCGCATTGCCAGGGAAAGAAGCTTGGGTAACGGGGCTTCACTTGTCCAATACATTCATCGCACCTGAATTCGACCACAATGTACTCGATGCATTCGATGCACCAAAAGTGGAATTTGAATACGGCGATGCATTCAAAAAGATTCTAGATCTTCAAAACGACTATTCGGCACAGCCGACAGTGAGCTTGGATTACTCGCAGCAAGTGGAGGAATTGTTCTCACTTGAGCGTGTGGCGATCATTCAGCAAGGAAACTGGGTTTACGGTTCAATTGCCGGCATCGACCAGGAACTTGCAGACAGCGGCGTCGGCATGATGCCGATTCCGGTTGAAGGCTACGACGAAGGCGGACTTCCGGTCGGCGTTCCGATGTATTGGGGCGTCAACTCGAACCAGGACGACGAAGTGGTGGAGGCATCTAAAGATTTCTTGAACTGGCTGTATACTTCAGATGCAGGGAAAAAAGCGGTACTCGAAGACTTTAAATTCATCCCGGCTTACGAAGGCTACGATACAACAAAAATCACAGATCCAATGTCCAAGGCAATCTATGAAGCAGCTGAATCCGGCAACACGATCGGCTGGGTATTCATGGGCTATCCAACTGGATGGGGCGAAGATGTTCTTGGCGCCAATATCCAGAAATACTTGAGCGATGAAGCGGACTGGGAAGAAGTCGTGGATTCTGCTAAAGAAGCTTGGGAAACTGAACGCAGCAAATAACTCAGTTGGCGCTTCTGCCCAACTGGCCAACCGAGCAAAGCAGCCTGCGTGCTGCTTTGCTTTCTCTTTACCGGTTTTCTCCAATGAAAGGATGTGCTGACCAAAATGCGCACAAAAGATATTTCCTACTGGCTGTTCCTGGCTCCGGTGTTGATTGCTCTATTCTTAGTGGTTGTCGTGCCGATGCTATTGGGCGTCTATTATTCATTCACTTCTTGGAACGGCATTGTCACAGGTGATTTTGTCGGACTTCAGAATTACATCGATTTGTTCAAAGACGAGCGTTTCATGGACGCGCTCTGGTTTACTACGAAATTCTCGATTGTCTCCGTCATTTTGATCAACGTCATCGGCTTGTCGCTTGCGTTGCTTGTCACTTCTTACTTAAAGACCAGCAAATTGCTGCGGACGATTTTCTTCATGCCGAACTTGATCGGCGGCTTGATCCTCGGATTCATCTGGCAGTTTATCTTCATTAAAGTATTTGCGAGCGTCGGTGAAATGATCGGCATGGAAAGCCTGCAAGGCTGGCTTTCAACAACCGAAACCGGATTTTGGGGACTGGTCATTTTGATGAGCTGGCAAATGGCCGGCTACATTATGGTCATCTACATCGCTTACTTGGAAGGCATGCCGAAAGAATTGCTTGAGGCGTCAGAAATCGACGGGGCTTCGACAGTCCAGCGTTTCCGCTATATCGTGTTCCCGCTTGTTGCACCGGGTTTCACAGTCAGTATGTTCCTGACCTTATCAAATGCGTTCAAGCTATACGACCAAAACTTGTCGCTGACTGGCGGCGGACCGTTCAACTCGACGGAAATGGTCGCAATGGAAATCTTCAAAACGGCGTTTACACAAAATGATTTTGCTTTTGCGCAAGCGAAAGCGGTCGTGTTCTTCATCATCGTCGCGATTATCGCTCTCCTGCAAGTTTATTTCAATAAACGCAAGGAGGTCGAAATGTAATGCGCAAAAAAAGAAATTACAAATTAGAGATCCTCGGGATTTTCCTCGCTTTGATTTGGCTGGCGCCATTTTACTTGATGATCGTCAACTCGTTCAAATCGAAACGGGAAATTTTCACCAATACGATCAGTTTGCCTGAATCGTGGAATCTGGACAATTACATAGAGGCGTTCCAGGAACTCGATTTTCTTCGGACTTTATTCAACTCCTTGCTTATCACGATTTCGAGTGTGGTCTTGATCATCATCTTTTCAGCAATGGCGGCATATGCACTGTCCCGCGTGAAAAGCAAAATCAGCACCATTCTTTTCTTCACCTTTGTAGCAGCGATGCTGATTCCGTTCCAATCGGTGATGATTCCACTTGTGACGGTATTCGGACGATTTGAAATGCTGAACCAGGGCGGATTGATTTTCATGTATATCGGTTTTGGGGCAAGTCTTTCGATCTTCCTTTATCATGGCGCATTGAACAATATCCCGAAATCATTGGATGAAGCAGCGACGATTGACGGAGCGAACCGCTTCCAGGTGTTCTGGTTTATCATCTTCCCGATCTTAAAGCCAATCACAGTAACGGTCGCAATCCTCAACATCATCTGGATTTGGAACGATTACCTCTTGCCGTCTCTGGTCATCAATACGCCAGGCAGCGAGACGATTCCGCTTAAGATGTTCTTCTTCTTCGGCGAATATACGAAGCAATGGCATTTGGCAATGGCTGGTTTGACCTTGGCAATCGTGCCTGTCATCATCTTCTATTTCTTCGCTCAGCGGTCGATCATCAAAGGGGTATCAGATGGAGCGGTGAAATAAGGAGGTGCGGTCATGGCGATTACGATTAAGGATGTAGCAAAGCGCGCGGTGGTGTCTCCGGCCACGGTTTCACGGGTCATTGCGGACAATCCGCGCATCAGCGAAAAAACGAAAAAGAAAGTAAGGGAAGCGATGGAAGAGCTCGGATATTTTCCGAATTTCCAAGCCCGAAATTTAGTGGCCCAACGGAGTCAAACCCTTGGCGTTATTATGGCGAACTCTGCTACACTGGCTTTTCAGAATCCTTTTTTTCCGGAAGTTCTCCGGGGAATTTCGGTCAGCGCGCACAATAGCCAATTCGGCCTTTATTTGTCGACAGGCGCAACCGAACAGGAAGTTCTGGAAGAAGTGAAAGCGATGGCGCAAGGGAAAAAAGTGGATGGCATCATCTTGCTTTACTCGCGCATCGGCGACAAAGTCATGGAGTATTTGAACGATAGCGGCTTGCCGTTTTCGATGGTCGGCCGCCCTTATAAAAATGCGCATCAGATTTCATACGTCGATAACGACAATGTCAGAAATGCCCGCGATGTGGTCGAGTATTTTATCGGGCTCGGGCATAAGCGGATCGCTTTTGTCGCTGGCGAAAACGATTTTGTCGTTTCCATCGACCGTTTGGAAGGCTACCAACAAGCACTAGCCGCACATTCATTGGATTTTGACTCTCAGTACATCGTCACACAGGAAATGATGCAAGGCCACGGACCAAAAGCGATTCTCCAGTTAATGAAGCTTCCGGAGCCGCCGACAGCAATCGTCACGCACGATGATTTGGTGGCATACGAAGTGATCGGCTATTTGGAGGACCTTGAAATCAATGTGCCTGGCGATATATCGATTATTGGGTTCAATAATCATACATTATCGGAACATTTAAAGCCGCCGCTGAGTTCCGTCGACATTTCCATTTACGACTTGGGGCTCGAAGCGGCGAATTTAGCCATAGAAAAAATAATGGACAAGACAGCACCTGCGAAACAAGTCGTCGTCTCGTCGCGGTTGATTGAACGCGGATCGTGTCAAAGTCTTTGAAAGGGATTTAGTTATGAATAAGAAATGGTGGAAAGAAGCAGTCGCATACCAAGTATATCCGCGGAGTTTTATGGACTCAAACGGCGATGGCATCGGAGATTTGAATGGCATCACAAGCAAATTGGATTATTTGAAAGACTTGGGCATCGATGTGATCTGGATTTGTCCGATGTACAAATCGCCGAACGACGATAACGGCTACGACATCAGCGACTACCAGGACGTTTTGGAAGAATTCGGGACGATGGAAGATTTCGACCGCTTGCTTGAAGAAGTGCATGCGCGCGGCATGAAGCTGATCATCGATTTGGTCATCAACCATACGAGCGATGAGCATCCTTGGTTTACCGAATCGCGGTCGTCGAAAGACAATCCGAAACGCGACTGGTACATCTGGCGCGACGAACCGACAAACTGGGAAAGCATTTTCGGCGGTCCGGCCTGGGAATTTGATGAAGGGACAGGGCAATATTATTTGCACCTTTTCTCGAAGAAGCAGCCGGATTTAAACTGGGAAAACCCGGAAGTCCGAAGAGCATTATTCGATATGGTCAATTGGTGGCTCGATAAAGGTGTTGACGGGTATCGTGTAGATGCCATCAGCCACATCAAAAAAGACTTCACCAATATGCCGAATGCAGAAGGCAAAGAATATGTGCCGGCTTGGGAAAAGATGATGAATGTCAACGGCATCCAGCCGCTGCTTGCGGAACTCCGCGATGAGACTTTTGCAAAATACGACATCATGACCGTCGGGGAAGCGAATGGCGTACAAGCGAAGGATATCGAAGAATGGGTCAGCGAGGAAGACGGCAAATTCAATATGGTCTTCCAGTTTGAAGATATGGGCCTTTGGAACACCGAACTTGAAAATGGCATCAATGTGCGCGGCGTGAAAGAAGTGCTGACACGCTGGCAAAAAGGCGTAGAAGGCATCGGCTGGAATGCGCTGTTCATTGAAAACCACGACCGCCCGCGCATCGTCTCGACTTGGGGCAATGACAAGGACTACTGGCGCGAAAGTGCGACGGCTCTCGCGTGCATGTATTTCTTCATGCAAGGGACGCCGTTCATCTACCAAGGCCAGGAAATCGGCATGACCAATGCGCCGTTCAATGAAATCGAACATTATAACGATGTGAAGACCCATAATCTTTATTTCTATAACCGCGCAAACGGCATGGACCATGATTCCGTCATGACCTTGATCAAAGCGACAAGCCGTGACCATTCACGCACACCGATGCAATGGAATGCAAGCGGCCATGCCGGATTCTCGACCGCTCTTCCGTGGATCGGCGTCAATCCGAACTACGATTGGCTGAACGTGGAAGCGCAGCAGCAAGATCCGCGCTCCATCCTTTCGTTCTATAAACAGATGATCTGGATGCGCAAGCATATGGACGTGCTGGTATACGGCAGCTACGAGCTTGTCGAGCTCGGCCATGAATCGGTTTATGCGTATCTTCGGGAAGATGAGAACGATAAAGTGCTTGTCGTTTCAAACCTCGGCCAGCATGCTTGCCTATGGGATGAGCCGGAAGACGCAAACTTGCTGCTTGCGAACTATTCTCATATTGAACCGCAGCAATTGCTCCCTTACGAAGCACGTGTCTATAAATTAGCGAAATGATACTTGCCCGACATCCTTTTCCAAAGGCTGTCGGGTTTTGTTTTCTTCTTATAGAAATATTGGTAATATAAAGAAAAGAATTTGTTAGGAGGTTCAATATGAAGAAAATCTTGTTCGGCTTCTTGGTTTTATTCCTCATAGCCGTGCTTGCGGGCTGCCAGGAAAAAACGACGCCGGAAGAGCGATTGGCCGAATACATAAGCCATTGGAATAAAGGCGAATTCGCCGATATGTATAACGACTATTTAAATGCCGGAACGAAAGAAGCTTTTCCAGCGGAAGAATTTGTCGGCCGGCAAGAAAAGCTCCAAGAGGACCTTGGCATAGATAAGATGGAAGTCACCTACGAAAAACCGGCAGAAGATGCCGAGTGGGATCCTGAAAAACCAGCGGAATTCCCGATCCATGTGAAAATGGAAACGATGGCGGGTCCGGTAGAATTTGATAAAACGATCACGCTGTTAAATGAAACACGGGGCGACGAAGAGGGGTGGTTCGTGGAATGGGACCAGTCGTTCATTTTCCCGGAACTCGAACGCGATGATGAAATCGGCTTTACCCGGATTCCGGCATACCGCGGTGAAATTGTGGACCGCGACGGCTTAGTGCTGGCGAAAAACGGCACTGGCTACAGCATCGGCATCGTGCCGGAGAAATTGACGGACCCGTCGAAGAAAACGGAAATCGCTAAACTGCTCGGAACAACCGTCGAAGCAATTGATGCGGAATTGAACCAGTCATGGGTCAAACCTGAATTATTCGTGCCAATCGGCAAGACCGCCGCAACGAATGGCGCTTTGATCGATAAATTGGTCGCGATTCCGGGAATAGGGGCGCGCACGATTGAAATGCGCGAATATCCATACGGTCCGGCAATGGCGCATCTTACCGGCTATACCGGCGCCATTTCAGCGGAGCAGTTAGAAGAGCTGAAAGACAAAGGCTATACCGAAACTGATCAGATCGGCCGCCGCGGCTTGGAAAGTTTGCTTGAAGACCGCCTGCGCGGAACGGACGGCATGCAGATTTACATCAAGAAACCGCAGGAAAACGCAGAGCCGGTCATTATTGCGGAACAGGAACCGGTAGAAGGCGAGACGGTGAAGCTGACGATTAACGCTTCGCTTCAAAAAGCGGCCTACGATTCCATGAAGGGCGAAACGGGCTCAGCCGCTTCAGTCGATCCAAAAACGGGAGAAGTGCTGGCACTTGTCAGTTCGCCCGCCTATGACCCGAACGAATTTGTCACCGGCATAAGCGGCGCCCGCTATAAAGCATTAGAAGAGGATGTGAAAAACCCGCTCTTCAACCGCTTTGCCCAAAGCTATGCACCGGGTTCGACGATGAAGCCGATCACCGCGGCGATTGGCATGGAAGCGGGAACGTTGAAGCCGGAAGAAGGCTTGACGATCAACGGCCAAACGTGGCAAAAAGAAGAGTCATGGGGTTCTTACCGGGTTTCGCGCCTTCACCCGGAAGTGCCAAACCCGATTGATTTGAATAAATCCTTGGTTTACTCGGACAATATTTACTACGCGCAGCAAGCCCTTAAAATGGGGCGTGAAACGTTTACTGAAGGCTTGAAGAAATTCGGCTTCGGGGAAACCGTGCCATTGGAAGCGATGGAATTGACGCCTTCGCAAATTTCCAATGACGGCAGCATCGGTTCAGAAGGCCAGCTAGCGGATACTTCGTTCGGGCAAGGCCAGATGCTCGCAAACATTCTGCATCTCGCAATGATGTATGAACCGTTCGTGACGGACGGCACCATGTTGAAGCCGACGCTCCTCTTCGATGAAGAAGATGCGCAAGTTTGGAAAAAAGATTTGATGAGTCCAGAGACGGCGGCAACGCTTCGCACAGCGATGCGCAATGTCGTAGTCGATGGCTATGCACAGTCAGCGAATCTCGACAACATCCCGCTTGCCGGCAAAACCGGCACCGCCGAATTGAAAGCGGCCGGCGAAGCACGCGGCAAAGAAAATGGATTCTTCGTTTCTTTCAACACGAAAGATCCGAAATTCATCTTAGCGATGATGGTTGAAAACGTCGAAGACAACGGCGGCAGCGATTACGTCGCAGCAATGGCTGCAGAAGTCTATAAATTGATGGCGACGAGCCGTTAAGCAAATAAATGAAGGAACTGCCACGCGGCGATTCCTTTTTTTTAGGTTCTACACTAATTGTTGGGGTGTTGAAACAATTCGGCCCAAAAAAAGACACGCAATCTCCAAACTCTTTTATACTTGAAATGTCGAATAACAAGTAAAGAAGAGGAGATGCGTGCACTTGAATTTTACCATGAAATTTCCCGGATTAGAAGATGTGAAAATCATGAAGATGGAACAGGTGGAGGACCGGGTGGCCCTGCATGTGGAGTTGGAAGTGAAGGCACACCGTTGCCCGCGTTGCCAGGAGAAGACCCGGCGTGTCCACGATTACCGGATCCAAAAGATCAAACACCTGAAATGGTTTGAACGCCAGACTTACCTTTTCTATAAGAAGAGACGCTACGTATGCGGGGCGTGCGGCAAGAAATTCGCCGAACAGAATTCATTCATCGGCCGCTATCAACGGTTCTCAAAAGAGTGGAACCAAGCGGTTCATGTGCGCAGCGTCAAGGCGAAAACGTTCAAGGAAGTGGCCGGACAATACGGCGCTTCCGCTTCGACCATCGTTCGGCGTTTCGATCTGGTGGCGCTCCAGGAAGTTACTGAAACCGCAAAATTACCGCGTGTGATCGCCATCGACGAATACAAAGGCGACACCCGTGAAGGAAAGTACCAACTGATTATCGCCGATGGCGAAACGAGAGAACCGATCGATATCCTGCCCAACCGGAAAAAAGAGACGATCAAACAGTATCTCCAACAGCACGGAGCTGCGGTGGAAATCGTCGTCATGGACATGAGCCATTCCTTTAAAGCCGCGGTCAAAAAAGCACTCGGCAAACCGGTGATCATCGCCGATCGCTTCCACTTCTGCCGGTACATTTACTGGGCGCTGGACGCGGTCCGCAGACGCGTGCAGAAAAGTTGGAACGACTATGACCGCAAAAAAGGCAAACGGATGCGCTACGTCTTTTACAAAAACAGTGAGAAGTTAACCGAAAAGGACCGTTGGTACTTGAAGCGGTATCTTGAAATGGATGAGGAGCTCAAACGAGCATACGAACTGAAGGAAGCGTATTGCACGTGGTTTCAGGCAAGCAAAAAAAGAGATCCCGAGGAAATCCTCAAGACCAAAGAAGCGTTGCTGGAATTTTATCGGCTGGTGGAACAAGCGGGCATTCCCGAGTTCCAGAAAGCCATGGGCACCTTCCGAAACTGGCAGACGGAAATCTTGAACAGCTTCTCGTTCAAGTATTCCAATGGTTTCTTGGAAGGCATCAATAACCTGACAAAAGTGATTAAGCGGAACGCGTTCGGCTTTCAGAATTTCGAACGCGCCCGCGCCAAAATACTACTGACACACAAGTATAAGAATATGGGAGTTCACGTTGGTTAGAGTGAGGAAGATTTCACCTCACCCCAACATTTGACGGAGAACCTTTTTTTATGGGTGGAAGTTGATTTCGGAAGGGAATGGGTTGATTTCGCAGGGGGTGGAGGTGATTTCGAAGTGCTTCGGGGTGATTTCGTCAGCAAGTTGGGTGAATTCATCAGTTCAGAAGATCAAAGTCAAAAGACGGCTGCCAAGCATCCCGCTCTGCGGAATGCGATAAAGAAAAAGAGCTTTGAGGGGAACCCATGCAAATTTAAGGATAACTCAAAAGCAATTGCGAGCAACTTAAACAAATTTAAGGGAAACTCAAGAACTTTTTCGAGCAACTCAATCAAGTTTGCGAGCAACTCACCTCAAGCTCAATCAATTGACTACCCACAAATTTAGCAGTATATTAAATGAACCAAAACGAACAGTTCCAAAATGAACAGTTTAATTTCGAAGAGAAAGAGGCGGCGAAATGATTCAGCAAGATGAGAAATTTTTAAAATCGGCGCAGCTATTGCGCTCATTTTCGGGCATTCACCGGAACATGCTTCGCTTTGTCCAAAAGACGGCAGCGGACCACGGCTTGTCGATGCCGCAGTACACAATATTGATGACGCTCGCGCGAACGACCGAAATGACCCAGAAAAAGATCGGGAAGAAGACCATGCTTCCAAAAAGCACCTTGAGCCAAGCGGTTGACGGATTGGTACGGGATGGCTTGATCAACCGGGAACAAGTGGAAGGCAACCGGCGGGAAACGCTGTTGTCGCTAAGTCCGCTTGGCGCCGAATTAATCGAGAAAATTCATCAGCATGAAGGCGGCGTCCATCAAGTGTTTCAGGAAATCACAGAGTCGCTGTCAGAGGAGCAATACGAAAAATTGCTGGAAGCCCACCAGCACATCAATGAAAAATTAACGAATAAACAACAAGAGGAGCGGCATAAATGCTGAAAATATTAAAGAACTTAGCACCTTATAAATGGCTTGTCGCAGCCGTTGTGGTGTTGATATTCGGGCAGTCGATGGCGGATTTGTTCTTGCCGACCTTGATGGCTGATATCATCGACAACGGGGTAGTCAAAGGAAATATTCCTTATATTTGGGAAATCGGCGCATGGATGCTGCTTATCTCGGCTCTTGGAGCTGTAACAGCGATAACCGCCAGTTTTTATTCATCCAAAGCAGCAATGGGCATGGGGCGCGATTTGCGCCGCAAAGTATTCAATCATGTAGAAAAATTCTCTTTGCAGGAATTTGACGAAGTCGGAACGGCATCGCTTATTACGCGGACGACGAACGACATCACGCAAATCCAGCAAGTGGTCATCATGCTCTTGCGGATGGTCATCAGTGCACCGATCATGCTGACAGGCGGATTGATCATGGCGATTTCAAAAGACGCGAAATTGTCGCTGGTCATCGTCGCCGCAATGCCGGTATTGGTCGGCGCAATTCTGCTCATTTTGAAAAAAGGGGTGCCGCTTTTCCAGGAAGTCCAGAAACGCTTGGACCGTTTGAACCTGGTGCTCCGCGAGAACTTGACGGGCATCCGTGTGGTGCGCGCGTTCAACCGGGAAACGGAAGAAAAAGTACGGCTTCAAAAAGCGAACCGCGAATTGACCGATGTATCGATCCGGATCAATAAAATCATGGCATTCATGATGCCGATCATGATGCTCGTCATGAACTTGACCGTTGTCGGTGTCATCTGGTTCGGCGGCATCCGCATCGATAATGGCGGCATGCAGATCGGTGATTTGATGGCGTATATCCAGTACGTCATGATGATCATGTTCGCACTCGTCATGGCATCGATGATGTTCATGATGGTGCCGCGAGCAGCTGTCTCAGCGAAGCGGATCAACGAAGTATTGGACATGAAACCGGCGTTCCAGGATCTGGGCGACGAAAAAGCAGACCGCGAACGCGGCACGCTGGAATTCGATAACGTCACATTCAGCTACCCGGGTGCAGAAGAGCCGGCACTCAGCGATATTAGCTTTAAAGCGAAGCCGGGTGAAATCACCGCAATCATTGGCGGAACCGGTTCCGGGAAATCGACGCTGATCAACTTGATCCCCCGTTTCTACGATATTACAGATGGAACAATCCGCGTCAATGGCGTCGACATTCGCCAAGCGACGCAAGATGAAGTGCGTTCAAAACTGGGCTTCGTGCCGCAGAAAGCGGTTCTGTTCACCGGCTCGATTGCTGACAATATCCGCTTTGGCAAGAAAGACGCGACACAGGCGGAACTCGATCATGCGGCTTCAATTGCGCAAGCGACCGAATTCATCAGCGGATTGAAAGAAGGCTACGCTACGGAACTCGAGCAAGGCGGCTCGAACTTATCGGGCGGCCAGAAACAGCGGCTTGCCATCGCGCGCGCACTTGTCCGGAAACCGGATATTTATATTTTCGACGACAGCTTCTCTGCGCTTGATTTCAAGACAGACGCGAAGCTGCGCGCGGCTTTGAAAGACGAAACGAAAGACGCAACGGTGCTATTAGTCGCACAGCGCGTCAGTACAGTAGTCGATGCTGACCGCATCATCGTTCTTGAAAAAGGACGCATGGTCGGCATGGGCACTCACGAAGAATTAATGAAGAACAACGAAGTCTACCGAGAAATCGCGTATTCCCAGCTGTCAGAGGAGGAAATCGCATGAGTAATGGAAAACGGCCTCAAGGCGGGCGCCCCGGCGGCGGACATCCGGGCGGACCTCCCGGCATGTCGATGCCTGGAGAAAAACCGAAGAACTTCAAAGCGACGTTCAAGCGTTTATTGCGCTATTTAAAACCGCGCCAAAAACGGCTCATCGCCGTATTTATTGCGGCGATCCTATCGACGGTCTTCATGATCGTCGGCCCGAAAATCATGGGGATGGCCATCACGGAATTGTTTGAAGGGGCATACAATAAGCTGACGGGATCCGGCACCGGCATCGATTTCGGCACCATCGGCCAGATTTTGTTGCTGCTCGCTGGGCTCTATGTATTCAGCAGTTTGTTCAACTACATCCAGCAATACATCATGTCGACGGTCGCGCAAGATACGGTGTATGACCTCCGGCAAGATGTGAATAAAAAATTGGAAAAGCTGCCGCTCAATTATTTCGACAGCCGGCCGAACGGGGAAATCCTCAGCCGCATGACGAATGACATCGATACGATCGGCAGCACCTTGCAGCAAAGTTTGACGCAATTCATCACTTCCGTTGTGACGCTGGTCGGGATCATCATCATGATGCTGACGATCAGTCCATGGCTGACCTTGATCGCATTCGTCTCGCTGCCATTATCGCTATTCGTCATCCAGCCGATTTTGAAACGGTCGCAAAAGCAATTCGCGAACCAGCAAAAATCGCTTGGTGAATTGAACGGCCACATCGAAGAAATGTACACCGGTCATTCCGTAGTGAAAGCGTTCGGCCATGAGAAAAAAGCGGTGGAACAATTTGATGAGGTCAATGAAGAATTGTATGAAGCGGGGCGCAAAGCCCAGTTTATCTCCGGGATCATCCAGCCGTTGATGACTTTGATCGGGAACTTCAGCTACGTCGTCATCAGTGTAGTCGGCGGGATTCTCGTCACGCAGCGTGCGATTTCAATCGGGGATATCCAGGCTTTCATTACGTACTCGAAACAGTTCACACAGCCGATCATGCAGACGGCGAATATCGCGAACATCATCCAATCGACTGTTGCCGCAGCAGAACGCGTCTTCGAACTGTTGGATGAACAAGAAGAACAGAAAGAAAGTACAGCGCTGCACTTGGACCGTGCAAAAGGCGAAGTCGTTTTCGAAAACGTCGACTTCGGCTACGGCGAAGAGCTGCTGATCGAGAACTTGAACATCCATGTTGCACCCGGACAGACGGTCGCCATCGTTGGTCCGACGGGTGCCGGCAAGACGACCTTGATCAATTTGCTGATGCGTTTCTATGAATTGAACGACGGCAAGATTGAAATCGACGGCCTCGATACACGGGACATGTCGCGCAATGAACTGCGGCAAAACTTCGGCATGGTGCTGCAGGATACGTGGCTCTTCAACGGCACGATCCGCGACAATATCGCTTACGGCAAAAACGGCGCAACCGAAGAAGAAATCGTCGCTGCAGCGGATGCTGCGCACGCCGATCATTTCATCCGCACCTTACCGGATGGCTACGATACGGTATTGAATGAAGAAGCATCGAATATTTCGCAAGGCCAAAAGCAATTATTGACGATTGCGAGAGCGATTCTCGCCGATCCGCCGATCATGATTTTGGATGAAGCGACATCAAGCGTCGATACGCGGACCGAAATCTTTATCCAAAAAGCGATGAACCGCTTGATGGAAGGGCGCACGAGTTTCGTTATCGCCCACCGCCTATCGACCATCAAAGACGCCGATCTGATCTTGGTCATGGACAAAGGGAATGTGATCGAACAAGGAACACATACCGAATTGCTCGAACAAGCCGGCTTCTATGCTGATTTGTACAATAGCCAGTTTGCTGAGAAAGTGGCCATATAAGTGGAGAGACCCCTTGCGCAATTGATGCGTGAGGGGTTTTTTGTGAGTGGGATGATTTCGAGGAGTAGGGGGGTGACTTCGCAAAGTTAGGGGGAACTCATCGTAGTTATAGAGCAACTCATCCACTTTTGAGGGAAACTCAAGAAAGTTTGCGAGCAACTCGCCCAAAAGACTAATTTGAAAAAGCCGTCACCAAGGTGACGGCTTCCTTAAGGGATGGGACATTTTTCGCGCGGCGAAAAATATCCGCTTTTACGCTCTTGATCGGGTTTTTGCAAACAAACTGGCGGATTCTGCAAACAAACTTCAATATTGCGCAAATAACCATGCGTATTACGCAAACAAAAGCAGTTATTCCGCAAACAAAGTCTAAAATCCCGCAAACAAGCCACACTCCGCCGTCACTCAAAACGCCCTCAAACAAAAAAAGGCATGAAGAGGATCGATCCTCTCCATGTCTTATGTATCGCTTCTCAAAGCAAGTTACATCAATGAAACGCCGCCAGCATTTCAGCCAGTAAGTAAGCAGCGAGTTTCGCAGTCTTGCCGTGTTCATCGAGTTCCGGATTGACTTCGCATAAATCGAAACTGATAATTTTTTCATTCGCGACGATATGCCAAAGCAATTGCCGCACGATTGCCGGCTCCAACCCGAAAGGCGACGGAGCCATGACACCAGGTGCGTACAAGGAAGACAAGGCATTCATTGACAAGCTTAAGAAAACTGCGTCGTGTTCATGGCAGAACGCATCAATAACGGATTGGGCTTGCTGGATATTGCCCATCGCAAACTCTTCAGCCAAGACAAAGCGGGCGCCCAACGCTTCTGCTTTATTGAACATGGCGCGGGTATTTGCGAGCGGCTGGATACCGAGTGCAAGCAAGCTGCTGTTTTCATCAGTTTCAAGAATTTGGCGGAACATCGAGCTTGCAGTCGGCGGTTCCGCCTCGCGCAAATCGAAATGCGCATCGATGGTGATGATGCCGATTTTGGCATCAGGTCCAACAAATCGGCGAACGCCTTGGTAATGGCCGTATGCCGTTTCGTGTCCGCCTCCTAAAATGATCGGAATCGTTGATTGCAGCAGGCGTTCAACATGTTCGCCGAGTTCGCGTTGCGCCTTTTCCATCGCATGGCCTTTGCACATCACGGCACCGACATCGATTGTCTGGCGGTCGCCGAGGTGGTAAGGAAGATCCGCAAGGTGGCGGCGGATTTCGTTCGAAGCTTCTGCAGCCCCGGGTTTCCCGCCGAGGCGCCGAACGCCTTCGTCGCATTCAAAGCCGAGAATGGCAAAAGGCGAGCCTTCTGCCGGCACTTCATCCGTGCCAAGAAATTCGACGGCCTGGTGAAAATAAAAACTGTGGCGGTCAGTTTTGCTGTCGATGCGTCCATGCCAAAAATGTGATTTCGGTAATTTATACAAATCCAACACCCCCGGGTTAATGGAATTTTGTCATTTAGAAAAGCTTTTTCACTTCTTATTCTTTATTGTAATGAATTTTTGATTTCTTTGCTCAAAAAAATCCCCTCAGAAAGAGAAATCTGAGGGGACGACGCATTTTATTCTTTTTCTGTCACGAACGTTACGACCAAGAATAGGAAGAACGCGATCAGCAGCAAGCTGCCGCCGACGATAAAGTAAATCATGACAAAGGTTTCATTCCAGTTGAACGGGTTTAAATTATACAGCCACATGCCGCTTGTCAGCATGAATGCACCGGCCATAGCGAAGATGCTGTGGATGGTGACAAGCTTTTTAAAGCGCACTGTGTAGACGCGGTAGAAAATGCCCCACGCAAAAACCGATAGCCAGCCGACGAGTAGAATATGGGCGTGGATCGGACGAAGGGAATAGTCCATTTCCCCAGCCATCATCGAACCTAAAAACGTACCGAATAGCCCGAAGACTGCTGCAAATTGAATTAATCGTAAACTCCAAACTTTTTCCATCTTAAATTCCTCCTATCAAATTTCATCTAACGCGAAGCGGATCGTGAACGTGCTGCCGACACCGACTTCACTGCTAACGTCAACCATTCCATGATGCAAAGCGACAATCTGTTGGACAATGGACAGGCCAAGTCCCGTGCCGTCTTTTTTGCGGGCGGCATCGACCCGGTAAAAGCGGTCGAACAGCTGGCCGATTGCCGGTTCGCTGATTCCGATGCCGCTGTCTTTAAACTCCACAACCACTTCATGCTCGAATGATTGCAGGGTAATTTCAATGCTGCCTCCGGGTTTATTGTACTTAATGGCATTGGTCAATAAATTCTCCCAGACGTTTTCGAGCAGTTCCGCATCCCCAAAGAACGAAAGGGGAGCGAGCTTATAGGAAATGTCGATGTCTTCTTCTTCCAGGCGCCAGCGGTATTTCTGGATGACGCGCTTCAATTGTTCATCGAGCGGGAACGCTTTTCGTTTCATCGGATACGCGCCTTGGTCCAGGGAAGTGAGCAGCAGCAATTGCCGCGTCAAACTCGATAGTCGCTTTGCTTCCTGGTCGATGATGGCCGTGTAGGCGAGCCGGTCGCTTTCAGGCAGGTTCGGCGACGCCAGCAGATCCGCATAGCCCTGGATATTCATGAGCGGCGACTGGAAATCGTGCGACACATTGCTGATAAAGGATTTGCGCGCGAGATCGTTATGCTTCAATTGGGTCTGCATCAAGTTAAAGCTCTCCGACAATTGGCCGATTTCATCGTTTCGCTGGATATCCAGCGGGTAATTGTAGTTTTCCTGCGCGATGTGTTTGGTCGCTTCGGTCAATTGGACAATCGGGCGGGTCAATTGCCGGGCGAGCCAAATCATGCCGGCAATGCTGACGATCGCAATGGCCAAGATGAAAGCGATCAACACCGAATGGATATCAGCGCCGACCAATTTCGTATCTGGACGGATAAAGAGCCCATACGCTTCACCTTCAAAAGTGAAAGGCACCCCGACGGTATTATGAAGCTTATTGGTGAAATGGGCAATCATGAAAATCCTGCTCGACAAATTGTCGAGGCCCGTGTAAATTTCGCCATCCGTCAAGACGCGCTCAGCTTCCTCCGGCAATTCGATATTGTCAAAAGCGTCTCCGTAAAAGGTCTTTTGCCCAGTACTGTCCACGATGGCTATTTGATAGCCGAGATTCGACACCGACTCCAGGTAGCTGTTAAAACTGTCTTGGGAATGCGGCGCCATATTCAGGCTGGAGACAATTTCTTCTGCAATATCAAGATTCTGCTCGGTGGCCTGTTCTTTCATGACCGTCAAATAGAAGGCGTTCGCCAATGTAAAGCCGATCACAACGGCAACGAGCAAAATGAACAAGGTTGCAACGATAAACTGGCGGTATAAAGTTTTCATTTCGGTGCCTCGAGCTTATAGCCGATGCCGCGAAGCGTATGGATTTCAACATCGGCCCCGTAGCGTTTCAGCCGGTCGCGGATGCGGTTGATATGCGTATTCAAGGTCATTTCGTTGCCATCGTGGTCTTCGCCCCAGACGTATTCCATCAAAAGGGGACGCGGCGTCGCCTGATTGGCGCGCGACACGAGAAGCGACAGCAATTCGAATTCCTTCAGCGGCAAGATCAAGGTTTCATGGCCGATCGCCACTTCGAAATTGCGGCGGTTGATCGACACATTGCCGGCCTGCAAGTTTTCCTGCACCGCGCGTTCAGAACGCCGCAGCACGACCGCTACCCGGAACAGCAATTCCTTCGGTTCGAACGGTTTCACCATATAATCTTCGGTACCTGATAAAAAGCCTTTTTCTTTGTCTTCCAATTGGCCTTTCGCAGTCAATAAAATCACCGGTATTGCCAAGTCCTGTGTCAGAATACGGGTCAATTCAAAGCCGTCCATGCCGGGCATCATCACGTCGACAATCGCCAAATCGACCTGGACTTCCTCCAACAGCAATAAGGCTTCTGCCGCATCGTTGGCACGGAACACCATATAGCCTTCTTTTTCAAGGTGGATCACGACCAATTGCTGGATATATAAGTCGTCGTCAACGACCAGTATTTTCATTGAGAATCCTCCTGTCAGTAAAAAGTCCGGCGCATACGCCGGCCGGACTCTTTTATTATGAAGGGTTTACTCCTCTTTTTCAAAAAACAATATCAACGCTGGAAGCAGCATGCCGTGCACTAAGAACGTATCGATCAAAATACCGATCGAAACCATGAAGCCGAAAACGAACAAATCGGCGATTGGCATCGTCGTCAAAGCGGCGAATGTAGCGGCCAAGATGATGCCGGCAGAAGAAATGACGCCGCCGGTATTCCGAATGGCGATTTCAAGGGCATCTTTGACTTTGTGCATTTTGCGTTCTTCCATGAAGCGCGAGACTAGAATGATGTTGTAATCGATGCCGAGCGCGACCAGGAAGATGAACGCATATACCGGAACGCGGGTACTAATCGCTTCAAAGCCGAACAACACATCGACAAGGAAAATCCCGAGCCCAAGTGCCGATACATAAGACAAGAGAATCGTTGCCATCATGTAAATCGGCATTTTCCACGAACGGGTCAAGGCGAACAACAGCACGAGGATCAGTAAAGTCTCGAGTATGACAATCTTATAAATGTCGCTGTTATTTACTTCACGTTCATCCACGTATTTCGGAGTGATGCCGCCGAAATACGTATCGCCGTCAATGGCCGCGTCTTCAAGCAAGGCGTCGCTGTCGCCGCGCAATTGCTCAACGAAATCAAGCGCTTCGCTCGAATACGGGTTGAGTGACAAGGCAACGCTGTATTTCACAGCAGTGCCGTCTTCCGTTTGGCCGGACAAACGGGCCGACGCAACTTCTTCGTAAGCCGTCAATTGTTCAGAAAGAGCAGCAGCTGCTTCTTCTGAAATCGGTTCATCGCTTTCCACCAGCAAAGTGGACGGCGCGATTTCGCCTTTATCGAAATTCTGTTCAACAATTTCATAGCCGACGCGGGAAGGCATGTCTTCAGGGAATGACTTCACCGTATCAAATTCAAAATCCAGGTTCAGCACATTCAAAGCTGAAATGATCATCAAGACAGCGACAAGTCCGCCGGAAAGCAAGGGTTTATTGACCACAAATTTTGCGACCGGCCCCCAGATGCCGTGCTTCACTTCTTTTGCTTGGCCGTATTTCGGCACTTTCGGCCAGAACGCTTTGCGGCCGAATAGCGTGAAGAGTGCCGGGATCAATGTAATAGACGCAATCATGATGATGAATACAGCAGTTCCGAAGATCGGTGCAAAGTTCGCGTAATCGCGGAAGTCTGCAAAGAACAAGATCAACATCGCTGCAAGAACGGTACCGCCAGCGAAGAACACCGGTTCACCTGTTGCGCGCATGGCGTGTTTCATCGCTTCGTATTTACTTTCATAATGATTCAGTTCCTCGCGGAAGCGCGAGAAGACAAATAGCGAATAGTCGATGACTGCCGCAAACAAGAGAATGCTCATGATCGACGTCGTTTGGCTCGTCAATTCAAGTCCGGCTGATCCCATAAACGCCAAGGTCTGGTTCACGACCTGGTACACAATGATGGTCGCAAGCAGGGGAATGAACGCGAGTAACGGCGAACGGTAAATCACGATCAACAGGACCAAAATGATCAACACCGTCGCGATCAATAAAACAAAATCCGCTTCTTCAAATAGTTTCACCGTATCGCCGGCAATTCCAGCCGGTCCGGTGATGTAGAATTCCGTATTGTCATAGCCAGCAGCAATGTCGCTGCCGATAGCAGAAGCTTCGTCGTTGATTTCCGCGAAGTCCGCACTGCCGAGTCCGGCTTCAAGCGTCATCGGGATGATCATCGTCGATTTGTCTTCAGAGAAGAATCCTTCAAGAACAGGCGGGGGCAATTGGCTAATGTCGACAATCGAGTCGACTCCTTCAAGATTTGCCTCGGTGATGCTCGCAAGGATTTCCGTAGTGGCTTCGAGATCCACTTCGCCTTCGCTATTATGGAAGACTAAAATTCCCGGCGTTCCTTGGTCATTCGGGAAGTATTCCTCCAGTTTGTTGTCGGCGATGATCGATTCCGCATCATCCGGCAGCGATTGGAAATTCGCCACTTTGTAGTCGTTGATGCGCGGGCCCATGCTGAGTCCGAGCATCAAGACCACCCAGAAGATCAAGGTGATCGTCATCCCTTTTTTCGCCGAGACTCAATCCGTGATCGGGTTCAAAAATTTGTTCATCTTATGACACTCCTTTTCCAGTTTCAGAATCATACCTTCCATAGCATAGCTGACCAATATAAATTGAATATCAATTTTTCGTGGCAAGAATTTGAATAATAAAAGAAAGAATATTGTGTATAATTACGCTTCGAAAGTGGTATAATTTGAATGAATTAGAAAGTATGTTCGGCTTTGTGGAATCGATTTTTGAAAGGGAGCGGTTAGAGTGGAGAAAGTTTTATTCGTGGTGCTTGAAGAATATGCGGACTGGGAAGCGGCATCCGTTGCGGCAGCATTGAACGAAAAGCCGGAACAAGGGGAAAAGAAGTATGAAGTGAAAACCGTATCACTGACGAAAGAGCCCGTGACTTCCATCGGCGGCTTCCGGACATTGCCGGACTACGCACTCGATGAAGTGGAAGATGATTTTGCCGGATTGATTTTGATCGGCGGAAATTCGTGGCGGAAAGAAGAAAGCAAACCGGTCATTGAGCTAGTGCAAAAAGCGTTGGATGCAGATAAAATCGTTGGGGCGATTTGCGACGGAACGGTCTTTCTCGGCATGAACGGCATTTTAAATAGCAACGGCCACACGAGCAATTATTTGCCGGAGCTGCAGGAAGCAGCTGGTGAAAATTACACAGGCGAAGGCCGCTACCTTGAACAGCAGGCTGTGCGAGACGGCAACCTCATCACAGCGAACGGCTCCGCCTATCTGGAGTTCGGAAAAGAAGTTTTAACGGCACTCGAATCGGCGCCGCAAGAAGAAATCGACGAATGGTACGATTTCTTCAAAAAAGGCTATTACGAATTTTACGCAAGCAAATAAGGGTTTATTCGCGTGCAAAAGCATCCTTTTGAAGGGTGCTTTTACAGTGTGTTGAAAAAGACAGAAACTAACTTAAGTTTCATTAAAGAATCTGATATTCCGCAAAACAGCTACGCTTTCCAGCGGGCTCACGCCCAATCCTCCTCGTTCGCTGTGCTCTCTGCGGTGTATCGGTCGACTCGCTAAGCCGCAGGAGTCTACGCTGTTTTGCTCCATATCTCTAGCACCGGTGCGGTTCCGGACTGGGCGTAGCAATAAGACGAGTGGTCTTCTCGGCTTATTGTGGGAGCCTTGTCCATAGCGCCGAAGTGCGGTTTATAGAAGCAAAAGCTCTAATTCAACGAGTTTCTTGACAACCTGCAACAGCATCCTTTTGAAGGGTGCTTTTTTGTCTGTCTGGGGGAGTCGGGAGTATTCAGGTGAAAGTTGAGAGAATCATAATAGAAGTTGGGAGTATTAAAGCGAAAGTCGGGAGTATTTCATAAGAAGTTGGGAGTAAATCAACTTCAAGATCCATAAAAAAAATAAGCGCGGTAAAAGCTTATTCTCACTAAGGATGTTTGAAATAATCCGTATATGAGTATATACTAATATATACATATAGAAGAATCACCCGACAGAAAGCGAGGCGGAAAAGATGAAAGAAACCAACGACACGCTAGCGCTCGACAACAACAGCGATTTGGACGAGGAGACTTTATTCGTCGCGTCCCAGACTTTTAAAGCACTCGGCGACCCGACGCGGATCCGCATTTTGAATCTGTTATCCCAGCGGGAATATGCGGTCAATGACATTGCTGAAACTTTGCAGCTTCGCCAGTCGACGGTCTCGCATCAGCTGCGCTTCCTGAAGAATTTGCGGCTCGTGAAATACCGGCGGGAAGGCACGACGTTGTACTACTCGCAGGATGACGATCACGTCATGAGCCTGCTCAAGATGACGATCGATCACGCCAGCCATAATTGAGATGAAAAATAAACGACAGCGGGGAGGTTTTTCAGTTGGCGCATAACCATGACCACGGGCATGACCATAGGCACGGAGCAAATAAAAAAGCATTGGTCATCAGCTTTATCATCATCACCACCTATATGGTAGTTGAAGCCATTGGGGGGTATTTGACGAACAGTTTGGCCTTGCTTGCGGATGCGGGGCATATGCTGAGCGATTCGATTTCGATGGGCATCGCGATTCTTGCATTTACGCTGGGCGAGAAAGTGGCAGATTACAGCAAAACCTACGGCTATAAACGCTTTGAAATTCTGGCCGCGGTTTTTAACGGCGTCACACTCGTACTGATTGCGCTTTATATTTTCTATGAAGCGTACCACCGCTTTGCGAATCCGCCTGAAGTGGCATCTGGCGGCATGCTCGCGATCGCTTTTGTCGGGCTGCTCGTCAATGTCATTGTGGCCTGGATCTTGATGCGCGGAGGCGATACCGAAGAAAATCTGAATGTGCGTGCCGCTTTCCTCCACGTCCTTGGCGATTTGCTTGGTTCAGTCGGAGCGGTAGCAGCGGCGCTTCTCATCATGTTCTTCGGTTGGGGCTGGGCGGATCCGCTTGCAAGCGTGATCGTCGCTGTTCTTGTGTTGATCAGCGGCTGGCGCGTGACAAAAGATGCGGTTCATATCTTGATGGAAGGCACGCCGAAAAACATCGACCTCGATGACATCATCCAGACGATGGAAGCCGTGCAGGGAGTGGAAAGCATCCATGACTTGCATGCCTGGTGCATCACGAGCGGACACAATGCTTTGTCTTGCCACGCGGTCGTCGACGGTGAGCTGTCGGTGCAGGACAGCCAGAAAATTCTCCGGACGATTGAACACGAACTCGCGCATAAAGGAATTGGCCATGTGACCATCCAAATGGAAAACCGAAGCCATCCGCATGAAAACGAATTATTGTGCAAAAGTGAAGGCGAATCTTCTGTCCATCATGCACATTAACTCCATCAGAAAAATAAAAAACGCGTGGACCAGGAAATCACCTGATCCACGCGTTTTTGTGTTGTTCATCGGAGCGCTTGATGCGCCAAATGCTCGTCTTCTTTTTTTACGTAGAAATCGTATTGCGCATTATTGGTTTCGGCAGCACGGACAAAAGGAATATCGCTGCCAGTCGACCCTAAGGAACTTGCATTTATTTTTCGTACGGCATCAAATGATACGCCGTGCATCTGGAGCTGATCGGCGGCACGGAAATACATGTCGTGCCCGAACGCAGTGTGAACCAAACATTTCTTTTCGAAAAAGAGAAATCGGACCAGTCCCATGATGGAAAACCCCTTCCTGAAACAGCTTTATCCATTATACGGCTGGATTCGGAAAAGGTTTCTCTTTAAACGAAAGTCTCTTCTTCCGGCTGGCCAAGCTTATCGGTCAATGTCCGGTAAATATCCTCGAAATGCTTGCCTTCATACCACATCTTGTTATACGCAGCGGAACGGATGAGCGCTTCTTTGTCCGCTTTCACGACTTCGATCTGGACGGTACTGCTGCGCCCCGTTTCGTCAATTTCCCGGCGTTTCTCTTCGATGAAAGCAGCAGAGTTCGGCGGCTCATATTCTTTGAAAGCTTCTACCACTTCATTGAAAACCGTAATTGTGTCTTCCTCACTTCGAAACAGCCAGAAATAATCTTTCTTTTCCTGCGCTAACCGCAAGTTCAATTGATAATGCATATGCGTTCCTCCTCGGTTCATAAAATCTGCAATGTAGTCATTCTATACCCGAAAGGCAAACGGTGAACCCTTGTTCTTTAGAATAGAAGAAGGCCCATAAAAGCAATTCAATCCTCTATTTTCTGCTTGAGCAACAATTTTTACTGCTTAAGCAAGGAGCTGGAAAATCCGATTTAATGACATGATTTCATGAAAAGATGATACTATGTCTGTAGATTATCGAAGCGGGCAAGGGATGGCAGCTTCGAGAGAAAAGTTTCAAATCAATCGCATGCAAAGGGGGCAAATTCATGGGGGAAGTGTGCAGAGTTCTCATTGTCGATGATGAAATGCTCATTAGGCAAGGAATCATCAATTACATTGATTGGGAGCAAGAGGGATTTCAAATTGTAGCGGAAGCATCTAACGGCAAAGAAGCGCTGCAGATGATGGCAGAGTTTTCTCCGCATATCGTCATCACGGACATCGTCATGCCGATCATGGACGGCATCGATTTAGTGCGGGAAGGCAAGAACGCATTTCCGGATATCGAATTTATTGTTTTGAGCAGTTTTGAAAACTTCGATTATGTACGTTCCACGTTTCAGAACGGAGTTGCCGATTATATATTGAAGCCGAAGTTGAACGGAGAAGAGTTGCTGAAGAGCTTGAACAAAATCGTGGACCGGATTCCAGGCCTTCAGAATGGAGCCGCTTTGATAGAGCCGAGTCGATCTGTTGAAGAAATGTTGGAGCACCTCATCCTCGGATACGACTCGGCGGTGGATAAAGCGAGTTTGTCTGCCGTATTTACCAATAGCCAGTTTGCGTTGATCGAAATCCATGCAAAGAATGTGGATCAACATAAATTGAAAGGCCTGCTCGAGCAGCTTCTTCCAGAAGGAACGGCTGTGTTTTTAGCAGCTTCCAATGAAGCGGATACAAAGATTTTGCTTAATTTCAGTCCGCATCAGTTCGGGGACATCAAAAAGTCCATTGCCGATGAAGCGGCCAAACGCAGCGCGGTGTCATGGCTGGTCTGTGAGCCGTTCCAGGCGATTGATGAGTTGAAAAAAGTCCATGACGAAAGTTTAAAGAAAATCGAAAAGTATCTCTTCTACCTGCCGGACCAGACTTTGTTCTTTTACGACGAATTGCCGATAGAAGGAGCGAAACAGGCCAATTTTGATTTGAACCATTTTATCGAATTGTTCAAAGACCATCTGTTCAATGCGGCTTTTGATTATTTGGAAAACCATATTGAGTATCTGGCGGGGCGATACAGCAACGACAGTTTTGAGTTCAAGTCGTTTTTAGGCAATATCATCTTCAATATTATTGTCTTGTTGGATAGCTTGAAATACGACATCCAAGAGCTCGAACGAAATAAATACAGCTATTTCTCGAACATCAACGAAGCGGAATATGCAAAAGAGGCGGTAGCCGAATTCCACAGATTTATGGCGGAAGTGCGGAAAATCATGCTGCTGCACGCAGGCTCCGAAGAACAGGCCAATAATTTGGACAAGATCCTTTCGTATATTGAACAGCATTACACAGAGCCGCTCCGGCTGTCGGAAATCGCTGCCCATTTCCACTTTAATGCGTCGTATTTGTCCTCTTATTTCAGTACGCACCATAAAGAAGGCTTCAGCGAATACTTAAACCGCATCCGGATCAAGAAGTCGATGGAATTGCTGGAAAACAGTCCGGTGACCATCTCGAACATCAGCGGAATGGTGGGCTATTCGGATCATAGCTATTATTGCAAAGTGTTCAAACGCATTACGGGGATGTCTCCGGGAGCTTACCGAAAGGAGTACCATGCCGACCATGAAAATGAAGCAAAAGGCCTCGCGCATCTTAAGAAATAACAGCCTGTTCATCAAGATGTTTCTAATCATGGTCGTCAGCATTGTGGCAGTTTCGCTCCTCATCACATTCAGTTCGATCCGCATGTCTTCCGATTTGTTCATGGATACTTTCAGCATCTCCAATACAAAAGCGCTGGAGCAGATCGAAACGCGCTTTGAAGATTATAGCTTTGCCATCGTCAGTGCAACAAACGAAGTCCAGAACAACGGCACCATCAAAAGGGTGCTGACGCAAGAAAACGAGAGCGCCATCGAAACGTCGAAATCCTATCATGCCATCAGCCGTCAGATTGAACGCATTTATCCGACAGTGGAATCCTATGACACCAATATGATTGTGCTCGGCGAAAATGAGCGGCTCTACAATATGAATTATTCGAATTGGCCGGTTTCTTGGGAAGTGCTGCGCAACCATCCGATCACCAAACGGTCGATCGAGCAGCCCAATCTCTTGCTTTACCAATTCATGCCGTCGACTTCGTTCAATGACAAACCGATGATTGTCGCCACGAAAGCGCTCATGGAAAGGTCGACCGGCGAAATTTACGGCGTGCTTTATTTTCCGATCCGCGAAGAAGATTGGAAGCGGCTCTATGAAGGCTACACGAGCACCGAAAACGAAGTGCTGCTGGTCAATCAAGACGGGAAAATCGTTTCGAGCAATAAAGATCAAATGATCGGCGATCTGGAACCCGAACTGTTGACGCTGGCTCAAGAAGTCGAAACGGAAGAATTGGATTTAAAAGAAGTCGAGTTTCTTGAAACGAATTATTTGCTGATGTCGCAGTACTTGCCGACTTACGATTTGTATTTGGTGAATTTGGTCGATAAAAGTGCCGTCCTGGCAAATTTGATCAATACGAAAGAAATTCTGCTCATCAGCCTCGGGATTGTGCTCTTCGCCGTCGTCATCGTGTTCATCATTTCAAGGAGAATGACAAACTCGATCAGCCGCCTAGTCAAGCAGATTTCATCCATGGCGAAACACGATTTCAATCGGCCAGTCGCAGAAACCGGTGGCTACGAGGCGAAGAAAATCGCCAATGCGTTCAATTCCATGCTCAGCGAATTGCAGGAGTATGTCGACTTGGTAGTGCAAGCACAGCAAAAGCAGCGCAGTGCAGAACTCATGGCGCTTCAGCATCAGATCAATCCGCATTTTCTATACAATACCTTGGCATCGGTGAAATTCATGGTCCAGCAAGGCAAAAAGGAAAAAGCGACAGACATGATCCATGCCTTGATTTCTTTATTGCAAAATGCCTTGAGCAATGTGGATCAGACCATCACGGTCGAGCAGGAAATAGCGGACCTGAAAAATTACGTGCTCATCAATCAGGCCAGGTACGGCGACGGAATCAAAGTGAATTTCTTCGTTTCACCGGATTGCCTGGACTGCCAGGTGCCAAAACTGATTCTTCAGCCCTTCATCGAAAATGCGTTCTTCCATGCGTTCAATGAGAAAAAAGAGGGCTTTGTCCAAATTTTGGTTTCCCAAAAACGGGGCAGCCTGTTATGTGAAATTGTCGATAACGGCGATGGCATGGAAATGAAAGGCGACCACACAAAAGAAGATATTAAAGAGAAACGCCATTTGTTCAGCGGGATTGGCATCCGCAATGTCCATGAACGCATCCAGATGATTTATGGAGAACAGTATGGCGTAGAAATATCGAGCGAAAAAGGCGAAGGCACAAAAGTGAAAGTGGAATTGCCGGTCCAGAAGCTGGATACTTCCGTGAAATCCAATGAAATTACCAGTATCTAAGAATAGTCCAAGAAGTATTCAGTGAAGTTTGAACTATCTAAAAATTTTCGGATAAACACCTAAAGATTGTGCTAACAATCTTTTTTTTTATGTCGTTATACTGTATGAAAGGTGCAAAGTTAAGCGCTTACAAAAAGGGGGATATTAAATGAAGAAGTTTTATCTTATGCTCGTATTGCTCGTCGGATTGGCAGTTTTGGCAGCTTGTTCTTCAGGGGATGAAGAAGCAAACAGCGGAAGCGGATCAGAAGATTCTTCAGGTACAGACAGCATTACTGCTTGGGCTTGGGATCCAGCATTCAATATTGCAGCTCTTGAAAAAGCGAAAGAAGCTTACGACGGTGACGTTGAAGTGAATATCATTGAAAATGCACAAGACGATATTATTCAAAAACTCAACACAGGGCTTAGCTCAGGTACGACAAAAGGGATGCCGAATATCGTCCTGATTGAAGATTACCGTGCACAAAGTTTCTTGCAGGCGTATCCGGATGCATTCCATCCGTTGACGGACGTGATCAACTCGGATGACTTTGCAGACTATAAAATTGCCACAACAAGCTTTGACGGCGAACAATACGGATTGCCATTCGATTCTGGCGTAGCTGGATTGTACGTCCGCACAGATTATCTTGAAGAAGCAGGCTATACACCAGAAGATCTTACGGACATCACGTGGGATGAATACATTGAAATCGGAAAAAAGGTAAAAGAAGCAACAGGCAAGAACATGCTGACATTGGATCCGAACGATTTGGGCCAAATCCGCATGATGATCCAGACAAACGGTTCATGGTACGTAGATGAAGACGGTTCTACACCAAACCTTGAAGGCAACGAATCACTTGCGAAAGCATTTGAAACATATAAAAAGATGATGGATGCAGATATCGGCAAAATTGTTTCTGACTGGAGCCAGTTTGTCGGGGCATTCAACAGCGGCGATGTAGCCAGTGTTCCAACAGGAAACTGGATTACGCCAAGCATCAAGCAAGCTGAAGACCAATCAGGAAAATGGGCAGTCGTGCCGATGCCGCGCCTTGATATGGAAGGTGCAGTCAATGCATCTAACTTAGGCGGCAGCTCATGGTATGTCTTGAACGTAGACGGCAAAGAAGAAGCGGCAGATTTCATGCTTCAAACATTCGGTTCAAATGTGGACCTTTACCAAACATTAGTAAAAGACATCGGCGCTCTTGGAACTTACTCAGCAGCAGCTGAAGGCGATGCTTATGCAGTAGAAGATGAATTCTTCGGCGGTCAGCAGCTCCTGACAGATCTATCGACATGGACTGATGAAATTCCAGGCGTTAACTACGGTCTTCACACATACGCGATCGAAGACATTTTAGTAACGGGAATGCAGGATTATTTGAACGGCACAGAGCTGGCAACCGTACTTGAAAATGTACAATCTCAAGCAGAAGCGCAGCTGAAATAAGCGAAGGAAAACAAACAAAGCCTTGAGTTGCCGCTAACGGATTGGTAGGAGTGCTTTCCCACTTGCCAGCCAATGCGCAGCTCAAGCTTTTTTTATAGGAGGAATGAGAAGTATGAACCAGCCATCATCAGATAAAAGCAAACTGGATCTCCCGGTAAGCTTGCGCTACAAAGAGACCAAACGCGAGAAAACAGGTGTGTTCTTCAAGAAAAAAGTCGGTTGGTTGTTTGTTATTGTCTCCGTCATCGCCATCACCATCTTCAACTTCTACCCTATGGTCCAAGCCTTTCTCTTATCATTCCAATCCGGAATGGGCGGCAATCTCGAATATACGGGGTTGGACAACTGGCAGCGATTATTCAGTGATCCAACATTTATCGCAGCGCTAACCAATACATCAATTTATCTATTGATCCAAGTTCCCTTGATGATTGTATTGGCGTTAATTTTCTCGGTTCTGTTAAATGATCCTAAATTGAAATTCAGAGGCTTTTTTAGAATCGCGATTTTCTTGCCGTGCGTCACTTCACTCGTGGCCTATTCGGTCATCTTCAAATACCTTTTCGGTGTAGATGGCATCATCAACCAGTTCTTGCTGAATTTCGGCTTTATCTCTGAAACCATCAACTTTCTGGCTGATCCTTTCTGGGCAAAAGTGGTCATCATCCTTGCGATTACGTGGAGATGGACAGGCTATAACATGATTTTCTATTTGGCGGCTTTGCAGAATGTCGACAAATCGATTTACGAAGCAGCAAGAATTGATGGAGCAAATGCGTTCCAGCAATTTTTCCAAATCACCATTCCGATGCTGAAGCCGATCATTTTGTTCACGTCGATCACTTCGACGATCGGGACATTGCAGATTTTCGATGAAATCGTCAACATCACAAACGGCGGACCCGGAAATGCGACGATTTCCATTTCGCAGTACATCTACAACCTTTCCTTCGAATATATGCCGGACTTCGGATACGCTTCAACCGTATCGTATGTCATCGTAATTCTCGTCGTGATTCTTTCCATTATTCAATTCAGAGTGGCAGGTGAGAAGAAATGAAAAATTTGAAAAGAATCTTTATCTACACATTCCTAAGCCTGGCAGCGCTCGTTTCCATTTTTCCGTTTCTTTGGATGCTCGTCAGCATCACCAATAAATCAGTCGATGTGACGCAAGGGCGTTTGATCCCTGGCACTCATTTGATCGAAAACATGAAGACTTTATTCGCCACGGTGGATATTGTACCGGCTCTGGCAAACTCCGCAATTATCGCCGTCATCACGACGGTATTGACGCTATTGCTGACATCGCTTGCCGGCTACGGATTTGAAATCCACCGCAGCAAAGGAAAAGACATCGTCTTCAATATTTTGCTCTTGTCGATGATGATTCCTTTTGCAGCGATCATGGTACCGCTTTACCGTATGTTCGGCAGCATCAGCGACACAGCGCCGCTGATCGGAATCGATTCGCTTGGTGCAGTTATTTTACCGACGGCGACCACCGCGTTCTTCATCTTTTTCTTCCGCCAGAATACCAAAATGTTCCCGAAAGATTTGGTGGAAGCAGGAAGAATCGACGGCTTGAGTGAAATCGGCGTGTTTTTCCGGATTTACATGCCGACGATGAAAACAACGTATGCGGCAGCGGCCATCATTACATTCATGAACAGCTGGAACAATTATTTATGGCCATTGGTCATTTTGCAGTCACCGGAAAAACGCACCATCCCGCTTTTGATCTCCAATTTGGGATCAAGCTATTCACCGGACTACGGCGTCATCATGTCCGCCATCGTCATCGCGACTTTGCCGACAGCGCTCGTATTCTTCCTCATGCAGAAGCATTTTGTTGCCGGCATGATGGGATCGGTGAAAGGTTAAGCTGAGTTGTAAATACCGCTATTTTTAAGTTTTACAGTAAGCAGAAATACATTCGCTTTTATTGACTGGTTTACTTAGCGCGGACGCGTCCAAAGCGGTTAATAGGCGAATGAATGATCAACGAGCAGGAGGTATATTGTGCCGATTTTATACAACGATGCCACGCGGGAGTTTCATCTCCAAACTGAAAAGACCAGCTATATTCTGTCGATCCTGCAAAATGGCCAGCTTGGCCAGCTTTACTACGGCAAAAAGCTGCGCCACCGGGAGTCGTTTGAGCGCCTGTTCCATATCGAAGAAATGCCGAATACTGCCTGCACCACTGAAGGGGATCCGGTATTTTCACTGGATCTGCTCAAACAGGAATATCCGGCTTTCGGTACGACCGATTTCCGGGAACCCGCTTATCAAGTGCTGCAGGAAAACGGCAGCCGCATCACGGATTTTGTCTACAAGGAGCACGTGATCTTCAAAGGCAAAAAGAAACTCGATGGTTTGCCTGCAACGTATGCAGAAGACGATGCGGAAGCGACGACTTTAGAAATCACCTTATACGACGCGGGAATCGATGTAGAAGTTTGCCTATCGTATACAGTTTTCGAAGAATTGGATGCGATTGCGAGATCCGTGAAATTCACGAACCACGGGATGCTGAAAGTGAATCTGACAAGAGCGTTGAGTGCCAGCCTGGATTTGCCGGATGCTAATTTTGAACTGGTGCAGCTATCGGGCGCTTGGGTGAGAGAGCGTCATGTGAAAATGCGCAAACTCGTGCCTGGACTCCAAAGCATCGCGAGCACGAGAGGAACGAGCAGTGCCCAGCAAAATCCCTTCCTTGCATTGAAACGGCCGGAAACGACCGAACATCACGGGGAAGTTTACGGCATAAGCCTCGTCTATAGCGGAAATTTCCTGGCACAGGTGGAAGTGGACCATTACGGCGTGAGCCGCCTGATGATCGGCATCAACCCATTCGATTTCAACTGGCTGCTGGAAAGCGGCGAAACCTTCCAGACTCCGGAAGCGGTTTTGGTTTATTCGGCGGAAGGGTTGAACGGCATGAGCCAGACGTACCACCAGCTTTACCGGACACGCCTTGCGCGCGGCAAATGGCGCGACCGGGAACGGCCAGTGCTGATCAACAACTGGGAAGCGACGTATTGGGCGTTTGATGAAAAGAAAATTTTCGAACTGGCCAAGTCGTCGAAGAAATTGGGTGTGGAATTGTTTGTGTTGGACGACGGCTGGTTCGGCAAGCGTGATGACGACACCACGTCGCTCGGCGATTGGACAGAAGACGAGCGGAAATTGCCGAGCGGCATCACGCAGCTCGCCCAAAACATCAGGGATTTAGGAATGGAATTCGGCTTATGGTTCGAACCGGAAATGGTTTCAAAAGCAAGCGACTTGTATCAAGCACATCCCGATTGGGTGCTGCATGTTCCGAATCGCCGGATGTCGCATGGACGAAATCAGCTGGTCCTTGATTTTTCGCGGCCTGAAGTGGTGGACCATCTCTACGGCTTGATGGCAAAGGTGCTGCACGATGCGCCGATTGCCTATGTGAAATGGGACATGAACCGCTATATGACGGAAGTCGGCTCGTTGGAATGGCCAGCAGGCCGCCAGCGTGAAGTGGCGCATCGCTACATTCTCGGCGTTTATTCGCTGTACGAAAGGCTAACATCGGAATTTCCGCATGTGCTGTTCGAATCGTGCGCAGGCGGCGGAAGCCGGTTCGACCCCGGCATGCTTTACTATGCGCCGCAAGGATGGACGAGCGATGACACCGACGCGGTGGAACGTTTGAAAATCCAATACGGAACGTCTATGGTCTATCCGCTTTCGTCAATGGGCGCGCACGTTTCCGCAGTGCCGAACCATCAAGTGGGCCGGGTGACGAGCCTGGAGACGCGGGCAAATACCGCATATTTCGGCGCGTTCGGCTATGAACTCGATGTCACGAAAATGACGGATGAAGAAAAAGAACAAGTGAAGAAGCAAATCCTTTTCTATAAAGAAAACCGGAAGCTGATCCAGCAAGGCCAGTTTTACCGGATCAAAAGCCCGTTTGCAAAAGACGGCAATGAAACAAGCTGGATGGTCGTATCAGACGACCAAGAACAAGCGCTGCTCGGCTATTACCAAGTATTGGCGCGTCCGAATCCAGGCTATAACCGGATTTTCTTTAAAGGCTTGAACGCTGAATTTGAATATGCGATTGAAGGCGTAGACGATACATTTTACGGCGATGAATTGATGGAAGCCGGTGTGCAGCTGAACCGCTACCGGAAACAAGCCCATCCGGCTGATTTTTCTTCCGCCCTTTTTAAGCTGAAGCGAGTTTAACGAAAACGTACATAGGAGGCGTCGAATTGC
Source organism: Planococcus alkaliphilus (assembly GCF_057031095.1). Taxonomy (NCBI): domain Bacteria; kingdom Bacillati; phylum Bacillota; class Bacilli; order Caryophanales; family Caryophanaceae; genus Planococcus; species Planococcus alkaliphilus. The sequence continues at coordinate 703,509 of NZ_CM168060.1, forward strand.
TGACTGTCAAAAACGATTCTTTTTATTTGAATGAACAGCCGTTCCAGGTTTTATCCGGCGGCGTCCATTATTTCCGGACCGTGCCGGAGCATTGGGAAGACCGGCTCCAGAAATTGAAAGCGCTCGGATTGAATACGGTCGAGACTTATATTCCGTGGAATTTCCATGAACCGAAAAAAGGCAAATTCAATTTTGAGGGAATGGCGGATATCGAACGTTTTATCGAACTTGCCCACAAACTCGGCTTGTATGTCATCTTGCGGCCGGCGCCTTATATTTGCGCCGAATGGGAAATGGGCGGCTTGCCTTCCTGGCTAATGAAAGAAAAGGGCCTCGTCATGAGAAGCAGCCATTTCGCTTTTCTGAAGCATGTGGATGAGTATTTCGCTGAGCTGCTGCCAAAATTCAAAAAGCATCTGCTCCAAAACGGCGGACCGGTCATCGCGATGCAGATCGAAAACGAATACGGCGCTTACGGCAACGATCTGGAGTATTTGGCGTTTTACCGGGAGCAATATGAAAAACACGGACTCGATACATTTTTATTCACTTCTGACGGACCGGATTTCATCACGCAAGGTTCGATTCCGGACGTTACGACGACGCTGAACTTCGGTTCGCGCGTGGACGAATCGTTCGACGCGCTGGAAGCTTTCAAACCGGGCTCGCCGAAAATGGTGGCCGAGTTCTGGATCGGCTGGTTTGATTACTGGACCGGTGAACATACGGTGCGGAGCGGCGACGATGTGGCGTCGGTATTCAAGGAAATCATGGAAAAGAATATTTCCGTCAATTTCTATATGTTCCACGGCGGCACCAACTTCGGCTTTATGAACGGCGCGAACCATTACGATATCTACTACCCGACGATCACAAGCTACGACTACGACAGCTTGCTGACAGAAGGCGGAGCAATTACTGAGAAATACAAGGCAGTGAAAAAGGTTTTGAGTGAGTTCACTGAAGTGCCGGCGGATTTCGAGGAAACGGTTTCTGCCAAAGATTATGGAACGGTAACAGTAAGCGAAAGCGTCAGTTTGTTTGATGTCCTCGATTCCATCAGCGAAAAAGTGGAGCATATCGTGCCGCTCCCGATGGAGGACATCGGCCAAGCATACGGCTATACCCTGTACCGCACAACGGTCAACCGCCAAGGGGAGTTGAAAATCAACTCGGGCAATATCCGCGATCGGAGTTCTATTTATGTCAACGGACGCTTCGTCACGACAACCTATATCAACGATGAAGATAAAACAGTGGTATTGGATTTCCCGGAAAAAGTGAATACACTCGAAATCTTCGTTGAGAATATGGGACGCGCCAACTACGGTGAACATTTAACCGATCCGAAAGGCTTAATCAAAAATTTATGGCTCGGCGAACAGTATTTCTTCCATTGGGAAATGTTCAAAGTGGAAATGGACCGCTTGCCGGCAGATTATGGGCTGAGCGGCAGCGACTGCTATCCGAAATTCTTCCGCGGGTCGTTCGATGCGGAAGAAGGGCTGGATACGTATGTCGACACGGCCGGCTTCACTAAAGGCAATGTCTTCATCAACGGCTTTAATCTCGGACGCTACTGGAACGAAGCAGGGCCGCAGCAACGCCTGTATTTGCCGGGACCGCTGCTGAAAAAAGAAAACAACGAAATCGTCGTATTGGAACTGGAAAACACGGCGACCGACATAATCCAATTGCTCGCTCAGCCGAAACTTAGCTGATGGAGCTGATCATAGAAGGGACGGAATCGAATGATTAACAGGAAATTACCGAAAATCTGGCACGGCGGGGATTACAACCCCGAACAATGGGATGGGAAAGAAATCTGGGATGAAGATGTACGCATGTTCAAACTGGCGGGAATCGATGTCGCAACCTTGAACGTCTTTTCATGGGCGCTCAATCAACCCGACGAAGAGACGTACAATTTCGACTGGCTCGATGACAAAATCAACCGTTTGTACGAAAATGGCATCTATACGTGTTTAGCGACGAGTACAGCGGCGCATCCTGCCTGGATGGCGAAGAAATATCCGGACGTGCTGCGCGTGGATTTCTACGGACGCAAACGGAAATTCGGAAGCCGCCACAATTCATGCCCGAACAGCCCGACTTACCGCGAATACTCAGAGAAAATCGCTGAGAAATTGGCTGAACGCTATAAAGACCACCCGGCTGTGCTCATTTGGCATGTATCGAACGAATACGGCGGCTATTGCTATTGCGATAATTGCCAAGACGCATTCCGCGGCTGGCTGAGCGATAAATACGGAACACTGGAGAAGTTGAACAAAGCCTGGAACACAGGTTTCTGGGGGCATACGTTCTACGAGTGGGACGAAATCGTCGCACCGAACATCTTGAGCGAAGAACGCGAAAACAACGAATCCGATTTCCAAGGCATTTCGCTCGATTACCGCCGCTTCCAGTCTGACAGTTTATTGGACTGCTATAAACTGGAATACAACGCAATCCGCAAACACATTGCAGAGACACCGATTACGACCAATTTGATGGGCACGTATCCGATGCTCGATTATTTCAAATGGGCAAAAGAAATGGACGTCGTGTCGTGGGACAACTACCCGGCGATCGATACACCGTTCAGCTACACAGCCATGACGCATGATTTGATGCGCGGACTGAAAAGCGGGCAGCCCTTCATGCTGATGGAGCAGACGCCGAGCCAGCAAAACTGGCAGCCGTACAATTCGCTGAAGCGTCCAGGCGTCATGCGCTTATGGAGCTACCAGGCAATCGGCCGCGGTGCGGACACCATTCTTTACTTCCAATTGCGCCGTTCTGTCGGTGCTTGCGAGAAATACCACGGAGCGGTCATCGAGCACGTCGGCCACGAAAATACCCGTGTGTTCAATGAAGTCGCGCAATTAGGCCAGGAATTGAACCAATTAGGCGATACGCTGCTCGACGCACGCGTCAACGCCAAAGTGGCAATCGTCTTTGACTGGGAAAACCGCTGGGCGACGGAACTTTCAAGCGGCCCGTCCGTTTCGCTCGACTACGTAAACGAAGTCCATAAATACTACGACGCGCTTTATAAACTCAATGTCCAAGTCGACATGATCGGCGTCGAAGAAGATTTGAGCCAGTACGATGTCGTCATTGCACCGGTCCTTTACATGGTGAAAGAAGGCTACGCAGCGAAAGTGGAGCAATTCGTTCAAAACGGCGGCACGTTCCTGACGACTTTCTTCAGTGGCATCGTCAACGAAACGGATATCGTGACGCTTGGCGGATATCCGGGGGAACTTCGCAACGTACTCGGCATTTGGGCAGAAGAAATCGATGCGCTGCATCCGGACGTCACCAACCAGATCGTCTTGAAAGATGCCCGCGGCAAAATGAGCGGCAGCTATTCGTGCAACTTGCTGTTTGATTTGATCCATACGGAAGGCGCAGAAGCAGTCGCGGAATACGGCTCCGATTTCTATAAAGGCATGCCGGTCCTGACTGTCAACCAATTCGGAAAAGGGAAGGCCTGGTACGTCGCTTCCAGCCCGGATGCAGAATTCCTGGTCGACTTCCTGCAGACCGTCTGCGAAGAAGCAGGCGTCGAGCCGCTTCTTGCTGTACCGGAAGGCGTAGAAACGACTGAACGCGTGAAAGACGGGCAGAACTACTTGTTCGTGTTGAACCACAACAACGAAGAAGCGACGATCGAATTGAAAGACAGCCAGTACAAAGAAGTGCTGACAGATGAACAAGTGAGCGGAAACCTCGTACTGAAAGAAAAAGGTGTGCTCATTTTAGCGAAAGTGTAAAAAGATTCGTCCCAAAAATAATTTGGGACGACACAGACTGCAGACAAATTCGATTGAATCGAGTTTGTCTGCAGTTTTTTTTAATGGCTTGAAGCCGTTAAACCGCTCCAATCCCTTAGGGGACGGCTCCCGCAAGAAGCCAGGAAGAGCGCCTGTCTTCTTGCTTCGCCCACCCCATGGACGCGCCTTCGCTTAGTTTCTTGTTAAACAGAGAAAGCAAGGAACGTATTCGATTCTTTTGTCTGCTGTCTACGATCGAATTTGTCTGCAGTTTTTTTAATGGCTTGAAGCCGTTAAACCGCTCCGGTCGCTTAGGGGACGGCTCCCGCAAGAAGCTAGGAAGAGCGCCTATCTTCTTGCTTCGCCCACCCCATGGACGTGCCTTCGCTCAGTTTCTTGTTAAACGGAGAAAGCAAGGGACGCATTCGATTCTTTTGTCTGCTGTCTACGATCGAATTTGTCTGCAGTTTTTTTAATGGCTTGAAGCCGTTCAATCACTCCGGTCGCTTAGGGGACGGCTCCCGCAAGAAGCCAGAAAGAGCGCCTGTCTTCTTGCTTCGCCCACCCCATGGACGCGACTTCGCTCAGTTTCTTGTTAAACGGAGAAAGCAAGGGACGCATTCGATTCTTTTGTCGGCTTTCTCTTATCAAAATCTTTCCATACAAAAAACCGGACGAGGGGGGTGTCCGGTTTTTATGTGCTGTGTCTATGAAATTGAATCGCTGCTTATTCTTGTTGCGGTTATTTGATGCGCAGCTCGGATTCGATGTCGAAGAAATGCGCTTTGTTCATATCGAAGGCCATGTCGATTGTTTGCCCGGCTTGTACGTTAAAGCGGGCATCTACACGTGCCACAAAATCCTGTTCGTTCACTTTCGAGTAAAGGACGATTTCCGATCCCATCAATTCCGCCACTTCCACATAAGCTTTGATTTTCGTATGCGGGGAATGCTCAAGGAACAACGGTTCATCGTGAATGTCTTCCGGACGGATGCCGAGCACGATTTCTTTGCCGACGTAGCCTTGGTCACGCAGCATGGACAGTTTGCCTTCCGGCACCAAGACTTTGATGCCTTCCATTTCAAATGAATCCCCGACGATTTTTCCGCGCAGGAAGTTCATGGATGGCGAACCGATAAAGCCGCCGACGAACATATTGTCCGGCAAATCGTATACTTCTTTCGGCGTACCGACTTGCTGGATAAAGCCGTCTTTCATGACGACAAGGCGCGTCGCCATCGTCATCGCTTCGGTTTGGTCATGCGTTACGTAGATCGTTGTCGTCTGCAAGCGGCGGTGAAGTTTTTGGATTTCCGTACGCATCTGCACACGCAGTTTCGCATCCAAGTTCGATAACGGCTCATCCATCAAGAACACTTCAGCGTCGCGCACAATAGCACGCCCAAGAGCAACACGCTGGCGCTGACCGCCTGATAAGGCTTTCGGTTTCCGGTTCAAGTAATCATCAAGACCGAGGATTTTCGAAGCGTTCGCTACGCGTGATTTGATTTCATCTTTTTTCATCTTGCGGAGTTTCAAGCTGAACGCCATATTGTCGTAGACGCTCATATGCGGGTAAAGCGCGTAGTTCTGGAAAACCATCGCGATGTCGCGGTCTTTCGGCGATACGTCGTTGACGCGTCTGTCGCCGATGTACAAGTCGCCGTCTGTGATGTCTTCAAGGCCGGCGATCATGCGAAGCGTTGTGGATTTTCCGCAGCCGGAAGGGCCGACGAGCACGAGGAACTCTTTATCGCGGATCTCCAGATTAAAGTCCTTTACAGAGACCACACCTTTTTCATATTCTTTTCGGATATTCACTAAATTCAAACCTGCCATTTGAGTCCCTCCAATTTGTGTAAGTGCTTTCATTTATTACATAAAGCATACCGCAGGGGAGGAAAATGGTGAATGGCAAGGATGCACAAAATTCTGTGAAACCTTCGTGCACATTTGCCAGCGACCCGAAACCTGCGGCACCGATTTAGTTGTCCAAGGCATCAATAAAGCGGTTGAAAGCTCTTTCGTCTCTTAAGACACCTGCGTCTTCAAGAACCCGGACGAATTTCTTGCCGAGTTCTTCCCGCAGAACCGCATCCGCCTCTTCCGGACGCTGAAGCGTGCCGTACTGCACTTTTAGCTGTTCCGCCCAATCAAGATGGGAAGGCGCGACCTCGTGCGTATTGCCAAGCAGAAACTGTTGGATTTCCGCGAATTCTTCTTTCAGGCGAGGCGGCAGAACCGCAAGCCCCATCACTTCAATCAAGCCGATATTCTCTTTCTTGATGTGGTGGACATCCTCATGCGGGTGGAAGATGCCGGATGGATGAGCTTCCGACGTCCGGTTGTTTCGCAGCACCAAATCGATTTCAAACAGCTCGCCGCGTTTTCTCGCAATCGGCGTGATCGTATTATGCGGAACGTCTCCTGTGAAAGCGAGGACGTCCGCTTGTTCATCCGAATAGGCGCTCCATGTCTGCAAAATCTCATCCGCTGCGTTCACAAGCGGATCGATCGCTGCCGCTTTCAACCGGATCACAGACAAGGGCCATTTCACCACCGAAGCGGTAATTTCAGGATAGGCAGCCAAGTTAAATCTAAAAGCATCTTCCGCCCGGGTCATGGCGAATTCATAGCGGCCTGCCTGATAATGGTCGTGGCTTAAAATCGAGCCGCCGACAATCGGCAGATCGGCGTTCGATCCGACAAAATAATGCGGAAAGCGTTCGGTAAAAGCAAGCAGCCGTTCAAAGCCGGAGCGGTCGATTTTCATATCGCGGTGTTCCTCGGAAAGCAGGATGCTATGCTCGTTGTAGTAGACATAAGGCGAATATTGCAAATACCAATTCTCACCCCGAAGCGGAATTTTCACGATCCGGTGGTTGGCGCGGGCCGGGTAGCCGATCCGCCCGACGTAGCCTTCGTTTTCCTTGCACAATAGGCATTTCGGATAGCTGAGCGTCTGTTTCATCTCGCGTTCCCGTTTGATCTGCATCGGATCTTTTTCGGGCTTCGACAAGTTGATCGTGATGTCCATTTGGCCGTAAGGCGTAGCCGTTTGATACGAAATGTTTTTCCGGATCCGATTCATCTGGATGTAGTTGCTGTTCTGGCTTAATTCGTAAAAGTAATCGGTCGCTGCAATAGGGGACTCCGCGTATTTTTCATTGAACACCGCATTGATGGCAGAAGGCCTCGCGACAAAGCAATTCATGATATTGGCCGACAGCATTTCCTTGTCGTCTAATATATCCAGAATCACGCCTCGTTCGACTGCGTAAGCGACCAACCCTTCAAGGAGGTTCGGAATGGTGTCTTCTGCAGCTTCAATCGTCTCTTCCGGAAACGATTCGAGGCCGAGCAGATGCATCACCTGATTGCGCGCGTAATCCTGATCCGACGGTTCGATCAACCCGCCTTCCGTCGTTTTCCGGATAAGTCCTGCAAGTGTTTCATAAACCATGTTCACACGTCCTTTTCGTAGCCGGCGGGATGCGTCGAATGCCAGATCCACGCATCGCCAATAATTTTTTCGACGGAAGTATGGACCGGATTCCAGCCGAGCACACTGCGTGCTTTATCGGAACTCGCAATTAAGGTGCCCGGATCTCCAGCTCTGCGTGCGCCGATTTTCACCGGGATGTCTTTCCCGGTCACGGTCCGTGCAGCATCGATCATTTCCTTTACCGAAAAGCCTTGGCTGCTGCCGAGATTGAACACGTCGCTTTCGCCGCTGTTCCGCAAATACGCAAGCGCCAGTAAATGCGCTTGAATCAAATCCTCAACGTGCACATAATCACGGATGCACGTTCCGTCCGGCGTATCGTAGTCGTCGCCAAATACCGTAATGTCGCTCCGCTGGCCAAGCGTCGTCTGCAGAATAAGCGGCACAAGATGCGATTCGGGACGGTGGTCTTCACCAATCTCCGCTGATTCGCGTGCGCCTGCTACATTGAAATAGCGCAAAGAAACAAATTTCAAGCCGTAGGCAAGTGCAGTCCATTTCATCATCTTCTCCATCGTCAGTTTCGTTTCACCGTACGTATTGCCAGGGTTCGTCGGCATCGATTCAGTGATCGGTACCGCTTCCGGTTCGCCGTACGTCGCAGCAGTGGAAGAAAAGACGATTTTCTTCACACCGTGGTCGACCATCGCCTTCAATAAAATCTGCGTGCCGTATACATTGTTATCAAAATACTTGAGCGGGTTCTCCATCGATTCCCCGACAAGCGAGTTCGCCGCAAAATGCAGCACTTCATCAATCGCTTCTTTTTCAAATACTGAATTCAAAAATGCTGCATTCCGGATATCGCCTTCATAAAAGACGGCTTTCGGATGGACCGCTTTCCGGTGGCCCGTCTCCAAATTATCCACGACAACAACTTCCATTCCTTCATCAATCAATTGATAGACGGCATGAGAACCGATATAGCCGGCTCCGCCCAATACTAATATCTTCATCATCAAAACTCCTCTGTCAGTTCTTTTGCACCGTCGGAAATTTTCGCTTCATAAAATGAAGGGGCATAACCGAATGCTTCGGTATATTTTTGTGTGAGCTGTTCTTTGAAGTTCTCCACTTGCGCTTGATGGACGATCGCGATGGCACATCCACCAAAACCGGCACCAGTCATGCGTGCCCCGATCACGCCAGGGAAATGCCAAGCCGTCTCGGCGATGGCGTCGAGTTCTGCACCCGTCACTTCGTAGTCGTCCCGAAGCGAGATGTGGGATTCGTTCATCAGCTTGCCGAACTTTTGAAGGTTTCCGCGTTCGAGCTCTTCTAAGGCAAGCAAGGTCCGTTCATTTTCATAGACGGCATGCTTCGCGCGTTTCATATTCGTCTCGTCCTGAATCAAATGCTTCACTTTTTCAAATTGCTCCGACGTCAATTCGCCGAGGCTTGTGACCGGAACTTCAGTTCGGATATCTGCCAGTGCCTGCTCACATTCCGCCCGCCGTTCGTTGTATTTCGAGCCGGCCAATGTCCGCTGCTTGTTGGAATTGATGATGACAATTTCGTGTTCGCCCAAATCCACCGGGGCATAGCGGAAATCGAGCGTTTGGCAATCCAGCAGCATAGCAAAGTCTTTTTTTCCTTTGCCGATCGCAAACTGGTCCATGATGCCGCTATTGACGCCGATATAGTCGTTCTCAACCTTTTGCCCCAGTTGAATCATCTTCAAGCGGTCGATCGCGAAGTCGAATAAACCCTCGAGCACCACGCCAGTCGCCATTTCAATGGAAGCGGAAGAAGATAGGCCGGCGCCGTTCGGAATGTTTCCGGAAAACAGGACATCCATTCCGCAGGGGAGAGGGAAGCCATTTTCGCTGAAAAGATGAATCATGCCTTTCGGAAAATTCGCCCAGCTGTGATCCGGATTGTGGGACAAATCGTCAAGCTCGCATTCAATGATGCCTTCTTTCGGGAAGTTCAGCGAGTAGAACCGCAGTTTTTGATCGCTGCGTTTTTGGGCAGCGGCATAGGTACCAAAGGAGATAGCTGCCGGAAATACGTGGCCGCCGTTGTAATCGGTATGTTCGCCGATCAAATTGATGCGCCCGGGGGCAAAAAAGAAACGTGGCGGTTCTGCCGTTTCGAAGACTTCGTTGAACGCTTGGGACAATTGCTGCTGATTCATCTTCTTCCACTCCAATACTTTATAAATTAATTTAATTAACATGAGTATAAAGGAATTTGGTAAACTATTCAATAAGAAGATTGAAAATTAAAAACCACAGGAAACGAACGATACGGAGGAACCCTTATGCGCCATGGCAGCTTTCAATGGATGAAGTCGATGAACAAATCGATCATCCTTAATAAAATCAGAAAAGACGGACCGATATCCCGAGCGCAGATTGCGCGGGAAACGAACTTGACGCCGCCGACCGTCAGCAGCAATGTCAAAGAATTGCTTGAACAAAAAATCGTTGAAGAACGGGATGTCGGCGAATCGCAAGGCGGCCGAAAACCGACGATGCTCGTCATCAATGACCAGGCTTTCTGCATCATCGGTGTGGATGCGGGTCCGGAAAACATCCAATGCATCGTCTCGGATTTGGCAGGCAAGATTTTGAAAAGAAGCGAAATCAAGCTGGAATTGCCGGTCAATAACAGCCAATTTATCGACGCGTTGAAAAAAGGAATCTCCATTTGCCTGGACGGGATTCCGAAATCGGAAAACGAAGTGATCGGCATCGGAATCGCGATGCACGGCGTCGTCGATGTGGAAAAAGGCATGTCTTTGTATGCCCCGAACCTCGGCCTGTCAGATATCCCGATCAAAGAAGAACTGGAAAAAGCATTCGGCTTGGAAGTGAAAGTGGAAAACGATGCACGGGCGATGGCGCTCGGTGAATTCTGGTTCGGCCATCACGGCGACGTGAAAAGCATGCTTGCGGTGAATGTAGGGAGAGGCGTCGGAGCGGGCCTCATCATCGACGGCAAACTGTATCACGGCTCTTCCGATATTGCAGGAGAAATCGGCCATATGACAATCGATTTGCACGGGGAAATCTGCGAATGCGGAAACCGAGGATGCCTACAGACCTTTGTCACGGGACCCGCTATTGCGCGGAAAGTAAAAGCGCAGGCAAATCCGCTGACCGCGGAAACGATCTACGAACTGGCGGTCGGAGGAAATGAAGACTACGCGAGCATCTTGGCTGAATCCGGGCGAGCGATGGGCATCGGACTGACAAACCTCATCCATATCATCAACCCGGAAAAGATCGTCTTAGGCGGCGGCGTTTCAAAAGCTGAGAAATTTCTGCTGCCGGCAATCCGTGAAACGATTGAGAAATCTGCGCTCACTGCGTCTGCGAGCCGGACCCGAGTGGAAGTGACGAAACTCGGTGACGATGCGACGCTGATCGGAGCCATTACCTTATTGCTTGTGGATGTTTTTGAACTGGCATGAAACCAGGCAGAAACGAAAATTCCGTCGAAGAAAGAGGTGTTTCCATGACTGACCAATTGAAGAAAATCTACTCTTCCTTGATTCGCTACGAAGAAAGAGGGCGTGAAGTGGACGGCGCCTATCACTGGTTCATGACAGCGGACAATGACATCATCGGCATTCACGAAAGCGAAGTGGACGATAAAAACCTGGCCGTGCTCACCGCTTTCTTGAAGCCTTACCATAATGAATTTCCGGAAATGACGGCGGAAGAACTGAAATGGCATCAGGCTATTCAATCCGGGTTGACGGCAGAGGATGCAGAAACCGGCAGTCCGTACCGCTTTGTTTATTTTTCCATTAAGGAAAACCAGATCAGTCCCGAAATTTTCAAAGAAGCGGTCCATGAATTATTTCCGGGAAGCGTTCCGATTTTATGGGACAACGGCCACGAAGGCATTTTGATCGAACATACGGAAATCGGCAGCGACAACATCATCTACGAAGAAATCATCGATGTGTTGATGAGCGATTTGTACATCAAAATCAACTTCCTGGTCGGCCCGTTTAAAGAAGGGATGGAAAAAGCGGCCAGCTACCACGCCTTCATGAAAACGGCGGCTGCCTCAATTTTTGCCCATTCCGATAAAGCGGTAGCGAATATCAGCGACGCCGTGCCGTATATGCTGATCGGCCAAGCGGACAGTGCCGGACATCAGCACATCCGCGAGATGATTTTGCAGGATTATGCAGAAGACGAAGAGACCTTGAAAATGATCGACGTGTTCACAAGATACAATTTGAATGTCTCGGAAACCGCGAAAGCCTTGCATCTTCACCGCAACAGCCTGCAATACCGCTTGGACCGTTTTGCGGAAAATACGGGCATCGATATCCGGAAATTCCACCACGCCATGGCCGTCTATCTGGCGATGCTCGCAACCTCTTCCGAATAGCAGGAAATTCCGTTTAACTTGTAGAAATAAAAGCTAACTGAACAGCTAGCGTCAAGTTAAAAGGAGGGCAGGAGAAGTGAAGAAAGTTTTCTATTTGAGTGCTGCTTTACTGTTGCTGTCGGGATGCAGGGAGGAAGAAGATGGACCGTTCATGAACGCGAACAACCAAGCAACCGAAATCCCAGCTACTGAAACGGAAGAGGAGGAAACCGATATGGATTCTGAACCGGCTCAAGAACCTTCAGCTTTGTCCGGATACTCCACGGAACAAATCGAATACGCACGCGTCTGGCTGCAGTTCGGTGCGAACCAGGAAATCGACGGCTTGTATGTGAATAAAATTCCGGAAGGCACGCCGTTAAATCCAGACGATGAAACGAGCGCCGCTTATCCGGAAGACGTCATCCAACTGGCAGGATCCCGCCTTGTGGATGGTTCCGTCACCTACAGCGGCAACGGCGACGGCACGGTCAATTTATACAATGTGCCGCTCCGCTGGGACGGCGAGTACCCGGCAGGCGAAGCGTTTTATACGGAGATCATCGAGAACACAGAGCTTGTCGCAATTGACCCGGGAAATGACGAAGAAGTCATTCGGTTAATTGAGCTATTGCAGGATCAGCCGTGAGCATGGAAACGGAATCGCGGTTTAAACGACGCAGCGCCATTGCAGCCGGCTATCGCCATAGCGCTACGTTGAAAGCAGACGGAACGGTGCTTGCGACAGGAGACAATAAACATGGCCAATGCGAAGTCGGTGCTTGGCGCAATATTATTTCCGTTGCAGCAGGAAGCGCCCATACCGGAAGCTCGCATACCGTCGGTTTAACATCCGATGGCTCGGTTCTAGCGGTTGGATGGAATAAATACGGCCAGTGCGAAGCAGGTGAATGGCGAGAAATTGCGTCCATAGCGGCAGGGTGGCGCCGGACAATTGGCGTAAGAAAAGACGGCACGGTGCTTGCAATTGGAAGGAATAACGAAGGACAGTGCGAAGTCGGCGATTGGCGAGAAATTGCAGCCGTTTCTGCAGGGGACTGGCATACCATTGGCCTTAGGAGAGACGGAACGGCCATCGCTGCCGGAAATGATCGCTACGGGCAAAGCAAGGTGTCCGACTGGCACGGGTTGGTTGCGGTCTCTGCCGGCTACCTTCATACTGTCGGATTAAAGACAGACGGAACGGTGCTTGCAACCGGATTGAATGGAGACGGGCAGTGCGATGTGAGTGATTGGAACGATATCGTCGCAGTTTCTTCAGGGAGCCATCACACGCTTGGCTTGAAATCGGATGGAACAGTTGTAGCCGCTGGCCGAAACAGAGATGGCCAATGTGACATTCTCGATTGGCAAGGCATTCGGGAAATTGCTGCCGGCAATGCCCATACGCTCGGATTGAAAGCGGACGGGACTGTAATCGCTGCGGGCCGGAATGATGAAGGGCGATGCAACGTGAATGGTTGGGTCATTCTGGCAGATGAATAGGCAACTGAAAATGGGCTCCATAAAAAAGGAGGGCACTCAATGAAGATGTTTTTCCACTACAACTGGATGGTCAGAGAAGATTGGTACCGCTGGTGCGAAGGGCTGACGGATGAAGAGCTCTTGCAAAGACGGACGGGCGGGCAAGGCAGCATCTTGAAAATCCTTTTCCACATAGCGGACGTCGAATGGAGCTGGATTCGTCTGCTCGAAGGGAAAGACGATTTCCAGGAAGACTTTGAAAGCTATAATAGCTTACGGAAAGTCCGTGAACTCGATGCAAAGTTCCGTCCGGAAGTTGAAGCCTTTGTCGCGAACTGGGATGACAGCATGGAACATCGGATCCTCAAATCGGAAGCACGGGACGGTACAATCGATATCGATCAATGGGGAGAAGTGATGCGGCATGTCATCGCGCACGAAATCCACCACATCGGGCAGTTGTCCATTTGGGCACGGGAGATGGGGAAAGAACCGGTGAGTGCGAATCTGGTGGGGCGTGGGCTTGCGGAAACTAAATAAGAAGAGAGAAAGCCCGTCCGGATGAGTTGATCCGGACGGGCTTTCCTTATTAACTGAATAGATTAATCGAAGTAAGAATGATTGGCATCGCAAAGACGTCAATCAGGAACGCACCAACGATCGGCACGACGAGATAGGCTTTTTGTGAATGGCCGTATTTCGAGACGATGGCGTCCATATTGGCCATGGCATTCGGTGTCGCACCGAGTCCGTGTCCCGTGAAACCGCCGACCATAACCGCTGCGTCGTAATTTTTGCCGAGCAGTCGGAACAAGACGAAAATGCCGAACAAAACGATGAAGACCACTTGCGCCAAAATGATGATGAAGAGCGGCAGCGCTAAGTTGGCAACGTCCCATAACTGGATGCTCATCAACGCCATCGACAGGAAAATGCTCAAAGTGATGTCGCCGATGATCCCGATGGTACGCATCTCGATCAATTCGCCGTTCACACGGTCCAGGATGTTCCGAACAATGACTGCAACGAACATCGCACTGACATAGTTTGGCAAAGCAAAGTCGGTGAGGTTCGTGAAAGCTGTTCCGACATAAGATCCGGCCGCCATACAGAAGCCGATGATGAATAATTGAATCATGAACGTTCTTGAAGTGATCGGAGCCAACACAGAAGAGACTGCCGATTTCTGCGGAGCTGCCTCTTCCAGTTCCGCATCTTCTGTCGACTTCAAATTGTATTTATTGATCAAGTATTTGACGACCGGGCCGCCGATCAAACCGCCGGCAACGAGGCCGACTGTCGCTGCGGCAAGACCGATTGACAAGGCACCGTCAACACCGAGCTCTTCGATTGTCGTACCAAAGGCAGTCGCAGCCCCGTGGCCGCCTTCCATGGAAACAGCACCGACCATGACGCCGATCAACGGATCCAAGTTTAAGAGGGAAGCGAGCGAGATGCCGATGACGCTTTGCACGAGTGCCAGGAATCCGCAAGCGAGCCAGTAGATGACGAGCAGTTTACCGCCAAGTTTAATGAGGGCGAAGCTTGCACCGAGGCCAACTGTCGTGAAGAACGTCAGCATGAACAAACCTTGAAGCGATGTATCAAGCACAATTTCGACGAGACCCGTACCGCGCAGCACCGTCAAGATGATGGCGAGCAGTAAACCGCCGACAACCGGCGCCGGGATGCAGTATTTATCAAGAATCTTGATTTTTGAGTTTAAATACGAGCCGACCATGAAGACGGCTAAAGCAAGAAAGATCGTGGTGACTTGGTCAAGTTCGAGAATCATCGTTCCACTCCTTTATGTCCGATTCGTGATGGAAGCTGTCCATGACTTCTACAACGAAATAAGCGGCCAGTTTCACCGTCTTTTCCTGGATATCGAGATCCGGATTCACTTCCGAAATATCAAAGCTCAAGAGCTTTTGTTTGGAGGCCATATGCCGCAGCAATTGGCGCACGACGAGTGGATCTAAGCCGAACGGCGAAGGGGCACTGACGCCAGGGGCAGCGGATGCCGCAAGCGAATCGGTGCACAGCGTCAGCAATAAATAATCATATTGGCTGCTGAAAGCATCGATGACCGCAGTCATTTCAGGCAAATTGTGGAGTGTCAAAATCTCCGCAAGTATGTAGGCGCAATTCAGTTCATCGGCTTTCTTGAACAAGGCTTTCGTGTTGCCGAACGGCTGGATTCCGAGTACGAGATAGCCGGCATTGGCGTCGCTTTCAAGAATCTGCCGGAACATCGTGCCGGACGACGGCTGTTCCGCTTCCCGCATATCAAAATGCGCATCGATATTGATCAGGCCGAGCTTTGCATCCGGTCCGATAAACTCCCGCACGCCGAGGTAATGGCCATACAGCGTTTCGTGGCCGCCCCCTAAAATGATCGGGGTCAAGGATTTAGTCAATAAAACATTCACGTAGCTGCCGAGTTCCGCTTGCGCTTGTTCCAAGTTTTCCCCTTCACAGACGACGTTTCCGACATCGACGGTTGGAACCGAACATTGGATGTTGTAAGGAATCGGCGCCAAGGCTTTCCGAATGGCATCCGGCGCTTTTTTTGCACCGAGACGGCCTTTGTTTCTGCGGACGCCTTCTTCCGATTCAAAGCCGATCAGCGAAAAGCCGTTTTCTTTATCGGCCAATTCATCGACGCTTGAATGCTTGACGACTTGGTGGAAACGGAAGGTCGCAGGATCCGTTTCGCTGTCGACGCGGCCGGTCCACAAATCTTTTTTAGGGAGTGTATACATGCGAGTACCTCAATTTCCTTTATTAGTTTTTTCAGAACTATATGTATTTTTATTGTAAAAGAGTTATTCTATTATTACTAATACCAATAATTGATGATTCCATAGTTTGAAACTATAAAGGAGAGCGCTTACATGAATATGACTCATTTGAAATACTATATTACGCTTGTTGAACAAGCATCATTCACAAAAGCGGCAAACGAACTGCTCATTGCGCAGCCGTCCCTCAGCATGGCGATCAAAAAGCTCGAAAACGAACTGGAATTAAAGCTGCTCGACCGCAGCAAACGCGATCTCTCATTAACGAAAGAAGGGGAAATCCTCTACGAGGAAGCGAAGAAACTGATGAACCACGTGAATTACGTCGAAGGTGAAATGAAGCGGCTGAAAGACCAAGGCCCGATGGAACTCGCGATCGGCATCATCGAATCCGCCAAGTTCTGGATTCCGAAAATCCTGAAAGCCATCAAAGACGAATACCCCGGTGTCCGCATCGAAATCGTCGAAGTGCTCGGGCTCGACGATGTCCATAAAGCCTTGAACAATTACGACATCCATTTCGCCATCACGAACCAGCTCGTTTCGAAGCAAGAAGTCAATGTCCTTCCTATCTATAAGGAAAACTTTGTCGCACTGCTCCCGACCGGCCATCCGCTCATAAAAAAAGCGAAGCTCGACGTCACCGATTTGATCAGCGAATCATTCATCATCTTCAAGGAAGGCTTCCAAACCCGCCAAGACATTCTGAACGCATTCCGCCAAGCCGGCAGCAAGCCGAACATCCAGTTCGAAGTCGAACGCTTCGAGACCGCCATCAGTTTTGTCGAAGAAGGGCTCGGCGTCACCCTCGTGCCGGAGAATTACATGAAGTCGTTTCAGAACAACCGCTACGAAGTGCGCGAACTGAACGACCATAACGTCACGCGCACCGTTTTCCTCGCACACGATACGAGAAGGTATTTGCCGCCGCTCGTGAACCGGTCGATTGAATTGATTCGGGGATTTTTTGAAGGGGAGCTTAGTGAATAAAAGAGATTCGAATGATTTGTTAAAGAGCGCTACCTTGACAAGGTAGAAGTCACCGGTCTGAATCCGGCAGAAATCAGGGTACTTTTGGATATGCAAAATAATAAGTACGAAGATATTAGTCTATTTCTTTAATTTGTATAACGTGTACGTTATAATGTACATAAAAGGAGATGGTGAAAATGTCAGCAATTACTGCAACTACACCTACCAATCTGAGAAAAGACTTATTTAATATTCTTGAAGACGTTACAGAATCTAACACTGAAGTAATCATTACGCTGAAGTCAGGTAAAAACGCGGTATTAATATCTGAAGATGAATTGAATGCTTATCGGGAAACAGCTTATTTGATGTCCACCAGAGCGAATAGAGAAAGACTTAATGACGGAATTAGTCAGTTAGAAAGTGGCAAAGGGATTGTCCGGGATTTAATCGAAGACGATGCAGATGCTTAAAATATGGGCTGATCAAGCATGGGAGGATTATCTTTACTGGCAAGATAATGAAAAAAAGAACGTAAAAAAAATCAACCGACTCATCAAGGAAATCGAACGCCATCCTTTTACAGGACTGGGAAAACCGGAACCCTTGAAACATGAATGGAAGGGTTATTGGTCCAGGCATATTACACAAGAACATCGATTAGTTTATAAAGTTGAAAACGATTCGATATTAATTGCGCAAGCAAGATTTCATTATTAAGCGCAATCCTAATTTGAAGCGTATCCCCATGGATTCGCTTTTTTCATGCAATAGAATTGGCTGCATGAAGAGCGCAGTCTCTTACAATCATAATATGAAATTTAACTGAAGAGAAAAAAGGCCTTTCCAACATTTTATGTTGGAAAGGCCTTTTTTATTCTATAACGATACGTTCAATAAAACTTACAAAATTGCTTCTGCAATCACTTTATCCAGCTTCCGGATATCCACTTTCTTCGCCAAATTCAATTTGAACTTGCCAAGCGTCGTCCAAAGCTCGAGCTCCGTATTGAAATCGAAGGTGCCGGCATTCTCTGAAGAATACATGATGATCGACTTGAACGGAATCGTGTAGACTTCCACTTTCTTGCCTGTTAGACCTTGCTTATCGGAAATGATGAATCGCTTGTTTGTTACAACGGCTGTATCGCGTACGGTTTTATAAGCAATCTGCGCCACTTCTCCTGGAACCAGCAAATCCTTCACCGAATCCGGCACATCAATTTCCTGCGTGAATGTCCACGCCAACATTGCGTTTAGAGCTGACATAAATATGATCCTCCTTTTTCTTTCTATTTTAAGTATGGCATAACGGAAGATTTGCGTGAAGGTAGGAAAGTGGCATTTAAAACGGCATCGGCTATTATAATGGGACTTAAAAAAGGAAGAAAGACTGTTTTAAACAAATTTACAATAAATTTTCCAAAAGTAGTAAAAAGATAGTTAAATGATGCTAATATTAAGTTAATAAACAACAAAGCAAGTTTCATTTATATCTTCTTTTAATAAGTATCGATTTATTATTCACTTACTGGAAAGGCATGATGAATATGGGGTCAGTAGAACTAAAAACATGGAAGTTTAATAAAGATGCCTTGGATCAAATCAATAACGAGCGTTACTTCGATTATCCAGTGGTCTATTTTCTTAACAACAATTCGACGGTTTACATCGGAGAAACGATTGCGTTTAAAAATCGGATGAAATCCCATTTGAACAATAAAGAACGGAAGAACTTAGAGAAAATGACGCTCATCATTCATGAAGAGTTTCATCGTTCGGCTACTTATAACCTGGAAACGAAATTGATCAATTATTTCTTAGGCGACGATCGCTACAAGCTGCAGAACAAAAGTCAAACGGCGCAAAGCGTGACGCATAATTACCACAACAAAGAGTTCTATGACAAAGAAATATTCAATGAGATATGGAAAGAATTATTGAGACGGAGAATGGTGAACAACCCTGTGCATGTGATTGAAAACAGGGACATTTTCAAACTTTCTCCTTTTAAAGAATTAACGATTACACAGCTCGAGCTGAAGAATAAAATCCTTGAGGTTTGCGAGAATCACATCGATAACGATGAAACTTTTGTCTTTATGATTAAAGGCGAAGCAGGGGTCGGGAAGAGTGTGGTCCTCAGTTCGGTATTCAACAGCATCCAAGAACGTGCAGCGAATAAAAGCTCCAATCTGTATAAAACGAAAAACCATTTACTCGTCAATCATTCAGAAATGCTTAAAACGTATAAGAACATCGCGGCCAATGTGAAATTTCTCAAAAAGAACAATTTCGATAAGCCGACAAGCTTTATTAATAAACAAAAGAATGCAGCAGAAAAAGCCGATATTGTTCTGGTCGACGAAGCGCATTTATTGCTGAGCCGGGCAGATGCCTTTAATGGTTTCAACGAAAACAATCAATTGGAAGAAATCATCAAGCACAGCAAAGTCGTCATCGTCGTCTACGACGACAAACAAGTCTTAAAACTAAAAAGCTATTGGGACGAAGAGCGGCTTAAGAAAATTGTATCTGGCTATCAACGAGAAGAGCCTTATGTTTTACGGGACCAGTTCCGCATGAACGCGGGAGAAGATGTGATCGACTGGATTGACAACTTCGTGAAGAAACGAATTCTGGAGCTGCCAAAAGACGAAAACTATGATTTTCAAATATTCGACTCGGCCAAGGAAATGCATGAAGCGATTGTAGAGAAAAACGAGGAATATGGACTTTCCAGAGTGGTTTCCACCTTCGACTACGAACACAAAAAAGACGGACAACAGTACTACATCAAAGAAGATAGACTAGAAATCCCCTGGAACTCAACCGATTCCAAAAACACTTGGGCAGAAAAGCCGGAGACAATTAAAGAGGCAGGATCCATCTATACGATTCAAGGTTTTGATCTCAATTATGTAGGCGTGATATTGGGGCCGTCCGTTACTTATGATGAGCAAGATGACTTCCTGAAGATTGTGACTAAAAAGTACAGTGATACCGAGGCCTTCAGAGGAAAAGATGGAATTGAGGATGTTGAAAGAGCGAAAGAACAGATTATCTTGAATTCGATTAATGTGTTGATGAAGAGAGGGATAAAGGGGCTTTATATTTTTGCGAGTGATGAGGGGTTGAGGAATCATCTATTGAGAATTTAACAGGTGATAGTAAGAAATATGATTGTTTGTTCTTTGTTTACTGAAAACTTAAAAATGAAATGCTAGGGCATTACTTTATAAGAATATCTTATTTTAAGTGGGAGTGGTTTTATGAATAAAGGATTAGAAGAAGTTTTAGCAGAAATGAATAACGAAGGAATGAATGAAGAAGAGATTATTTTATTGGATGAAGAGAAAGAGGCAGAGCGTATAAAAAAAGGAGAAGAACTTTGGATTGCTGTACAACAAGGAAATACAAATCATTTGATAACTAAAATTGCGACTATCTTAAATAAATATCCTGAAACCAGAAATTCAGATGTTGCTCTTATGATAAAGTATTGGGAAATATTTCAAGAGCATCGAGGAGGAACTGTAAGTTTAGAGAAATTGTTTGAACTCGAACGATTAACCTCTGTAGCAAGAGTACGCGCTAAAATTCAAAATGAATATCGTTTATTCCAGAGTGATAAGAAAGTTAGAAGATTTAGAAGGAACAATGAGGAAATTCAGAAAGAAATTCAAATAGCAACTAAACCGGCTGTTGATTATATTTCAATATATGCGGATGAAAGTGGAAAGAATGACGAGTATGCAATTGTAGGTAGCATTTGGATTCTGGCAAATGAAGGAGAACTTAATAGTAATTTGATTGAATGGGCTCAGCAAAGAAAGCAAGAAGATGAATCGTTTCCTGATGAATTTCATTTCAATAAATTAAAAAATAACGGCAATAATCTGCAAGTTTACAAAGATTTTGTAAACTTCGCTATTAGTAATGGTCACATGGTCGGATATAAAGCTATAGCAGCAAATCAAACTAAACTTCAGGTGTCTATAGATGATTTAAATACAGAATTATTTTATCAATTAATTAGAATTGGAATGGAACATGAGACTGAAAGTGGAAGAATCCAATTGCCTAAACAAGTAGCTTATTTTAAGGATAAAGAGGATGGTGAGAGTGCTCTTCGAATAAACCAAATAAAGCAATCTTTAATTGATAATTTTAAAATACATTATGATGAAAAGGTAAAATTAAACGCTTTTCATTCATTGGACTCTAAAATGAGTCGACTGATACAAGTAGCTGACTTATTTACAGCAGCAATTAATCGAAAGATAAATCATCAACAAAAGAATCCGGAAGCCAATTTAAACGCAAAAGACGAATTCGCTGATTATCTATACGATTTACTTAATATTGAGGTGTTAAATTATAACGCGGAGCAGATAGCAGAGATAGCAGACCAGTCAAAAAATGATTTAGCTACATTATATATTTTTGATTAGGTAATTTGATGTCCCCCTAAGAAGAACTTTAGGGAAATTAAAACTTATTTTATTGATTAAAAAAGTTACAGGGAGGAAATAATATGAGCCGAAAAGTTGATTCAAAGGACTTTGAAGTAGTAAAGAGTATTCCGATCTCAAATGAAAACAATAATATATTATCTGGGATAGAACTAGTTACTAGAGTAGTACAACAAGTACCAAGTGAAGTATGGAAAGAAGGGGCAATTGCTTTATTTAATCAATTTAATAAACACTTAGATGATGAAAGAGAAGGGAAAAAGAAAATTAGAGACACTAGAAATGAACTATTGTATTTGGAAATTAAAGATTTAATTGAAAATATTCGGAAAGAAGAGAATGGAGAAGAATTCAATCAAGAAAGAATCAATAAATGGTATGAGCGTCTTGATAGGAAAGAAGTAGAGCTGAAAGAAATGCAAAATGATGCAGATGGTTTAGCAAAAGGATTGCTAAAACTTACAAAACAATTTATTGCAAAGAGATTTGAATAGATAATGCCTTTACTACATTTAATAAAGATAGACTTTACGCCAAAAATCATTGTTTTTTAAATATAAGAAGTGGCAAATCGCGTTCCTGTGCCAAACTCAATAATACTTATTAATTACTGTGCATAAAGAAATTGCTGTATCTCCTAACCTCGCAAGTTAACGGATACGGCTTTTGTGTTTTAGGAGAAGAGTTGAATATGTATAATAAGTGCGAAACAGGTAGAACATGGGCAAATTAAGAAATTATGTCTTTGGAGAAGAAACAATTCTAAATAACTTTGACAATACATTACAGTTCACAATTCATGCTATATACATGACCACACTGCATCTACCAATGTATCGGTTGTGGTTTTTTCTTCTTATTCATTCGCATAAATTATTTGGTGCTTCTGAGGCTCCCAGGGAAGCGTAATAAGTATCATTCGAAATATTCACAAAAATTTTATGATTCTAATAAATTTTGTTTGCAATTTCATAAAACTATAGGATGTTAGAATTTCAACAAAATATATCTTAAGGCGTCAGGGCAACGGTTACTAAAGCTGATCCAAAAACAGCAGTCATACAATTCACAACTTCTAACATAGAATCAAGCATGAAATTACTTGTCATAGTGACCACCACCCTTTTTTTAGCTATTAAAAGTAACTGAAGTGTTAAAGATAAAGCAAATAAAGTTGCCCATAAGCCTGGATTCTCTGACCCCTTAAAATATACTTGTAAATAACATATCATATATTTTTTGTTATATGCAAACGTATATTAAAAAATTATACACAAGAAATTGGAGATTTTAAGAAGGTATAAAGTACAATCAGTAAATTTGCTTTCTTCTAATAATAAAAAAATTCTATGATTTTGAAATCTGATATCCCCTAAACTTTAGCAGCAAGTGTCATTATGGTTCAGGGTAAAATATGAGGTGGAATTCAGTCAGGATGTTTTAAAAGTCTTAAAAGATAATAGTGCAACGGTGATAGAAAAAGTGAATATCAGAGATATATATCTGTATTGAAAAAAAAGTGTGTCTGAGATTTTTAAACAAACTATACTAGTGAAAATGTCAACTCTGCACTTGTAGTACATGCAAGAACAAGGTAGCGTCCCAGGGAAAGAAACAATTTTAAAGCATTCTGACTATGTACTACAATTCATTTTCTACACAATTAAAGAGCATTAAACTCAAGGTTTTGAGTCACGGCTTTACTGTTTTATTTAAGGATATAAATTGTGTGAGAATTGTGCCACTCCCTGGAAAGCGAAACGAATGTTGGAGTTAATGCCATTGTGAAATGATTGAATAGCTGAAAAAAGTTATTTGATTAAGAGTCGATGTAGGTTATAAATTTGAACTTTAAAAAAGAAACGCCCTAGTTCCATATCAAGTAGGGCAGAAATCTCCTTAAGTATGAATTTAGTCGGAAAATTAAAGTTTTGAGATTCATGCAAAAAAGAGATTTGTTGAGGACTATTTACTCGCGGATTATGCAAATAAAAATATTTATAGAACTTTCAAGAAAGGCGGCTTTTAATGCTAAGTGAAAATTATTCTTCGGATAAACCAATAAAAAATCCTGAATTTGACAGGTTTAATAGATATCAATTTTCTAAGAGGGTAGCAGAGGTTATTTCTAAAAGAGATGACCCAAGTAGCATAGTCATCGGTCTTTATGGAGCATGGGGGGATGGAAAGACTTCAGTCTTAAATTTTATCGAAGGCGAGTTAGATAATGAAGATCAAGTTGTTTGTATGAAATTTAATCCATGGCGTTTTGGTACAGAAGATGAGATGCTAATATATTTTTTTCATGAATTAGCTAAAACTATTGAACGTACTATAATTTCTAAGAAAGAAAAGCTAGGAGGAGTGATTGAGAAATTTGCAAAACCGATAGCGGCGATAGCTGGGAAAAGTGAGGTAATTGAAGGAGTACAATTACTTTTTTCTCAAGCGGATGTTCAGGATTTAAGAGCACGTGTTGAGGAGATTTTACACGAAGAAAAAAAGAGGATAGTCATTTTAATCGATGATATCGATAGGTTAGATAAGAATGAGATTCATACTTTGTTTCGATTAGTTAAATTAACCGCTGACTTTGATTACACTGCTTATATATTAGCATTTGATAAAGATGTGGTTTCATCGGCCTTGAGTGATAAGTATGGAGGAAGCTCAACGAAAGTAGGATCGTCTTTTATAGAAAAGATAATTCAAGTCCCGCTTTCTTTGCCGATAATAGATGGAGAAGATTTAAGAACTTTTTATATGAATGAAATAACAAAAGTTTTGTCATTATCGAATATTGAACTTTCAAAGACGGATTTAAGAAATTTCATGCTTGAATTTACAGGGGGCTTAGAAGGATATTTAAAAACACCGAGGCAAGTGAAAATGTATTCAAACACATTAATGTTTGCTTTACCAATACTTTGGGATAAAGTTAATACAGTAGATTTAATGCTGCTCGAAGGAATTAAAGTTTTATTGCCGGAATTATATAGCTTAATTTATGAAAACCCCTCTTTATTTTTAGAAGACACTAAATATGGAATGGTTTTTAAACAAAGCGAGAAAGAAAACAGGAAAAAATTAATAGAAGATGCTCTGGAAAGTATCGGTGAAGAAAAAAAGGAGAAATTAAAAGATTTACTGCTTTTCTTATTTCCTAAATTAAATTGCTTATACAAAAACATCTCATTTTCTGTTGAATC
Organism: Planococcus alkaliphilus; assembly: GCF_057031095.1. NCBI lineage: Bacteria > Bacillati > Bacillota > Bacilli > Caryophanales > Caryophanaceae > Planococcus > Planococcus alkaliphilus. The sequence goes on from NZ_CM168060.1 coordinate 728,074, forward strand.
AGAAGTGAAGTGGAGCGAAAACAAACGAATTTGCTCACTAAATTATTTCACAAGATATTTCACATATGCGATTTCATCAACCGATATTTCTGATATAGCAATAAGAGATTTGATAGCCAGAGCAGAAAATCAATCAGTTGATGAGATTATTAATGATATACAAATAATAATGACTGAAAAGAACGCTTCAAAGTTTGTTTCGAAATTAAGGGAGTTGAGTAGAGGTTTCGCACCTCAACAATCAAAAACACTAGCAATTGCTATGGCGCGTATAGGTGGAAGTCTTCCGAATCCCATACAACTTTTAAGGGGATTTAATAGTTACGGACAGGCCGCTGCATTTACAGGAGACTGTATTGAGAACTTAGAAGACAGAGAAGAACGAAACAATTTAGCAACCGAAGTTATTAGACAGGCAAGTTCACTGTCTTTCGCTTTACAGAGCTTAACATGGTTCAGAAGAAATACTGAAGAACACCCGAATCCAAACGGTTTTAATGACTATGAGTACGCAGAAGTAGAGAAGGTATTTGGTGACCGAATTAAAAGGGAATTGAATAATAATGAAGCTATTGGTATCGAAGAGCTTGAATGGTTTCCTTCTATTTTGTCAATCTGGAAAAAATATGAAGGGGCAGAAGAGATAAAGATAACTATTGATAAAAATATTCAAAGGAATCCAAAGTTCTTGTTTGAGTTACTGAACTCCTACACTGCCAAAGTGACAAGTGATTACGGGACTGGAAAATCTTCTTTTAGAAAAGAAGATTACGAATCAGTCGGAAAGGTATTAGACGTTGATAAAATAGCGAGTGAAATTGAAAAGATATATAGCGAACTTCAAGAAGATAATTCTTACCCAGAATGTATAGGAGCGTCACGAGAGGAAATGTTAGCAAGGCAATTTTTATGGTTCTATAAAAATTTTGATGGGGAAAACAGTTGAAAATTATATCTCGAGAAAAATTAATAAAGCTATACTATGTCGTATACAATACAAGTTATATAATAAAACTGCATAAGTAATCAATTGAATGCAGTAATTAAATATATCGCGTGCCCCAGGGGAAAGAAACAATTCTAAACCATTATAACTATAAATTACAATTGCATACAAAAGATACTCTATCCTTTGAATATATGGTTTCGAGGGATAGAGTTTTATTATTTTTTCGGAAATTGGAATTGTCAGTAGATTTTCCGCTCCTAAAGAAGCGTTTACAAGAATTTAGTAATTCATGAAAAAAGCAATATCGTTATTTATTTTCAGATAATTATGATAACATTATTTTCAAATGGGTTTCGTACTTTTAATGAGTATACAGGATGTCTTAATCAATTTTGATGCTAGGTTTCAAGAGGATGCCCTTTAATAGATATTCAGCTTAATACTTTGAGAAGAGGAGGAAAAACGATGACAAAAATTTCGTGGTCAAGGTTTTTATTCTTTTCAATGCTGATCTTTATATTGTCTTTAGCAGCATGTAACAGTGACAATACTTCAAACGAAGAACCCACTGAAGATCCGAATGTTGCGACAGAAGAAAATACTGGCGATTCGCCCGAAGAATCAACGGATGACTCGGATGCTACAACAGAACAAAGCCCAGATGCAGAACCTGCAGAAACTGAACCAAAAGTTACAGAGTTTGAACCGGCATTTCCAGAACAAACGAGAGTACCTGCAGTAGTGACTGAAACAGAACTTAATGAGGAAGTTATTGTTGACGGTCTTGGCGTGTCTTGGGGGATGGAAGAGTTTGAACCAAACCGCTTGCTTGTTACGCAAAGAGATGAAGCAGAACTTCTTATTGTAAACCTTGAAGATGGATCTGTTTCAGATCCAATCGAAGGTACTCCAAAAGTAGCTAACGGAGGTCAGGGCGGTTTGCTTGATGTGGCCATTGCACCTGATTTTGACGAATCAAGATTGGTATTTTTGACGTTTTCTCAAGATGTTGAAGGTGGTACTTTAACGGCTGTCGGTAAAGGAGTTTTATCAGAAGATGAAGCTTCACTTGAAAATTTTGAAGTGATCTTCCAAGCCGAACCAGCTTATGATGGTGATTTACATTATGGTGGACGCATTATCTTTGATGAAGAAGGAAACTTGTTCTTAACAACGGGTGAACGTTCAGATGTTGAAAGCCGCGATCGCGCACAAGACTTGGATGCTTACTTGGGGAAAGTCATTCACATTACACAAGACGGGGAACCAGTGGATACGAATCCATTTATCGAAGATGAAGACGCACTGGATGGCATTTACAGCTACGGTCACCGCAATATTCAAGGGATAGACTTCCATCCTGAAACAGGAGACTTATGGATTGTCGAATTCGGTCCACAAGCCGGGGATGAACTGAATATTGTTGAACCAGGCAATAACTATGGATGGCCGATTGTTTCTTATGGCATCGAGTATACTGGTGAATTGATCAATGATGGTATTTCAGAACACGAGGCGCAAGGTTTTATTGAACCAAGATATTATTGGGATCCAACAAGTGCGCCAAGCGGCAGTTCATTCTATGATAACGACGCAATTCCTGAATGGGAGAACAACCTGTTCATCGGTGGGTTAGTGTCGAGCTATATTGCACGAGTCGTTATTGAAGGGGACACCATCGTTGGAGAAGAACGTCTACTGACTGACGAAGGCGAACGTTTCCGTGATATTCTTGTAACGGAGGATGGCGCGCTTATTGCAGCCACTGATGGCGGTAAGATTTATAAGATTTCTGCAGCAGGTGAATAAAAAACGCGTCCCTTTCTCAAATGGGATTCAGTCTACTGACTAGAATTATATGAAGAATTAGCCGTATCCGATAACCTCAATGGATACGGCTTTCTTATTTTTTCAGTAAAATTTATTGTTCATGCATGTTTCGACACAGTGACGATCTGAAAACAGCTGGAAATGTAATCTTTCTGTTGTGCTTTGGAGATTACCTTCGTAAACACATCCATTGTAAACATTCTGCAGCCCGGCTCTGGCAAGCGGAAAATCAAAAATCAAAATACACCAAAGACACTGTAATTAAGTTGCTGTGTCTTTTTTCTTTGGAATTGTTTATATAAAACGACTTTACATTAGCTTTGGGAGATTGATAGTGGTGAGACAGCTTATCTTTCGTCAACAGTTGGCGGATTTCGTTCGTTTAAAAAAATCTGCAGCACATCAAAATAAGTAGCGATTTCCATATAGCGATCAAGCGGCATCGTGAAATTCGAATTCATCTGGGTGCGGACGCGGCGTGCATATGCGCATTTTAATATAAGCAAAACATAATTGAATGACGTAACAGCCGAGAATGGCATGTATGGGGATATAGAACAATATAAATTAAATGCTTAATATAGATGTTAAAAGAACCTTGATACTCTCAAGGTTCTTTTTTGGAAATATAAATGAAATTGTTTTACTTCTCTCTCAAAACACCAGCAGCAACCAAATTAGTCAAAGCGCCTTTATTTTTAAATCTGAAATATCCGCTTAAACGGTTTAAGTCTTTTTGAGTCAAAGCAGTTAGATCTGTAGCAAGTTCATATTCGTTTTCTAGCTTTGTAAGCAAAGTTTTCGCGAATTCCACTTGCTTGGCTGTTAACAATTTGTCTTCTTTATTCTCATTTTCAGTTTTGGGCGCTGTTTTTTTCTTTTCTTTAATCGGGAGGATGGATTGGTTAATTTCTTCAGTGTATTTTCCAGCTTTAATCCAGGCAAGGTCCTCTTTGGTTAATGCAAACCATTCTCCTTCAAGCCTTTTATCAGTGAAATGTTTATGGAAAGCAACTTCTGTTTGATGATGGTTGCCGGTTTTTATGAGGAAAATAAGCTTGTTTTCAAAAGGTAACTTCACGCCGAATATATTCATTCTTTTTTCAAGGTTTCTCGTCTTGCCGATTTTGAAAGAGCCATTCATGTATTCTTGTACAAAGTAAACATATCCTGGAGCTTTACCCTGCAAATCAGGGGATTCAATAATTTGCTCGAGCTCATATTGATTTGATTCGAAAAGGTAGATCTTTTGCTGCTGAATGTCTGGATGAGTAATTGGTGGTTCGGAAGCAGTTTTGTTGGAAAAAAGGTTTTTGAAGATGTTTTTAACCATATGTAGACGCCCTCCAGATTGATTTAATGTTAAATACAATTATAGCTTATACAAGGACTTTTTTCTTATATATCTCAAAATATGTAAATAGGGTACTATATACATAATTACTTTATTCTTGAAAGGTATTTAGAAATTGTATCGCTGCCAGCGAAATGAATCACCAAGGAGGCCCACTGATGAGATACTTTACAAAAGATTGGTACGATGAAATGCAGGTTTCCGGCTTTCTTGCGTTGCACGATTCGGAAGAGGATTGGGAAGAGGAATTGGAATACCATCGCAAAGAAGGAAATGATTTACGGGAAATGCAATTGCGCAACCTGGAAGATATGCGGGGAAGTTTGCTGCGCTTCTTGCCGGAGGATTTTCATCCGTATATTCACGACGGCACACTGGTGACTGAATACCCGACAACGGAACTGCGCATGCTCGTCAATCGGTGGGAGCGGGATTACGAGCAGCGGATGAAAGAACTGAGTGAACGGGAGAGGCTGCATTTCGAGTCTATTAAAGCGGAACTCCCACCAACAGCAGTAGAGCTGATGGAGAATGGTCTGCACGATGCGGTCGTTCTATCAGTTGAAAGACCGGTTGAAGATCAACTTGTCTTGACGGTCGACTGCAGTGGAGGATTCCATTATTTCACCGACGTCCGTTTCACTTTTGAAGGGGTCAGCTATTCAAATATTCCGGCTAATTTCAAAGGTGTCTGGTGGCTGTATGATGAAATTTACAAAACTGAAGACGGCTTTGAGCTTCATACATTGTTCGACTCCCCGATGACGGAAACGGTGATTCGGGCACGCGATGTGAAAATTGAACCGCTGAAACTGCCTTTGAAGCGAAGGCTGAAGAAATGGTTTAGAAGGGGTTAGAGATTGCGAAGGCAAGAATAGCAACGGGAATTAAATACTAGAAAAGCGTATGCAATTTCCAGAAATGAGGAATTGCATATGCTTTTTTATTACCTTGACCACGTTTATTTTTAAGTTTTTATTTGCTGAAGTTAAAAGTTATTCTGCAGCCCGGCTCTTGCAGTCGGGTTTTTTAGTAGCTATTTTTATTGATTATCGGCATGATGAAAGAAAAAGGGAGGCTGGATCATGGGCAAACGGGTTTTGATTGTTGGAGCGGGAATCGGCGGATTGACGGCGGGTTCGCTGCTCGCGAAGCATGGCATGGAGGTGACGCTGCTCGAAGCATCGGCGGAACTGGGCGGATGCGCGAGCAAGTTCAAGCGTAAAAAGCTGCTGTTTCCGGTCGGCGCCACGCTTGGCATGGGGCTGGAGGCTGGTGGCATCCATGAGCGGGTATTCCGTTTCCTGGACAAGCCAATGCCGCTCGAACCGCTCGACCAAGTGATGGAAATGGTGCATCCCCATGCAACATTTGTATTTTTGAAAGACCGTAAACAGCACGTCGATCGCATTGTACATGAATTCCCAAAATACGAACACCATATTCGCGCGTTCTATAAAGAAATCTACCGAACCGCTTCAACTGTTCGGACGCTGATGGGACCGCTTCCTGCTCTGCCGCCTGCAACTCCTAAGGAATGGGCGTTTCTGTCCGCCTCTATCCGTCCTCGCCATGCGCGGCTTCTGCCCTTTGCCAATCAAACCTTGGAGCAGCGGCTGCATAAGCATGGACTGGGTCACCTGTCCGCTTTTCGTCACATGCTGGACGGCTTGCTGATCGACAGCATGCAAACCGGCAGCGAAGACGTCTCGTATCTGCTTGCAGCAGTAGCTCTCGATATCTACCATGAAGGCGCCTATTACGTGCCGGGCGGACTTTACCGTCTGGCGGAAGAGATGGCCGAAAGCATCAAGGAGCACGGCGGCACCATAAAAAAGCCGCGCACCGTCCAGAAACTCGAACGGCACGGCGGCGTGTGGCAAGCGTGGGATCATCGCGGCAATGTATATGAAGCGGAAGATGTGGTGCTCAACGTCCCGGTCCATCAGTTGCCGAAAATCCTAGCACCGGATAACTTAAACCAAATGAAAAAACCGCTTCGCAAAGCGACCGTAAAACCGATGTGGACGACGCTGACGCTGTATATTGCAGTGGATTCCACGAAGCTTGGCGAACCGCTGCCGCCGTTCCGCCAAATTTCCACTGGCGAAAGTATGTCGGAAGGCGGCCACTTTTTCATGTCAGCATCACTTCCGGATGACCGGCTGCGCGCCCCGGAAGACATGCAGACGATAACGATTTCCACTCATTCCAAAGCGCAGCATTGGAATACGAAAGAAAAATACGATGCCACCCGCAGCATGCTGACAGAACGGATGCTGGAAGCTATTGAAGCAGTGGTTCCCGGTTTCCGAGATGCAATCATCCACATGGAAACCGGCGCGCCGAAAGGCTGGGAACGTTTCACCGGACGGCCGAACGGCTTTGTCGGCGGATTTCCACAAACATTGGATGCCTCCCTCTTCAATTCCGTTTCCCACCACTCCGGGCTGCCGAATCTCTACCTCTGCGGTGATCATGTGTTTCCGGGCGGCGGCACAATTGGTGCTGCAACGAGCGGCATCCACGCCGCGCGGTCGATTGCCGGACGCCGGCTGATTTAATTCGGTTCCTGCGGATCTCCGCTTGTACAATATAATTCAAATCATTTTAAAGAAAAGCAAAAAGCTTTCTCCACAGCATCACAAGATGTTGAAGAGAAAGCCTTTTAGCATTAGGAATGTACGTTAGCTGCAAGTACGATTTCTTGAGTCGTTTTTAAAAACGCATCCACATCTTCTTTCGAATGGCAATGGATCGGTGACACTCTTACAATTTCTTTAAGCTCGACCGCTTCCAAAATCCTTTTGGAGTAATGGCTGCTGGATTCTCGGGCATAGACCAGGATATTGTGCTCGCCGTATTTCTGAACGGCCTCGGCACACGACATGTTTTCGAAAGTCAGCGCTAAGATTAAATCTTGATGGGTCCCATTTGCTTCTTCGAAATGGATGGTGACTGCAGGCATATCTTTGATGCCCATTGCATTCGCAGAGCCGTGAATAAAACGATGAAGGATCGCTTGTTCTTGCAGGTGAATGCGTTTCATCCCTTCGACGATTAAAGTGCGGCGATCCGTTGATTCATTGAAGTAGCTGCCGATGCGGCAAATGTAATGAATGATTTCGGTAAATCCTGCGAAATGAGCAGGGGTCGGGCTGCCGACATTCCAATTATCCACATCTGTTGCAAGCAAGCGATGATGGGGCAGGGAAGCGATGCGATCTGAAAGGTAAGCATAGCCGACTCCGCGGTTGCCGAACATTTTATATGGCGCTATGTTCAACGCATCAATTTTCCAATCATCGACGTCGATCACTCCATGAGGTGCCCCTTGAACCGCATCTACGACAATGACTGTATTAGGATTTTTTTCTTTGATGGCTTTTGCGTATTCTTTAATATCATGCATCGCTCCTGTGATGTTTGACGTTAGAATAACCGATACTAACACCGTCTTTTCGTCAATCAACTCAAGGATATTCAAAAGCGGTATGCTTCCGGAAGCCGGGTCCGCTGCTGCGACGCGCAGTTCATGATTATACTGTTCTGAAGCAAATTGGCAGGCATCGAAGGATGATGGGTGTTCAATTGCTGTCGTGACAATATTTCCGCCGGATTTTGAAGCAGCGACTGCAGTGATGATTTCAAACATGATTTTCGAAGCAGTAAGCGATGAAGCGATCGCCCCGTCTTTAGCATTCAGGAACAAGCGGATGTCTTCCGTTCCTTGTGCAATGACGTTGCGAATATCTAAAGCCACGTCATGATTGCGTTCTGGGCAATCTGGAAATGCTGAGTACTTGGCTTGAGCATCAACTGCCGCCTTTAAACGCAAGGAGCCGCCTGCGTTTTCAAAAAAAATACGGTCATTGCCATATACATCTTGCTTCAAAAAATAAAAGCGATCGTTTAACTGATCCTGGAGCTCCTGCGGGAAAAATTCTGTATTGCGTTCTGACATACGACACACGACCTTTCAATGCTTTTCTTAGAATACTTCTTCACTTGATGTATCGATTTTTGGATTGTTGGTAGAATTAAAAACAGCTTCATTTAAATCAGCATTTTTCTTAGCGACAACGGTAGTTCCAGTCAAATCTCCTGCAATATTAAGAGTGGTATGCCCCATATCGATGACCGGCCAAATCGCTGCCAGGATCGGGATGATCAATAACGGCATGCCTAGCGCTTCAAGAAGAACGATCGACATAACAATTCCTGCACCTCGTACACCAGCCGCTCCGATAGATAAGACAAGACCCAATAAAACGAATTGCAGAATCATGCCAATTGTGATCGGAATGTTGTACAAATTGGCTGCAAACACGGAAATAACTCCAATGGCTACTGCAAAGCCGTCCATATTGGCAGTGGCTCCAAAAGGAATAGTAAAGCCGGACGTTTTTTGGCTGATTCCTAAATTATTTTTAGATACCTGCATCGAGACCGGAATGGTCGCGGTACTCGTTGAGGTAGTAAAAGCAAAAAGCATGGATGGATAGATGTTTTTATAAAACTGAACTGGGTTCAAGCCTGTTGTGACTTTAAGGATAATCGGATAAACGATTAAAAGGACCAAAATCAATGCGATGTAATCCGCTATAACAAATTTGATAACAGCAGAAAGCATTTCCGATCCGAACGTTCCAACCAAACTCGCAAGCAAGGCGAATATGCCGTACGGAGCAAGCAAAATTACGTAACTTGTCAGTTTGAGCATGATGTTAGCGCTCTCATTTACAAACTTTGTAACGGTAGGGACGCTGTTCTCTCCCAAAGTAATCATGACCAATCCAATGAAAACGGTGAAAAGGATAATTGGCAGCATGTCCATATTCGCGAGGGACTGGAAGATATTCGTCGGAATCCACGTCATGAAATGCTCGACAAAACTGAATTCTGCCGCTTCTACAGTTTCCCCGTGGTCCAGTAAAGATTGAAGCCCTTTTCCTGGTTGTAAAATAAGTGCCACGATGACTCCGAATGATGTAGCGATGAAACTTGTAAGAACTAAATACAGCAAAAATCCTCCCCCGATTTTTCCAACTGATTTAGCATCTTTCATTTTCAAAATTCCCGCAAGAACTGAAGTTACGACAAGCGGGATGATCAACATTTTCAAAAGGTTGATAAACAACGTTCCAACGGGTTCTAAGTACTTTGCGTTTTCCCCTAATAAAAACCCGACGATGATACCGATTACTCCTCCGATTGCGATTTGCGTATATAACGGCAAATTCAACCACCATTTCATAAAGCCTCCCCCTTTGTAAGAAAATTAAGAAATAACTTTCTGTTTTAAGTATAGGAGTTCAAATAAATAGTGTAAAATTAAATTTATTAGTATTAAATATAAGGAAAACAGATATATGAGGTGGGAAGCATGAATTACAGCCAAATTGAATCGTTTCTCGCGATTATTAGGTTGGGCAGTTTATCGAAAGCGGCCGAGCATTTATATGTATCGCAATCAACCATCAGCCAACGGCTTCATTCGATTGAGAAAGAATACAATGTGACGTTATTGAACCGGGAGAAGGGCGTCAAAAGCGTGACTTTGACAAACGAAGGGGAACGTTTTTACCAGATTGCCGAGAGGTTTGAAACTTTGTATTCAGAAACGAGGAATTTAAAAGCCGGCAGCGCAGAAGCGACCATTAGCATCGGTGCAGTAGACAGTGTCCACAACTACGTATTAAAAGATATTTATTCAGCAATCGTGCATCGGGTGCCCGATATTCGGTTGGCTATTCGTACACATCAATCTAATGAAATTTACTATTTGATCGACCAGCGAAACATCGATATCGGATTTTCCTTGCAGGACCGGATTTTGAAAAACGTCAAAGTTCAAAAGCTGTTCGAGGAACAGATGGTCTTGATCCAGAAAAAGAATCCAAGTCTAACCCAATATGAAATGGACAATAGTTCGTTGAACCCAAAGCAACAACTGTTTATCAATTGGGGGATGAACTACCAAATCTGGCACGAAAAACATTGGGGACCGACAAGCAATACATTTATCCAAATAGATACAGCCAAAATGTTGGGAGACTTTTTGGAAGAGGATGGGATGTGGGCCATCGTTCCCGTTTCAATCGCCAGGGATTTTCACGCGAAAGGTTTGGTGGATGTATTTCTCTTAACGGATCCGCCACCGAGCCGATCCTGCTTTCAGGTTGAGAAGGAAGGGGGCAATAGCCAAGTGAAAGAGGTCAGTAAATTAATCCTTGGTTTAAAGGCTGAAATTGAGGAGGTAGTTAGACCGTGGAGAAGGTGATTGCAATCATCACTGATAGGTACTATTTTTAATCTTCTCCATGTGAAAAAAGTTTATCTCTTTCTATACGAACTTTCTAACATTTTAAGTAGCTCTGTTTTCTCCTTTTAAAATCATTTTTTAACTTCATTCTTATAGATTAAATCATAAAGTCTGAATAATTTGAGTTCACACCTCCTTAAGAGTACTCTTGAACTATACTTGAGAGGAGTGAAAGTGAATGGAAAAAGCGATACCAGAAGTGACATTGAATGATGGAACGAAATTGCCGGTGACGGGGCTCGGTACATATGGACTTTGGGGCAATGCCGGAGCGAATGCGGTGAGCAGCGGAATCAACGCCGGTTATCGGCTGATCGATACGGCTTATAATTATGAGAACGAGGGAGCCGTCGGGGAAGGCATCAAGCGCAGCGGCATTTCTCGCGAAGAGCTATGGATCACTTCGAAGCTGCCGGGGCGTTATCATAATTACGACAAAGCAATGGTAGCGATTCAGGAATCGCTGTACCGTTCGAATCTCGATTACTTTGATCTTTACGTCATTCATTGGCCGCTTCCGAAGCAAGATCTTTATGTAGAAGCGTGGCAAGCATTGATTGATGCGCAGAAGTGGGGACTGGTCCGCTCGATCGGCGTCAGCAATTTCTTGCCGGAACATTTGGAGCGCATTATCAAAGAGACGGGCGTTACGCCGAGCATCAATCAGGTGGAACTGCATCCGTTCTTTAATCAGGAAGAACAGCGGCGTGTGCATGAACAGCTCGGGATTCAAACGCAGTCCTGGAGCCCGATTGCAAGAGCAGCCGATATCATGTCGGAGGAAACGGTTCAAAAGATTGCCGAAACCCACCATAAAACGATTGCGCAAGTGGTACTGCGCTGGCAATACCAGATCGGCTCGGTTTCGATTCCGCGCTCTACTTCTCCAGAACGGCAGCGGGAAAACATCAATATTTTTGATTTTGAGTTAAGCGAAGAGGAAATGAAGGCGATTGCCGGAATGACGCGGCCGGATGGCAGATTGTTTGGGATGGATCCGGCGACGCATGAGGAGTTTTAAGGATTTTCAACTTGTTTGGTATACAGAATATGCAGAACCAAAATCATAATTTGTAAGGAAGTGCTCGGTTAGACTAGGCGCTTCTTTTTTTATGAACAGAACTAATAACAAAGTAAATCATAATTTCGAATTAGAGAATGAGATGATTAATTTAAGACTAATCGAATTAACCTTTGAGTAGAAACTTTGATATGAGATTAATTAATTTAGGAACAAATATGCTCCGCTCAATTTTTTCTGTCATTCCTTACTTTTTTATCCTTTTATTAAAAAATAAGGGGTTATTTTCTTGAACACCTGTTAAACTAAAATTCAATAAACTTAGTTTTATTTAGGAGGAATAGTGTGGCTGCAAATGAAGTTTCCATAGGTAAGATAGAAAAAATGTTGGATTGGGCATATGAAAAATCATTAGATGGTATTCCAGGAACGGATTCAGCTTATGAAATGGCCGAGAATTTTTTATCGAAACATGATACTGCTGATCAAGCTATCGACAGCTTAATTCGGTGGCAAAATACAAAAGCAGCCACTAGTGGCTTTCTTACGGGGTTAGGCGGGATAATTGTTCTGCCTGTTACATTACCCGCAAATATTGCTTCTGTAATGTATGTACAAGTTCGAATGATTGCAGCTATTGCACATATGAAAGGTTATGACTTAAAAGACGATCAAGTTAAAACTTTCGTTTTTGTATGTCTAACAGGAAAATCAGCTTCGGATATATTAAAAAAGACTGGCATCCAAGCAGGAAATGCCTTCGCTAAACAAGCCGTCCTGAGAATACCTGGTGAAGTCATTAAAGCAATAAATAAAAAAGTCGGTTTTAGACTGGTAACTAGGTTCGGGCAAAAAGGTGTAGTGAATTTAGGTAAAGCAATACCTATAGCTGGGGGAATTATCGGGGGGACAGTCGACGGAATAGGAACGGGGATAATTGGGAAGACTGCTAAGAAAGTGTTTGTTTGAGCAAAGTGTTTAAGAATATCTTCTAGGGACCATACTTCCTAAGCTTTATATTTAAAGACTGGCACTTCCAAACGTCAAGAAATTTTACGAGATAAATTAATTTAATACATTCATTCGTATTAAAAGCAGAGATACAGATTAATTTACTGCCCTATCAAGTGTAATAATATGTGAGGAGCACATACAGATGAAAAAAAGATTAGTCGGAGTTATTATTTCAATGTTACTCATCGTAATAGTTGGTTTAATTTTTTTACTTCAATTTAAGCCAATTGGAAGCAATGCTAGCCAAAGCTCTCATACATCCTTGCTACAAGAGAGAATTGTAGAAATATCAGAATTAGCTACGCTAGAGTATGAGTATAGTAAAGCAATGGTAAACCGGGATGACAAGAAAATTCCACTAACTGATATTCGCTTTGCAGAGACGATAAAGCTTATAGAGTATAAGGGATATTTGAAAGCCGGATCCGATCTATCGAAAGTAGAAATAATAGACGATGAAGAGGCAAACCGAGTGACAGTCAGAGTTCCAAAAGCAAGAATTCTCGATAATGTTGTGCAGACCGAGAACATGAAGATAGAAGATGTAAAAGGAAATATCTTCTCAGACCCTCCTACTCAGGAAATTATTGAAGATATTAACGAAGAGAAAATGAAATTTGAAGAAGAGAAAATCGACCAAGGATTTTTGACGGAGGCAGATAAAAGAACAGCGGAAGTTTTGAAATCTTTCTTAAGAGTCGATGAAGATGAGGAAATTGTCATTGAGTTTTATTGAAAATATTGTTCTAGAAAAAGCTGAATTCTAAAAGATTTTTATCATTAAGTTAAAAAATGAATAAGACCTGCCATCTGTTTTCGAGAGGCAGGTCTTATTTTCATCTTTGAGGTGATTAATAATCATTGATGAACTTCCGTGACCTATCTTGTCAATTTAATCCAATCTTCCCGCTTAACCGCCCATTCAACTGAAGAGCGGATTTTTTCATACCTATTTGTGTAACCCTCCCCAAAATAGGGAATCCTTTAAATTAGCAGGGAAATATCTTGGTCGAATTTAAAAGGAGGCTGTCCAAATGCCAGATAAAAGAGATGAAATCATTTTGCGGGGGCTCCGTGAAAATAATTTAAAAAATATCGATTTAAATATCCCGAAAGAAAAGATAAATGTGTTTACCGGGCTGTCCGGTTCAGGGAAAAGCTCGGTCGTCTTTGATACGCTGGCGACGGAAAGCAGACGGCAGATGACGTTGAATTATCCGCTTTATGTCCGGCACCAAATGCCGCGGTATGAGCGGCCAGAAGCGGATTTGATGCAGAATTTAAGTCCGGTGGTCGTGGTGGAACAGAAACCGGTCCGGGGCAATTCGCGTTCGACGGTGGGTACGTATACAGACATCGATCCGCTCGTCCGGCTCCTGTTCTCACGGATTGGCAGCCCGTCGATCGGCTCAGCGACTGAGTTTTCAAGTGACAGTTCGTTCGGGAAATGCCCGGAATGCAACGGATTCGGTGAAATCGTGGCGCCGGATGTCCATAAACTTATTGACCACTCAAAATCGCTGCGGGAGCGCGCGGTGAGATTCAAGCCGCTTGCCCCTCCCGGCTGGCAAGGCCGGTGGATGGTGGACGGCGGCTTGTTTGACCCGAATCTTCCTATCAAAGATTACCCGGAAGATCAATACAATCTGCTCGTCTATGGCCCAAAGGAAGGCGAACAGGCATTTAGCAGATACTACTACAAAGTGGGGAGCCGAAACATCGAATGGGACGGCATTCTGCCCCGGTTTATTCGTTTGTACATCAACCGGGATCTCACGAAGCTGAAAAACGTTTCCCAGGATGATGTGCTCGCAGTGACTTCCCATACGCCATGCCCGACTTGTGAAGGTTCAGGGTTAAATCCGAAAGTGCTGGAATCCAAAATCAATGACCTCAACATCGCGGATTATGCACGGCTGGAACTGACGGAACTGCTCGGGGAACTAGAAAACATAAAAGATCCGGTCGGCACATCGATTGCCGAACAAGCCTATCCGGGTGTCAAACAGCTGGTGGATCTCGGTTTGGGCTATTTGAGCCTTTCACGGAAAATGGGGACGTTGTCTGGCGGGGAAGCGCAGCGCGTAAAAATTGCCCGCCACCTCGGTAGCAGCTTGAACAACATCACGTATATTTTCGATGAACCGAGTGCCGGGCTTCATTCGGAAGAGATTGATATGCTGACGCATATGCTGGAAGATTTACGGGACAATTACAATACGGTTGTCGTGATCGAACATAATTTGGCGGTCATTAAAACGGCGGATGAAATCATCGAACTTGGTCCGAAAGCGGGCGTGGGCGGCGGCGAAGTGGTTTATCAAGGGGCGCAGGACGGCTTGAAAAAAGCTTCCGCCATCACCGATTTGGATCATAAAGTCATCATCAACAAAAATCCGCGAAAGGCGGACGGGCACTTCTCCATCAAAAATACCTCGGCCAATAACTTGAAGGATGTCAGCGTGGAAATTCCGAAAAACGTGCTGGTTTCGGTATGCGGGGTTTCCGGTTCCGGCAAAAGTTCGCTGCTGTTCGGCGCATTTGCGGACAACTACCCTGAAACCATCGCGGTGAATCAAGGCAGCATCGGCACGTCCAGCCGTTCGACACTTGCAACGTACATGGGCATCATGGATGACATCCGGTCGATTCTGGCAAAAGAAACCGGACAGCCGGTGGGCTTGTTCAGCTTTAATTCGCTCGGTGCTTGTCCGGTCTGCGGAGGAAAAGGCGTCACTACGCCAGACGTGGCATTTGCGGATCCCGTGACGGTCACCTGTGAAGCCTGCAAAGGAACGCGGTATTCCGATGAAGCCTTGTCGCATCGTTACTTAGGAAAAAATATCGTGGAAATATTAGAGTTGTCGATCGAAGAAACCAATCAGTATTTGAAAATGCCGAAAATCATCAAGAAAGTGGATACGCTAAAAGACGTTGGCTTAGGCTACCTGACACTCGGACAGACGACCAGTTCACTCAGCGGGGGCGAAGTGCAACGCCTCAAACTCGCCAGCCACTTGAAAAAAGAAGGACAGATCTATTTGCTGGATGAGCCGTCACTCGGTCTGCACACAAAGGATAATGCGCTTCTACTAGATGTTTTCCAAGGACTCGTCGACAAAGGAAATTCGGTCATCCTCATTGAACACAACCTGAACTTTATCGCTGCGAGCGATTGGGTCATCGAAATGGGCCCAGGCGGCGGGAAAAGGGGCGGCGAAGTCTTGTTTGAAGGAACACCGGAAGAGATGTTAGAGGCTGGTACGTTGACGGCGAAGTGGTTGAAGAAGGGTGTGAAGGGGTGAAAGCTTTTTATTTAACTCTCTCTAGATCAACCATATAGAAAAACCTCCCCAAGCTTGGGGAGGTTTTTTCCTTGGCTTATTTCCTTATCTAAAGTAAACCACTATTCACTGATGAACTTCCGTGATCTCTTTCATCAACTCGATCCAGTCTTCCCGCTTAAAGTCGTACAGGTCCAGTTCGATTTTGCGCAGAACCAAATGGATGCTGTCGAACTGTTCATTTGACCGGAATCGCCACCAGCTTTTCACGGTCGGCGCTTTAACGCCTGGCGCGTAGTACATCAATGTACGTTCAGGGTTGACGATATCTTCTACCCGGTCCGCGTCCAAGTAATCGTGCGGGAAATCGATATAGAGGCCAAGGGCTGCTTTATGGGGCGTGATGTACCCAATTTTATACAGGGAATCCCGGTCCTTCTTTTCAAGGGAATCATTCCAAGGCACCGGTTTGCTGCTGGCAATCAAAAATCGGCCGTCCTCTTGCTGTTCAATCGTGCAATTCGGTAGGCTGTTAAATACTTCAAGCACTTCGCCCATTTGTTTCGTTACGGATTTGTTCACGTTGCCACTCCTTCAATTAAACTATTCGTCCTATCATAGTTCAAAACCTCATTACTGTAAATACGAATCCTATTTTCTACTTGCATCATTAGCGGCTCTCGACCGAAATGATCCGCTTGATTGAAATGAAAAATCGTCCCGCTTTCAGTTACTGAAAGCGGGGCGATTTGGATAAGAATGATTAATCGATTTTGTCCATATCTGGATTTGTAGTAAAAGGTTTTTCTTCATAGTTTGATACATCATAATCGCGGATTGATTGATATTTTTCTTGACTCAAGTCATCAGAAATCGATTGATGAGTTATAGAGAGCCCTAAAGCATCGGTAATGATGCGTTTTAAGTGTTCAGGTTCTGAGGCTTCTTCAACTGCAGCCAGCACTAACGCATTTCTTAAATATCCTGCATTTTGAGAAAGTAATTGTTCATTAAATTCAATGCTGTTATCATCTGCAAATAATTTCATGAAGATTGAAACCGTACGAGTATTTCCTTCTCTAAAAGGATGGATTCGCCAAAGGTCAGTCATAAGTTTTGTGAAATGATTGGCTAATTGAGTATTGGTCGACGTCCACTCGATAGTATTTATCCAATGGAAAATATTAGCCAATTCAGTTTGGATTATATTCTTGGTACTATAAGCGATTGATAAACCATTTAAAAAGCGTTCACTTTTGTAAATATCTATAGTACGAAACTCTCCAGCCCACACATAAAGTTCTTGAAAAAGATAGTGATGAATTGTTTGGATACTTGTGAAATCACGGAAGTTAATTTTAGCTGTAATAGATTGTATATCTACAATTCCAGCGATCAATAATTGAGCTTCGATAGTTACCAATTCCTGCTCATTTTGAATACCGAGTTTATTTATTAATGTAGTGGATTGTGGATAAACGTAAGGATCCATAAAATTATTGAGAGACCTTGGTATATTTGTCGATTATGGCTTTTTTGAATTGGCTTTCTGAAACTTCACCGTTTTCATATTGCTTTAATAAGTTTTGCGTAAAGACAGTGGGTTCTCCACCATCAATAGCAGCCATTCCAACTGCAAAGCGAATTTTCTTTTGACGTTCTAAACGTGAGTTTGAATTCATGGTTACCACCCCTTTACTTATTCTCTCAATTATATCATGGAATTTAGAAAGTCTACGGGAATAGAGATTTCCAACCATATGTGAATTCTTTGATTTAAGAAAATGTTACCCCCGCTTTTGCAGAACAGCACCTTTATTTTGGAATGAAGGCATATCTTATGAAATGGTTCGTCCGCTTTTGCCGAGCGCATAATAGATTCCGTGCTGCAGGCTTTTCAGGCATTCGAAGTTTTTTAAGTCGTTGCCGGATTGGGAAATCACCATCGCAAGTTCCGGCGACACGCCGACCAATATCGTTTCGATGCCGAGCAGGCGGGCAGAAGCGCCGAGTTTATCGATCAGCCGGGCAGTGTGTTCAGAAATGTGTTTGTGCAGGCCGGTCAGATCAAGCAAGAGATAATGCGCCCGGTGTTTCGGCAATTCACTCAAAGTGTTAAGGATCAAATCTTCCGAACGGTCTTCATCGTAGTTGCCGATCATCGGCACGACCACGATATTTTCCAATACCGGGATGATCGGCGACGAAATTTCTTTCACCAAATTCTGCAGCATCTTCGTTTTCTCATCGACCATTCGCTCGAGTTCTTGAATCTTTAAAGCTTCCTGTCTTCTGGACATTTCGTGGATGTTCGATTGCACGGTGATGTCGGAAGGATAGTATTCAACGATGCTGTAGGCATTTTCTTCATTCTGATATTGGACGGTTTTATACCAGAAGTTCGTGCCGAAAAGGCCGGTGAATACGCCGGCATAGTGGGCAGGAACAAATATGCCATCGAGGCCTTTCTGTTTTTGCTGGTTCATTTTAAATTCCCAGTCATCCTGTAGATGAAGGGTGAAATGTTTCGTTTCTTCGTCTATCTTCACAATTTTGGCTTTCCCCCATCCGGCGGAAGCATATGTATTGGCCAACCATTCGACTACATTGGACGTGTTGATATTTTTCATGTGCAAAAACCCTTCGCCAACGACGACGCCTTGGCGGAAACCGGTCGTTTCCAACACGAGTTTTGTTGCTTCCGTCCCTGCTATTTCCCGGATGGAGTCAAAGAAGGTTTCCATGGCTGAAATCCAAAAGAACACGACATCTCCGCCATCGAATAATACTTCCGCTGTCTCCAAATCCCATTTCAAATCCACATCGCCGACTGTAATTTGTTTTTTCGTCATCTTAAGTATTCCTCCGATTCACTGGCTATTCTCATTAGTTAAAGAACACTGATTATAAGTTCTGTATGTTATTCCCTAAGCTGCAGAAAACTATGCACCATAAAATAAAAAATGTTTTGAATAAAGGGCTATTCAACCTGAATACTGCGCAGGTTATAATCAACCCAGGGGGGATTCTCATGAATTTAAATAATTTGAAAACGATGGTGCCCGCAAAGCTTTATCAGCGTGGCCTAGATTATTTTAAACAGGATTTCGTCGAGCAATTGACGGAAGATGCACCGAATCGCTGGCATGCACTTGTGGCGGGGACACGGGATTACGAAGTATCGATTCATTTGAAGAAAGACGGGACGATTGTGGGCTCTTACTGTACGTGTCCCTTTGAATCCGATTCACTGTGCAAGCATGAAGTGGCGGTCTGCCTGGCAATCTGTTCACATAAAAAAGAAAGCGGTCCAGCTGAAGTGGATATACGGACGCAATTAAAAGGGCTGAAAAAAGCGGAGCTGCTTGAAATTCTGGAAGAACTGATGGAGAAGCAGCCATCCGCCAGACTTTATTTGACAGAGAAGTTTGCGAGCCCTGATGGCATGGACGAAGAAAAGGCGCGCCGGTTGATACGGAAATCAGCTGATCGCGCAAGCCGCAGGGGATTTATCGAATGGGATCGGACGGATCAGGCTCTCGAAGGCGCTTCGGAAGTCCTTGAATACGTGGACGGATTGGGCTTGCCGGATGATGCTGAAAGGATCATCCGCCTCAGTTTGATCGTCATCCAGGAATGTACGAAAATGCTGCAATTTGCAGATGATTCATCGGGTGACATCAGTGCAGCGGTTTATGAAAGCTTAGCGAATATTGATGAAACAATGGAGCACTGGCCGGAAGAAGTGGATGGAGCAACTGTGGATACGATGCTTGAACTGCTTTATCCGCATGTCCTGTTTTCACTCGAACAGGACATAACGGACGCGGCGAGCGATCTCGTAGAAGCGGTTCTGCAATGGAATGAAAGAGGCGACTTCACCGAGAAGCTATACAATTTCATTTCTGAGATCATTGCCAGCAATGAGATGCAAAACAAGACGTACCGCTACATGGAAGAGAGGTTCCTTATGTACCAGCTGGCGATTTTGCAGCAACAGGGCAAACAGGAGTTGGTCGAAGCATTCTACACGAAGTACCGGCACTTTCCAGCCGTTCGAAAAGCACAGTCATTGCAGGCGCTGTATGCCAATGAATTTGAGAAAGTGATCCGGTTGTGCAGCGAATCAGAACAACTGGACACGAACCTAGCCGGGCTTCTGCACGAATGGAAAAAGATTCGCTTTGCAGCATACGAAGGTTTGGGCAGAACGGCGGACATGATCGACCTCAGCTTTGAATTCGCACTTCAAGGAGAAGAATCGTATTACATTAAATTGAAAAGTTTGGTGGATCCAGAGAAGTGGCCGGAGAAGTTGGAAGCGCTCCTTGCCGAGATGAAAAAAAGTCCGCGGAGTCTGCCTTTGTATCTCGAAATTCTGATTGAGGAAAAGAGGCTGGAGGAGCTTCTGGATTATTGCCGGACGAATGTCTCTGCAATCGAAAATCTGTATCCGCACCTGCTCGCCGATTATCCGCATGAGGTGAATGAAATCTATACGGCTTATATTTACCGCTCGATTGAACGGGCTTCCAACCGTAAAGCTTATTGGAGTGCCTGCCAAAAAATCAAAGATTACCAACAGGCGCTGGGAGCTGAAGCTGCGGCTGGGCTGATTGAAGAACTGAAGTTCATGTATCCGAAACGTACAGCGCTGCTGGATGAGTTGGGGAAGATCCAGAAGAGCTAGTTTTGTCGCTCTTTAAAAATTGAAAGAATTAATCGGGCATTCTTTATGAAGCGAGGTAAATAAGTCAATGATCGGAATAAGCATAGCGACGAAATGGGAATATGAAGCGACATTGGAATACTTTAATGTAAAGGATAATGAACGTTTTAATTATCCATACGGGGAGTATTTCAAGAGGACTGTAAACGGGGCTGAACTAGTTTTTTACAGGACGGGTGTAAGAAAGGTGAATGGTGTTGGCGGTACGCAGTACATGATTTCTAAATTCAATTTAACCAAAGTCATCGTTGCTGGAACTTGTGCTGGAATAGATGATCAGTTTAACAGTTTGGATATTATTGTGCCGAATCAAGCGGTTCAGTATGATTGTACAGTAAAAGAAATAGAACCTTTTATTAAACCATCTTTTATCGTCGATATTGATTTGTCTGAGTATGGAAATGATTTTTATACCGGAACAATCGGCACCGCGGATAAAGCGGTCGTGATGTGGAAAGATTATTTGGAACTGATCGAACACGGCATCACCATAGCGGACACCGAATCGGGTGCAATTGCTTATATCTGCAAGAAGAATGATGTCGAGTGCATCATCATCAAAGGAATCTCTGATTTTCCAACTGAAGAAAGCAATGACGAGAAATTCGAATCAAATGCGGAACAAATGAATATCTACATAGAAAACACGCCTAAAGTGATGCGTAAAATATTTGATGGCTATTTACATTGCTTTATTTAAATGAATTCGAAGTTCATAGAAAGAAAGGGGGGCAATATGAAAACACATTATTATTTAGGATGGTTCACTCAATTCTTCCCAGAACAACTCGGGAAGTGGATACAGAAGGATATTACGGACAGGAAGTCGCTTGTGATGATCAGCGGAAATCCTTGGCTTGATGAGGAAGACGGAGCTGCGGAACTTTCGTGGCTAGTTCATGAAGGGATCCGATTTGAAGAATATCATCGGGTCCACTCTCAAGTGCCGGTGGATGAGGCTCATACTTTGCTTCAGAATGCTTCCGTCATTTTCTTGTTGGGCGGCGATACACTTGAACAAAACCGCTTTTTGGCAGACTATGAACTAGCGGATGCGATCCGGAAAAGCGAGGCTGTTGTGCTCGGAGCGAGCGCTGGTGCGATTAATATGTCAGCGAAATGGCTTTGCTCAAGAAATTTTGGATTCGAAGTAGAGGAGAGCTCCGTTTACGATGGCGTGGGTCTTGGCGATTTTTCAGTCCTGTCCCATTTTGATCTCGAAAATAATATGGACATGGTTCAAAAAGAGCTTTCCCGTTTATCCGAAGAAATGAACGTTTACGCGTCGAATAAGGACTGCGGCATTCGGGTTGAAGGAGACAGAATCGATATCTTCGGCGATGTGTATTTGATTTCGCGTTCGGAGATTCGGAAACTGGATGAAACGTCTGAATCAAAGCTATTTTAATATTTTACATAGGAACACCCACAATCTCCTGATTGCGGGTGTTTTTTTATCCATTAAACGCTTCCTGCTTTTATTCAAATCCCGAGCGAGCCAAAGGATAAAGAGAAGCAGCAGCGCCGAGCTGATAATTAGCGTAATAAGGTTTGGCACAGCTTTTGTATTCAAGTCGTTTACGCTCGTCACCACCAGCCATTCTGGAAAAGAAGGGTCGACGACGTATTGGAAAACAGAGAGGACGTTGTTGAACAGGTGGAGCAGAATCGGCACCAGCAGTGTGCCAGTTTTTAAATACAGGAGGGAAGCCGCTACTGCAAATAGGAAGGCACCGAAGATATTGATGTGGAACGCGCTGAAAATGAGGCTGGATAAGCCGACGCCTTTCCATAAGCCGAGCGATGCAACGAGTCGGTGCATGAGCACGCCGCGGAAAACGAATTCTTCTGCAATCGGTGCGATGACCGCGATGATGAAACCGTTCGCTGCCAGATACCAGAACCCGCCGGGGAGCGGTTGCAGTGTGAGCGTGATTTCCACTGTGGCTGGTGAGACGGACACGAGCCCAAGCAGCATTAGCCAGTAGCCGCTGATGGAAAATGCCAGGACGAGCAAGGTGAGTCCAGCTATAGGCAGAAGCCAGCGCGCAGTGCCGGTGAAGAAAAAGATTCGGCGCACTTTAATGCCGTACTTTCGGAAATAGGAGCTGCAAATCCAAAGGGGCAGGACGGTAGAATGCCAGGAGAAAAACAATAAACTGAAGATAGGCGTTGCCCGTGGCTTGCAGCAAGAGAGAAGTCGAAACGATGGCAGCGACCGTCATAATGCCGATAACAAACCGTGAGCACATTTCTTCAAACATTTGCATCGCCGCCTTCCGGAGGATTTTATTGTTGTACTTCCACTTCATCATATCATCTAAATCAAAATAATATCAAAATATTCAGATAACTATAGATTTTCAAAACGACGAGGCGTATACTGGTTACGAAAATAATTGCACCTTGGCGCGGATTACGAAAAAAGGAGGGAAGTAGACCAGGAAGAGAAGAATCGCAGCGTTTATTGTCAGCAGTTTGAAATCCTTTTACAGACGACTTAACTGGAGAAGAGGAAAAAACGATGCTTTACAATATTGTGTTGTTTCTCCATATTACGGGTGCAGTAATCATGTTTATGGCGATTGCGATTTTGGCTTTGTCGATGCTTTCCATGCTGCAATCGAAAGACACGGAAAATGTGAAACGGTGGTCGGGCCTTGCGGTGAAAACGGATGTCTTGTTTCCGATGAGCACCCTGTTGATCATCGTGCCGGCTTTGTACCTTGTCTTTTCTACTTGGGGCTGGGGCACGGCATGGATCAACGTCTCTTTGGCAGCACTTCTTGGCGCGAGCTTTTTAGGTCCGGTCATCAATCTTCGCCGGCTAAAAGGGATACTGGCTACTGCTGAAGCGGATGTGGTATCATTTTAATAAAAAGCCGTATCCTTTGAGGGATACGGCTTTTGTCTGTTTTATTAAAGTAAATGCTTCGCCAGCAACCGGTAAGCATCCAAGCGCTTTTCCTGCGAATGCGGGATGCTGCAGATCATCGCTTCTTCAAAGCCGTATTGCTGCTGTTCTTGCTGCAATTGGTCCGCGACGTCTTTTGCGGAGCCGACTAAATGGATGCTGCGGCTCGCCTGGATTTGCATGCGGTCCATTTCCGTGAGTGCCGAATTCTGCGCTTCTTCCGGTGTCATGAGCGGCATGATGCGCCCTTTCATTAACATCAAGCGCGAAATGTCCTGCGGCAAGGCTTCGTATTCCGCTTCTTCTGCGGTTTCAGCGGTTGTCACTAAATACGAAACGGAGATTTCCGGTTTTTCCATGAAAGCGGAAGGGACGAAATTCGCCCGGTACGAATCCAAAATGTCTTTCGTCATGCCGCCGGTGAAGAACTGGGCAAACGAATAGCCGACGCCCATTCTTCCTGCTTCGTATGCGCTATTGCCGCTTGAACCCAGCAGCCACGCTTCCGGCAGCTGGATATGCGTCGGGGAAGCGATGGTTTTATTGTAGATGCTGCTTTCCGGCACTTCGTCGTTGATCAGTTTCAGCGCCGTGTCGAATTTCCCGTACATATCATCGGTCATGGCCCGGCGTCCTTGGGACAAGGCATAGATCGAACTATGGTCGCCGCCCGGTGCGCGTCCGACCCCAAAATCGATGCGGCCTGGCGCGAGTGCGCTCAATGTTTTAAAGACTTCCGCCAGTTTTAAAGGCGAATAATGCATCATCATGACGCCGCCTGTGCCGATGCGGATCCGTTCCGTTTTCGCGCTTAAGTAAGCGGCCGTGACTTCAGGGGCGGAGCTTGAAAACGCACCCGAGCCGTGGTGTTCCGCCATCCACATGCGCGTGTAGCCTAACTCGTCGGCGAGAACCGCGAGTTCCACCGCTTTTTTCATCGCTGCTTCTGCTGTATTTCCTGCTGTGACAGGTGCTTGGTCCAATACACTTAATTTCATCTATCTAACTTCCTTCCTTATATGGCAAGTTTGCATAATAAGGAGTATAGCAGTCTGTCATGGTGAAATCACTTTATCTGTTTGGACATCAAAAAGCCATTCCACAAGCGGTCTTGATGACCTGACGGAATGGCTTTTGTCATTTATTGAAACAGTAAATAGTCTTTATCGTTGATATAAGAAGGGCTGATATCGACGAATAGGAAATACTGGTCCGGCAGCGGATAGCTGAAGGTGCGGATCATTTCGCCGGTTTCGATATCCGAATACGTATCGGATAGGATGCCGTGGTGCAACGTTCGCATGCGCATCGTATTCTCTAAGAAATACGGACGGAAAGCCCAGTGGGAGCCTTTCTGGTGAGGTTCGACTTCCCAACGCTCTTCGTGTTTTCGGAAATTGGAAGACACTTGCTGGCCTTCGCTGTCACAGATGTACATCCGGAAACTTTCTTCATGGAAAGGCGCAGTGATATTCTCGATAAAGCGGTCGGCTTCAGGTTCTCCATGCCACTCCGGAATCGCCTTTTTCACTTTGGCTTCGCAGAGGGACGAAAACGTCAGCCGGGCTTCGATGAGCGATTTCTCACGTTTGACGAATTCCTGTATATGCGCCCGCGTGTCGATGGCCAAGGAATCGGCCAACTCAAAATCCGGTTTCGCTAAATAAAATCCTTGGTAAAAGCGTCCGCCGTTTTTCCAGGCAAATTGCAGCTGGTGGCTGTCTTCGATAGTTTCATACAGGAACACCGACCCGATCCGGCGCGCCAAAACCGTCAGCGAATAAATGATGTCTTGAAAAACGGCAGGATTGTTGTTGCGGATCAGCCCCGTATCGATTTTGAAGATATGCGGCTTCAATTGGCGGATGCGGTCGATGTTGGAGCTTTTGGCCCCGACGTGATCGACGGCGATTTTGATGCCGTACGTTTTATAGTAGAGAAGCAAGTGGTTCAAGACATCGAAATCCTCTTCAAAATCGTGCTCTGTGATTTCCAGCACAATCCGTTCCATCGAAAATCCCCTTTCTTCGAGCTGCCGCAACGTATGCAAGAAATCTTCTCCGCCGTTGACCAGCAGCTGCTTGGCGTTCCGGTTGATGAAGAGGAGACCGGAGTTGTCCGTCCCAAGCATCTCCGTTACCGCTTTTTGCAGAAGATCTTGATCGACTTCAATTTTAAATTCATCCGGAACATCCGGATCATGAAAGAAATCGCCCAGGCTTATCCAAGTGCCATCGTCTTCAAACCGGCCGAGCACTTCGTAGCCGATGACCTTGTGCTTCTCGGCACTCACAATCGGCTGGAAGGCAGGCTTCGCTTTATGTAGATTTTCAAGTATAAATAACGGATCCATTGCGGGACCTCCTTTGTATCGTCACGAATATTTAAATAGTTTAGCTGAATTGAAGGAATTGTTCAAATACACATGTGGATAATAGAAAACGGCCGTACCGGAAATTACCAGTGCGGCCGATTCTTATTTTTCATTCCGCTTCTGCCGCTGCCTTCGTCGTACCCGGATTGAAAAACTTGTCCACCAGATCGTAAATCATGATGAGCTCATACAGGATCTTGAACTCCGGCGGAAACAGGGTAGGGTGGAGCGTATCGCTTGTCGAAGCGCTTTTGCTGTCGTCCCAGAAGAAATCGGTAATGATTTTTAACTGCTGCTGATGCTTTTCGTGATTGTAGCTCGTGGAATTCTGCAAGTCGTCCGCAAGTTCTGCCACGGCATGCATAATGATGTTCCGCTCCGCCGGCGTCCACTTTAAATGGTCCGACGGGATCCGAAGCAGCGCGTCCAAATGGAATTCGAGGTTATGTAAAAACAGCAATTGCCGTTCCGCCATCTGAAGTTCCGTTTGCCGGTTTCGGACTTTTGCGTACAAACTGAAATCGTCCCGCTGAAAATGAATCAGCTTTTCGGTCTTTTGGATTTCCGTAGTCAGCCGCTTCACCAGCTCTTTGTCTTCCGGAAGATTCGCATCGCCTTCAAAAAGAGTCGTATGGAAAGTGTGTTCGAGCATTCTTCCGGCATGTGCACTGATGCGCTGGATGCTTTTTAGAATGTCCCGCTGGTAGTTCGGCGGGAAAATGAGCATATTCACAGCCGTGGAAACCAGCAGCCCGATCGTCGTGGTACCGAGGCGAATAAAGAAGGCGATCAAGACATGGTCATGGATGACTTCAATCATCGCGACGGCTGTCAATGTAGCTACGAGCAAGCCGTCATGCAGCTTCAGTCTGGAACAGACCAAAATCGTTGCAACGGCAGCGAGCGCATACGTAATCGGAGAATTCCCGAACAAGGTGATGAACAGAACCGCAAAAGCGGAACCGATCGCCGAAGCAGGGAATCGGACAAGTCCTTTTTTAATGGAATCGCTGACGGTCGGCTCGATTGTCACAATCGCTGTAATGACCGCAAAGACAGGCGGCCAGCCGAACCATTCGCAAATGATGGCCGTTAAAAAAATGGCGATCCCGGTTTTTAAAATCCGGCTGCCATTGAAATGAAAGGGGCGCATAAGATTTTGACCACCTCTCCTTTTCTAAGAAATTTTACCGAAGTATAGTATATCATCCATTACAAGTCGAACTCTACGAGAATTTTATCTGCGGGCTATTTTCTTCGAATTTAAAACTAACTCCCAATTTAACCCAATTAAATGTTAGAATAAACACACAATTAATTTATGGGGTGTTTAAATGGAGGCAGGAAACGACAATGTATTATCGATCAAGAATTTAACGATGAGCTATGGCAGCAAGAATGTATTGAATGGCATCAATCTTGAAGTGAAGAAAGGCGAGATCATTGGATACATCGGACCAAACGGGGCTGGAAAGAGTTCCACCGTCAAAATCATGCTTGGGCTGATTGATGATTACGGGGGAGATGTGGTGATTTTCGGGCACAATATTTCAACCGGCGATCCGTCGTATAAAAGGAAGATCGGCTACGTGCCGGAAAATGCGGAAGCTTACGACAACCTGACAGCGATGGAGTATTTGATCTTTACTGGAGAGCTGTACGGCATGGAACGGGACGTCGCAGAGATGAAGGCAGAGCGGCTGCTCGAGCAATTCGAATTGCAGGATGCCCGCCATTCGAGGCTTTCTTCTTTTTCAAAAGGCATGAAGCAAAAAGTGCTGATTACGGCGAGCCTCCTGCATGACCCGGATTTGCTGTTTTGGGATGAACCGCTCAGCGGACTGGATGCCAACAGCATGATGGTCATTCAGGAAATCTTGGCGCAGCTCGCAGCTCAAGGGAAAACGATCTTTTATTCCTCGCATATTATGGACTTGGTGGAGAAGATCAGCAACCGCATTGTCCTTTTGGTCAAAGGGGAAGTGGTGGCGGATGCGACGTTTGAAGAGCTGAAGGAAATGAGCGAGGAAGGTTCGCTTTCCGGGATCTTCAATCAATTGACGGGCTTTACGGAGCACCGCAGCAAAGCCCGCGACTTTGTATCGATTGTGCAGGGTGGCCAAACCGATGCGTGAATTCCAATCCTTGAAGGTCCTTTCGGTATTTAGGGGGATTTTCACGCGGCTCGGTGTGGATTACGCGGTGATGGAGAAAATCCTGCAAATCAAATTGACGATGGACGAACGGCGCGTACCGACGATTTTCAACGATACCGGCAAGAAAAAAGAAGGCAATCAATTCCTGAAGTCGCTTTGGGTGTACGGCTTATACGGATTGATCCTCATTCCATTTTTGTTGATCGGTGAAAATTACATCTTTCAGATGAGCCTCGCTTTTGGCATGATTCTCTTCATTTTGATGACATCGATGATTTCCGATTTTTCGGCTGTGCTATTAGATGTCCGGGATAAAAACATCATCCAGACAAAGCCGGTTACGAGAAGGACGATTGCTGCGGCGAAGATCGTCCATATCATGATCTACATAGCATTTGTGACTGGAGCTTTTACGGCCATTCCGTTCGTTGTCGGATTGGTTAATCATGGCTTTTTCTTCGCGGTGATCTTCCTGGTTGAATTAATATTGACCGTATTGTTGGTCGTCGTCCTTACTTCGTTATTGTATTTGGTAATTTTGCGGTTCTTCGATGGAGACAAGCTCAAAGACATCATCAATTATGTGCAGATTTTGTTGTCAGTCGGCGTAGTGGTCGGCTATCAAGTATTGATCCGGGCATTTGATTTTGTGGATTTGAATTTGGCGTATTCGTTTAGCTGGTGGCATTTGCTCATTCCGCCCATTTGGTACGGTGCCCCTTTTGAAGTGTTTTTAAATGGCAATTCCGCAAATTATTTGATTGTTTTTACGGTACTTGCCTTACTAGTGCCGGTGGTCGCCATCTGGCTCTATGCCAAGTTGATGCCTTCGTTTGAACGCAATTTGGAGAAATTGTTGAGCGATACGAAAAAACGGAAAAAGAAAAAGAATTGGGTGGATGAAATCGGAGCCAAGCTCTTATGCCGTTCGAAAGAAGAACGGATCTTTTTCCGGTTTGCTGCATCGATGATGAAGAAGGAACGGGAGTTTAAATTGAAAGTTTTTCCGGCGCTTGGCATGTCGCTGTTCTTTCCGTTTCTTTTCATCTTCACCTATCCGAGAGAAGGCGGTTTGGAAGAAATTTCAGGCGGAAGTATGTTCTTATTCGTCTATTTCTGCAACTTCATGATCCCGAGCCTTGTCAACATGCTTCGGTTTTCGGAAGGCTATAAAGGGGGCTGGCTATTCAGAGCAGCACCGATTGTAAAAACCTCTCGTGCTTATAGCGGGGCAATAAAAGCCTTTTTTGTGAAGTTGTATTTGCCGGTTTTTCTGGTAGTTTCTATTCTTTTTGTCTGGATTTTTTCGGCGCGAATTTTCTCGGATCTTGCAGCCGTCATGCTTGGCGGCCTCTTGCAAACTTTGATTACGCATAAAGTGGTGACGGAAGACGAATTTCCGTTTTCTGCATCGTTTGAATTTGCCCAGGAAGCCGGGACGGGAAAAATGCTCGTTCTCACACTGATGACTTTCGGTTTTGTACTGGCCCACTTTATCGCCACGGCAACTACGTGGGGAATTTATGTATACCTGGTTATTTTATTGGCAGCGCTTTGGCTTCTTTGGAAGCAGGTGTTTCCAGAGAATAAAATACGAAGCCATGAGAGCTCGGAGCTTTCATTGGATCAGCAAGAATAAAGAAGTGGAGAAAGAACACATCGATAAAGGTGTGTTCTTTTTTATTTTTATCAAAAAAGTATTTCAATTCTGTCAATTAAGAGTTATCGTATATCTAATAGATATATATCTTTTAGATAGGGTGAATGAGTTGAAGAATTATAATAATACGACGTATGCGATTCTTGGGATATTAACGACGGATTGCAGGTCGGGCTATGCCATCAAGCAAATGATTGACCGAAGCCTGAACCATTTTTGGAAAATCAGCTATGGCCAAATTTATCCGACGTTGAAGCTGATTGTGGAGGAAGGCCTGGTAACCGTCAGTGCATCGTCCGAAGATTCGAAGCAAGGCAAAAATGAATACGAGCTGACGCCTAAAGGAAAAGAAGTGCTGAAAACTTGGCTTGAAGAACCGATTGAGCAAATTCCGGTGGAGCGGAATGAAATTTTGCTGAAGCTGTTTTTCGGCAGCCACCAGTCGAAAGAAACAACCACTGATCAGTTGGAGGAATACAAGGCAAAGCTGGAAACCCGCTACACGGCGTATACCGGAATTGAAGAGATGCTGCAAAATAATTATGGGGAAGGAGAGGACACGAAGTATTGGCTTTTCACCTTGGATTACGGAAAGCGAACGACAAAAGCGGCAATCGAATGGTGCACCGTGACGCTTGAAGCGATTTCGAAGGAGGAATAAGAAATGGGCAAAGAAGTTTTCCCCGGACGTTTCACGACCGAAAACAATGAAAACATCGTCGTCTTTCTAATTGGCATGCGGATCAACAAACGGCGCGCAGTGAATAAATGGCTCCCGGTTTTTAACGCCATGCCCGGGATGATCAAAGAGCTCTATACCCATAAGGAAGAGCTTGGGTTCATCTCAATGGAAAATTATTTCGGCCTAAGAAGTACCGTCATGATCCAATACTGGCGCTCGACTGAAGACCTCATGGCGTATGCTAAAAACGACAAACACTTGGCTGCATGGAAAAACTTCAACAAAAAAATCGGCAATAACGACGCGGTCGGCATCTATCACGAAACTTATGAAGTGCCGGCAGGAAATTACGAATCCCTTTATGGGAATATGCCGCTCTACGGATTAGGAAAAGCATTAAACCACATTCCGATCACGGCAGCACGCGGTTCAGCGCGAAAGCGGTTTGACAGTGGGAAATTGAAGCAGGCGGATGTTTAATAGAAAAGCCAATCTATAAAAAAGCTTGCCTTCAAAGAGACAAGCTTTTTCCAGGTTGTCGAGAAACTAGTTGGATGAGCGCATCGACTTCTTAAATTCGCACTGCAGCGCTATGGACTTGCCCAAGATATAAAGCAAAATACGGAGAGGATGTTTCTTGAATAAAACCTTTTACATTTCTATTTTTTTCAGAACACTTAAAAAAGCTTCCGCACACACAAATGCGGAAGTTTTTGTTTATAAATCAACTAGCTGCTGGAAACTCGTTCTCCATTTTCTCCGTTACTTCCTCTAAAATGGTCTCATTGTAAATCAGTTCTTCGTCCAAAAGAATTTCATAGCCTTCCTGCAGGGAAGGGGAGTTGATCAATCCGTAAGCTTCTAAGTATGCCTCCAGCTCGTAAGCGTATGAGGCGTCAATGGCTTCTTCATCCGCTTGCTCAATCAATTCCAACGATTTCTTAGGATCGATGAGTACATAAAATTCGGCAAGTGTCATCAAATCGTCCGTCCGGTATTGCGGGCCGCTTGTTTCCAACCGTTTTTCCATAAAGGCAATCGCTTCATCCAGTTGGTCCTGCATGAGGTAAAGGTCTGTCTGCATCCAAGCGAGCCGAGCCAGCTCTTCGTCAGAAGCTTCTGCAGACAGCTCATCAATCAGCCTTTGTGCTTCTTTATAGTTTTTATTTTCCAGCGCTTTATAGGCTGCGTCGTATGCTTCAGACTCCGCTTTGCTTTCTGCGATCAGGTCATCCAGAAACGTTTTTTGGAAGTCAGCGAGCTTCATCTCCGCTGTTTCTTCCAGCATTTTATAAAATTCGCTTGGCATTTTCGCTGCGAGGAACGATTGCAATTGGTCTTCGCCATACGCATGGGCAAGCGATTCGACCGCGAGTAGACTTTGGACGTAAGGGTCGAAATCGCGGGTGTACGTATCGTGGAACGTGAAGTTGTGGTCCATGAGATGAAAATCAATGGCTTCCACTTCCTCTATTTCATACCAGTCGCTGCTTTCGCCTGCCAAGTATTCAGCGGTTCCTTCTTCAAACCAAGCCGGCAGACGTGTTTCCGACAAGCCTTGTTCCGTGGAGTACAGATGGCTTTGATGATGGGTGTATTCGTGAAGCAGCGTCACGTCCCATGAATACTCGTCCGGAACGAGATGAATTTCCTGCGTGTAGTAATCATAATAGCCCAGCGCGTCTTGAATGCCGGAGGCTTCAGACAATGTGTCGAAATCATCATGGAAGACAATCGTCAGCTCGCCTTTGCTTTTATTGCCGAAAAACGCATCAATCCGCTCTTTTTCCTGGCTGAGGAGTGCATCGACTTTATCGATTTCATCTTCTGTAGCAGTCGTATACGAATATGAAATGCCGTTTTTCTCGATTGTGCCGACGACGTTTTGGGAAGAAGCGCTGTTAAAAAAGGATAAAGCCAAAGTTTGTGTTTTTTCTGCCGCTGTAAAATCTTTCGTCAGATCTTTCGCTTCGATCAAGGTATTGGCGAGTGCAAACAGGCCAACCGCTGAACTGAAGTAGACCGTCAAAATCAGCAGGCTGGCAACTTCCATCCGGTTAGCCAAACGCAGCTTGGCGAGCTGGCCGGTGTGGAGGCCATAGAGGCTCAGGGCTACTACCGCTAAACAAAAAATGAGCAGCACCAAAGCAAGGAACAGTCCGAGGATCAACCCTTGGCTAAAGATGAGCCAATAACTGCCGATGCTGATGCCGGTGAATAAAATCAGTAAAACGAATGCTTTTGCCAGAAACTTCATGTTGTTCTCTACTTTCTATAGGAAATTCAAACTGAATAGATGCCGGATGATAGGAACAGAATGCTCACGGAACAGCGATCTAACTTTAACCATAGCATGGATGAATATGAATATTCTTCTATTAAGTTTTCTATAGATTGACATTTATATGTGATGGAATGTATCACTTTTTTATAAGCATTTAGTCCTTATTTATCACGAAAGACCGCTATAAAAATGAAGAATTGCTTTCGATTTGTTTACAAACGTTTTAGGGATTGCTATAGTGGGCATTAATAGATTTTTACAGAAAATTGAAAACATTGGATTTTGAATGGGTCTGCAAATGAAAGGAGTTTTTCTTATGGAAAATGCTATCGACATTGCGTTTATCCTGCTGCCTATTGTCATCGTCGGGGCCATTGCGCTCTTTATGATTCAAAGCCTCAAAGCGAAGCAAAAAAAGGGGACACTCGGCAACAAAAAAACAGCAGAAGCTCAAACCTGGCTTAACAGCTTGATTCCGCTCGGCCTGGTTTTTGGAAGCACTGGCGGTGTACTTTTCAGTCTCTTTTCCCCCGTATTCATGGGGACAGCCGAATTTTATCGGCTGGTGGAACAAGCGGGCATTCCCGAGTTCCAGAAAGCCATGGGCACCTTCCGAAACTGGCAGACGGAAATCTTGAACAGCTTCTCGTTCAAGTATTCCAATGGTTTCTTGGAAGGCATCAATAACCTGACAAAAGTGATTAAGCGGAACGCGTTCGGCTTTCAGAATTTCGAACGCGCCCGCGCCAAAATACTACTGACACACAAGTATAAGAATATGGGAGTTCACGTTGGTTAGAGTGAGGAAGATTTCACCTCACCCCAACATTTGACGGAGAACCTAAAATTCCAGCAACGCTTCTTTGGTCTTGAGGATTTCCTCGGGATCTCTTTTTTTGCTTGCCTGAAACCACCTGCAATACGCTTCCTTCAGTTCGTATGCTCGTTTGAGCTCCTCATCCATTTCAAGATACCGCTTCAAGTACCAACGGTCCTTTTCGGTTAACTTCTCACTGTTTTTGTAAAAGACGTAGCGCATCCGTTTGCCTTTTTTGCGGTCATAGTCGTTCCAACTTTTCTGCACGCGTCTGCGGACCGCGTCCAGCGCCCAGTAAATGTACCGGCAGAAGTGGAAGCGATCGGCGATGATCACCGGTTTGCCGAGTGCTTTTTTGACCGCGGCTTTAAAGGAATGGCTCATGTCCATGACGACGATTTCCACCGCAGCTCCGTGCTGTTGGAGATACTGTTTGATCGTCTCTTTTTTCCGGTTGGGCAGGATATCGATCGGTTCTCTCGTTTCGCCATCGGCGATAATCAGTTGGTACTTTCCTTCGCGGGTGTCGCCTTTGTATTCGTCGATGGCGATCACACGCGGTAATTTTGCGGTTTCAGTAACTTCCTGGAGCGCCACCAGATCGAAACGCCGAACGATGGTCGAAGCGGAAGCGCCGTATTGTCCGGCCACTTCCTTGAACGTTTTCGCCTTGACGCTGCGCACATGAACCGCTTGGTTCCACTCTTTTGAGAACCGTTGATAGCGGCCGATGAATGAATTCTGTTCGGCGAATTTCTTGCCGCACGCCCCGCATACGTAGCGTCTCTTCTTATAGAAAAGGTAAGTCTGGCGTTCAAACCATTTCAGGTGTTTGATCTTTTGGATCCGGTAATCGTGGACACGCCGGGTCTTCTCCTGGCAACGCGGGCAACGGTGTGCCTTCACTTCCAACTCCACATGCAGGGCCACCCGGTCCTCCACTTGTTCCATCTTCATGATTTTCACATCTTCTAATCCGGGAAATTTCATGGTAA
The DNA here is from genome assembly GCF_057031095.1 of Planococcus alkaliphilus. NCBI lineage: Bacteria > Bacillati > Bacillota > Bacilli > Caryophanales > Caryophanaceae > Planococcus > Planococcus alkaliphilus. Next base: position 762,462 of record NZ_CM168060.1, read on the forward strand.
AATTCAAGTGCACGCATCTCCTCTTCTTTACTTGTTATTCGACATTTCAAGTATAAAAGAATTTGGAGATTGCGTGTCTTTTTTTGGGCCGAATTGTTTCAACACCCCAACAATTAGTGTAGAACCTGAATAAAACAGGAACAAGCCCGTCCGATTTTGCTGGACGGGCTTGTTTTAATGTTACCGATATTCTGCGTATAGCGCTGCCCATGTATAGGTGCCGACTACGCCATCGACTTTCAAACCTTTAGCGGCTTGATACTTTAAAACGTTTTGTTTGGTCTTTGGCCCGAAGATGCCATCGACCGTAGTGGGCAGTCCATATTCATTCAGAGTCCATTGAAGCAGTTGGACTTCAATGCGTTTGCTTCCTTCACGCAGGATAAACTGATGCTCCGGCGCAATGTCCATCAAGTTCCGGAGTTTCGCCGGCAGTTCACCGTCCGGCTCTGCAGGTTTCTCATGTTCCGCATAAAGTGCGGCCCATGTGTACATGCCGACGATGCCATCGGCTTTCAAGCCTTTTTCCGCTTGGTATTTCCGGACATTCGCTAAAGTTTTTTTGCCGAAAATGCCATCAACCTCTGTTTTTAATCCGTAATGATTCAAAGTCCATTGGAGGAGTTTCACTTCAATCCGTTTGCTTCCTTTACGCAGGGAAAACTGATGCTCCGGGGCAATTTTCATGAGATTTGCCAAGTTGGCTGGCAGCTTGTTTTCCTGGACAGCAGTGGTGTGGCTGGTTGCTTCCGCTGGTTGAATAGCTATGGGAGATGCGGCCAATAATCCGAATGCCAGCAACGCGGGAATCCATTTTTTCTTCACGGTTGATTCCTCCTGGATTTTATTTAGTTATCTGTATACCCGGATCATTCAGAATCGAAACGATGAGTGATGGCTTTAATTTACTTATTTTTTATTTCCTTCATAATGAAAACAAACGTTTCTGGAGGGAGAGCCATGTACGAAAAAAAGCAATACGTTTTTGAAGGTGAAAAGCCTGTAGCAGCAGTGGTCCGCAATTACAGCCGGACTGATTTTCCCGAATTGATCGCAATCCAGCAGGAAAGTTTTCCGCCGCCGTTTCCGTCGGAGCTCTGGTGGAGTGAGGAGCAACTGGCGAATCACGTGGCATTGTATCCGGAAGGGGCCATCTGCGTGGAAATCGATGGGGAACTTGCCGGATCGATTACGGCGCTGCTGACGGATTTTGATCCGGCGCACCCTGAACATACGTGGGAAGAAGCGACGGACAACGGTTTTATCCGTAACCATAAGCCGGACGGCAAGACGCTTTATGTCGTCGATATTTGCATTCGCCCAAAATTCCGTTCGCTGAAGCTAGGCCATCTGTTGATGCAAGCTTTATATGAACGCACTGTGCAGGACGGGTTGGAGCGCGTGCTTGGAGGCGGCAGGATGCCGGGCTACCGCCGCTACGCCGATAAACTTACGGCCGAACAATACGCAAAAAGCGTAATCGAAGGGAAATTGAAAGACCCGGTCATTTCGTTTTTGCTTCGCTGCGGAAGGACGCCGGTGACAGTCGTCCCGAATTATTTGGAAGATGATGAATCTAGAGGGTATGCATTGTTGATGGAGTGGAAGAATCCTTTTTGGGAATAAGTATTGTAGAAGAAATGCATTTCCTCGAGTCACTCCATCTGACAAAAAGATTGGACAGTTTTCTGTCCAATCTTTTTTTTTGCACTTGCCAAAGCAGAGCAGATGCTTATCTTGAATTATTAGAAAAATCCGTAAATACGTTTGACATGGTAAATATGGATTGTTAAAATTATTATTGGAAAATAATGAAAATAAAAAGAAATCGGTATATGGGATTACAGGCGAGGAAAGTCAATCTTTCTTCTCGAAAGTATTGATTTCAAAAGGAGAAGGAGATATGGAAAAAGTGAAGAAAAGGCGTTTTGAAATGCCGGATGCATTTGTCATCATCTTTGCAATTTTATTGCTGGCGGTTCTTTTGACTTACATTGTACCTGCTGGAGAATTTCAGCGGGAAGAAGTGGATGGCCGCAATATTGTAATAGAAGGAACTTATGAACGCATCGAGAACGATCCAACGACGCTGCTGTCGATTTTCACTTCGATTCAGCAAGGCTTGGTCGATTCGGCGCCGATTATTTTTATGGTGTTGATCATTGGCGGAGCAGTCGGCGTGATTGACCACACCGGAGCGATCAATTCGGGCGTCAACGCATTGATTGGCCGCGCGAAAAACCAGAAATACGTGCTGGTTGCTGCGTTTATCATGATTTTCGCTGTGATGGATTTTGTCGGCATTAGCGGAAATGCCATTATTGCTTTTATTCCGATTGGGATTATTTTAGCCAGGGCACTGAAACTGGATCCGATCATCGGTGTCGCGATGGTGTATCTCGGGCAGTACGTCGGCGTTGCAACGGGGACGTTCGATCCGGTCATCACGGGGCTTGCTCAATCGATTGCGGAATTGCCGCTGTTTTCTGGCTGGCACTTGCGGCTGACAGCCTTCTTTATTTTGTTGGTTATTACGATGACGTACATATTGCTTTATGTAAAACGCATCAGCAAAGATCCGTCTAAGAGCATCATCAAGTTTTCGGAGACGGATGGAACAGATCAACCAAAAGTGGAAGAATTCGGGCCGTTTACCGGCCGCCACAAATTGGTGCTTCTCACATCATTATTATTTATGGCATTTTTCATTTACGGGGTGTTCCAGTTTGAATGGAGTACGAACGAATTGGCCGGAATTTTCATCATGATGTCGATTGCGGCAGCGATTGTCGGGCGCCTCAGAATGAACGAATACGTACAAGTCTTCATCAAAGGGGCTCAAGGAATTGTCTACGGAGCGCTCGTTATTGGACTGGCACGAGCGGTCGTAATTGTCCTCGAGAACGGCAAAGTGCTTGATACGATCGTCAATGCAGCCTTTATCCCGATGGCGGAGCTTCCGCTGTTTCTCGCAGCAATCGCCATGTTCATCTTCAATTTGCTGTTCAATCTGATCATCACATCGGGCACGGGCCAAGCTGCGATCGTCATGCCGTTCATGGTGCCGCTTGCAGATATGCTGGATATTACACGGCAGACAGCCGTCCTTGCCTTTAAACTTGGTGACGGTACGACAAATATCATTGCGCCGACTTCCGGAATTTTGATGGCGGTTCTCGCTGTCGGGAAAATTCCATATTCAAAATGGTTTAAGTTTGTCTTGCCGCTTATGCTGCTGTGGACAGTTGTCGGCATCGCTATGGTCGGCATTGCCGTCCTTACCGGCTATCAATAAATCGAAAAAGAAAGAAGGGCTACCGATGGATTCAGTGTTGAAGTATATGGAAGAACACCAAAAAGAAATATTGGAAGACATCCGTTATTTGGTGGAAAGCGATTCGCCTTCACTTGATAAGGAAACAACTGACCGCTGCGGAATGCGCATCCAGGAATTGCTGGAGCGCCATATTGGCAAGCAAGCGGAAGTGATTCCGGAAAAAGAATACGGGGACCACTATAAACTTGAATTCGGCGAAGGGGAAGAGAAAGTACTCATCCTCTCCCATTTTGATACGGTATGGGATCCAGGTGAATTGACCTACCGTGAGGAAGCGGGCATCGCATATGGGCCAGGGATTCTCGACATGAAAGGCGGGCTTGTCCAGGGAATCTGGGCGCTAAAAGCGATTAAAGAATTAGAGCTCCCGATGGAAAAGAAAATCGTCTACTTGTTTACGAGCGAAGAAGAAATCGGCAGTCCGTCTTCAAGAGACGTCATCCGCCGTACAGCTGAAGGATGCAGCGCAGCTCTTGTAACCGAGCCCCCTGTCGTCGGAACCGGTGCGCTGAAAACTGCGCGCAAAGGATCTGCCCGCTACACAATCCGCTTTACCGGAAAATCCGCCCATGCAGGAAACAACCATCACGAAGGCGCCAATGCACTGCGTGCTGCGGCACGTGCGGTCGAGTATTTGGAGTCGCAGACGGATTACGAAAAAGGCACGACCATCAATATCGGATTGGTCAAAGGCGGCGGCAAACTGAATGTCGTGCCGGACAGCGCAGAAATCGGTGTGGACGTTCGGGCCACTTCGACCAGCGAACAGGAGCGAATTGAGAAGCTGATCCGCGGGTTGAAGCCGTTTTTAGAAGGTACGGAACTTGCGGTAGAAGGGGACATTTCACGCCCGCCGATGGAACGTACCGAACAAACTGCCCGGCTTGTTGAAATGGCGAAGGCAGCCGGAGCTGAACTTGGCTTGGAGCTTGATGAGGCATCGGTCGGCGGGGCGAGTGACGGCAATATCACCGCGGCTATGGGCATTCCGACAATTGACGGTTTAGGTGCGCTAGGTGTCGGAATCCATGCACGCAACGAACAAATCGTCATTTCGGAACTGCCGAAGCGGGCGGCCCTTATCGCAAAATTGTTAGTGAAAATGTAGAAAGATTTGCCAGGCACAGTGGAACTATTTTCCGCTGTGCTTTTTCTTTTTACATTTTTAGGAGAAGCTGTCCTTTCGTTTGGGAACTCGGTATACTTGAACCAAGAACAGTACAGGAGGCGGATGCGTTGGGTTTATTTGATAAATTAGGCCTTTTCAAAAAGCCGGAGAAAGAAGAGAAAATCAGCGGAATCGATCTAAAGAAAAAATCGGCAACGATTGTGCTTGAAAAGAAAAAGCTGACCGGAGTCAAAGCAAGAGTCGGTGTGGTTCTCGACATTTCCGGGTCCATGAGAAGATTGTACAAAGAAAGCGTTGTGCAGGAAGTGGTCGAGCGGGTGCTCGCAGTCGCGAGCCAGTTCGATGACGACGGTGAGTTGGATGTCTGGGTGTACGACAACGAATTTTCCCGGTTGCCGGCAGCGACTGAAGCCACTTTCATGGGCTACGTGGAAAAGAACATCCTGTCGAATAGCGGCGTCCATAAATTTGGCCGCAACGATGAGCCGAAAGTGATGGAAGATGTGATCCGCAAGTATACGAAGCAGGATCCGAGCGATGAGCCGGTGTTTCTGGTGTTCATCAATGACGGCGGATGCAAATCCGGCATCAAGAAATTCATCGTGGAGTCCTCGGACAAGCCGATTTTCTGGCAGTTTGTCGGCATTGGCGATTCGAATTTCGATGTTTTGCGGCGGCTGGACACGATGGTCGGCCGGGTCGTCGACAATGCGAACTTCTTCCATGTGGACGATATCAGCCAAGTGTCGGACGAGGAATTATACAATCAGCTGCTGAACGAATTTCCGATGTGGCTGAAAGAAGCGAAAGACAAAGGGATTTTAAAGTAAAGCATTCGGTTTACAAAAGCCCGCCCCGTTGATATATTGAGCGTGAACCGAACGATTTTCAAATACGCATAAGGGAAAGAGGTTGGACAAATGGATGTGAAATTTCCGATTGGAAAATTAGAAGTTCCTGAACATGTGAAAGCGGAAGATCTGAATGGATGGTTCGAAAAAATCGAAAGCTATACCACGCGCCTTCGCGAAACGGTAGATTCGTTAACTGATGAGCAGCTGGGCAAAAGGTACAGAGAAGGCAGTTGGACAATCCGCCAACTCGTGCACCATATTGCGGATTCCCAGCTGAATATGTATCAGCGCCTGCGACTCGCATTGACGGACGACAATCCGGCCGTTCCGGCTTTTGACCAGGAAAAATGGGCGGAGCTTCCCGACAATGAATTGCCGGTGGAAAGTTCAATTCGAATGCTCGAGGGGCTGAACGAACGGATCGTGGCACTTGGGAAGCACGTGACAGAAGATCAATTGAAGCGCGTTTTCACTCATGAAACTAATGGTGAGATCAGTGTCGCGACCAAACTTGCAAAGCTGTGCTGGCATGAAGAGCATCATTTGGCACATATTAAAATAGCGTTGGAAAACTGAATGGGACGGAGAAGCACACCTGTAAAAAAGCAGGTGTGCTTTTTATCTTCTCAATCGTGTTTTGCCGCCAAGCCTATTAGGGAAGAGAGAAGGAAGGAGGGATTACGAATGGATTCTTTTAAAGCGATTGTGGTGAACGAAAAGGAAGGCGAACTGGCTTACGGAGTGGAGCAAATTAGGGAAGGCCAATTGTCGAAAGGCGAAGTTTTCATCAAAGTGGCGTATTCTTCGATCAATTATAAAGACATGCTGGCGGTGCAGAAAAACGGCGGCGTGATCCGGAACTATCCGATGATTCCGGGAATCGATTTGAGCGGCACGGTGGTGCGTTCGGAAGATTCCCGTTTTACAGAAGGGCAGGAAGTGATCGTTACCGGTTTTGAAATGGGGATGAGCCATACCGGTGGATTCGCTGAGTATGCGCGGATTCCAGCCGATTGGGTGGTGCCGTTGCCGGAGCAGTTAAGCTTACGGGATGCGATGGTTTTCGGGACGGCTGGATTCACAGCGGCCCTGTCGATATTGGCGCTGGAGAAAGCGGGGATGGACCCGGCGAACAATCCGAAAGTTCTCGTGACCGGTTCAACTGGCGGCGTCGGAAGCATTGCCGTACAGATGCTCGCGAAAATCGGCTACGGGAACATTACGGCATTGGTCCGGAAAGACCATCAGGCAGAGGTGGCCAAATCACTCGGTGCCCATACTGTCATTTTCCCGGATGAGTTGGGCGAGCTGAAAAAGCCATTGAATAAACAAAAATTCGATTTTGTATTGGATACAGTCGGAGGCGATGTGACGTCTGTCTTGATTCCGCAAATTTCCTACGGCGGCAGCATCAGCACTTGCGGAATGGCTGCCGGCGTCGAACTGAAGACAACGGTCCTGCCGTTTATCTTAAGAGGAATCAATCTGCTCGGCATCGATTCCGTAAACGTGCCGATTGAAAAGCGCGCTCCGATTTGGGAAAAAATCGCAACGGATTGGAATATTGCCGGCACAACTTTGGTGGATAAAGTGTCGCTTGAAGAAGTGCCCAAAACCATTGATGCCTTGAAAAATGGAGAGCATTTAGGCCGGACGATTGTGAAATGTTAAGAGGAAATTAGATAGGGCAAGGATATTATGACTGATTAAATGCTGAAAAAACGCAGCTATTCGCGATATTGAATCTGGTGTATTATTTGACGCTCATTTCTCTGGAGCCTTTTACGTTTTCGAACTGGGGCGTCATGTATAGTTTGTTGTTTATTACGTTAGCCTATTTCTTCATCAAGCGAAAACAGAGAAATTTCAGTGGACTGATCCTGATGATTTCCCCTTGGTTTATCTTGGGCTCGGCGTTTAATACGGCCTGGATTGTGGCGTTTTCTTATGAACGCCTCGGCATCTCGACGCTGTTGATCATCGGCATGCTGTTTTTCATTGCTCGTCATTATCAGGGAAATCTACACGCGTCGATTTAACGCTCCGTCTACGCTTGCGAGGCTTAGTTTCATGCTACTGTGCATGGGTGACGATTGCGACCGTCGTCAACACTTCCTTGCTATTGGTACAGCTGGAATGGAACGGTTTCGGCATTTCCTATTCGGTTTGGACATTGAACATCTTAATGGTTGCGATTGCGTTTGTCCTGATTTACATCTCCCGGTACAAAAAACGCGGCCTACTCGCTGCCATTGGCCTGGGCGTTCTTCGGAATCTACGGTTCGTATAGAAGCGGGCGCGTCGATCCGGAACTCTCGACGGCTATTCAGGGGCTTCTGATTGCGGGCATCGTGATTTTCTTGATCGCAGCGATATGGAGATTTATCAAAAATGGAAATGCGCTGTTCTTAAGACATGCGCGTTAAAGGCAGTAAGCACATAAAACAGGCTTAAGATTTTTCTTATGCCTGTTTTTTTATTGTCCGCCTTCCGAGAAAAAAAGAGTTCGTTTAGCTGAATTTGCAGCGGGTAAATAAAGGAATGTATTTCATTTAAAACCACTAACAAAAAGAGGTGTCTATCCATGAAAAACGAAGTGACGATAAAGAATAAACTTGGGCTCGGGACTGCGCCGCTTGGCAATATGTTCAGAGAAGTTCCGGAAGATGAAGCGATGGAGACCATCCGCTCAGCCTGGGATGAAGGAATCCGGTATTTTGATACAGCGCCGTTCTACGGAGCGGGGCTCGCTGAGTTGCGGCTAGGTGAAGTTTTATCTTCCTATAACCGAGATGAATTTCTCTTAAGTTCGAAAGTCGGCCGGATTATTCTCGATGAAAAAGAAGAAAAAGAAGGGCTGTTTGAAGATGGCCGGAAAAATAAAATCGATACAGATTATACGGAAGACGGCACGTTGAAATCGATTGAAGACAGCTTGAAGCGCTTGAAAACGGACCGCCTTGATATGATTTTCGTCCACGATCTGTCCCCGGACTTTTTAGGGGATGAATGGATTACGAAATTCGACGAAGCGCGCCATGGCGCTTTTAAAGTACTGGACCGTCTTCGTGATGAAGGGGTCATTAAAGCGTGGGGGCTTGGCGTCAATACAACGACTCCAATTGAAGTGGCGCTTGAACTGGAAGAAGCTCATCCTGATTTGAGTTTATCAGCGACTCAATACACCATTCTGCAGCATGAACGGGCTCTTGAACGCATGATGCCGCTGGCGCTTGAAAAAGACGGCGGACTTATCATCGGCGGCTCCTTCAATTCAGGTGCGCTGTTTGGCGGAGATTATTTCGATTACAAAGAAATCACGCCCGAACAAAAAAAGAAAGTCGAGCGCTTTACGGAAATCACTAAAAATCACGGCGTTAACTTAAAAGATGCCGCGATCCAATTTTCAACAGCGCATCCTGCTGTTAAAGCGGTAGTGACAGGTTCGACAAGACCGGATCGCATCAAAGAAGACATGAAGGCATTGAAAGCGGTTATTCCATCAGCCTTCTGGCAAGAGCTGCTTGAAGCGAAGCTGATTTCTGCAAAAGCCGTATTGCCGAAATAAGCACCAGCCACGAAAATAGTAGAAGAAATCCAAAATGGCGCCCGCCCATTTTGGATTTCTTTTGTTCATGCAGAATCTCCTATTCCGCGAGCTAGAATTCTTGTAGTCCACATGAGCCTATGCTAATTTGGATAAATGAGCCAAAAGAAAAGGGGAATATAATAGATGAAACCAGAATTCAATGCTTTATTCGAAGAAATCAAATTGCCGAATGGGGTCGTGTTAAACGATCGTTTAGGCGTTGCACCAATGACAACATACTCAGGAAATCCGGATGGTACGGTATCGGACGAAGAATTGCTTTACTACCGCCGCCGCTCGAATATCGGCAGCTTGTTCATCACTGCCTGCATCGCTGTTTCAGAGAATGGCATCGCATTCCCGGGGCAATTCATCGCGTTCAAGGAAGACCTGATCATGCCGCGTTTGAAGCAATTGGCCGCTGAAATGAAAACTAACGGCAATAAAGCCATTCTGCAAATGCAGCACGGTGGACGCCAAGGGCAGCCGGAACTGATTGAAGCAAATGAAACGGTAGCACCAAGTTCAGTTGGGGGAACGCCTGAAAAAGCAGCACCCCGTGAATTGACAGCTGAAGAAATTACGAACATTATCGGTGACTTCGGCGAAACGACGCGCCGTGCAATCGAAGCTGGTTTTGACGGCGTGGAAATCCACGGAGCGAATACGTATTTGCTTCAGCAATTTGTCTCGGAAGCGACCAATCGCCGCGAAGACGAATGGGGCGGAAGCTTTGAGAACCGTTTGAAATTCCCGCTCGCTGTTCTAGCAGAAGTGAAGCGCGTAGCGGCAGAATTCGCAAATGAAGAATTTATCGTCGGCTACCGGTTGTCTCCAGAAGAATACAGCGATTTGGGCGTTGGCTACACGATCGAAGAAACAAAAGTTCTGACTGAGAAGTTGATCGAAGGCGGCATCCACTACTTGCACGTATCATTGATGGATTATAAAAAACGTCCGCATAATGAAGCGATTGAAGGGACAATCGTGGAGATTCTGTCTAAGCAAATCGCAGGTCGCGCAGCGTTTGTCGTTGTCGGAAACGTAAGAAAACCGGAAGACGCCGTTGCAGCACTTAAAGAAGGCGCGGATATTGTCGTGATGGGCCGCCAAGCATTGGTTGATCCGGAATGGACGGAAAAAGTGAAACAAGGAAAAGAAGACGAGATTTTCCACAGTGTTCCAAAAGAGCGCAAAGGCAAGCTCGATATCCCGGGACCGCTTTGGCAGTTGATGTCGATGTACAAAATGGTCGAAATCGAAGAAGAAGTGAACGTTTAATTTTCGATATCTTTCAAAACAAGAGGCAAGCGCCATTTTTCAGCGCTTGCCTCTTTTATTTATTTTCCGAAAATCTCTTCAGATATTTCGACGATATAGCGAAGCTTGTCCCATTGCTGCTGTTCAGTGAGGATATTGCCGTGGTGGGTTGAGGCAAATCCACATTGCGGACTGATGCATAGCTGCTCAAGCGGAACATATTTGGCCGCTTCTGCTACACGTGCTTTAATGATTTCTTTGTTTTCGAGTTCGCCGTTTTTCGAAGTAAAGACACCAAGCACCACTTTTGGCCCGCCAGCAGGAATATGTTCAAGCGGTTGGAAACTGCCGGAGCGGTCGTCATCGTATTCCAGAAAGAAGCCGTCCACTTGTTCTTTGGCGAATAGGGTCGGTGCGATCAGCGCATAGCTTCCTTCGAATGCCCAGTCGGATTGGTAGTTGCCTCGGCATAGATGGGTCGTTACGGTAAGGTCTTCCGGTTTGCCTTCAAGGACGCCGTTTGCGACGCGAAGTGCAAGGTCGATTAAGTATTCGCGGCTATACTGGCCGTCGTTGAACGGGATATCCGGAGATGATAAGCCGGCAATATAGACATCGTCAATTTGAATATAACGGGCGCCTAAATCATAGAACGTTTTAAAAGCATCGCGGTAAGCTTGGATTACGTCTGTCGCGTAGTCTTCAAGATCCGGATAAATTGCTTCGTCGCGGATGCCTTCATTGAAGAATTGGTTCGGACTTGGAATCGTCAGTTTCGGAACTGCACGGCCACCGACAATTTCTTTGAACTCGGTAAAGTCTTTGATAAAAGGATGATTGTCGTTAAAGGAAATTTTGCCGATATTCCGCACGTCATACGCTTCCGTTTCGACATTTTTGAATCGGTAGCCCGTTTCCGGCGTATAGCCTTCAAAACCGTTGATATGGGCCATGAAATCAGTGTGCCAGAATGTTCGGCGGAATTCGCCATCAGTCACGGCCTTTAAACCGACTTCAATTTGTTTGTCGACGATGCGTTTGATTTCAGTCGTTTCCACTTCCCGCAGCTGTTCCGCTGTGATAATGCCTTCTTTAAATTCTTTTCGTGCTTGATGGATGCTGTCCGGACGGAGGAGGCTGCCGACGTGATCTGCTTTGAACGGAGCATTAACTAAAGTTTTCGGTGTTTCGGTAATTGGGTTTGTCATGTGGAATTCCTGCTTTCTGTTTTTAGTTTGGGTCAAGCTTGTTTTACAGGGCTATCATGCAAATGAAAAAGAGCCCTCTTCAATAAAGAAGAAAGCTCCCGCCAGGAAATCTGTTCTTCTCATCTTCTAGGCTCTCGCCTATTGGAATTAGCACCTTGCCCGTGGGCGGTTGCTGAGACATCGTAGGGCCAAATCCCTCCGTCTCTCTTGATAAGAAATCGATTATTCAGTTTGTTGTGATTTGATGTTTATAACTATAGGCCAGTTCGGAAGGAAATGCAAGGATATTTGGAAAAATTATTTTTCTAAATGGATGAAGCGAACATCAGCAGAGCATGAGGCGTCTAAAAAATGCTGCCTGTAACCACCCGGTTATACTACAATAAGTGGAGAGAAAGAAGAAAAAGAGGGAATCGAAGATGGAGAAACAAACGGCATTCTTTAAAATAAAATGGAAGTATCTATTGGTCTTCGTCATTGCGTTTGCAGTCAGTGGAGGCATTGGGTTTTTACAATCCCCGACATATAGTTCTACAACCGATAATCAAAAAAAGCAGGAAAAGCTCGAAGCGTCCACTAAAGAATTAGCATTAAAAGTGGAAGCGTTGGAAGCAGCGAACAGCGAGTCTGATGAAAAAATCAATGAATTGAAAGCGCAACTGAAAAAAATGGAACCACCTTCGCAGCAGCAGGCAGTCGCCCGCGCAAAGAACTTCTTAAAATACTCGCCTTTTTCAGAGAGCGGGTTGATTGACCAACTAATGGTTGGGGGCTATAGCGAGGAAGATGCCGCATATGCAGTAGATTCCATAGAACCTAAAAAATAGACGCTGAGCTCCCGGTTTTTAGGGAGTTTAGCGTCTTTTATGAGGAGAGGATTAATGGATATCCCGTTTTTTAAAGTTTCCGCCTCGGACTTCAGCAACGTCATAAACTGCAACGAATGCGTTTTTGTCGATTTCGTAGATGATTTCTTTCATTTTGCTGTCTTCAAGGCGGTTGATGATGCAAGTGATTTCTTTATATTGATCGTTTGTATAAGCACCTTTTACCAAGCTGTAAGTGGCATTTCGGCCAAGGCGGTCGTAAATCGTCTGCACAAGAAGATCGGGTTCTTGCGAAATGATTTTATACGTTTTCGAGCCGCTAAATCCTTCTTCAACCAAATGAATGACTTTAGAAGCAATGAAATAAGCGATTCCGGAAAGAAAAGCTCCTTGCAATCCGAAAACGAACGACACGACGATAAAGACAAATAAATTTAAGAATAAGATCATGTCACTCGTACCGAACGGCAATTTACGCGAAAGCAGCACAGCGAGCATGTCAATTCCATCTAAAGCGCCGCCGTTGCGCAAAGCAAGGCCCATCCCGAAACCGATGATGATTCCTCCGATAACTGTGACAAGCAGCGTATCGCCTTCGATGATCGTTGGAATGTGGTGCATGACAGTTGTCGCATAAGCTAAGGAAGCGATGCCGGTGATGGAGTAGATGGCAAAGCTTTTCCCGATCTGTTTATAGCCGAGATAGACAAATGGAATGTTGAGGACAGCGATCAGCAAGCCAAGCGGCAAACCGAATAATTGCGATCCAACGATGCTGAGGCCTGTGACGCCGCCATCTGAGACGTTATTTGGAATTAATACAGCTTCAAGTCCATAGGCTGTAATAAAGGCACCGATGATGATCGGCAATGCTTTTTTGATTATTTTCCCGATGCTTATTTTACGTTTTTCGGGTATTGCACTCATATACTATTCCTTCTTTCCAACAGTTTCTTGAATATTTTTTTACTCTAACTATTAAATATAAACTTTTTTATCCTTTTTTAACAGGATAAATGGAAAAAATCAGCACATGAAAAATCTTATTTGTACTAATATAATCAGAAAATTCTGTTTTATTTAAGGCGTTAGGCATGTATAATTGACCTGGGAAGTAGTTAGACTTTCTCCATATCTGAACACCTTGCTTCCTAAAATGAGGAAAATCCAGGGGAAGGGCGGAATGTTGATGATTGAGAATCTGTTTTATTCACAAGAAAATCACGGGCCATTTGAGATTTATGAGCTGGGGGATTTTGAGTTGGAAGAAGGTGGCCTGATTCCTAATTGCCAATTGGCGTATGCGACGCATGGGCAATTGAATGAAGCGAAAACGAATGCCATTCTGATACCGACTTGGTTTTCAGGAACGAGCAAAGATTACGAAGCTTATATCGGAGAAGGCAGAGCGCTTGATCCGACGGAATATTTTATCGTGGTGGCCAACCAAATCGGAAATGGCTTGTCGAGCTCACCGCATAATAGCCCAGACGCGATCAGCATGAACGCCTTCCCGGAAGTACGCATCGGAGACGATGTACGGGCGCAGCATCAATTGATCACGGAAAAATTCGGAATTGAAGAGTTGGCTTTAGTGGTCGGCGGTTCGATGGGGGCGCAGCAAACGTACGAATGGGCCGTCCGTTTCCCGGATATGGTAAAACGGGCGGCGCCGATTGCGGGCACTGCTAAAAATACGGTCCATGATTTTCTTTTCACGCAGACATTGATGGATGCCATCACTTCGGATCCGGGCTGGAACGGCGGCAACTACACGTCCCATACAGAAGTGGCGGACGGCTTGAAACGCCATGCGGATATTTGGGCCGTTATGGGCTTTTGCCCGGAGTTTTTCAATCAGGAAAAATGGGATTTGTTTGGCGTAGCCTCAGTGGATGAATTGGTTGGCGGATTTTTGGAGCCGTTTTTCCAAGCGATGGACCCGAATGCATTGCTTGCCATGGCATGGAAATGGCAGAGAGGCGACGTTAGCCGGTTAGCAGACGGGAACCTTGAAGCGGCGCTTGGGCGCATAAAAGCTGTCACGTATGCCATGCCGATCGATACCGATATGTTTTTCCCGCCAAGCGATTGCGAGCGGGAACAGAGAATGATTCCGAACAGCGAGCTCCGGGTGATTAAGAGCATTGCCGGTCATTTTGGATTGTTTGGCGGCGAAAGGGAAGCGTACCACGGGCAAATCGACCGCCACTTGAAAGAGCTGCTTGCGGTGCCGGTTAAACAAGGTGTCCATGATTGATCAGACTATAAACGCATTTCGACCAACTCATCGAGGGGAACGATAAAAGAAAAATATAAGGAAAAAAGCGGCCTTCAACATGAAGGCCGCTTTTTCATTTCGTTAACGGTGTTAGTGTACGTGTTTGTGGCTTAATGCTTTTAAGCCGATTTTCGCAAGCTTTTCATGGCCGGCTTTGGTCGGGTGAATGTCTCCTTTGATCAAATACTTCGCTTGGTTATCGCCAAATGCCTGGTAGGAATCGGCCAATTTCACATTCTTATGCGAGTTAGCGACGTCTTTGTACATGGCATTGAGTTCCGGTAAGTACAGGTCGGCGACATTGTGGAATGGGCTGTTTAAGTGGAACGGATTGTATAAGTTGTACAGCATAACTTTCGCTTTCGTCAACGAGCGAATTTCTTTGACGATGGCATGAAGATTTTTAAACGCATCATTTCCAGCCAATTTTTTCTCAAGCAAACGATGGAACAATTTCGTATCGCCGCGGCTTTCTGCATAAGCAGCTCTCAAACTGGCAAGGAAATCGTTGCCGCCAATTTGGACAGTCACATAATCCGCTTTCTTCACTGACTGCCGGAAATGTTTATTTTTCTTGAGTGCAGCGAGCAGGTCTTCGGTCTCTGCACCCGAAACCGCCAAATTTTTCACATGCACATCGGCTTTCTCTCCGATCAAATACGGATAGGCGTATTTTGCAGGCTGTTCGTTATTGCGCTCGGGGCTAAAGCCGAACGGGATGGAATCTCCTAAAGAAACTAAGGAATCGTGATGGCGGTCGTTATGGGCAAAAGCAGTCGTCAAAGGCAAAGAAAGAGCCATCACCAACAGGATGAAAATTCGAAACAATTTGCTCATCAGGCGCACCTCCTTTCCTGTTTTTTTACTCAAAGTGTAATCCTCTGCAAAAAGAATGTCTGTAGTCAGAAAATACTGTTTTTTTAATAAAACATCAGTTTATTAATACTGTACCTTTTGAAGAATAACGGATGAAACAATCTAACAAAGGGTATAGGGAAGAAAACTGGAAAGGGTGATGGGGAATGAAAGCAAGATTGAACTGGAACGGTGGAATGGCTTTTGATGGCTTGACGGAATCGGGCCACCGGGTGCTGCTCGATGCGGGGGAAGAAAGTGGGGGCGCGAATAGCGGACCTCGGCCGCCGGAAGTATTATTGCATGCGGCGGCGGTTTGTACCGGAATGGACATTGTCTTAGTGCTCAATAAAATGCGCTTAAAAGTGGATGAATTTTATATGGATATCGAAGGAACTCGTGCTGAAGAGTATCCAAAGCGCTTCACTGAAATTGCCATCACGTATTATTTAAAAGGAGAGCTTCCGGAAGACAAAGTCATTCGAGCGATCAAATTATCGAGCGAAACTTACTGCACTGTCATCCATTCACTCAATGCCACGACCAGCTACCATTATGCGATCAATGATGAGCCTGTAAAAACCGTGGATTAAGGAAGGCAATTCAAAAAAACACCTCCGACAAAAATCGGAGGTGTTTTTGTATATCGCTTATTACGGGTTTGTTGACCAAAGGCCAGCTGATTTCAAGAGAACGCGTGGGTGAAGTTTCAATTGAGCCACCATCATTTCAGCCAAATCTTCCGGCTGCATGACTTTCTCCGGGTTGCCGTCTGTCAAGTTTCCTTCAATCGCAAGGTCGGTAGCGACGGTGCTTGGCGTCAAAGCCGTCACACGGATATTGTGTTTTCTGACTTCCAGCATTAAGGACTCCGTCAATCCCATGACGCCGAATTTCGAAGCGCTGTATGCGCTTGTTACTGGCGCGCCTTTTTGCCCAGCTGTTGATGCAACGTTGATGATATCGCCTGATTGGCGTTCGATCATTTGCGGCAATACTGCGCGGGTTACGTAATAGACACCCATTAAATTCGTATCGATCGTGTTTTTGAATTCTTCAGCCGACAATTCAAGGAATTTACCGAATTTGCCGATTCCAGCGTTGTTGATCAAAATATCGATCGGCCCAAGTTCAGCCGTGATGTGCTCGACTGCTGCATTGACCGCGTCCATATCTGCCACGTCTGCAACAGCAAATACGGTTTTTACCCCGTATTGCTCAAGTTCTGCAGCTGTTTTTTCCAAATTGGCTGCCGTACGTCCGACAAGCCCTACATTGATGCCTTCTGCTGCAAAAGCAATCGCTGTTGCGCGTCCGATTCCTCGGCCGGCTCCCGTAATCAAAGCTGTTTTTCCTGTTAAGTTTTGCATCTATCTCGCTCCTCTATTTATAAAGAAATAAGTTCCATTCATTAGTGTAGCAAAGCGCGGCAAAAAAACTAACTGAAGTGCTCAGGAAATAAGAAATACTGCAGGAAAAGTTCCTGCTGCGATCAGATCGGGTTTATTCGGCTTCTGCAGCGACTTCGATATGCTGGAAAGTTGCGACATCGAACAAGCCGCGGTCGGTCAATTTCAAGTGAGGGATGACCGGCAATGACAAGAACGATAAGGTAAGAAATGCATTGAAGTGAGTTAGTGCACCGATTTGCCGCAAACTTTCATCCAGGATTTTGAGCTGGCGGTAAACGGCAGGGAACGGTTCTTTCGACATGAGCCCGGCAATCGGAAGTGACAGGCTTGCCAAAATTTTACCGTCTTGAACAACCACGAGTCCGCCTTGCAATTGGTGGAGCGCATCCGCTGCACACTTAATGTCTTCATCATTCGTCCCGACCGCAATGATATTGTGCGAATCATGCGCAACGGTTGTCGCAATGGCCCCGTTTTGGATGCCGATGCCTTTAACGATGCCAAGCCCGATATTGCCGGTCGCGCGGTGGCGTTCAATTACGGCCATCTTCAATAAATCCGCTTCGGCATCTGAATTGAAGAAACCGTTTGATTCAGATGCGGTTTCGATTAAATGCTCCGTGACGAGATTGTTCGGATTGATGCCGATAATGTGGGCCTGCTTGTTTTCGCCTAAAGGAATCTGCAAGTCTTGAATCGACAACTCCGCCATTTGAACGGTATTTTGAATGGAAGAAGCGTCGCTCATGTCTTCCATTGGACCGATGTACTGGCCATCTTTTGCGGCCAGCACGCCGCCTTTGTAAACTTCCGCAATCGTGAAATCCTCCAAGCTGTCGAGCAGGAGGAAATCAGCTTCATAGCCTGGGGCAATGGCGCCTTTTCGGGTTAATCCAAAGCATTGCGCCGCATAAAAGCTGCCCATAGAAATGGCTGTGATCGGCTGGATGCCTTGTTGGATGGCAACGCGGACATTGTAATCGACGCTGCCTTCTTCCACTAAATCATCCAGATGCTTATCGTCTGTACAGAACAAACAGCGATGCGCATTTTGTTCTGTGACGCCTTCAAGAAGTGCATGAAGGTTTTTCGCGACGGACCCTTCGCGCAGCATCACATATAAGCCGCGCTCAAGGCGTGACAGCATTTCTTCTTTAGAGACGCATTCGTGGTCGGTTAAAATACCGGCAGTCCCGTATACATTGATGTCGTTTTCGGAAAGTCCCGCCGCATGGCCATCGATTTGCAGGCTGAGCAAAAGCTTATCCAGCATGGCATCGTCTCCGCGCAAGACAGCAGGGAAATCCATTACTTCCGCCAATCCGAGAACTTGGCCGCGCTGAAGAAAAGGGGCCAAGTCTTCGGCGGATAGCTTAGCTCCAGCGTTTTCAAAAGGAGTGGAAGGGACACACGAAGGAAGCATCACTTTGATGTCGAGCAAAGTGGATTCTGCGTCTTTTAGCATGAATTCAATTCCATCAGTCCCGCTGACGTTGGCGATTTCATGCGGATCCGTTATCACGGTCGTAACTCCGTGCGGCAAGACGACTTGTGAAAATTGACGTGGCGTCACCATCGACGATTCGATATGGACATGGGCATCGATCAATCCAGGTGCGATAAATTTTCCGGCAGCGTCGATTTCAACTGCGCCTTCGTAATTGCCAATGCCAACGATCATGCCATCAGCAATGGCCACATCTCCAGTCGTTAAGCTTTTTGTAAAGACGTTGACGATGGACGCGTTTCGAATGACGAGGTCCGCTTTTTGTTGCTTGTTGGCGGCGTCGATTCTTTTTTTCAATTGGGCTTTATTCACAGTGCTCAGGCTCCTTTGAGTGGTTTCGGATAAAATAAACTATGCTTCATTTTACCTGAAAACGAATGAAGGGACAGCAACAAATAAGAAAATAAAAAAGCGGCTGCATCTGCCTGCAGCCGCCTTTCAATTCGTTAAATAGATGCTTTCGCTGTATTTCGTTTCTTTTCGTTTTGATCGATTACAGCAGTTCCGACCAAGTCGCCAGTCACGTTCAAGGCAGTACAGCCCATTCCGACAAGTGCATCAATAGCTGTCAGCAACGCCACAGCTTCCATAGGCAAGCCGAGTTGGACAAAAACGGTTGCAATCATGACGATGCCGGCTCCTGGAATCCCGGCTGTTCCGATGGAAGCAAGCGTTCCGACTAGCACGACCAATAACATATCTGTAAGGCTCAGTGGATCGCCGATTAGATTAGCGGCAAACACAGCCGACACAGCGATTCGGATCGCGGCGCCGTCCATATTAATCGTCGCACCTAGCGGAATGCTGAAGCCGTAGAGGCTTTTCGGTACGCCAAGATTTTTCGCTGCCGTTAAAGTCAGCGGCAGCGTTCCGGAACTGCTTTGCGTAACGAATGCCGTAAGCATCGGTGTACGCGCCTGTTTAAAGAATCGGCCAGGTTTGACTTTGAACAGGATCAAAATAAGGGTGTAGAGAACGATTTGAACAGCAAGTGCCGCATATAAGACAAGAATCATTTCCCCTAAAGAGAAGAGCGTATCCAAGCCTTGGCTGCCGACCGTTTTCGCCATGATGGCAAAGACGCCGATCGGCACGTATTGAAGGACGATTTTCAAAATCAGCAGCGTCGCTTCATTCAACGCTTCGATTGATTTATAAAGATGGCCGCCGAGTTCTCCGAGTTCTGAGGAACTGCGCATATAAGAAATGGCGATGCCGAATGCAAATGCTGTGAAAATGATGCCAAGCAAATTGAGTTCGCTGAACGCAGTGAAAATATTAGACGGTACAATATTCAACAGAACGCTGACGATGCCTGGATTATCCGGAACATCAAACGTTTCGCTGCCGTCCAGCTGCATGCCGGTTCCCGGCTGGAAAATGCTCGCCACTGCCAACCCGACTATGATGGCAAATGCGGAACTGAACGTGTAGTAAAGGAATACTTTTCCGCCCATTCGTCCGAGATCCCCGATATGGGTCTGATTGACGCCGACAATAAGAGTGAATAAGATGAGTGGAATGATTAAGAACGTCAGCAAATTCAAAAGCAAATCGCCGAAGGGTGCAAGTGCAACAGCATCTTCTTTGAAAATGATGCCGACCACGATGCCGAGAATAAGTGCAACGGTAATTTTTAAAATTAACGAGGCATCTAAATATTTTTTCCAAATGGCTTTCATAGACTAAGGTCCTCCTGAAGGGATAATTAATTATCTAGTTAATACTGATAGATTTACTAGGAATTATATTTTAAGTTATAGCACAAAAGGAATCTTGTCAAAACCAATGCTCAAATTACAAGATTATCAGAAAGAAGCAAAAGAAAAAGATGCAAAACGGTTACCGCTTTGCATCTTTTCAATTCCTTATTGTTTATCATTTTTGTATTGCATATAGACGACTTGAGTAGCCAGGAAATCTTCCATCCCATGTTTGCCGTCAGCGCCGCCAAGTCCAGATTGGCGCATGCCGGCATGATAGCCTTGAATGGCTTCGAAATTCTCCCGGTTTACGTAAGTTTCACCGAATTTCATTTCATTGACGACGCGCATCGCTTCGTTTAGATCATCTGTGTAAACGGAAGACGATAAACCGTAGACGGTGTCATTCGCTTTTTCAATTGCTTCGTCCAAGGTTTTAAACGTAGTGATTGGAAGGACGGGCCCGAAAATCTCTTCCCGGATGATCGCTGAATCATGTTCTACATTCGTCAAAATGGTTGGCTTGTAGAAAAAGCCGTTGTCAAAATCAGGTCGCTCTCCGCCAGTCGCGACTACAGCACCTGCAGCTACAGCTTCTTGAACCATTTCTTCAACCGTTTCAAGACGGTCTTCACTGATTAGCGGACCTACTTCGACGTCTTTGTCCTGTCTCGGATTTCCGAGTTTTTTCGCTTCAAATGCTTTGATCAATTTCTCGGTCAATGCTTCCGCTACGCTTTCATGGACATAAACACGTTCTGCATTTGTGCAGGCCTGGCCGCCATTTGCAAGACGCGAAGTGGTGATCGCTTCAGCTGCAAGATCCAAATCGGCGTTCTGTGTCACGATTGCTGGTGCTTTGCCGCCAAGTTCCAAGTTTACTTTCGTGATGTTCTGCGCTGCCGCTTCCATCACTTTCGTTCCAGCCTGGACACTACCTGTCATGGTGATCAATTGCACTTTTTTGTGGGAAGCAAGTGCGTTGCCGATTTCAGAACCGGTACCCATCACCACGTTGTAAACACCAGCCGGAATTTCTTCCATTGTATCTACGATCTTGGTGAATTCCATGGTGGTATTTGGCGTCTGCTGGCTCGGTTTGATAACAATCGTACAGCCTGTCACTAAAGCCGTCGCAACTTTGCGCGCTAAAATGAAGACCGGGAAGTTCCATGGAATGATTCCCGCTACAACACCGATCGGCTTTTTGTAAACGAGGATATTTTCATTCGGGCGGTCGCTTGGCACGATTTCGCCTTCAATTCTTCTGGCCCATTCGGACATATAATGGAAATAATCAATGGCTAAATCCACTTCTCCGCTCGCTAATTCATAGTCTTTTCCTTGTTCTTCCTGCAATAAATCAATGAACGTATCGCGTCTTTTCGCGATTTCGTCGCCTAGTTTCCGGACAATCTTCCCGCGTTCGATATTTGGGGTCAATTCCCAGGCTTGCTGAGCTTGAAAAGCAGCTTCAACGGCTTTATCTACATCTTCTGCCGTGCCTTTAGGGATTC
Organism: Planococcus alkaliphilus; assembly: GCF_057031095.1. Taxonomy (NCBI): domain Bacteria; kingdom Bacillati; phylum Bacillota; class Bacilli; order Caryophanales; family Caryophanaceae; genus Planococcus; species Planococcus alkaliphilus. The sequence goes on from NZ_CM168060.1 coordinate 783,941, forward strand.
TTGAGATGACTTCTTCAGTGGAAGGATTAAGGATATCAATCCATTCAGTGCCAGTGGATTCTACGTATTTGCCGTTCACGTACAGTTGGTGGTTTTGCAAATCAATTCCTCCTAATATTTTGAGTTTAGTGTATTTTTCCCTTAAACCAATTTACTAAACTGAGGACAATACACTAAAAATAGGATAAATTCGTTGTACAAGAAATTCTTTCCTTTGGAAAATGGGTGAAGGAAGAAACTAATGGAATTCATGTATAATGGGGGAAAAGCAAGTGGCATTAGCAAATCGGGAATCAATCAATTTCCAAAAGGAGGCGGACCATGAATATTGGGATTATTGGAACGGGTAATATTGCTTCGTATCTATTGGAACAAATCAATCAGTACCAAAAGGCAGATGGGCGGGTCATTGCCATTTTCGGGCGCAACGAAGAAATGGGGCAGCAATTGAGCGAACGGTTTGAAGCTGATTTCTACACGGACCTGCAAGGATTCTTGAATTTGCCACTTGATATTGTAGTCGAAGCAGCAACGGTTGAAGCGGCGGGCATTTATGTGAAAGATGTTGTTGAACATCAAAAAGACCTCGTCGTCGGCAGCATCGGTGTTTTCAAAGACATGCCTTTTCTGGAAGAACTGAAAAGTTTGGTGGAAGCGAAAGGGACGAATATTTATTTGCCTTCTGGTGCAATTGGTGGATTGGATGTGCTGCAATCGGCGAAAGCGGCTGGCGGCTTGGAACGTGTCCAGATCACCACGCGGAAATCTCCGGTATCACTCGGCGTAGAAGCAGAAGAAGAAAGAGTGATTTTCGAAGGCTCTGCGTTTGAAGCGGTTGAAAGATTCCCGAAAAATATTAATGTGGCTCTAGTGCTTGCGATTGCCGGCATCGGCGTTGATAAGACACGCGTCCGCATTATTGTCGATCCGGATATCGAGCGGAATACCCATACGATTGAAGCGGAAGGGACATTCGGCAGGATGGAACTCCGAGTGGAAAACAATCCAATGCCAAGCAATCCGAAAACAAGCTTGCTTGCGGCTTTGAGCATTCTTTCAGTGCTGCAAAATCGAGGGAATGCGCTGCGGATCGGGAATTGATTTGGGAATAATAGACATTACTTTTTCTGTTGTATGTTACACTTGCACTAGCAAAACAAATGAAAGAGTCATATGGTCGCAATGAAGGCTCTTCATTCCAACACTCTGCAAGGAGGGCTAAAATGAAAAAGACATTTGAAACAACTTACGAAGGACGCAGCATCGTAGTGGAAAATCGCTGGCTGGATGGCGAAAAGCTGTTCATCGATGGAGAGCTGCAGGATGAAAACCTGGGATTCAGTTTTCGGGGGAATCTCACAGGGCAGTTGAAAGGCATGAATGGCATGCAAAATGTAAAAGTAGCGATTGGCGGTTTCTTTACAATTGAATGCAAAGTGTTCGTAGATAACGCCTTAGTTTATTCAAGCAGCTATTAAACTGAATAGAAACAGTGAAACCCCTGAATCCCAGGCCGTTATTAAAAGGCTCTGGATTCAGGGGTTTTTTAAAAGAACGATGAAGTTAAATCAGTTTTTCCGCTCTTCTCATTTGCCGCAGCAATTTGATGAAGAGGAAGATATACAGAATGACGACAGCACTTACTAAGACCAGTGCAAATTTTGACAGCAAGTTGCCATTCCATGTCAGCACGATGCCGATTTGGCTGACGAGCATGCCGATGAAAATAGCGACATAGAAAAGCAGCATTCGCTTATACATGCTTTTAATGGAAGCGGGATCGGAATAAATCCGTTCGTCTCCGATTGTATTTCTGTCGGCACGGAAATAATGGTATTGGCCAAGCTCAGTTTGCATATGCTCCCAGCCGGCTTCTTTATAAAGCTCGAAATATTCTTCGCTCGCTTCCTGAAAATCTGTTTGGTAAATATACGATTTCGATGGGTCTTCTTCGAAATAATAAAATCCCCAACGGTATTTATAGAAATGGAAGCCTTTCGCGGACATTTCCGTCAGCCAAATGGCTTCTTTTTCGATATCGTAGGCGAGCGTGAGTTTAAATTTCTTCATCGTTTTCATCTGTTTCAGCTCCCTTCAAGATTTCATCGCTGATGGCCAGCATCTTTTTAAAGCGCTGGTACTCCAGTTCGAAAACCGTTTGCCCTTCATCTGTCAGCCGGTATGTCTTTTTTTGGCGGCTTTCTTTTTCAGCTGTGACCAGTTCGATGAGATTCTGTTTCTGCAGATTGGTCAAAACGCCGTATAGAGTGCCCGGGGCGAGGACAATGTCCCCGTCGCTGTATTTCTCGATTTTCTTAATAATGCCGTAGCCGTGCAATGGTTTTTTCGATAACGCGAGTAAGACCAGATACGTGGATTCCGATAAAGCTTGCATGCCGTCACCTCTTTCATTGATACCTTGACACTCGATATATCGTTACTCATAGTATGTTCGCTGATATATCGAGTGTCAAGGTATTAGAGATTTAATTCTAAAGACAAAGAGGAGAGATTTGTTTCTTGCCGCAAAGTTCTTGGTAAGATAGCATACAAATTAAGATGAAAAAAGCACCGCGCAAAGGGGGAGAAGCGATTGAATATCACGCCGGACATGATCGATAAAGAATTAAAGCTGCGGGGAAAACTCTTGGACCGCTTGGTAACTAAATCGACGGAAGAAAAGTTTATCGCGTCCATGCATAACTCCAAGAAACAGATGGATAAAAGCAAAGGGAAAGATGTAAAGGGCCTGGATTGCAACGAAGTGCTGATCAGCCGAAAAGATGATTCCTTGATTCGTGTGCGCATCTATAAACCGCTTTATCCGGTGAAAGATGTTCCGGGGGTGCTATGGATGCATGGAGGCGGCTACGCGCAAGGGGTGCCTGAAATGAGCGGCAAGATGTATCAGCGTTTGATCGAAACGAAAGATTGTGTGATCATCGCACCGGATTACCGGCTATCGGTTGAGGCACCGTATCCGGCGGCGCTTGAAGATTGCTATGAAGTTTTAATGTGGATGAAAAACCATGCAAACGAACTGGGCATCCGAGCCGATCAATTGATGGTTGGCGGGGAAAGCGCTGGAGGCGGATTGACGGCTGCTCTCTCCCTATATGCACGGGACCGGGGAGAAGTGAATCTCGCTTTTCAGATGCCGCTTTATCCGATGATGGATGACCGCATGGAAACAGAATCCGCACGTGAAAATAATGCGCCGGTCTGGAATTCGGACACGAATCGCTGGGCATGGAAATTGTACCTAGGGAAGTTGGAAGGTCAAGACGTACCTGCCTATGCGGCGGCAGCACGGGCAGCGGATTATCGAGAGTTGCCGCCGACTGCGACCTTTGTCGGCGACATTGAGCCGTTTCGGGACGAAACTGTGCAATACGTCGAAAACTTGCGGAGCGCAGGTGTGCCGGTAGATTTTAACATCTACAAAGGTGCTTACCACGGTTTTGATATCATTCATTCAAAAGCGGAAATCAGCCGCGCAGCGAGAGATTTCCTAATGGACTCTTTCAAATACGCTGCAGAAAATTACTTCGCACCGCAAACTTAAAAGAGCTCGGCAGATGAGTTGATCTGCCGAGCTCTTTTTTTTAGGAGTTTCGAAGTGCAAGTGCGAGGTAGATGACAACTGCATCTTTGAATTCAGTTGGATCTAATCCTGTCAGCTCACGAATTTTTTTCAAGCGGTAAGTCAATGTGTGGCGGTGGATGTTCAACCGTGCAGAAGTGTCCGCATGGTTTTTATTGCACGACAGGAATTCGGTCAAGGTCTGGCATAAGGTATCGCTGAGTCCACTCAGGATCCGGTCTGTGAATTTCTCAAGTTCATCTTTTGGATTACGCTTCAGGAGGGCCATCAGCTCCACGTCTTCAAAATAGATCAATTGCTGGCCAGGCTTGCCGAATCTCAAAGCGTTTCGTGCAGCCAAGTAGGAAGTGCGGATATCGAAAATGCTGTCGACTAAGATGCCGACTCCGATTCTGCCAGGAGCGGTTTTCTGCAGGAAATGAAGCAAGCTGTACAGTTCCTCTTCGAGTTTCGACGGTCCGGCACCTGCAATGAGCAGGAAGATTTCGTTCAGCTGTGAATGGCCGGCGATGACGGTTTGGCTATCAAAATGCGATTCGAGCTGTTCGATAATCCGCTGCGAAGAAGTAGGCGGTTTTTTCAACTCAATCAAGAGGGTGGTAAAAGACATCTTCCCTTCAATGCCCATTTGGAAGATCCGTTCATGAACGGCAGCGGATAAGGGTTTGCCGCTCGTCAGTTCTTCGAAAATCAATTCGTTGCGCTTCCGGTTCCATTCAATATGGGAAGTAATGAGCGACTGGTGGACCATCATCTCGGTCGTCAGTTGAACGAGTGTCGAAATTTCTTTCAGCTCTTCGGGGTTTCCCGTGATGCCTATCACACCGACGAGGTTCCCTTGAAAATGGATCGGCATATTGATGCCGGGTTTGACGCCTTGCCATTCCGTGAGGTCTGTTTCTGAAATCGCAACAGTTTCGCCGGTTTTTGCAACCCGTGCTGCGCCTTCATGAATTTTTTCAATCCGCTCTGCCTCCCCTGAAGCCAAAATCATGCCTTTTGTGTCCATGACATTTAAATTGCGGTTTAGCCGGATCATCGTTTGTTCGACAATTTCTTCCGCTAGCTGTTTTGTAATCATGATTACTCCTTAATGTATATATATTCTCATTATTTTGTTAATAAAGTTGTACATCAAGTATAATGTATCCTCTTTGCCTTTTCACTATAATTTCATGTAAGCGCTTTATTCACAAGGCAAGGAGGTTTGGGCAGTGAAGATTTTAGTAGCACCGGATTCATTTAAAGGCAGCTTGTCTGCAATGGAAGCAGCTCAAGCAATGAAAGAAGCGATAGCGGAGTTGGATCAAAATCCAGAAATCGTATTGCTGCCGGCGGCAGACGGCGGGGAAGGCACTATGGCAACCATGGTGGAAGCGACTGAAGGCAGCTTGGTCAGCCATTCCGTCGAAGATCCGCTTGGCCGCCAAGTAGCAGCCGCTTATGGCGTGTTGGGTGACGGCAGCACCTGTGTCATCGAAATTGCGGAAGCGTCGGGACTTATGCTTCTCGGTCAACATGAACGGAATCCTTATACGGCTTCGTCATACGGCACAGGAGAATTGATCCGCCATGCACTTGATGCAGGGTTCCGGAATTTTATCATCGGGCTCGGTGGAAGTGCCACAAATGATGGAGGCGCCGGAATGCTTGAAGCACTCGGCATGAAGTTTCTAGATGAAAAAGGGGAAGTGCTTCCACGCGGCGGCGGCTCGTTAGGCGACCTTGTGATGATTGATGATTCCGGTTTTGACAAGAGGATTTCAGAAAGCCGTTTTGTCATCGCGAGTGATGTGGAAAACCCGCTTGTCGGATCAAACGGCGCCTCCGCTGTATTCGGTCCGCAAAAAGGAGCTTCCAAAGAAGCGGTCGAGAAGCTTGACGCCAATCTTCGAAACTATGCAGACGTTGTCGAGCGGCAGACGGGCATTGCCCTTCACGACCGAAAAGGAGCGGGAGCTGCAGGTGGTGCCGGTGGTGCTATGCAGGCATTTTTCAAAGGACAGATGCAGCGCGGCATCGATGTCGTACTGGATGCCATTCTTTTCCACCAGCATCTCGGGACAGTCGATCTCATTTTGACGGGAGAAGGAAAAACCGATAGCCAGACTTTATCCGGCAAGACGCCGCTCGGCATCGCTGAAGCGGCACAAAAAGCAGGCAAGCCCGTTATTTTAGTTTCCGGTATGGTGGACGCAGCAAGCCTGCCACTTCTCAAGCCTTACTTTACAGAAATCCATGCGGTGGTCGGGGAAGATGTAACAGCTAAACAGTCAATTGCTGAACCCTATCGCCAGTTGAAATTGAAGACAAAGAAAGTCATGACAGCTTATTTAAAAAACTAAAAGGGGTGTTGAGATGTTATTCGTGATTATTGCTTTAAGTGTTGTCCTGGTTGTGTTGTTGACGGCCGTATTCAAGCTCCATCCGTTCTTATCGCTATTGATTGGCGCGTTCTTCATGGGAATCGCTTCCGGCATGCCGCTTGCAGATGTGGTCTTAAGCGTCAATGAAGGCTTCGGCGGACTGATGACCAGCATCGGGATAGTCATCGTTGCCGGAACCATTATCGGTGTCATTTTAGAAAAATCCGGCGCTGCTTATCGGATGGCGGAAGTAGTATTGCGCCTGATCGGTGAAAAGCGGCCGCAGCTTGCGATGTCGATCATCGGCTTTATCGTTTCGATTCCCGTTTTTTGTGATTCTGGATTCATTATTTTATCAAGCTTGAAAAAAGCTTTGGCGAAACGTGCAAAAGTCTCGATTGCCTCGATGTCTGTTGCGCTTGCAACCGGTTTGTATGCAACGCATACTTTAGTGCCGCCGACGCCGGGCCCGATTGCAGCTGCCGGCAATATCGGCGCTGAAAATTACCTCGGCACAATCATTTTAATCGGTTTGATCGTCGCGATTCCTGCTGCAGTGGTCGGCTATTTCTGGGCAGTCAAAGTCGCTTCGAAAATTGAAGTCCCTGAAGATACCGTTAAAAGCGGGGATTTGAGCTATGAAGAAGTGATCAAGTCGTTTGGTGAAATGCCATCTACTTTTAAAGCTTTCTTGCCGATTGTTCTTCCGGTTATCTTGATCGGTGCGGGTTCTGTAGCAAGTGTGCTCGGTGGAGATGATGGATTTATGAATGTCTTGAAATTCCTCGGTTCGCCGACTGTTGCCCTTTTAATCGGCGTTTTTGCAGCATTCTTCTTGTTGCCAAAATGGAATGAAGAAAGTTTGACCGGTTTAATTGGGGAAGGGCTTGTCAGTGCTGCACCTATCCTATTGATCACTGGCGCCGGCGGAGCTTTCGGCCGCGTCATCACTAATTCCGGTGTCGCAGATTTGATAGCGGAAATGGATTTGTCGGCACTTGCGGGTGGTTCACTGTTCCTGTTGATTCCGTTCCTGATTGCGGCAGCTTTGAAAACAGCGCAAGGTTCTTCAACAGCGGCACTTGTCATCACTTCAACATTGGTCGCACCGCTTCTGCCGTCGCTCGGCGTTGAAGGAGCTGTACCGCTAGCGTTAGTCGTTATGGCAATTGGTGCCGGCGCTATGACAGTGAGCCATGTAAACGATAGTTTCTTCTGGGTCATCACCCAGTTCAGCGGCATGAAAGTGACCGATGCGTACAAAGCGCAGACAATGGCCACTTTGCTGCAAGGGGTAACGACGATTGTCTTTACGATGATCCTATGGACGATACTCGTCTAAAGATAAAGCCATTTTCCTTCGGGAAGATGGTTTTATTTTTTATTAGTATTTAGTGAGTCGAAGTATTTAGTCGCATTAAACTTTTGATGCATGAATTTACAGGAGATTGGCTGGAAATACAGACTAAAGAATTGAATATTCAAAATACATTTACTATTCGTTTTAGGCTTGTTATGCTGATTTCGGTAAAGTAAATAATTTGAAGAAAAAGGAGTCTAAGGTTAGGAGAATTTAAAAACTAAGGGAGTGGATGTTTTTGAAGAGGAAGTTTGCGAGTACGCTTGGGGTATTGGGTTTATGTACGGCACTGGCGATGCCGGTATATGCGGTAGGCAATGATGTAAAGCCGGCCACGCATCATCACGACAACAGTATTTCTGGATTTATCGATTATCAGAAACTGCAAAAAAGTTTGCGGCAAATTGAATCGACAAGTAAAGGTGTTGTTCAAGTAGATGTAGCTGGGCAATCGCATGAAGGCTTGGACATTTATACGGCAAGAGTGGGTACTGGAGACAAAGTCTTGTTGATTCAAAGTGAAATTCACGGCAATGAAAAGACTGGAACGGTAGCGATTTTGAACTTGCTGAAAACTTTGTCCGGCAATTCGAAGCAGGCACGTGAAATTCGCGAAGAAGTCACGCTTGTATTCATGCCGATGATGAATCCAGACGCTTCTGAAGCCGACAAGCGCCGCAATAGCCTGACATGGACCGAAATGCTTGAGAGCTTCCCGCAATTAGAAGGTGCAGCAAAATCATGGAATTATCTCGACCGCGGCATTAGCCAGAATTATGACTACGGTGCGAATCCTGGATTTGATGTAAACCGCGACTTTAACCCGGATCTCAATTATGTGCCAGAAGCCCAAGATTTTCCGGGTGCATCCGATCAGCCGGGCTGGTTTATCACACCTGAATCGCAAACTTCCCGTGATGTCTACAAATCCTTGCAGGAAGAGTTTGGCAACGTTGATGTGTTCGTCGACTTGCATCACCAAGGGCTTTATTATGTCGACGGAACGGCTGATCCTGTAACGCTTTCCTTGTCTGCCGAATTTGTGCCGGATCCGACAACACCTGCTGGCTCGAAATACGCAGCCTATGCGGATAACTACAATTTCGATTTCTCGAGACAATTGAATTTATTGGCCTACAACGAACTTCAATCTTACGGCAACTCGAAATTCACGAATATCTCCCTGTATTCGCAAGACCTGGATCTGCCAGGGACGGCGCTCGGCTCGTATGCACTCAATGGCAGCGGAACTGTGCTTTTTGAAGTGCGGGGACAGACGCAGAGCTTAGGGCAGAAGGAAAAAGGGCAGCTGGTCAAATCGGTTGAGCGCGGACTTTCCGCTATTATCGAAGGAGTAGCCGATGATTCAGTTAACCAATTGAATCCGGAAGACTATGAAGATATTCCGCTTACTTCCTACAGCCCGGCTTTTTAAAACTTGTAAAACCTGCAATTCTTTTTACGGAGCTGCAGGTTTTTTTCTGTTTTAGAAAACTTATACAATCATTATATTTACCAGGTTTTTAAAAGCTCTAGGAAGGGAATAAAGAGGATTATGGCTATAGCTGAAGAATCTTTACGTTAAGGTTAAAGAGGCGACTATAGAAGAATGTCGGGGGGAAAGAAGGGCGGTACATATATGGTGAATCAGAAAAAATCCGTAATTGTGATTGGAGGAGGCCTTGGCGGTCTATCTGCTGCGATTTCTCTTGCACAAAAAGGCTATAAGGTTTCTTTATATGAAAAAAATGAACACATTGGCGGGAAAGTGAACCGGTTGGAACAAGACGGTTTTGGCTTTGATCTTGGCCCATCCATTTTAACGATGCCGCATATTTTCGACCGATTGTTCCAAGGCAGCGGCAAGCGCTTGGAAGATTACGTACCGATCCAACGGCTTGAGCGGGAATGGCGTTCATTTTTCCCGGACGGCACAGTGCTTGACCTTTTCCACGATCTTCGGTTGATGGAACGGGAAAACCCGTCGCTGTCCAAAAAGGACATGAAAGAATACTATGCGCTGCTGAAGTACGCTCGCCGCATCTATAAAACCACCGAGCACAGTTATTTAAAAGAAGGCTTTGAATCGCCAAAAGAAGCGGTTGCCCAAAACGGCATCCTTGCGACTTTGACCGGCTTCGATTTGACTTCGACAATGTACAGCGCAATCTCTAAACGCATCAGCAATCCGCATTTGCGCGATATGCTTTCTTATTATGTCAAATACGTCGGCTCGTCGCCTTATAGCGCACCGGCCGTCCTTAATATGATGATTTATATGCAGCATGCACAAGGCTGCTGGTATGTAAAAGGCGGTACGCATAAACTGGCAGAAGGCTTAGAAAGATTGGCGCGGGAAGAAGGCGTACAAATCCATACGGGTATGGGCGTTGTTCGCGCACATACCAACCAGAACAAAGAAATTGCAGGCGTTGAACTGGAAGACGGCTCATTTAAAACAGCTGACTATTATGTTTCCAATATGGAAGTCATTCCGTTCTATAAAAAAATGGTCAAAACGGATGAGAAGTTTGTCGAGAAGCTGGAGAAGAAATACGAACCGGCAAGCTCCGGTTACGTGCTTCATCTGGGCATAAACCGGCTATATCCACAGCTGAACCACCATAATTTCTTCTTTTCCGAGAATTTAAAAGAACAGATGGACAAAGTGTTCGAAAAGCACGAGCTGCCGGACGATCCGACAATTTACCTTGTCAATGTCAATAAAACTGATCCAACCCAGGCACCGCCAGGGCATGAGAACATCAAGATTCTGCCGCATATTCCGTACATTCAAGACAAGCCGTTCACGCCGGAACAATACCGGGAATTTGAAGAGCGTGTGCTCATTAAATTGGAACGGATGGGCCTTCATGGCTTGCGCAATCATATCGTAACGCGCGACGTCTGGACGCCGCATGACATTGAGCGGGTTTATGGCTCAGACCGCGGCGCAATTTACGGCACAGTTTCCGATAAAAACAAAAACGGAGGCTTCAAGCATAAAAAACAAAGCGACCTTTACGACAATCTGTATTTCGTCGGCGGCACCGTCAACCCGGGCGGCGGCATGCCAATGGTGACGCTCAGCGGCATGCAAGTAAGCGATAAGATTGTAAAGCGCGATCAATAAAGAATATAAAAAGGCACACTCAGTTTTAAAGAGTGTGCCTTTTAATTTGTTTACTTCGTACTTTTAACGATCGGGCAAGAAGGGTCGCTCGCCCATTCGTTCATCGATCCATCGTAGACCGCCACGTTCGGCTGGCCAAGCTTATTCAAAATCAAAGCATTCCAAGTGGCTGCAATGCCGCCGCCGCAATAAGTGATGACTTTTTTGCCTGGATCCAGGGCGCCGGTATGTTCAAACAAAGCCCGGAGTTTGTCGTCGTCATAAAGCGCTTTTGTTTGCTCATCCGCATGAAGGCCGAAAAAGACGTTCTCACTTCCGGGGATATGGCCGCTTCTTGGGTCATCTGTTTGAGTGCCGGCATATTCTTCCGGTGACAAGCTGTTGATCAAAATGGTTTGTTCATCGTCCATCGCTTTTTGGACCTCTTCTTTAGTAGCGAGCATGCCATCATCACGCTTTCCGGAAAAGTTCGCTTTCGGGTAATCAGGCGTCTCCGTTGATAAGGGCCGTTCCTCTGCAAGCCATTTCTGCAAACCGCCTTCTAAAATCGCCACTTGGCCGAATCCCTCATAGCGCATCTGCCAAGAAAGCCGTGATGCCCAGTAGGAAGAGGCGATGGATTCACCGACTAATGCGTTTTGGTCATAAATTACGGTATAGAGGCCGTCTCCAATTCCAAGCTCCGTCATTTTTTCAATGAAGGTTTCACGGGAAGGCACGGTGAACGGAAGAGCGGAATCCGTGTCCGATAATTCACCGACAATGTCCGCATAAACTGCTCCTGAGATATGGCCATTCTCGTAAGAAGCTCTGCCGGACTCGACTTCAGGCGGCCCGCCGGCTTCCGGAAATTTCATGAAGACTGTTGCATCAACGATCCGCAATTTTGGATCGTCGAGATGTTCAGCAAGCCATTCGGTTGTTACAATCAATGGAATATCATTCATTTAAGTTCCTCCTTTGCCTCATAGTTTCCACTCTACGCTGTAGGAAAGAAAGGCGTCAAAAATTATGCATTCACTTTATGGGTGGAACCTCCAAACCAATTGAGAGCCTTTTAAAAGCTATTCGCATCAAATAAACCTTTAGAATTATTTTTATTGAACTAATTAGGTATTTTGTTTCACTCAGGAAGTATAATAGAAAGGAAGTAGATGAAACGAAAAGGAGCTCAAATGACGATGAAAATGAAAAATGAATCTAAACGTTTTATATTAATCGGACTTGCTGCAAGTTTAATCTTTGCAGGTGGTGTTGGAAGTGTTTTTGCAGAAGGAGGTCAAACTTCCTATGAATTAATGCAAGTGAAACAGGAAGCCAAGTATTCAAAACAAGTCATGCGCGAGTTGCGGGAGGAATTGGGTTTCGATAAGAAATCTACCGTGCATGATAGTGAAATCGAATCCATGCCGAAAGTAAAAGTGATGGATCTTTATCTCGCTTCATTCGGTAAAAAAATTAAAGGCAAAGAAGTTCGAAAAGCCGTTGAAGAAGTGTTCTTTGTCGACCTCGATATTATTTCAAAAAACAATTACGGATCGCAAGTGAGCATTTATCCAGAACAGATCATGAACAGTTTGCGTCTTTCATTCAATGAAAAGGCTGACTCGACAAAGCAAGATGCCCGCATCATGAAGCTGAAGAAAAGTGAAGTGATGGACCGTTACATCAAAGAGCACGATGAACAGTTGACGGGCGCAGAAAGCCGTATCCTGATCAACCAAATTTTCGGCGTGAACTTGGACGGCATTTCGACGTTGGAATATTCGCAGCTGGCCATTTCCTCAAAAGGGCAGTGGATTTTGAAAAGTGATACGGATCTCTTTATCCTCGAATCGAGCCTGGACGATGTCGATGTTTCCGTCTATGCGACTCCATACTTCGAACAAGTGAGCGGAAGCAACAAGTTGCCAGAGTCCTTGAAAACGAAATTGATAAGTCTTGGATTTACGTATAATGAGGAAACGGAACTGCTGTACTATATAAATCCGACAGGCGAATCGGTCCCGGATGCATTCAAGGGGCAAGTGCTTGGCATTATTGTAGGGACGATTATGGGGGAGTACAAGTAAGATTCGGGATAGGTGGTATATTGTAATTCTGGCTTTTTTGTGGAACTTACTAGGAAATATTTTCTTGATATCTTTTAGTTATTTCAAGTAATCGGCTTTACTATCCGTCTGTTCACAGATACTGTCCAAGTGCTCCGAAATACTGTCCAACCGGAGACAAATACTGTCCTTCAGGCCATAAATACTTGCCGGCCAGCGAATAAACCCCAAAAAGGCACACTCAATTTGAATGAGTGCGCCTTTTTTGAGGTGTTTTGAATCAACCGACAATCCCTGCATCGACTTGCATTTCAGCTCGGTTTATAAATGGATTTTTTACTATTTCGACTGCTACTGAAGCGATATTTTCAGGTTTACCGCCTTGTTTCGGGAACAATTGCATTGGAGCCCAAATTTCATCAGCTACACCCGTTGCAGCCGTTAATGGGGTTTTAATATATCCTGGTTTGATACTGTTCACTCGGATGCCATGATGGCTTAAAGTAACGGCCAAATCCCGGTTCAAACCAAGAATAGCCGCTTTAGAAGCTCCGTAGTCATAAGCAAATGCGGTGCTTGCTACTCGTTCATCGAACCAGTTCCAAACCTTGTCGGCAGCCATTGATGCTAAGAAGATGATATTCCCTTTCTCTCCGTTTTCGTCTGGCTCGTTATTCTTCATATAGTTCGCTGCAATTTGCGCTGTGTTATAAGATCCGTACAAGTTAACTTTGATGCCCGCATCCCAGTTTTTAAAACTTTGCTCAATCACATCTTCGTCATCAGAAAGGAAGACACCGCCAAAGCCGCGTCCTGCACAGTTAATCATAATATCCAAATGTCCCCATTTATCAACAGCCTGTTTTGCTGCATTTTTTAATTCTTCCCGATTCGTTACGTCTGCTTTCACAAAAAGAGCATCATCCCCGAATTGTTTCGCATATTCAATGCCTGCTTCTTCATTGATATCTGTCAATAATAGTTTTGCTCCTTGTTCATGGAAAGCGATTGAAGTTGCTCCCCCGATTCCAGAAATGCCTCCTGTAATCCACGCCACTTTATTCTCCATATTCATACTAAGTCCCCCTTGTTTTTTGAAAATTAATGCTATTAGAGCATAACAAAGTATTTTTAATAAAATCAATTATAAAGACCTACGTTAGAGAGGGCACTTAGATCTATTTGTAAATAAGAGATTTAAACTTAGTAAGAGGCTATTACAATATATTTTCTTCATACGATTGCGAATATGCCAAGAATGAAAGATGCTTTGTCGAAATAAATAAGGAATCTGCAAAAGGCGCACTCGGTGATGGACAAGTGCGCCTTTTTGAGACGATTTCCAGGAAAAATTTTCTTGATTTTTTTATTTATTTCAAGTAATCGGATTTATTATCCGTCTGTTCACCAATACTGTCCAAGTGCTTCGAAATACTGTACAACAGGTGACAAATACTGTCCGTCAGGGCAAAAATACTTGCCGACCAGCGAATAAACCCCAAAAAGGCGCACTCCATTTTCAGGAGTGCGCTTTTTCATGCTTAATATTTGTAAGATTGGCCGCCGTCGATCGGAATGACAGTGGCATTGATGAATTTCGCTGCGTCGGAGAGAAGGAAAGCGACGAGGTTGCCGACTTCTTCCGGTTTGCCGAAGCGTTTCATCGGGTTGACGCTGACAAATTCTTTGCCTGCTGCTTCCCAATCATCGCCTGCCATTTGTTTCAAAGAGCCTTCGACCATTGGCGTCATGATGGCGCCTGGTGCGATGGCATTGATGCTGACGCCGAATTGGCCGTATTCGATTCCGGAGTTGCGCGTCAAACCGACAACGCCGTGTTTGCTCGCTGCGTAGCCGGACTGGTTGCCGACGCCGCGGATCCCGCCGACGGAAGCCGTGTTGACGATTGAGCCGTAGCCTTGTTCTTTCATCACTTTCAAGACATGCTTCATGCCGTAGAAAACGCCGTTCAAGTTAACGCTCACGACTTTGTCGAATTCATCAGAGCCGAATTCTTCTGTCAGATTCTGTTTGCCTTCGATGCCCGCATTGTTAAAGAATCCGTCGATCTTGCCGAATTTGTCGATGGTGAATTGAACATAGTTCTTTACTTCTTCTTCGTTCGTCACATTCGCTTCGACGATTTCAATTTGAGCTTCTGGAGCCGCTGCAAGGATTTCTTTTTTCGTGTCTTCCAAGCTGTTTTTATTCATATCGACAAGGACGAGTTTGCCGCCTTGTTGGGCGATGGAAAGTGCCGCTGCACGTCCAAGACCGGAGCCGCCGCCTGTGATAATAACCACTTTATCTGTGTAATTAATCATCTGATATCTCTCCTTTTTAATGGGTATGCTAAACTGAATTTATTGGATCTATCGCTAGTGTAAGCCTTTGCACAAAGAGCTTCAATCAGTAAAAATAGCGAATGCGTTGAGTAATGCGACAGTTTCGTTGAAAGTGTCGATTTTGGAGGTAAAGATCATGGATGTGAAGAAAGAAAAGCTTTCTCCGCAAGCAGAGCGGACAAAGCATCAGTTTAAGCAGGCGTTCACCGAGGTGATCAATGAAAAAGGATATAGCCATGTATCGGTGACGGACATCGTCCAGCGCGCGCAATATAACCGGGCAACTTTTTATCTTTATTACTTGGATAAGCCGGATATAACGGAAGAGCTACGAAAAGAAATGTTCCAACAGATCAAGCGTACGAGCATGGAACGCTATGAACCGGGCAAGGAAATTTCCACAGAATCGATGGACGCCAATTCTTTTGAGCTCGTCGCATTCATCTATGACAACCGTTCGTTTTTCAATCTCTATTTGATGGAAGATACAATTCCTGGCCTGTATCAGGACTTACCGCGCGCTATCTTCGAGTTGTTCGAGGAACAATTCACGTTTACACCTATAGGCAACCATGATATCAATTCCTCTTCTTTTAAATTGTATATGGCGCATGGAACAGCGGGTCTGATTCTTGACTGGGCAAGAAATGGCTATCAGAAATCACCGCACGAGGTATCAAAGGATCTGATCGGAATTTTGCAGGCGATTGCTTCAGGTTTTAAAGTTGGGTAAATTTCATTGCATCAATCACACGTAAAATGACTACTTAGGACAAAGGGGTTTCTTATGGAAATAACTTTATTTGCAGAAAAAGATTTTCAAAAATGCACCATCACTTTCATGGAAGTTTTCAACGGTGAGCCATGGAACGACCAGTGGGAAGAGGGAGGAGCAGAACGCTACCTGATGGATTTTGTCCGCACCCCGGGATTCATGGGGATTGTCGCAACGGAAGGCGAAGAAGTTATCGGTTTCCTTTTTGGTGCAAAGCGCGCTTGGTGGAGCGGGGACGAGTTTTTCATTTATGAGATGTGCGTTAAAGCAGCCGTGCAAAATCAAGGAGTCGGGAAAGCGCTGCTGAAAATTGTGCTTGAAAAACTGGAGGCAGATAACGTAGCCACTGTTTCTCTTTTGACCGACCGGGGCATCCCCGCAGAAGCATTTTATAAGAAAAATGGATTTGAGGAAATTGAACGGCTCGTGTATCTCAGCCGGGAAGTTCGGATGAATTTATCCTAATTGAAAAGGGAGTAGACTTAAATGATGGAAATAAATTACGACTTGACGGAAGAAGCATTTATTGATTTTAATTTATACCATTCGAAAAACTCGAAAACCTATAGAAAGTCGATGGCATTGCAGCGTTTTCTGATTCCCGTGCTGTATTTGATGCTGGCGGTGATTTTCTCTCTTATTTTGGATATGCCGCTGCTGTTTTTATTGATCCCCTTTTTGATCCTTTCAATTGTATGGGTGATTTTTTCACCATCGCTGTATTATCGGATGATTAAAAGGACAGCCCGTAAGATGATTCGTGAAGGGGATAATGGAAGCATGCTGGGAGAGCATTCGATGGTATTTACAGAAGAAGGCCTCAAAGAAATCTGTAAGACTGGTGAAGCTTCGGTTTCATGGTCCGGGATTGTGGATTTCGGAGAAGATGATTCGAACTTCTATCTGTACAATAGCAGTTTGTCCGCATATATATTGCCGAAAAAAGATCTGCAGGACGCAGAGGCTTTAAGAAAGCTGATCCATGAGAAAGTGAAAAAAACAGCTTGATACATAAACAAACCCGCACCAGCCTATTGCTGGTGCGGGTTTGTTCGTTTTATCCTTTCGGCAATACGAGCTTTCGGTAAAGATGGACGGTGAAGAAATAATAACTGCCGTAGATTGCCAGGAAAATGAGCAAGGAAATCCACAACCGGTAATACGGATCGATGATGACGAACGTGAACATCCGCATGCCGACGAATACGTGGAGCAGGCCAAGCAAGGCAGGAAATAAAAAGACGATGAAGATTTCTTTTGAGATGGATGCTTCCAAGGCTTTCTTTCGGACCCCGAGTTTTCGGAGGCTGTCATAGCGGCGGATGTCGCTGTTTGCCCCTGAGAGGATTTTGAACATCAAGATGCTCGCCATCATGGTCAAGAAGGCAAGGCCGAGGAAGAAGCCCATGAAAAACGTGCCGCTTGCAAATGCATATTGGCTTTCGAAATTCGAATACTTGCTGGAAAGCGATTCGTACTCAAGGTCCAACGGGATATACAGCCTCGATTCTTCCTGCAACTGCAGCCGGTCCAGTGTTTGCCATTCTTCAATATAGCGAGAAAACTTTTCGCTTTTTGCAAGGACAATCGTTATTTCTTCTGCATCAATTTGTTCGAATGCTTCCGCTGAAACAAGCCGGTGCATCCCTAAAGTGGAGAAGGCGGGATTGATCGTCTCAAGGGCGGTTGTCCAATCATCTCCAAGATTCTGGTAGCCTCCTTCATCGATTTCAAGATTTTCAGGAAGCGGATCAGGACGCTTTGTTTTATAGCTGATCCAATCGACGATCCAAGGCGGATTGGCCTCAAGCTCGTCCTGGACGTAATAAACAAATTCTTCGTCCATTTTAAAACGATAAGAAAGCCGTTCTTCTAACGGAATCGTCTTCAACACCTCTTCTTCTGCATCCCCAGGATTGTAAAGGGCTGCATCGTATAGCCGCTCTTCATCAGCGGATAACAAGGCATTATTTTTAAAAGCGAAACCGCCCGCAATGGCGCCAGCCGACAAAGCGATCAGCATAGCTATCGTTGCAAGCACCCATTTCAATTCATTCAGACGGAAACTGAGCTGGGCGAATGTGAACGCGTTGAGCCCTTTGAAATTCAAGGCTTTATTGCGCTTCCATTTTCGGACGATGATTGGCACTAGTGATATGAACAGCAGATACGTGCCGATCGTTGTCGCTGTCGGAGCAAGGAAGAGCCCGATAAACCGGAGGATTTCCATAAAGAAAAGAGCGATATAGCCGACACCTAAAAAGACAATTCCAGCAAAGATCATCAAAGCCGAATGTTTAGGCTTTGACGGCAATAGGTCGTTTTTTACATCCGCTTTCAGCAAATCATTGATCGATGCTTTCGCAAGCTTCCGGTTGTTAATGAAAGAAACTGCATAAGCGACAGTTAAAAAGTAGACGATTGTCCAAAAGGCAGCCGGCCAGTAGAAAACTTTGAAAGCAGTGAATTCAACATTCAATTGGGCTGCTAAAAGACTGGATACAAGCCAGGAAAGAAGCGAGCCGAAGAGAATGCCAATTCCGAGGGTTACTGCTGCAATCATCATTGTTTCAAGCAGGAAAACTTGCTTAATTTGCTTTTTCTTGGCGCCGATCAGTTCATACATGCCGAATTCTTTTTTCCTTAATGAAAGAAGGAATGCATTTGTGTAAAAGAGATAGAAAAAAGTGATCACGGATAAGAGAACAATGCCGACGATGAACACCAACTGAATGTGGTTGATGACCGAATTGCCGGTGATGAATTCTTTGTTTAAACCTAAAGTCAGGAACATATAAAAAACCGCGATGGAGACAATGAGTCCGGTAAATAGGATGAAATAATCGCGCTGTTTCCGCTTTAGGCCTTCAAGCGATAATTTTAAGATCATCTTGCACCACCTGCGGCAGCACGCTCGTCCGTGCCAGCAAGCACTGCCAAGATTTCTTTATAGAACTGTTCGCGGTTGCTTGCGGCATGGATTTCCTTATCGATTTTTCCATCCTTGATGAATAGGAGGCGACTGCAATAGCTTGCGCTGAGCGGATCGTGCGTCACCATTAAGACAGAGACTTTTTGTTTTTTGTTCAAATCGCTTAAGGTTTCCATCAAAATAGCTGCATTTCTCGAATCCAAGGCGCCGGTCGGTTCATCAGCGAGAAGCAAGGCTGGGTTATGGACAAGTGCACGCGCGATAGCTGTCCGCTGTTTTTGCCCGCCTGAAATTTCTGCAGGGAATTTCTCCAGAATGTCGTTGATTCCAAGGAGAGACGAAACTTGTTGGACCGTGGCTGTTATTTTAGGGACCGCTGTATTCCGGAAAGAAAGCGGCAAGGCAATATTTTCAAAGACGCTCATATTTTCGAGCAAATTGAAATCTTGGAAGATGAAGCCGAGCTGTTGGGACCGGAAATCGGACAGTTCTTCTTCATTCATTGCGGAAAGGGAAGTTCCACCGATTGTGATTTCGCCTTCAGTGACGGGATCCAAAGTCGCGATCGTATTCAGCAAGGTCGTTTTGCCGGAACCGGAAGGGCCCATGATGCCGATGAATTCTCCTTTTTCCATGATGAAAGATAGGTTGCGGATGGCAGTATAGGCATTTGCCCCTTTTTTTCCATATACTTTTGAAATGTTTTTCGCGGTTAAAATGGCCGTCATATGAATTCCTCCATTCATTGTTAACACTTACTATAACGAGGAAAAGTGAAGAAATTCCGTAGGGAAAAATGAAGGATTTCTTAAGAAACAGCTATGATTTTAAAAAATTCATTGTTTGTCGTTACAATTGCCCTTGTTTGGGGAATATAAAATTTAAGTGCCATAAGCACCATAAAATTATTCAGTCGTTAGTTGATCGAAGTTCAGACTCTAAAAAGCAAGGAGTACATAGAATGAAGAAAAAACAACAAGATATTGAGATACCGTTTCTACTAGCTCTTATTCCACTCGTTACGATGATAGCCATTATGGCGGTCACGATTATTTTATTTTAAGGCAGTCCGCATATTCCGCTGGCTGCGGGCAGTGTCGTTGCCGCATTTATCGCTTGGCGGCTCGGCTATAAATGGAAGACGATTGAACAAGGCGCTTATAAAGGCATTCGTTTGGCGCTTCCGGCAGTATTGATCATCATCGTGGTGGGAATGATCATTGCTTCATGGATTGGCGGCGGTGTGATTGCTACGATGATTTACTATGGACTTCGAATCATTACTCCATCCCTCTTTTTAGTGACAATCTGCCTTATTTGCGGTGTCGTCGCTTTTGCCATCGGGAGCTCATGGTCAACAATGGGCACGATCGGAGTTGCCGGCATGGGAATTGGCATGAGTATGGGAATCGCGCCTGCCATGGTAGCGGGGGCGGTTATTTCGGGTGCTTATTTTGGCGATAAAATGTCGCCGTTGTCGGATACGACCAATATGGCGGCAGGTGTGACAGGGACGAATCTGTTTGAACATATTAAACATATGACGTATACGACGATTCCAGGACTTGTTCTGGCTTTGATCGTCTACTTTGTGCTTGGCCGGCAGTTCGGCGGAGCGGATGTGGATGAAGAAAATATTCAAGGCATCTTAACCGCGCTCAACAGCAATTTCATTATTTCACCATGGCTAATGTTGGTGCCGGTTGCGATTGCTGTACTTGTTATCATGAAAGTGCCAGCACTTCCTGCGTTGATAGTTGGGGTAGTTTTAGGTTTTCTTTGTGAGATTTTCGTTCAAGGCGGAAATGTCGGAAATGCAATCAATGCGCTTCATGATGGTTATGTGATGTCATCCGGCAATGAAATGGTGGATGAACTGTTTAACCGCGGCGGCATCGAATCGATGATGTTCACCGTCTCATTGGTTATTTTCGCCATGGTATTTGGCGGCATATTGGAACATACGGGAATGCTGCAAAGCAATTGTAAAACAGATATTGAAAGTCGCGAAGTCGGCAGGCAGCTTGATTGCGGCAACCATTGTTTCCGCGTTTTTCACGAACGCGACTGCATCTGAGCAGTACATATCTATTCTTTTACCCGGCAGAATGTATGCAAAAGCCTATCAGGATAAAGGGCTGCATCCGAAGAATTTGTCGCGTGCCCTTGAAGACGGAGATACAGAACTTCACCATTGTTTGTGCGGCTTATATTGACTCTCGTAATTGGCATTAAGGAAAGAAACGTAGCAGCAAGCAACTATTAATTTTGCCCACTATTCGATTTGGCAGGAGGGTGCATTGGCTTATGAATTATCAAGAATTGGTTGAAAAAGAGGCATATCATCTTACTTTTCAAGGGTTTGAACAGACAAAGGGAGCAAGCAAATTATTAACTGTTTGTTTCGGTGGAAGTCCTCACGAAACAGAGTTGCTCATCGGGAATCCGCAGACTTTGGAACGCTGGCAAATCAGTTTTTCTTCCTTTGCATTCTATTCGGCAACGTTTGAAGATTTTACTGTAGTCAAGGAACATGAAGTGTATCAAGGATATGCGTTTCGGATCTATGAGAAGTCGGATTTGATGGATCGGTTAAGAACGGATGCAAACTTAGAGGTGCAAGAGAGGAATAGAGGGAAAATCTACCGGCATTATTCATTTGCCTGTATGGAACATCAGGTTGATGTGGTGTCTTGTGATGAACCCAGTACAAAAATGCTCTGTTCTTATTCCAATTAAAACAGCCGAGCTCTCCGCTTTAATGGACGAGTTCGGCTGTTTTTATGAATTAAGCTCTTTTCAGCAAGACCTTTTGCAGAAATTTCTTTGTCCGTTCTTCTGTAGGGGCTGTGAAAATATCTTCGGGCTTTCCTTGTTCGACAATGTGCCCCTCTGCGATAAATACGACGCGATCCGAAACTTCTCGTGCAAAATCCATCTCATGCGTTACGATAACCATGGTTTGTCCTTCTAAGGCGAGCTCCTGGATGACCGTCAACACTTCGCCAACAAGTTCAGGATCTAGTGCAGAAGTCGGTTCATCAAATAATAGGAGATCCGGTTTCAGTGCGAGAATCCGGGCAATCGCCGCCCGTTGCTTTTGGCCGCCCGACAATTGTTCCGGATACTGGTTTTTATGTTCCAATAGTCCAACTTTTTCCAGCAATCCTTCTGCTTCACGCACCAATTCCTGCTTGTTCCGTTTTTGCACGACAAGCGGTGCTTCAATAATGTTGTCAATCACGGTTTTATGCGGAAATAAATGAAAATGCTGAAAGACCATACCAGAAAATTGGCGAACATCAACTTTTTGCTTTTTACTTGGTGTTTTCCCAGTGAATGAAACATGGACATCATTGATTTGAAGTGAACCGCCTGAAGGCGTTTCTAAGAGATTCAGGCATCTCAGTAAGGTTGTTTTGCCAGAACCGGATGGGCCAATGATGCTGACAACTTCGCCTTTTTTTATTTCCAATGAAATGGATTTCAGGACTTCTACCTGTTTGAATTGCTTGCTTAAATTTTCAACTTTGATCAATTTGGGAACCTCCTATCAGGCAGTGACATAGCGGTTTGCTTTTTTCTCTAAATAATCTTGAAGCAAGGTGACAAGGATGCAAATGGACCAGTAAATGAGTGCCACGAGAATATATAAGGTTAGGCTTTCATAAGTTTGCCCGACCACCACTTTGGCGCGGTAGAACATTTCAGAAACAGTGATGACCATCGCTAGCGAAGTTCCTTTGATGATATCCATGAAAGTGCTCGATAGCGGAGGCAAAGCAATACGAGTCGCCTGCGGCAGAATGATGCGCGTCATGGTTTGCCAATAGCTCATCCGAAGCGTCTCAGCAGCTTCCCATTGTCCTTTCGATACAGAAGAAATGGCAGAACGGATAATTTCGGCCGTATAGGCAGAAAAATGAATACTGATGCCGATAATGGCAGCAGTAAGCGGCTGCATTTCAATGCCGATCATGGGAAAGCCGAAATACAGGATAAACAGCATCACCAAAAGCGGAGTGCCCCGCATAAAGGAGATGAAAAGCCGGGCTGGGAGAGACAGTCCGATAAAGCGGTTCATTCGGGCAAGAGCTACAAATAAACCGAGGATCAAAGCAAATACTAGGCTGACCAGTGCAATCAAAATGGTTTGCCAAGCTCCTTCCAGAATAAAAGGAAGAGAATCAATTGCGATTTCTACATTAAAAAGATATTCCCATTTAAAGTCGGCCATTGGAAGACTCCTTTACTTAGTATCTAGAAAAGAGGAATCCGAGGATTCCTCAAAAAATTTTTATTCTTCTTCAAGCGGCTGTGTTACATCAGCACCAAGAAATTTAGTTGAAATTTCTTTCAATGTGCCATCAGCAAGAAGCTCCTCAATAGCACCGTCAAGTTTTTCTTTCAGCTCCGGGCTATCTTTCGGCATTACGATAGCACTGCTGCTGAATGAGAATCTAACATCTTCAGCCAGTTTCAATCCCGGTTTATCAAATTGTTCAAGTGAGCGCAACAAGACAAGATAGTCATTTAGCGTAGCATCGACGCGGCCGCTGACGATTTCTGGAAGCACCGTGTCAGAGCCTGTGTAGACAATCACTTCAGCCCCTTGTTCTTGAGCAAATTTTGAGTAATTGCTTGTCGCGGACCCCCCGACTTTTTTGCCTTTCAAATCTTCTACTGATTCAATGCCGGAGTTGTCACTTTCACGGACAATGGCTGAACCATATGAATGCTTGACTGGAATCGTGAAATCAAATATCTCTTTGCGTTCGTCGGTAATCGAAAAATCATTCGCGGCAATATCAATTTGGCCATTGCGAAGAGCTGGCAGCAATCCGTCAAATTCCATTTCTTTGAATTCAACTTCCAATCCAAGCTTTTCTCCTAAGGCACGAGCAAGTTCTACATCATATCCTGTTAATTCTTTTGTTTCTTCATCGTGATATGTAATCGGGTAGTAAAGCCCTTCTGTGCCGACAACGATTTTGCCTGCTTCTTCAATTCGATCCCAAGTGTTCTGTTCCTTGTTTTCTGTTGAAGCATTCACTTCATTTGAAGATTCATTGCTGCTGCATGCGGTTAGAAATAAACCGATTACTGTAATTGCGACGAGCCATAAA
Source organism: Planococcus alkaliphilus (assembly GCF_057031095.1). Taxonomy (NCBI): domain Bacteria; kingdom Bacillati; phylum Bacillota; class Bacilli; order Caryophanales; family Caryophanaceae; genus Planococcus; species Planococcus alkaliphilus. Next base: position 807,633 of record NZ_CM168060.1, read on the forward strand.
AGCTGTTTGGTCTTTTTCATGTCTTTGCACCTTCCTTTTCTATTGGTTTACTTGGTTTTAAGTTAATAGAATTGTCCAGATATGAGGGCAAACAAAAAGCCTCTTCTATAAGAAGAGGCAGGCATGCGAAATCACATTGATATTCTGCTCTTCTTATCTCTCAAGCTAATCAAAGCTTGTTGGATTTGGCACAGTGCTCTAAAGTGAGCCCGCTGCCGAGGTTTCGTAGGGCCAATCCCTCCACCTCTCATGATAAGAACAAATTGCTATTAAACTATGTTGACAACTGTATCATCATTATATTTTACCGTCAACACAAAATTCTGATAAATCTCATCTTATTTTTTATTAGAAGTTGTTAAACGTTCAACGATCCCCTGAATCCCCTAGCGGCATAATACGAATCCGCTCCGTTATGATACAGAAACACTTGCCCGTAGCGGAAATCACAGAAAAGGGCGCCGCCGCGATTTCTGATTTCAGCAGGAGTCTGCACCCAGCTCGATGTCTTCATATCGAATTTCCCTAACGACTGCAGCTTTCGGTATTGTTCTTCTGTCAGCAATTCAATGCCCATGTCCGCCGCCATGCCGACCGCGTTGTTTTCAGGCTTGTTTTTCTTGCGCGATTCCAATGCTTCCGGGTCATAGCAAATGCTTCTTCGGCCAGTCGGGCTTTCTGCGGAGCAATCGAAGAAAATGAATTCATCCGCTGCAGCATCATAATCCACAACATCCGGTTCGCCGCCAGTCCGTTCCATTTCATGGAGCGACCATAATTTGTCTTCATTCGCTTCCAGTTTGTCCTGGATTTTGGCCCATTCGAAATTTTCGTGGCGGGTGATGTTTTTCTCGAACCGCTCTTTTAACGTGTTGAGAAATGCTTCGCGTTGTTCGGGTGATAATTGCTTGCTCATGCTAATTCCTCCTTTAATGGATCTTGCTATTGTTGGTTTTAGTATATAAGAAAGCAGCAGGGTTTTGGAGAGGTGCATCTATTTTATTTTCAGTAGAGGATTGTCTGGAGCTTTTGCAGAATAAAAGAAGCAGGAAAGCAGATCGTTTTTCATTCAGTAAATTGAAGGAGGAGTGTATGTGAATATCTTGATCCTTGGAGGGACCCGTTTTTTGGGGAGATTTCTGACCGAGGCGGCTCTCAGCAGCGGCCATGAAGTGACCTTATTAAATAGAGGAAAAGCGAATCCGGATTTGTTTCCAGAAGTGGAAAAGTTGACCGGCGACCGGTACGGGGATTTACAAGCGTTGAGAGGGCGGAGATGGGACGCCGTTATTGACACATCCGGCTATCTTCCATGGTCCGTTCAGGAATCTGCGGAACTGCTGGCAAAATCCGTAGGACATTACACATTCATTTCAAGCGCATCGGTTTACATCGATTTAGAATCTCCGGGGATAAATGAAGAACACGCAGTCGGCCGGCTTTCAGCGGAAAAGCTGGGAGAATTGAAAACAAAAGAGGCGGAAGCTGCCATCAATGAACATTACGGTGAGTTGAAATTTTTGTGTGAGCAAGAAGTGGAACGTGCGTTTCCGGAAGGTGCCCTGAATATCCGGCCGGGACTTATCGTCGGGCCTCATGATTTTACGGACCGTTTTACGTACTGGGTTAACCGCGTAGCAAAAGGCGGTGAGGTGTTGGCGCCGGGGCGGCGAGACAAGGAAATCCAGTTTATCGACGTCCGGGATTTGGCAGAATGGATCCTCCGGCTGGTCGAAGAACAACGGACAGGCACATTTAATGCGACCGGCCCCGACTCCACACTGACGATGGAGAAATTCTTGGAGGAATGTAAGACCACCCTTAAGAGTGATGCGGATTTTGTTTGGGTGGATGAGCAATTCCTGTTGGGCCACAAAGTGGAAGGGTGGTCCGAATTGCCGCTGTGGATTCCAGACAGTATGTACATGAATGGCTTTCTTGGAGTGGATATCCAAAAAGCTTTACAGGCCGGATTAAGGTTCCGCCCGCTCACTGAGACCATTCGCGCCATCCGCGAATGGGAAATGACAAGGGAAACGGCTGAACGAAAAGCGGGGATGGATCCGGAAAAAGAGCAAGCCGTGCTGCAGGACTGGCAGCAGCGTGCGCTGTAATAGGAAAAAAACGAGTTTCCACGGGATGAAATTTATCCAGTGGAAACTCGTTTTTAATTTATTACAGTTTAATCGGTATGCGTTTTGTCAGCATGCGGGTAGCTATGATCAATACGGCAATCAAAAGGAGCGAACCGATCACGGACATCAGCAAGCTTGCTTCAGTTGGAATGTACGGAATCCAAGGAATGATGGTGCTTAAGCCTGCTTCTCCCCAGAAGAATCCATTCAAGCTGAGGGCCACAATCGCGAGCCCGACAAACCCGAGTCCAATCAGCCAATTAAAGCGGTAATAGCCGATGCCGATCAGCCAGCCGACCAAATAATAAGTGAACACGTTCAGGAAGAAGACCCCGATGGCAGAAAACCAGCCGCTTGTCCGTTCGAAAATGGTCAGGCTATCTGATTTTACGGGCATGGAAACAAAGTTGGAGATAAGGTTTTCGATGCCATGGATAGCAAGAGGCACCACAGTGACGGCAATTGCGAGCCCGACAGCGCCGATGACTACTCCAAAGAACATATCTTTTCGGCTGATTCCGTGCTGGACAAAATACGCCATGAAGCCGAAAGCAGTGATGATTCCACAGACGAGCATGAAAATGGCGGCTGAGTAGCTGGAGAAGACGAAGAATCCTTCCACATTTGCGTCGTTGCGATTGGCGATAAACATGCCGATGACATGGGCCAGTGTCAGGAATGAGAAAAACCAGATGCTCCATTTGAATTGTTCCAAGAAAGAATCCCTTGCGATTTTCGGATAGAGTTTGACCGATTTCATATCAGTGTGCCTCCTCTGTTAAGTGGATGAATAAATCTTGCAGGGAAACCGGGCCGATTTCTAAGCCGAGCTGCTGCGCTTTTTGTTGGTCTTCTTCACTTAAAGCGCCGTAGACCATTACGGATTTTGTGCCGCCAAGCTTTTGTTCGTTCAAAACTTTTAATCCGGCGACAAATGCATCGACTTGATCCGCTGCACCTGTAATAGAAGCGCCGCGGGAAGCGATTGTTTCGTAATCTTCGTTCAACACGAGGCGGCCTTGGTCGATGATGACGACTTGATCAAACAGATAATCCATTTCCGATACTAAATGAGTGGAAAGAATGAACGTACGAGGATGCTTCGCCTGATCAGCCAGAATTTCCTGGTAAAAGATTTCACGCGCGGGTGCGTCCATGCCTACATAAGCTTCATCAAAAATCGTAATCGGGGAACGGCTCGCCAGTCCGATGACAGCATTCAACGCGGACTGCATCCCTTTCGACAATTTGCTGATCGGTTTATCCAATGGGAGTTTAAATCGTTTCAGCAGATAGTCGGCATATTCTTTATCGTAATTTGGCCGGTAATATTCCGGAAATTCAAGATACTGCGGAATTTTCTCGTATTCTTCTTTGTAGTCTTTGTTGTAAATAAAAGATACTTGCAGCATTTTATCGGCGTTTTCAAATACCGGTTCACCGTCAATGAAAACTTGCCCTTCCGTTGTCTCACGAAAAGCGGCGATTAAAGACAGAAGGGAAGTTTTGCCTGCGCCGTTTCGTCCGATCAAGCCGTGGATCCGATTCGATTCGAGTGATAATGACAAATCTTTCAACGCTTCAAATTTACCGAATTTCAATGTCACGTTATCTATTTTGATATGAGCTTCCATCATGTGTCACTTCCTTTCGCATTTTTAATCAGTTCAATGATTTCTTCTTGGGAAATGCCGAGTTTCTTCGCTTCCTGTACTAAGCCAACAACGTAATTGTCGACAAAAGCTTTTTTGCGTTGATTTACCAATGTTTTTTTTGCTCCTTCTGCTACAAACATGCCAATCCCTCGCTTTTTGAATAGGATACCTTCATCCACTAATTGATTGATGCCTTTAGAAACGGTCGCATGGTTAATTTTGTAGAAACTCACAAGTTGGTTGGTCGATGGCGCCTGATCGCCTTCTTTTAATTGGTCATTTACAATTTGGTCTTCGATCAATTCACGGACTTGAAGAAAAATGGGTTTGTTCGAATCGAATGGACTGCTCAATGGATGCACCTCCTTTTTTGTATAGGATATATGGTTATATACTTATGTGTATAACCATATATCCTTATATTCGTTTTGTCAATCATTCTGATAAAAAATAAAGGCAGTGTTTGAAAATGAAATAAGGGGAAAAGAGAAAGGAGGAAAGGGGAGATCCAGATGAAAGCAATCGTAATTGAAGCGTACGGTGGAAAAGAACAACTGAAAGAAAAAGATATGCCCATGCCAAAAATGGCAGACAATCAAGTGCTGCTTGAAGTCCATGCGACTTCGATTAACCCGATCGACTGGAAACTGCGGGAGGGGTATCTGAAAGAGATGCAGCCTTTTGAGTTTCCAATCATCCTTGGGTGGGATGCAGCGGGAGTCATTGTTGAAATTGGAAAAGACGTGAAGGATTTCAAAGTGGGCGACCGCGTATTCGTGCGGCCTGAACTCACAAGAGAAGGGACTTATGCTGAATTTATTGCGGTGGAAGAGCATCTGCTTGCGAAAATGCCCGATGCGATGACATTCGAAGAAGGTGCGGCGATTCCGTTAGTAGGGTTGACCGCATGGGAATGCCTGGTTGAAGTGGCCGGCGTAAAAGAAGGTGATAAAGTATTGGTGCATGCAGGTGCAGGCGGTGTCGGAACGAATGCGATCCAAATCGCCAAAAGCTTCGGTGCTTATGTCGCAGCGACCGCCAGCAGCAAAAATAAAGAGCTGCTGGAATCATTGGGTGCGGACCAAGTCGTCGATTATAAAGAAGAAGCATTCGAAGAAGTCATCAAAGATTTTGATATCGTCCTTGATACCTTGGGAGAGGACGTTCAAGAAAAAAGTTTCGATGTCTTGAAAAAAGGCGGAATGCTTGTGTCGATTGCGCAGCCGCCGGATGAAGAAACGGCCAAGAAACACGGTGTCAAAACCGGCTATGTGTTCCTTCAGCCGGAAGGCGAGAAGCTGCGGAAGTTGGCGAAGCTTTACGAAGAAGGCAAGTTAAAGCCGGTCATTGGAGAGACTTACGGATTTTCTGCAAAAGATTTGCAGGATGCGCATGCTGCGAGCGAAACGCATCATGCGAAAGGGAAGATTGTCATTAAAGTGAAATAAGTGGGAAGCAGGTCCAATCCAAATGGGCCTGCTTTTTTGTATGGGTGAATTGTTCGTCTCATATATTGTGGTTCTCTTTAGCTCAAACAAGTGATTAAAATTCACCTTAAAGAAATTATAAACACATACGATGATTTATTTCATTATGACTATATTATTGGTAATATGTTACTGTATTTAAGTATTTATAACCGTTTACTATAGTTGAAGGGGGATTAATCATGGTTAGAGAAAATACTTTAGGATATTACGAGCTTTTGAAAAAAGATGAACATCATCGTTATAAATCATGGGAGCACATTTATTTATTTTTTAAAAAGAATCATCGAAATTTACATAATGAAGAAGTTAAAGACCAAGCTAGTTTGCATCTTGCATTTTATTTAGCCAGTTGGGGAATGCTTCGAGGAGGTTCTTTTCTTTTGCAGAAGGATTATAAAATCCATCGTTATTTTATTGAATCAATTGCAGCAGATCCGAAATTTTGGATTTTCTACAGTGAAGAAGAAATGGAGAAGGAAATATATTTTGCTCTAATTGAAGAGTTAATTCTCGAAACAATGGAAGTTTATCGAAATGCAGTTATAGAAATCAACGGTAAGAAAAAGACCGTGGTCATTACGGACACGCTGGTGACAAAAATACTTTTAGGTGTCTATGGAAATGTGCCGGCTTTTGATCGTTATTTCAAAGCAGCAGCGAAAGAACATGGGATTTCGGCTTCATTAGGAAGAAAATCTTTAGAGCAAATCTTGGAGTTTTACGAAAAACATAGAGAAGAATTTAGTCGAGTCCAAGAAAGCATTTCTGAAGAAGTTTATTATCCTCCAATGAAGTTGATTGATATGTACTTTTTTAATTATGGATTGGAAAAAGACAAAGGCTCTCAGGAAAGTGTACAGGAAGATTTAGACAAAGCAGAAATAGAACTAGAGCCGGACAATCAATCAGCGTCAACTAAAATTCGACGGAACCAAAGCGGAATGGGTATTCAATCTGTCAGAAATTTTATTCTCGAAAAGCTGGCTGCTGAGAAAGCAGCGGGAGCAAAATTTGTGGATTTGAAATCCGGGGATATCCATAATGCTATGGGCTTAAAAAGTCGTCTCCCAACAGTATGCCAAGCTATGATCAGCATTCCGAATTATCGAATAGAAGTCATTCATCAAACTCCAAGTGGACTAAGTTCAACAAATGTTGTGAGGTATTTCTTGAATTAAATAAGAAGAGATTTTAAAACAAAGGGGAATAGACATGTCTAAATTAGCAGCGAATCTGAAATTATTGAGAGAGAAAAATAAATTGTCTCATCAAATTGTTGCAGATCATTTGAAAATAACAAAAGCGACATATAGCAAATTTGAAACGACCAATGCTGAACCGGGATTAAAGCTATTAGTAAAACTAGCAAATTTATATAACGTTTCTTTAGATGAACTGGTAGGCAGGCAGTTTACGCCAAACGGCAAAGTAATCGATCAAATATTGTTGAAAAAAGAAATGACGAAAGAAATTAATAGCATGGTAAAACAAATTGCGAATGAATTTATTCAAAACAAGGAAGCGGATATTGTAAAGCGGGTAAAACAAAAGTTTAATTTAAACTGAAGAATTTATTGTATGGGCTGCTCGCAAAGGACGCTGAGTTTCCCTCAAATCCATGGAAGTTTCCCTTAAAGCCTGCCGAGTTGCCCGCAACTAGCTTCGAGTTCCCTTAAAGCCCGTACTAAGCTTATGCAAACTGCATTTATTCAAACTCATCTATTGCTTTCTAAAATAATTCACAACATAAACAAGCAGAAATCTATCAATAAATGATATGATTAGAAGATGACCAACTCGTGCAGGCTGAAATTTTGATGAGCCGCAAGATTGGCGAATGGTGGATTTTTTAGTTTTAAGAACAGGTGATTAAATGAGTCAGGCAAAAGCAAATGCATATAAAACTTCTATACGAATGACGAATACGGCTTCGGAAAAAATGAGAGGGTTCGGCATCAGCGAACGCTCGTTTTTTGTTGTGGACCGTCCTTTCAAGGTATTTCTGGAACGCTATCCGGCAGCGGCGGACGGCTCTCTTTCGGTTGCGTTGATTTTTGATCAGGCGGAAAACGAACGGCTGTCTTCAAAAGAATTGGGGCAATTGGTGGTGTTTCACTGCATTTTTGCGAATCATCGTTTGCTGGTGACGAATGTGACGCTGCGAAAAGCGTACCAAACGCTCGGGACGAACTGGCAACGGGAAGCGTATATCACGTTCCTTGATTCACGCGAACCGGCGCCGGTCGCTTTGATCAACATGATCAATCGTATGACGCCGGCGAAAGAAAGCTCGGAATATGTGAAAAAACGGATTTCGAGCTGGGAAGGTTATTTGAAGATCCAGGAACGCGGCATGGATATTCCGGATATCAAAACGTCTTATACAAAGCTCACATTCAGCCATGATTTCAGCCGCATAACGCTGACAGGCTGCCAGATGAAAGATACGGAATGGAAGTCGCTGCGGAATTTAAGTGTCAGGCTGACGGGAATCGATGGGGATGTCGGTACGGTCATAAAAGCAGCGAACCGCACCGTAGAAATTGAACTTCAAAACTACGCAGTCAAACAAATGCGTGAAAAAGCCCATACATTGAATAAAAAAGAAGTGGTGTTCAGCAATTTTGCCGCACTCAGCCAGATCAGAAGGCTGCGCCAAGGATTTACGAATCTGGAAAAAGGCTTGGCAGTCAATCCGAATCTCGACCGTCTTTTATTTGAAGAAAAGCCGCCCGTGAATCCGCTCCAGCAAATCGACAAGCTGCAATTTCATAACCGGCTGAATGAGTTCCAGCAGCGGGCAGTCTCCGGTGCTGTTGCGGCGGACGATTTGTATGTAATTCAAGGGCCGCCGGGAACCGGGAAGACGACGGTTATTGCGGAAATCTGTTTGCAGAATGCAAAAAAAGGCTTGAAAACGCTCGTCGCTTCGCAGTCGAATTTAGCGGTCGATAATGCACTCGGCCGGCTGCTTGTGAATAAAGACATCCGAATTTTGCGTGTGGGCCGGACGGAAAGCATCGAAGAAGAAGGCAAGAAGTTTATCGAGGAAAACGTCGGACAGTATTGGAAAGACAATACGCTGAAAGAAGTATCAGCGCAGTATGAAATCCGGAAAAGCCGGGAAGCGGTGCTGGAAAGTGAATTGGCAGCGAATGAACAGGCGTATTTGGAAACGCAGCCGATTTATGAAAAACTGGCGATTCAAATTGAAGAAAAGAAAAAGGCGCAAGAACAGAATCGACAGCTTCAAAAAGAGCTTGAAGAGGCGCAAACAAAATGGCGGTCATTTGAAGGGCTCGGCGAAGGAGCCGAACAGCAAAAACAGGAAATCGAGCGGAAAATGCAAGCTCTTCAGGAAACAATCAAGGAAAATCAGGCGTTTATTGAACAAAAAGAACCAGACTGGTTTGAGGAACAACAGCAGCGCATTGTGGATGAAATCAGCCAGTTGGAGCGGGCGCGAAAGCATCAAGAACTTGAACAGGAATTGGCGCAAAAGAAACAGGAGATCAGCCTGGTTGTCGATAAGCGAAATCAAGTAGGGGCCGTCATCAAGCAAAAGCAAGCACTGATTGATGAAGTGGAAACCATCAAAAAAATCGATGAGTTGAACCGGTTTATGATTAATCAGAAAATCGAGGAAACGCCAGCCATTACGTACGCGATCAATAAGCTGGAAGTCGCGCGTGAAAGAATTAGTGAATGGCAGAAACTCAGCAAATACAACGAAAGCATTGCTTCTGCGATTTCGTATGTGGAGAAGCTGTTGGCGTCTGCTTCGATGGATTTGGCGAAGCTGAAAGAAAATGCGTTAGCCTCTGTTGAAGTGTATACATCAGCGGAAGTCGATTCGTTTTTGGAAAAGCTCCGGGAGTTGTTGAAGGGTCCGCAGCGAACCGATTCAGCGGTTCTGTCAAAAGCACTTGCAGGACTTTATAAACGCCAAAATAATTTGTGGCGAAGAGGGGCGAAGCTCAAGACCGCTGAAGCTTATATCGAGGAATCGAAACGGACTTTCCAGCAGCTGAAAACCGCTTTAGCTGCGGAATTGGTGAAGCAGCAGGAGCAATACACAGCAGTTGACCGCAAATGGCAGGAACAGCAGGAAAAACTGCAGCAAGCGATGGCGCCTGTGGAGCAGCAATTCAAACAAATGCCGAATGCCGCTTATCTTCCTTCCGATATCGAAGGGACGATCCAAGAGCGGAAAGCGGAACTGGGCGAGTTGAAAAATGAAAAATTGCGTATTGAAAAAGTGCAAGGACAATTGGCAGAGGCTAAACAAAAACTCATAGATGAAACAACTGCTTTGGAAAAAAATGATGCCCGGATTGTTGGAATTATGGATGAGATGGCCCGATTGAAAGAGGCTATTTCTGAGAAAGAGCAAGAAATTGGTGAGCTGGCAGAAATTCTATCGGCCAATCCTGAACAACTATACGAGGAAACAGCGAAAAAACTGGCCAGCTTGTCATTTGAGAAAGAATCGCTCAAACAGGAAATGAAGAATCTCCCGATGCTTCAATCAGTCCAGAAAAAATGGCTGGATTTATTGGAAGGGGCGAACGAGCACGATTTGGACGAGATCCGCAAATTGTACATCAAGCATGCCAACGTGATCGGCACGACTTGCGTGGCTTCAGCACGAAAAGATTTCATCGACAATTATCCGGTGTTTGATGTGGTCATTATCGATGAAGTGTCGAAAGCGACGCCGCCGGAATTACTGCTGCCGATGCTAAAAGGCAAGAAAATCATCCTCGTCGGCGATCACCATCAATTGCCTCCGCTTCTCGGCAACGATACTTTGGAAGAAACGCTGGAAGAAATGATCAAAGAAAACAGCGGCTTCGAAGAAAAGCGCGAACTCGAGAAGCTGCTGGAAGAATCGCTATTTGAGCGTTTGTACAAAAACTTGCCGGAAGCCAATAAAACAATGCTTGCCATCCAGTACCGCATGCATGAAGACATCATGGAGACGATTGCACCGTTTTACCGCTTGGAAAACAAGCAATTGCAATGCGGGCTCCAAGATTCAGATCGCGAACGCGACCACTTGCTGGAATCCAAAACAGTGTCGCGCAGCAATCACTTGATGTGGCTGGATTTGCCGAACGAATCTGCGTTTTTCGAAGAACGGATGAGCGGCGGGAAAAGTTTGTATAACCCGGCTGAGCTTAAAGAGATCTCGGGGTTATTAGTGGAGATGGATCAAGCTGTGGCAGAAGCGAAGCAAGCAGGAAGACTGGATGCTGCCTATCAGAAAAGCGTCGGCGTCATCAGCTTCTACGGCGAGCAAGTCAAGCGCCTGCAGCGCATGATCGACCAGGAATTGCGGCTTCCGCATTTGACGATCCGCACAGGAACGGTCGATCGCTTCCAGGGAAGCGAGATGGAAGTTATCCTTCTTAGCATGGTGCGGAACAACCACAATTCGCATGGCGATATCGGTTTTGCAAAAGACTACCGCCGCTTGAACGTCGCGTTGTCACGCGCCAAGCAATTGCTTGTGTTGGTGGGAAGTTCCGACATGTTCACGAAGCGGGCAAAGAAAAATGAAACAAAACAGATGTACAAGCATGTACTTGAAACGGTTAAGCGAAAAAATGGCTTGAAAGTATTGGAAAGCAGCAGGGGGTGAGAATGTGGAGAGGTTGATGAAAGAACTTCGGACAAATCTCGAAGCGAATTCCGATGTTTCGGTTATCAAACAGCAGACGTGGAAATTGCCGATCGTTTTATACGACCTTGGTTTTAGCCGAGTGAAACGGCTGAAGATGGATGTCTTGATGAAGATGCTGCTGTTTGCTTTTCAGGAAACGGAAATTCACAGAGCTGCCAATCTTGCGGAATTGTTGCTTGTCGAAGAATTATTCATCCGCGATTTAATGGAGAAGATGCAGCGCACCGGGCTGATCCAACTGGAGAAGCGCGGGTACCGTTTAACGGCAAAAGGCTTTGATTACCTTGAAAAAGGGATTTTCGATGAAGAAATGGAAGGGGACGACACGGTGATGTCGTTCAGTTCCGTCCATGATGAATATGCCCTTGCTTCACAAAACGGCCATCCGGAAGCGAGTGAGGCGATGCCGCTTTACCGCTATTTCAAAAAAGCTGCCTTGAATAAAGAACGCGTGCAGCAATTGCTGTTGAGTGAAATGGTCTTTCCGGAGGAAGAAGGCTTCCAAGTCCTCGCGACCGATGTCACAAGCTGCATCGAACAAGAGACGGATTTTATTCCATGCATTGAATTTCAACTTTATGATTCCAAGCAAGACTTATTTTATGCCCGAATCTGGAATACGTGGAGCGGGACATGGGATGAAACGATTGCGAAGCAAATCGAAGAGCGTGAAGTCGTGAGATGGCGAAAAGCGATGGAAGAATCGATAAAATGACGGCCGTACAATGGATGTGCGGCTTTTTTTAATTCATTTATTGGAAAATATTTCTTTTTAAAGAATCTGCCTATCCAGAAATCGGGTTTACTTCCCTTGCGCCGTGAAATACTTTCCTTCCCGCTTCAAATACTATCCCAGTGTCTCCATTTACTCGCTCTCGACAAAGATTTACTTTCCAGAACACAAAAAAAGGCAAAGCCGATGCGTAAAACATCGGCTTTGCCTTCAAACGCTATGATTATAATTTCGCAATTTCCGGACTGGCGACTTTCACCAATTGTTTTCCGAGATTGCTTCCTTCAAACAAACCGCGGAACGCATCGAGCGTCTGATCGAAGCCTTCGACGACGGTTTCTTCGTATTTCAACTTGCCTTCCTGGAACCATTCGGCCATCTCGACCGCGCCAGTTTTAAGTTCAGAAGCGTAGTCGCCGAGCGTGAAGCCTTTCATCATCGAGCTGGTAGTGATGAATTTCCACTGGATACGCGGTCCAAGGTCTTCTGCAGGATTATTGTAAGAAGAAATGGTTCCGCATAAGACAACACGTGAATTCCGGTTAAGTTCCAGAATGACGGCATCGGAAACGGGGCCGCCGACGTTATCGAAATAGACATCTACGCCATCAGCAACCGCTTTTTTCAAATCGTCTTCAAAGCTGTCTTTCTTATAATTGACGGCAGCGTCGAAACCAAGTTCGTTGACGAGGTAATCCACTTTCTCATCAGACCCTGCAATCCCGACAGCACGCGCGCCTTTCAGTTTTGCAATTTGTCCAACGATGGAACCGACTGCTCCGGCAGCTCCGGAAACAACGACCGTTTCGCCGGCTTGCGGCTTGCCGATATCAAGCAGGCCGAAGTATGCAGTGAGGCCAGTCATGCCAAGTACCCCAAGGCGAGTCGTGATCGGTGCGATGGTTGGATCGACTTTTTGGACCGCATTCGCATGGACGATATTGTATTCTCCCCAATTCAGCGTACCAGTCACGATATCCCCTTTTTGGAAACGATCTGATTTCGAATCCAGGACCTCTGCCAATACGCCGCCGTTCATCGGCTCGTTTAATTTATAAGGTGCGACGTACGATTTTACATCGCGCATCCGGCCGCGCATATAAGGATCGACGGAGAGATATAAAGTCTTCAATAATAATTCGTTTTCTTTTATGGAAGGAATGTCTTTCTCGACAAAGGCAAAATCCTGATCTGTCGGTGTTCCTTCCGGACGATTGATTAAATGGATTTCTCGGTACGTTTTAACTGTCATGAAAATTCCTCCTTCAATTCTATTCGAAGAAGAGCTTACCATTGCCTAGACAGTGAATCAAAAATTTTAGTCTCCTAAGTTTATATTCTTGCACCTGTACAATGGCTATGATAGTTCAACAGAAAAAGAACACAAAATAAATCCCTATTGATCTTAGCGGTTTCGTTCGTTTTCCTATCAGGTTGCCAGGAGCAAGCAGATGAAGTCAGTGAACGCACGGAAGATGTAGGATTTACCACAAAACAGCCGCAGCCCGCCAAAACGCTTGAAGTGAACCAGACAGCGCCGGCAGAAAATCCGATCAATGCCCTTTCATTGAATCAAGGCATTCAACCGGAAACGCTTTCTATTCCGGCAATCGGCATTGATGCAGAGGTGCTGCCTCTTGGTACAGAAAAAGACGGCCGAATGGCAGTCCCGAAAACACCAGATGAAATCAGCTGGTTTGAACCGGGATACCTGCCTGGAGAAAATGGACGGGCTGTGATAGCGGGGCACGTAGATGCAGTGGATTGTCCAGCCGTCTTCTGGGACTTGGCCGATCTCAAAGCTGGCGATGAAATTATGGTTGCTGGTGGCGAGAAAGAGCTGAAGTTCAAAGTATACGCAATGGAGTCCGTTGAGTTGGACTTAGCTGATGTAGAGGATATATTCGGCTACCGGTCCACTCCGGAATTGGTCTTGATTACTTGTTCAGGCGAATTCGATTTTGAACGGGGGACGAGGGAAGAACGGCTCGTCGTTTATGCCGAACTGATCAACCCTTAAGAATCGAATAAGTGATGAACAGTAAAAACGCACTCTGCTAAATGGAGTGCGTTTTTTGCTTTTCTATTTTCGCCCTTCTCTAACTAGAAAGAATTTTGATATGCTAAATTTAAAAGAAAAGAGAGGCAGGGGGAAAAAGAATGGAGATCGAAATAAAAAAGCCGGAAGCCAGGCATGCAGAAAAGATTTCGGAAATTTGTTCCACAGGGTGGCGGCAAACAGTCGAAGGGAAATTAAGCGAAGAATATCAAATGCAAAACACTGCGTTTTGGTATAACCCCGAACGGGTCAGAGAGGATCTTCGTGCAGGCGTTTATTCGCATATTGCACTGGTTGGAATGGAAGTGGCGGGTGTCATCGGCGGCGGAATGACAGCACCCGGTACCGGGGAAGTTTTCGTTCTCTATATGGATGAACGTTTCCGTTACCAAGGGATCGGCCGGCTGCTTCTGGAAGCTCTAACTCGAGATCAATCAGCAGAAGGGGCAAGCGAACAATGGGTTTCGGTTCAGGAAGGCAACCAACTCGGCATTCCATTCTATGAAGCGAGAGGTTTTAAATTCCAAGGAAAGAAAACTGAAGAAACGGACACGGGAGAACTGCAAGTGTCTCTCCGCTATTCTCGGCCAATTTAAAAACCCTGCCGGACACAAGCAAGTGTCTGGCAGGGTTTTCCTATGCTTTAGTTTAGTTGGTCGCCCAATTTTTCTTTGCTCATCATAAAGGCTGCGACGAGTGCAAGTGCAGCTGGGACAATCGCCCAGAGGAACGTGCTCGCAATCGAAGATGATAAAGCTTCGGTCAATTGCTTTGTCACCGCATCAGCGCCAAAACAAAAAAGCCTTCATTGCAGAGAAGGCTTTTAACATTGCTTTACTTTTGGCATTATAAGTTTTTCAAATCGGGATGATTTTTTGTTTCTTGATCGGATAAGATTTCCGGTTTGAAGCCATTTAAATCGATAATTTCGCGACCTTCGCCGCGATAGACAATTACATAGCCTTCGTAAGGCGTCGCTTCGAGTCGGTCGAATTCCAATTGTTGCTTAGCATAGAAATCGGTAATTTTTTGTTTGGCGGATTCACTGACGACTGTTTCGTCCGCTTGCCATAATACCCGGTGCCCGCCAGATGGGACAGATATTTCACCATCGATTTTGGGTTCGCGCTGATTGAACAATCCTTGCATTAAGCGGATGACTTCTCCAAAACCGAGAAGCAGCGATCCGTAAATGGCCCCTTGCAGGAAAATTTCAAAAGCGGCTTGTCCACCAAGCCATTCAACGGAATTTATCGCCCGGAATAGATTAATCACGATAATAAGCAAGCCGACGCCTTGCAGAATATAGGCCACGACATTTTTGGTGTTGGTCATTTTCTCTCCCCCAAATGATTTTTTTCTTCTATATATAGAATTTCGCTGCCGGGAAAGAATTTCCTCTATATTCCTAAATAGGAAAGCCCTTAATAATAGGAACTTTAAACAAAAAATAGGTAAACTCTCTAAAGAATGGTAATGTTTTACTGGAAATTAAAAAAGAGTGAAACGTTTTAAAGAGCAGCGGACTCTAATGAATAAAGAGAGGATGAGGCGGATGCAGCACGATGAGGAAATGGTTGCAGCGGCAATAAAAGGCGACCGGCTGGCACTCCAGCATTTATTGAAAGATGAAAAAGAAAAATTGTACCGCATGGCATTTACATATGTGCGAAATGAAGAAGATGCAATCGACATTTTCCAACAAACCGTTCTTCAGGCAATTGAATCGGTGCATCAAGTAAAAGAAGCGGCTTACTTTTCAACATGGCTGACACGCATTTGCATCAATAAAGCATTGGCGCTATTAAAGAAAAATAAAAAGCTGATTGTCCTGGATGAATTGGAAGAGAGAAAAGCCCCCACTGATTCCATGGATATTGCCCAGCAATTGGATATGGAAAAGGCGCTTGGGTTATTGCCGGAAAAATACAAAACGGTTTTAATGCTTCGTTTCTATCAGGATTTCACGGTAAAGCAAATTGCTGAATTTATGGAATGCCCGGAAGGTACAGTGAAAATCCTGATTCACCGGGGACTTGCGATGCTGAAAAGAGATTTGAAGGGAGTGTATGCAGATGAATGGCAAAGAGAATTCAATTAAACAAGCTTTAGAGAAAATCGAAGTTCCAGAAGCGCGTCTGGATGCAATCATCGAAGAATCATTTTGGGAAACAGCAGCCGCTCCGGTTAAAGTGAAACGCCGGAATCGCTGGATGCCAGCGGTGGCAACCGTCGTTCTTATAGCCGGTATTTCGGCAACCACATTGTCAGCCGCTCCGGCACTTGCCAATTACATGGCTCAGTTGCCTGTCATCGGAAATGTCTTCTCGATATTCGCAGAAAATAAACACGGCGTTGCGGCATTTGACCAATTTAGTGAAGATGTCGGACTAATACAGACAAGTAATGGCATCACCATTAGCATTGATGAAGCGATTTATGATGGCACCAAATTGACTTTTACGTATCAAGTCGCTTCTGAAGCGCCATTAGACAGCTCGGCTTATCTGTCCAGTTTCCCGGAGCTGCTCGAAGCTGAAGGACCGACTGGCGGAATGCAGTCGGAAGTGATTGACGGAGTCATTGCGGGGATTGCAGAAATCACCCATCTCGATGAAGATGCCGAAGTTGTAAATGTCGTTTGGGAGCCGCAAGTTCTTTTCACGGAAGAAAAAGCGATTGCCGGAGATTGGAAATTTGAATTTGCGGTGAAGCAATTGGCTCAAAAACCGATTACCCTGGATGAAAAAGTATCATCGGACGGAGTGACTGTCCACCTGCAGGAATTGACCATTACGGACATTGCTGTCAATATCGCTTATCAGCAATTAGTGGATCCGGCAATTGTTGAAGCGGGCAATTTCGTTGAAGCCGAATTGATCGCAGGAGACGATTTAGGAAATGTTTATCGAATGCCGTTCAATGGCGGCAGTACGCCGGGAGATGCCCTGACCGCGGAAGATTTTGAGTGGACTGCATCGCTTAGAGGCTTGGACCCGAATGCATCGATACTGACTTTTTATCCTTTCGGCCATATTAGTGGGCCGGCCATCGATCCGAAACGCGTGGAATTCAATGCCTTGGAATTTAATTTGAAAGAGGGGACGCATCGGCTCATCCAAAATCCGGACATTCCAGAACCTCCGCCATTTGAATAGAGAAGAGGAATCCGCTCGGGCAATTTGCAGGGCGGATTTTTTCATCTTGAGAAATCTCGCCGGATTTGAAACTTTCCATGGTGTGGTTACGTCTTTTTAGTAGTGAACCCATTGTGAGAAGAATCTTTAAACTGTCATTCTTACCCAAAGTTTAGTAGAATAGAATATGTCATTCTTTGTAAAACTACAAGAGACATTTTTTAACTGGGATGGTTCATTGCCATTACAATAATCCTCAACAACGAGAAGGTGCAATATGAATAAATTCAAAAAAATTGATAGAGAAACGTTCAATAAGTTTATCCCGTTTTATATACTCGCGGTGGTCATGCTTTGGATGAAAACGTATATTTCGCAAAAAACGCAGTTTAAATTGGACGTCGATGGATTTTTGCAGGAATTCCTGCTGTTTATCAATCCACTCGGTTCCGCTTTATTGCTTTTGAGCTTATCGTTCTTTTTCAAAGGGACACGGAAGTATTTCTCGCTATTGGTCATTTATACGCTAATGACGATTCTTCTGTACGCGAATGCGGTTTATTACCGATTCTTCAGTGATTTCATCACGCTTCCGACTTTATTCCAAACACAGAACTTCGGTGATTTGGGCGGCAGTGTCATGACACTCATTCAACCATGGGATGTTTTGTTCTTTGTGGATGTCGTTTTCTTGGCTGTTTTGGTCTTTTCGAAACGCTTCAAGAAAGACAAAACCAATTTCAGAACCAAAGTGGTCCTTCCGATGATCACCGCTGCATTAGCCATTTCATTCTTGAACTTGGCGATGGCAGAAGGCGACCGTCCGCAATTATTGACGCGCGGTTTTGATAGAAGCTATATCGTGAAATATTTGGGGATGTACAACTACGCTCTGTATGACACGGTAGAAAGCTTGAAATCCTCTTCGCAGCGCGTTATGGCGGACAGCGACGATGTAACGGAAATCTTGAACTATACAAAATCCAATTATGCTTCGCCGAATGAAGAGTATTTCGGGGCAGCTGAAGGAATGAACGTAGTTTACTTGCATCTGGAATCATTCCAGACATTCCTGATGAATTATGAATTGAACGGCGAAGAAGTGACGCCTTTCCTGAATTCGATGATTGAAGAGAAGAACACGCTTTACTTCGATAACTTCTTCCATCAAACAGCGCAAGGGAAAACTTCAGACGCGGAATTCATGTTAGAGAATTCTTTGTTCGGTTTGCCTAAGGGCTCGGCTTATATTACAAAAGGCCAGAACACTTACCAGGCAGCACCGGCAATCTTGAAAGACAAAGGCTATGAATCAGCCGTTTTCCATGGCAATAATGCAACATTCTGGAATCGTTCCGAAGTCTACAAATCTTTCGGATTCGACAACTTCTTTGATATCGAATCTTACACAGACCTTGAAGAAGGGGATATGGCAGAATACGGTGTAATGGATAAGCCGTTCTTTGACCAATCCATGGACATCCTAAAAACCTTGCCAGAGCCGTTCTATACGAAATTCATCACGGTCGCGCATCATTTCCCTTATGATATCGACCAGGAATTGACGACAATCGGCAAAGGCACAACAGGCGATGCAAGCGTGGATAATTATTTCCAGACAGCGCGCTACGCAGATGAAGCGATTGAACAATTCTTCACAGACCTTGAAGAATCAGGTTTGGCTGATAACACGATGATCGTCATGTACGGCGATCATTACGGAATTTCAGACAATCACAACAAAGCGATGGAACAGGTGCTAGGGAAAGAAATCACACCTGTAGAAAATACGAACTTGCAGCGTGTGCCGCTCTTTATCCACATTCCAGGAATGGAAGGCGGAATCGATCACACATTCAGCGGCCAGATCGACTTGCTTCCGACATTGATGCATTTGCTGGGAATCGACACCCAAGACTACCTGCATTTCGGCACCGACATATTATCGGACGAGCATAAAGAACTGGTGACCTTCCGAAATGGCGACTATGCAAGTCCAGAAATCTACTCGATCGGTGATGTGTTCTATGATCCGAAAACCGGCTTGCCGATTGATGAAAGCAAGCAGGCCCAAGCAGAAGAACTTCAAAACCAGGGCAATCTCAAATTACAATTGTCTGACGAAATCGTCAATGGCGATTTGTTGAGATTCTATGCCCCAGAAGGATTCACGCCTATCGATCCTTCTGAATACAATTACCAAACTGATTTAAATGAAGAAACGGAATAACAAAAAAAAAACGGATCCCTTAAGGGGTCCGTTTTTTTGATTGAAAAACTTGCGGCGGCAACAGCCTCCTCGCATACTGCCTTAAGCCTATCGGGGCTAAACAGCTGCCTCCGCTTTTCTTATTGCAATAATAATGTGATGAAAATGCCGCATGCGGTGATGAATCCGACAATCGGGCCTGCTTTCTCATATGCTTCCGGCATCATCGTGGAGCAAATCATGGCGATGATGGCACCAGCTGCAAAGGATGAGAGAATGGCTTGGCTGTCTTCTGACATTTGATCAAGCAAGGAATAGCCGGCCAAAGAGCTGAGCGCGGATGCGACAAGGACGAATGTCCACATCGCTACTACTTTGGCTGTGCTGAATCCGCTTTTCTTTAAGCCGGAGGTGCTTGAAATGCCTTCGGGCAAATTGCTGATGAAAATGGCTGCGATCAAAGCGACGCTGACGCCGTTTCCGCTAGCTAGTGCAAGGCCGATCATGGCTGTTTCCGGAATAGCATCCATGATGGTCCCGATAAAAATTGCGATGCCTGAGTTGGGTCCATCCGGGGAATCTTCCCCATGGCCCGAACGCTTGCGATGACGGGCGCCTCGATTGTTGATAATGATATCAAAAATAGTGAAAATTGCAGCTCCGCTTAAAAATCCTAAAGCGATTTGGGTCAATCCGCTGATTACCATTGCTTCTCCTAATAGTTCATATGCGACGGCCCCGATTAAAGCACCCGTTCCGAGCGCCATTATGTATGCGATCAAGCGCTGTGGAAGCGAAACCAGCAAAACAATAATCGCGCCCAGCAAATTGGCAGCCCCTGCAATGCCTCCCCATAATAATGCTTCTCCCATATCCATTCACCTTCCTATTATTGCTATAAGAGCTTTCTACCCTTTTTGCTGTTTTTCAAGCCTCTTCTCATCTGAAATCATTTATTTCCCGGAACTGTATATGAAAGATGAAAAATCAGCGTATAATTAAATGTGAAGAAAGACACCGTAAATATTGTTGGACGCATTATGAAACCGACAGAAAAAAAGATTTAACTAAGAGGGAAGAGTTGATCAGGCATGAAAGCATTTATGGTGTATGCAATGGCTATTTTAGGCGGCTATGCGTTTAGTGAACTGTCCCAGCTTTGGTTCGGGGGCGAATGGATTTTCGGTATTTTGATCGTGGCATGGTTTGCGCTATTTCTGCAAGTATGGGAACGGCTAAAACCGGGTGGGGCTGGCCTCATTTTAGTTACCCTAATTACACTGCTTAATATCGGGTATGTTTTCTTCGTGCAATATAGCATGAAAGCGATTTTTAGTTTCCTTATCGGTTTATTGCTTCTCCGTTTCTATAAGGGCAACAAGGATGTCGTATTGACATCTCTGGCCATTACTTTGAGCTATATCGCAATCAATGCCGCACCAGGAAATCAGTCGATCATGTGGTCGCTCTTCCTAATCGGCGGCGTGTCGACATTAATCGGTTTCCGTTGTCAATTTCAATGGTTGAAGCGTTGTTTTATCGCTGTTTTTGGAATTGCAGCTTTGTTTTTGCTGGTTCTGAACTTCACCGTTTTATCGGATGTTCTCGTTTTTGCTTTGCTCCTTGGAGTAATCGGGTTGTCTTATAAATACTCAAGATACAGAGTGAAAACTGCTAAATGATTTAAGCCGGGCTCTCCAATAGCGGAGATGGCCCGGCTTATTTTATTTTAAGAAATTTAAAGTCGGCTGGTTTTTCTGGAGAATTGGTAGAGGTAGAGAGAATATGAAAGCTTTTATTAAAAGGTGCTCGATTCAGTAAAAACGAATATTGGCAGCGTCCGGGGGACAACCATTCAAGCCAGATGTAGTATGCGTTGCCGATTACTGAAAGCAATTTGTCTGCACTTCGAAACAGGCGGATGTGGGTGTTCCATGATTATTCACTGGATTTTAAGGTAAACTAGAGTGTATCTTATTTATAAATTCGGCAACGTAAAGTTGCAAGTCGTTAACAGATTGGAGAAATGACAATGGATATTGCAGTAATTGGTTCGAATATGGTCGACTTGATCACTTATTTAGACCGGATGCCGGAAGAAGGCGAAACAATTGAAGCACCGGAGTTCGAGATGGGATGCGGCGGAAAAGGCGCCAATCAAGCGGTGGCAGCAAGCCGGTTAGGTTCCGATGTATTGATGGTGACGAAAGTCGGAAGCGACTTATTCGGGCAGAACACAATCGAAAATTTCAAAAAGAACGGCGTCCGTGTAGAAGCCGTCGAAGTCGGAACGAAAACGAGCGGCACAGCCCCGATTTTTGTAGATCCAAAAGCAAAAAATCGCATCATTATCATACAAGGTGCCAATAGTGAACTTCTTCCGGAAACGCTTGAGAAGCACCGCGACCGTATCGGCCAAGTAAAACTGATGGTGCTTCAATTGGAAATCCCGCTGGAGACGGTCTATCATGCGATTGAAATGGGCGAGGAACTCGGGATTCCTGTGCTTTTAAACCCAGCTCCAGCCAATCCGGCACTGGATATCGAATATGTAAAGAAATGCACGTATTTCGCTCCGAATGAGTCGGAACTTGGCATCTTAACAGACATGCCCGTAGAAACCGCAGATGAAATCAAATCAGCGGCAGCTTCCCTAGTGGAAAAAGGCGTACGAAATTTAATCGTTACAATGGGCGATAAAGGCGTCTTATGGATGAATGCAGAAAAAGAATTATTCATAGAAGGCGAAAAAGTCGCAGCTGTGGATACAACCGGCGCCGGAGATTCCTTCATCGGCTGCTTTGCGCATTTTGTCACTATGGGGAGTCCAATCGAAGAAGCGCTCCAAAAAGCCAATCAATATGCAGCGCAGGCGGTCCAAAAACGCGGGACTCAAACCTCTTATCCAACACGCCAGGAATTCACTGCCTATTAAATGCGTACAACCCTTCAAGGATTATTTTTCAAACAATGGGGTAAAGGTTAAAATAACGTATTTTAACAGGAGGGATTTCCATGACGAGAAAAGGCACAGCTGGACGTACACCGCAGCAGCATAACGGCGCTCCCGATTCTGCCATCGACCAAGCCATCAAAAAAACAAAAGAAGTATTTGACGGCGAAAATGATGCAGTAAATTACGAAGACCTTAAAGGCCAGGATGAAAAAGAAGCGGCAAAAGAATATTCCAAAAAAGCAGCGAACGATCCGTCCCATGAGTCCAATAAAGAATAGCCGATAAAATTTAACTGAAGAATGAATAACAAATGCCGCATCCAGTGTAAGACACGGTCTGGATGCGGTATTTTTTTAGCGGGAATTAAAATTGAAATTGCAGATAAAATATTTTACGATTCAAACAAGAACAGAATTGAAGGAGGAGAAAATATGATAGCTCGGGTAGGCCAGATTATGCTTTATGTCAATAACCAGGATGAAGCTGTGCGGTTTTGGACAGAAATTGCAGGTTTTAAGGTTAAGGCTGATGAAGACAACGGCAAAATGCGCTGGATCGAAATCATGCCGGATGGTGCAGCAGAAACCAGCATTGTCCTTCACAATCGTGAGGCAGTCGCCCAGTTGTCTCCTGGCTTAAACTTGGACACGCCCTCTTTGATGTTTTTCACAGAAGACCTGGAACAATTCCGCCAAAAATTAACGGAGAACCATCTCACAGTCGGTGAAATTGTTGAAATGCCGGGTGGCCGCGTTTTCAACTTTGCAGATTACGAAGCGAATTATTTTGCAGTCATGGAACAGAAGAAAACCCAATAATTATGTTTTAAGTGACGGGAAGAAGTGAATAAGTAATTAGGATGTATGGAACGCCGGTAAAGTAGATACATGCTTTGCGGGTGTTTTTTCAGCATGCAAAAACCCGGTTTTGCTAGATATGTTACCATAGTAAAAATATACGGTTTAACAAATCCGATTAATTCTAATGAGAGGTGAAGCATGAAAAACGCCACACAAGTCTTTTATTATTCAGTAATCATTTCAGCTATTGTCGTTGTATGGGGAGCATTTGCTCCAAGAAATCTTGAATCCGTCACTGCTTCGGTGACGAATGAAATAACCAGTAAGTTTGGCTGGTTTTACTTGCTCTTAGTAGTTGCCATCTTGGTATTCTGCGTCTATATGATGTTTTCGCGTTTCGGCAATATCAAGCTCGGCAAGAAAGACGATGTCCCGGAATTCAGCCGGGCCTCTTGGTTCGCCATGCTGTTTAGCGCTGGGATGGGAATGGGGCTGGTTTTTTGGACCACCGCAGAACCGATTTCCCATGCGTTCATCAGCAGCCCTTCTGCAGAGTTAGGCTCTGATCAAGCTGTTCAAGATGCCTTGAAGTATTCGTTCTTCCATTGGGGAATCCATGCTTGGGCCGTTTATGGAATCGTTGGGCTCGTTCTCGCTTATTTTAAATTTCATCGGGGAACGCCAGGATTGATCAGTGCTACATTAACGCCGTTATTCGGCGAAAAACTGATGCAAGGGGCTTTAGGAAAAGCTATCGATATTTTGGCCGTATTTGCGACCATCGTTGGTGTGGCAGCCACGCTCGGCTTCGGTTCCGCACAAATTACCGGAGGTTTGTCTTTCCTCTTTGGCACGCCGAATAATTTCACTGTCCAATTGATTGTGCTGATCATTGCAACGGTGCTGTTCATTTGGTCAGCTTGGTCAGGAATCGGCCGAGGAATCAAATACTTAAGCAATATCAATATGGTGTTAGCTGCTGTTTTGCTTATTTTGCTATTCATTGTCGGACCCACGATGTACATCGTCAATATGTTCACGCACACGCTTGGAAGCTACGTCACCGATTTCTTTAGAATGAGTTTGCGATTAGCTCCCTTAAATGAAGAGAATAGAACATGGATTAATGGTTGGACCATTTTCTATTGGGCTTGGTGGGTTTCATGGGCGCCATTTGTCGGCATTTTTATCGCCCGCATTTCAAAAGGCCGGACCATTAAGGAATTCATGTTCAGCGTCTTATTGCTGCCGGCGCTTGTTTGTTTCATTTTCTTCTCTGTGTTCGGAGTATCTGCTTTGAATCTGGAGCAAAAAGGGATTTCTGCAATTTCCAGCTTTTCGCTTGAAACCTCGACTTTCGGTGTGCTGGCAGAATATCCGCTCGGGACTTTGTTGTCGTTCATCACGATTTTCGTCATTGCGATTTTCTTCATCACTTCGGCGGATTCGGCTACGTTCGTCCTTGGTATGCTTAGCACCAATGGTCTATTGAATCCATCAAATTCCGTTAAGATCACGTGGGGATTGATTCAATCAGCTGTCGCTGCTGTCGTCGTCTATTTCGGCGGGACGCAAGGGCTGCAAAATATGCTCATCATTGCGGCCTTGCCGTTTGCCATCGTCATCATCCTGATGGGCGCTTCGTTCCTGAAGGATATTCAAAAAGAAGTGCGGCCAAGAAGAAAATAAAAGAAAATTTTAAAAATAAGCTTGTCCCATTTCATCCAGTTATGGGAAAATACATGGAGAGAGCGCTGCTGAACACCTATAGGTTGTCGGCAGCGCTCCCTTTCTTTTAAGGATTAACGCTGTACGTTATAGGGTAATCTTTGCTTATAAGAAGACAGTTTGCCAAGCAGGAAAAAATCACTTTAAAAGGAGAATGATGATGGAAATTTTAAAACGGTTCAGAGATATTATGACGAGCAATATTCATGCGCTATTGGACGAAGCAGAAGATCCGGAAAAAATGATCGATCAATATTTGCGCGACCTTAACAGTGATCTTGGAAAAGTGAAATCGGAAACCGCTGCCATCATGGCGGCTGAAAAGCGTGAACGCCGTGAACTTGCGGAACTGCAAAAAGAGATTGAAGATATGCAGCGTTACGCTGTAAAAGCAGTAGAAGCTGGGAATGACGACGATGCGCGGAAATTCCTTCAGCGCAAAGCTGAGCTTTCAGAACGTGAAAAAACGATGCAGACATCTGTTGAACTGGCAGCAGCGAACACGCAGCAAATGCGCCAAATGCACGAGAAGCTGGATTCCGATATCGCGGAACTTGAATCCCGCCGCCAAGAATTGAAAGGGAAAGCGGCGGTGGCGAAAACGCAAAAACGCATGAATGAGTTTAATTCATCCATGGGCAGTGCTGGAGACCGTTTGTCTGCATTTGATCAAATGGAGCAAAAAATCAATCAGGAACTGGATGAGGCAATGGCGATGCAGGAGCTCAATAAAGGTTCAGGTACGGATATTAAAGACCTTGCCGCAAAATACGAGACAAAAGCTGATGTAGAAAGTGAGCTTGAATCACTGAAATCTGGCATTAATGTAGACGATGAACTGGCCGCATTGAAGCAGGAGGTAAACAAAAGCGAGTGATGGCATTGATGAAGGCCATTTCCTTTAAAGGGAAAGGGGGACACGGAGTGGTCACTCAGTATAAATGCCCAAACTGCGGATCGGATATGGCATTTGATGCCGAGTCAGGAAAGCTGTCCTGCCCGAACTGCGGCCGCCAAGACGATATTGAAACGTTTCCCGAGGAAAATATCCTGCAGGAATTCGATACAGAAGAGGCAAAGGAATACCATTGTGAAAATTGCGGTGCCGTAATTCTCACAGAAGCGAATACGACCGCGACGCATTGCAGCTTTTGCGGTGCGCCGGTGGTATTGGCTGAACGCTTAAGCGGTGAATTTGCACCGGCTAAAGTGATTCCATTCACCATCAGCAAAGACGAAGCCGTGGCTGCATTCAAGAAATGGACGCGAAATGGAAGGCTGACGCCTAGAGGGTTCATGAGCGGCGACCGGATCAAAAAGATGGCAGGCATGTATGTGCCATTTTGGCTTTATGACATCGAAGGAACGGCGGAAGTGGCTGCCATCGGCACTCGGGTCCGAAGCTACACAAGAGGCGATACGATTTATACGGAAACCGATTTCTACGATGTTTACCGTGGAATTGACCTCAGCTATTTAAAAGTGCCGGCCGATGCTTCGGAAAAGATGGATGATGAATTGATGGATAAGCTCGAGCCTTATGACTATTCGGAGTTGAAAGATTTCAAAATGCCTTATTTGGCAGGTTACCTAGCGGAAAAATACGATTATGACGATGAAGCCCTTTTCTCGCGGGTGGAATCCAAAATCGTTCCTTATATCGATTCGTATATCCAATCGACCATTGCAGGTTATTCGACTGTCAGCTACACGAACAAACAGATCCAGGCGAATAAAAGCAAGGTCTACTACACTTTGTTTCCTGTTTGGATGGTTTATTATGATTTTGAAAATAAAGAGCATACTTTTGCGATGAACGGGCAAACCGGCAAAGTGGTCGGGAAACCGCCAATCAGTTCAGGAAAAGTAGCAGCGTGGTTCGCTGGCATTGCCGTTTCAGGCTTTGTCGTGTTAAAAGGCATCTCTTATGCAATGGGAGGTGTGCTATGGTGAACCGGTTAAATTGGAGGAAAGCGCCATTCCTGTTTTTGGTGCTGTGTCTGGCTGTATTTGCAGGCGGCACGGCTGTTTTTGCTGCCGATTCGCATATCTATGACAATGCAGGACTCTTAACGGAAAGCGAAATCGGAGAACTGGAAGCGCTCGCTGAAGAGCATAGCGAAAAACATGGAGCAGATTTTTTATTTCTGACGACAACCACTACAAACGGCCAGCCTGTCATGACCTATATGGGTGATTTCTTTGATGAATGGGCAGATGAAAACAACCAGGAAAATGCCGTGCTGCTGACGATTGATATGGGCAGCCGGGAAGTGTACCTGGCAGGTTTCGGTACAGCTGAAACGAAGCTCGACAATAACCGAGTCCAGCAAGTGCTGGACCGCATCATGCCTTATATGGGCGCCGGCGATTATGGTGGTGCTTTCCGGGAAACTGTTACAACAGCCAGCCGCTACATGGAATTCCGGCCGGGAGCCAATCCAGAAAGCATCTTCCATAAGCTTTGGTTCCAGCTAGGCGTTCCGCTGTTGATTGCCGCTGCGGTGGTCGGTTCGATGGTCATGAATGCAGGCGGACGGATCACGACCACTGCACGTACGTATGTTGACGGCACGAATACGAGAGTCAGAAGCCAGCAAGACCGGTTCCGAAACAAGACGGTTTCCAGGCGCCGTGTACCGAAAAGCAATGGCGGAGGCGGCGGTTTCGGCGGCGGTGGTGGAATGACTGGCGGCGGGCGCTCCTTTAGCGGAGGCGGACGCAGTTTCTAAAACCAAAGGCAATAAAGGAAGGAATGAACAATATGGCTTTTTTCGGAAATCAATTTTCAGATGTTGTCGAATGGAATGAATTCAGGGACGACATGATATTTTGGAAATGGAACAACGATGAAATCAAAAAAGGCAGTAAGCTGATTATCCGTCCAGGACAAGATGCCATCTTTTTAAACAACGGGAAAATCGAAGGGATTTTTGAAGATGACGGCGAGTATGACATCGAATCGCAGATTGTCCCGTTCCTTTCTACCTTGAAAGGGTTCCGTTTCGGCTTTAACAGCGGCATGCGTGTTGAAGTCCTGTTCGTCAATACGAAAGAATTCACGGTCCGATGGGGGACACAAAACCCGATCAATATTCCGGCACCGCAAATGCCGGGCGGTATGCCAATCCGGGCGAATGGCACGTTCCAGTTTACCGTAAATGACTACACGACATTGATCGATAAAATTGCTGGAGTCCGTGAAAGCTATCTGGTTGAAGATATGAAAATCCGGATTACAGCGATTCTCGATCAGCTGCTCATGAAATGGGTCACCAAAGAAGGCAAGGATATGTTCAATCTGCAGGCCAATGCTCATGAAATCGGAAAAGGAATTTCAGATGACCTTAATATGGAGCTTATGGATGATGGCATGAAAATCACCGGTTTCCAAGTCATGAGCTTTAACTATCCGAAAGAAATCCAGGATATGATTAATAAGAATGCTTCTATCGGCATGGTCGGCGACGTAGGCAAATACCAGCAAATTTCAGTGGCAGATGCCATGGCGAAAGGCGGTTCGTCCGGTTCGAGCAGTGCAGCTGACATGGCTGGCATGATGGTCGGGATGAATATCGCTAAAGACATGGTGGAAACGATGAAGGATTCGAATTCCGGCACTCAGCAGGCAGCAGGCAGCCAAGGGCCAAACTTTTGCCCGAACTGCGGCCAGAAAAACGAAGGGGCTAAGTTCTGTCCGAACTGCGGACAAAAGCTGGCTTAGATTTCTTTAAGAAAAATTACGCTTAGATAAGATGAAATCAGAACAAATGATTAAAAGTGGGAAAGAGGAAGCCTGTTGGAACATTTAATCGAAAGCATGAAAATCATCGGGGATGATACGATTCAACGCACCCAATTGAAACATCGGATGTCTTTAGTAGAAACTTTTTCGATTCAAAAAGGGATGTCCGTCATTGAAATTGGCTGCGGCCAGGGAGATACGACTGTCGTTTTGGCAGATGCAGTAGGCGAAGCAGGACGGGTGCTTGCTGTGGATATTGCGTCTGCGGATTATGGTGCCCCGATTACGCTTGGTGAGGCAACAGCGGCCATTGCAGCATCTAAACTTGGAAAACAAGTTGAATTCTTGCTGGAAACCGATTTGCTGGAGCTGCCGGAAACGAAGTTCGACGTGGCTATTTTGTCGCACAGTTCCTGGTATTTCCGGAATCCGGATCAATTGCTCGCATATTTGACGAAATTGCGGAGCATGACTGACCGCCTTTATCTGGCAGAATGGAATCTTGACTTTAGCCGGCTTTCTCAGCGCAGCCACTTTGCGGCAACGGCGATTCTTGCTTTATACAGCGAGTTTGTAGAAAACGAAGGGAACATCCAGTATGTCTTTGATCTTCCACAGTTCCAAAATTTATTGGAAAAAGCCGGCTGGACAATTCAAAAGACTGAAGTTGTAGATGCCCATTATTTGCAAGATGGAAGTTGGGAAACGGCTTACGCAAAATCCATCCAGCAGGAATTTACCCGAACTCCGCCGCGCATCCAAACACTTGTTAACAGTTTATATTCTTTGTTGGAGATTGAAAGTGCAGACAGTCTCGACAGTTTAGTGATATTCGCTGAATGATTTTTGTTTGAGAAGGATCAAGCAGATTTAGAGCCGAGGAATAAAACTTGCATTTTACCCGTATACTACCTATAATTTGATACATTGTGTCTGAGCTTCGAAAAGGCTGAAAGAATTGTCCAGCCTTTTTTTGCTGCATTTTTATAGGTGCTGAGTATAGTATGAATGGAGATTTTTTAATGGATAAGCTTTACAATTGGCTCATAATTTTCGCAGGATCGATTTTACTTGGGTTCGCTTTTAATATGTTTTTATTGCCGCATGAGATTTTGTCTGGAGGAGTTACGGGAATTGCGATGATTTTCAGTTTGATGCTGCCAATCAACGCAGGAATCTGGCTTTTTGTATTGAACATCCCGATTTTGATACTCGGCTGGATGAAACTTGGCAAAATGTTCATCATCAATAGTATTTTTTCCGTCGCAGTGACCTCAATCTCGATGCTGTATATCCCAGTCATGAAAGTAACAGAAGACGTATTGCTTTCATCAGTATTCGGCGGCGTACTTGTCGGCATCGGGGTCGGATTCATCATCCGTGCATACGGATCGACAGGCGGCTTCGACGTTGTTGGCCTCTTGTTGACGATGAAACGAGACATTCCGCTTGGATTTATGGTGTTTTGTTTGAACAGTTTAGTGGTTTTTGTATCCGGTTTTATCTTTACATGGGAACTGGCAATGTATACGATGGCTTCAATTTACATCACAGGTCTAGTCGTTGACCGTATCCACACCCGCCACATCAAACTGAATATGCAAGTGGTGACAAGCAAAGGGGACGAAGTCAAAAAACAGTTGCTCGAAAATCTTTACCGAGGCATCACTGTCACAGAAGGCGAAGGAGCCTATTCGGGCAATAAAGTTAAAATCCTGCACAGCGTCATTACACGATATGAGTTGGCATATGTCCGTCCGCTTATTAAAGAAGTCGATCCCGACGCATTTGTAAGCATCAGTGAGACAATGGAAGTCATGGGAAATTTCCGCAGAGACGATAACTTTAAGAAAGTTCCAGGACATCCTCAATCGATGTAAAATGTGTTCCTTTTAAATGCAGCTCCGGTCCAAATGGCTCGGAGCTATTATTTTTCTCCTTAAAAAACAGAATATTTAAAATATAATGGTTTGAATTTTAGCAATTAGGAGTTATGATATAAGAAAAAGGAGGGGAACGAAAATGGATGCCACCTTCGGCCTTGTGCCGATGCTTGTCATTTCCATCATCGTGGTCGCTCTCATTTTGGCCTATTTCGTCTTCCACAACTGGGCTAAATGAAGAAGCAGAAAAACCGCAGTGAGCAACTGCGGTTTTTCTATTTTGAAGCTTTTGTTAAGTGAACTCTGTACATAAAAAACGATCCATTTCCTTAAAAAAGAAAATGGATCGTTTCATTTAGACGAATAAATGAGCGAACAACACAAGAATCGGTAGAGTGATGATCGTGCGCAAGATGAAAATTACGCCAAGTTCCCAAAACTTAACCGGGATGTTCGAACGCAAGATTAAAATGCCGATTTCAGACATGTAGATGATTTGAGTCAAAGAAACGCCAGCAAGAACAAAGCGCGTCAATTCACTTTCAATTCCGCTGCCAAGCACTGCAGGCAAGAACATATCAGCGAACCCGACAAGTAAAGTAGGGGCAGCTTCAGCCGCTTCAGGCAATCCGAACAATGTCAGCACAGGAATCAGTGGGTACGAGATAATTTTAAAGAGTGGCGTGTATTCCGCTACTATCAAAGCTGCCGTCCCGAGTGCCATGACGAGCGGGATTAAAGCAAGCCAGATATCCAAAACGGTTTCAACTCCGGTTTGAACCAGTTTTTTAGGGCTTGCTGCACGGCTCGCTTTTATGCGGGCTTCGTCAAATCCCCATTTCACGAGTGACACACCTTCCGGAATCGTATCATCCACTTGTTTGCCCACCGGCTCGTAGTAACTATCTTTTTTGCGGGACAAAGGTGGAATTCTTGGCATGATGACAGCAGCCACTAAGCAAGCGACAGAAACAGCCAAGTAAAAGGGCAGGAATAAATGGCCGATGCCGACGACATTCGCCACAACCAAACTGAAAGCGACAGAAGCGATTGAGAACGTGGTAGCAATAACCGCGGCTTCGCGTTGCGTATAATTGCCTTCATCGTATTGCTTCATCGTCACCAGTACGCCAACCGGGGCAGCGCCCATCCATGAAGCCATGGCATCGATAGAAGAGCGTCCTGGCAGAGTAAAAACAGGGCGCATGAATTTATTGAGCAAAGCTCCCACAAATTCCATCAAGCCGAATTCGACCAGCAGAGGCAATAAGATTCCAGCGAACAAGAACCAGGTAAGCAAGACCGGTGCTAGATCGTAAAGCACCACGCCGCCCGTTGCCCGGGAAGAAATCACTTCCGGACCGATTTCGTAAAAAGTCATCAGCCCAAAAGCAAAAGCAAGCACGCGGACGATCAAACCAAAAGGCCCGTTAATAAAAGTAGAGCGGAGGAAAGGCGAGTTTTTCACAAACTCAGGTTTTAATGCAGTTGCTGCCAAACTCGCAATCGCTGAGAACCCAAGTAAGAATACGATGAATGCCGGAATCACTTTACCGAAAGTGGATTGGAGAAAAGATGCCAGAATGCCGACGCCGATGGTCACTTCGCCGTTATAGGAAATCGGGCATAAGAACAGCAAGGCACCTATAAGGGAAGGAATTAAAAATTTCCATGTGTCAGAAGGAGAAATCGTTTTTTTATTGTTTTGAATGAGAGCCATATGTCTTCCTCCTAGATGTCAGTTAAATTAGATGTATATAATATACGACTAAATGCGTAATTATACAATAGCTTATTTGTTTAGAATACCTTGGGAGAGTTTAGGTTGTTGTAAGAAGGGAAAATAAGGTGTATTGGAAATTCATTTAAATCTGGAAAATCTCAAGGAGGAATTTAATCAATGGAAAACGTTTCAACACATGAAGGAGCAGTGAAAACAGTGAATGATTTAATCAAAGATGTGGAAGTCGCGATGCTGACAACGATTACAGATGGTAAAGTTGTATCGAGACCGATGCAGACCCAAGAGGCAGAATTTAACGGAGAGCTCTGGTTCTTAACTTTAAAAGATACAGCGAAGTATTTGGAAATCATCGCTAACCCTTCTGTAAACCTTGCTTATGCTGGAAAATCCTATGTTTCGATCAGCGGAACTGCCGAATTTTCAGAAGACCTTGAACGGAAAAAGGAATACTGGAATCCGATATTTGAAAAAATGCTGGAGACAACTTATGACGATCCGAATGTTGTGCTCATCAAAGTCACAGCTGATACGGCAGAGTATTGGGAATCCGGCAATAAATTAAAAGCGGTGAAAAAATTCGCCAAGAAGCTTACTAGCAATGAAAAAGTGGGCGATGATGAAGAAATGAATGAAACGGTGAAATTCAATAATTAAACAGGCACATGACCGCATCTCCTAGAAGAAAAGGAGATGCGGTTTTTGTGTGAATTCCTAGAATGGTAAATTATTATTATTTAATTATCAAAAAAATGATATAATTGATTTGTTGAAAATTAAATCAAATTAATGCATGAAAGGAAAGGAGGCATGGAAATAAGAAAGGACGGATATGTCATGGAAAAGAATACAAACTTTTGGAGGGCATTATATGGCTGGTTATCGAACAAAGTCAAAAGATCCAAACGAAAAACCGTTCATTGCATCCTACCCATTATTCTTGTTTTTCTTTCTCATCGGGCTCATATCCACCGTAACTACAATCTTTATCAGCCGAGATATTAAAATTCCAGTGCCGACTATTATAGCTGTTTACACGGCAACAATCGTAATTTTGTTTTTAATCAATAGAAGCCAAAAGAGAAAATGATGCATAGAGAATGAATGAGTATATCGATCGGAAAAATTAGTATGAGCTGCTGGAGAATAGCGAAAGAGGCTGTTTTCTGCAGCTTTTATCGTTTTTTTATTCGGAATTTGATTTGCTTCCTCTTCTGGCAATTTGTATAATGGGATTTAATATTGTTTTTTCCGAATAATTACTCATGTCTGTCAGATCAATTAGTATGCAATCGAGGGGGAAAATACATTGAAAGCAGTAACTGAAAGCATCCAGACAAAAGAGCAATCCGCTCATGAATACATAAAAGCTATCCATAAAAAAGTAAAAGACCGTAATCCAGGCGAAACAGAGTTTCTGCAAGCGACATGGGAAGTTTTTTCTTCGCTGCAGCCAGTGTTTGAACAGCATCCAGAATATGTAGAAGAAGGGATTCTAGAACGTATTTCTGAACCGGAACGATTTATTGCATTTCGTGTGACATGGGAAGATGATCATGGAAATGTACATGTGAATCGCGGCTACCGTGTGCAATTTAACAGTACGCTTGGGCCATTTAAAGGCGGACTTCGTTTCCATCCTACCCTTACCGGAAGCGTTGTGAAATTTCTTGGATTTGAACAGATTTTCAAAAATGCTTTGACTGGTCTGCCAATAGGAGGCGGTAAAGGCGGCTCTGATTTTGATCCGAAAGGGCGGTCAGACCGTGAGATTATGCGCTTTTGCCAAAGTTTCATGACAGAACTGAGCCGCCATATCGGACCGGATATTGACGTGCCGGCTGGGGATATCGGTGTTGGAAAACGCGAAATCGGTTATTTGTTTGGCCAGTACAAGCGAATCCGCAATGCATTCGAAGCGGGTGTTTTCACAGGGAAAAACCCCGACAATGGGGGAAGCCTGATCCGGAAAGAAGCCACCGGCTATGGGACAGTCTATTTCGTGGAAGAAATGCTGAAAGGTGAAGGGCTTTCCTTTGAAGGCAGCAAAGTCATTGTTTCAGGGTCTGGGAATGTCTCTATTTATGCGATGGAAAAAGCGATCGAGTTTGGTGCAACCGTAGTCGCCTGCAGTGATTCGGAAGGATATATATATGATCCCGAAGGAATTGATGTAGATACAGTCAAGCAGCTGAAAGAAGTGGAACGCAAACGAATCTACCACTATTTAGAACATCATCCGAAAGCGCGCTTTGGAAAGGATAAATCAGGTATTTGGAAAATTCCTTGTGACATCGCACTTCCGTGTGCAACCCAAAATGAGATTGGCCGAGAAGGGGCAGAGGCGTTGGTCGAGAATGGGGTGAAAGCCATTGGGGAAGGAGCCAATATGCCATGCAATGAAGAAGCTGTTCGCGTTCTGACGAATAACCAAGTATTGTTTGCTCCTGCAAAAGCTGCGAATGCAGGTGGAGTTGCCGTATCCGCTATGGAAATGTCCCAAAACAGCATGCGTTATTCTTGGACTTCTGAAGAAGTGGATGAAAAGTTGCATCAAGTGATGAAAAATATTTATAAAAACTGCATCGAAACTGCAGGGAAATATGGTGCCCCCGGGAATTTGATTGCCGGCGCCAATATTGCCGGATTTAAAAAAGTGGCGGATGCTATGCTCGAACATGGATTAAACTAATTTAAACTTCATATTGCTGGAAACAAAAAACGCTTAGACAGTTTTCTGTCTAGGCGTTTTTTTTATTGCAAATTTTGTCTTCACTTCTCCAATTGTTTTGTCTTCGATAATACCCATTTTTTACGAAAGTTTGTAAAAAAGCGGAATTCATATATTTTTAGTATAAAGCATTCTAAATATTAAGAAAATTTAACTCAATTTTAACCTTAGCACTATATTGTAACCTCTATGACTCAGAAAATAAGGTTTAAATAGTCATATAGTATTA
Source organism: Planococcus alkaliphilus (assembly GCF_057031095.1). Lineage (NCBI taxonomy): Bacteria > Bacillati > Bacillota > Bacilli > Caryophanales > Caryophanaceae > Planococcus > Planococcus alkaliphilus. The sequence goes on from NZ_CM168060.1 coordinate 842,550, forward strand.
GTTGTCAAAAATAAACAAGTTTTTTATTACTTTTAGGCAGGGTGATGGAATGAACGTTTTGAGCGGCACAATTTGTGCATCAATGGCGCTATTTTGTTTAGCAGGAGGAGGAACTTATATGGATTATTTGCCGCCGCCATCATCAGAATCTCCATTAGTGAATAACGAGGGTGTGTTGGAAGATCACAATACTATGCCTTGGAAAATCGTTTGGAACGAAGAGTTTGATCAGGCACCGCTCGATCCAGCTCGTTGGAATGTGTTGGACGATCCTTATGGATACGGAAACAGAAGCCAGCATTACAAGCCCGAAAATGTAGAGGTGAGTGAGGGCAATTTGAAAATCCATACCAAAAAGGAGATGTCTCAAGGATTTCCATATACGTCAGGAGCGGTCACCACAAAAGGAAAAGTCGTATTCAAATACGGGAAACTCGAGGTGAGAGCGAAATTTCCGGCGGGGACGGGATTGTTGCCTGCCATATGGCTTTGGAACAACGCAGGAAAAGCATTTCCGGAAATCGATATCGTAGAAATACTTGGCCAACAGCCAGGACAAGTTTGGAGCACGATCCATTATGAAGTGAACCGGATATACGGAAAGGATTATAACCTTTCGGATTTGCCGAATTTGACGACAGATTATCATACGTTCGGCATTGAATGGTATCCCGAAAAGATTACATTTTTCGTTGATGGGACGCCTATGTATACAAGCACGACTTTTGTGCCTGATGAAGAAATGTACTTATTCATCAACACAGGGGTGGGTGGCGATTGGGTCGGAGAACCGGATGAAACTACACAATTTCCAACACAGCTGCTTGTCGACTGGATTCGTTACTATCAAAAATAAAAATAGAATTAAGGGGATGGAATTATGAGTGTGTTTTTGATTATTTGTTTAGTACCATGGGCCGTATTCTTCACGATTCAATTATTGTATTTGGTGTTAGCGTTGAAAATGACGAAAAAAGATACGACTATCAGAAAAGATTTAGAGGAGTCGAAAATGTCGATTCTTGTTCCCGCATATAACGAAGCAAAAGTTTTAGCAAGTTGTTTTACCGGATTTCAAAATTTGGATTATAAAAATTTTGAATTGATTTTAATTAATGACGGGTCAGATGATGAAACAATGAAATTATTGGTGGATTTGCTGGATTTGAAGGAAGAATTGCTCTTAGCAAAAGACAAATTGGCTTATAATCCAGTCATCCGTACCTTTGTTTCTGCCGCTTACCCCCATGTGAAAGTGCTTGATAAGGTGAATGGAGGAAAAGCGGATGCCTTGAATGCAGGAGCAGACTATGCTTCTGGCGATATCGTCATTACTTTGGATGCGGACAGTATTCTACAAAAAAATGCCTTGACCCATATAAATGAAGCGCTGCAAGACCCGAATGTAATCGCTGGGGGCGGCATGGTGCATGTCGGACAAATGTATATAAAATCGAAGCCATCTTTTAAAGGGAACGGACTGACTCGTTATCAATTGTCTGATTATATGCTGTCGTTTTACGTTAAACGATTTGTGCAATCGAAATTCGGAGTTGTTTCTGTCGTATCCGGAGCTTTTGGTGCATTTAAGGCGTATGCTTTATATGAAGCGGGAGGATATAAAAAGACAATTGGAGAAGACATGGAAATTACGCTCAGAATGCAGCAATTAATCAAAAACACCTATACAAAAGGCAAGCTGGTTTTTGTGCCGAAAGCCGAGTGCTATACAGAAGTGCCAGGCGACTTTAAAAGTTTATCAAAACAGAGAGTTAGGTGGCAGAAAGGATTTATCGATGCTTTGAAGATGTACCATAAGGGGAAAGTGGAAAAGCTCGGTTTTAAACTTGTCTTTTTCATCTTTATCGATTCATTGCTGCCTGGAGTGGCAGGCATTTTTACCACGGCATTTCTTGCCTACGGTTTCATAACAGCAACAGTGTCGGATTTGACGCTGTTGTTATTGGCCATGACCGCAGTGCTTCAAATTACGCAGCGCGTCGGATCATATGTGGTTTCAAACAGATACGGACATGCCTATCCAAAATTGGATTACCTCAAAATCACTTTATTTTCCGCTATGGAATTGGTTAGTTACCGTCTTTTAGATGCTTATTATTTCTTATATGGTTCCATCGCATACGCACTTGAACGGGAACATACGTGGAACAAGCTGGAGCGGACAGGAATCGTTTCCATCTATCCAACTGAACCTACTATCTCTACGCCGCTTCCGCTAGTTGGGGCTTTGCCGATTAAAGAAGTGGCGATGGAAATAGCGGCCGCTATTACTCCGACGCCTGATTTCCAAGAAGAGCCAGAAACGGTGCCAGAGTTGCTTCAAGAACTTGTCGCGAAAACTGTGCTAGATCCAATCGAAGATTTAGTGGCAGAGGTAAGCCAAGAAAGTTTCCGTGCGGCCCAAGGAGAAGAACATCGTATGAATTTGCACTAAAATATCTGAAATTTCAGTTATATTATATTCTTTTCTTCTATTCAATATAAAAACTCCCGGACTTTTAAAGTCTGGGAGTTTTTCTTATCCTGCAATTGAAGCGAGCGCTTTTTTATCTTGTGCGTCATGCATTTTCACCATTACGAAACGGGCAATCGGCTGAATGACTAAGCTTTCAGCAGCAAGGACAATCAGAAAATTGCGTGGCCAATACTGAAGCCAGTTGTGGAAGATTTCAGCATGGAATCCGTTTCCGACAAGATCGCCAATGAACGTCATAGCTGCCGACATCCCAAGGACTGTAAAAAGGATGCGGAAAAGAATTTTTGAATTGAAGCTATCCGTAGGCTTAGTGAATTTAGCTGTCAACGCTTCAGCAAGGCGTCCAAAAATAGCAGGTTCGATAATCATTACGATGATCCACATGATGGGCACCATTTTTAAAATTGAAAAGGCGATATCTCCATTGAAAGTTCCGGCAAAATAGATCGTGCTAAATGAGGTCATGAACAACACCGTCATCGTGGAAATCAAGGTACCGTATAGTAAGCCTTCTTTCGAATTTCTTGGCAGTCTTTTTTCTTGTTGCATGTTTTACTTCCTTTCAAAACTCAATTTTGACTGCATATACCAGTAAGTCTTATCTAAATGAAGCATTCATTTCGGCAATGAAAAAAGTTCGAAGTGCATCAAAGATAAAAATGAATTGGATGGAAAGGGAAATATTGCTTCTTTTCATCCGCTATTTTCATCATTGTCAACATACACTTTTGTGAACCTGGCAATCAGGAGCACACTCAATTTAAAGACGTTAATTGGTTCAGTCTGTTTACTACGATACCAATATGGCTAGTTTTGAGGTAAGTGTCCATTTTGTGTCTTTTTAAGTTCCTGAAGAAAAATGAAGAGATTGCTGAAACTGTTCCTGTAATTCATGTATAGTTAATTAGATAATTTAGTGAGAGGTGTTTTATACATGCTGCATAATCCAAAAGGAAGAAAAAGATTGGGGCTCGCTTTGCTTCTCAGCATGCTCGGGGTATTGGCTCCATTGAATATTGATATGTATTTGCCTGGTTTTCCTTTAATCGCGCAAGATTTGGACGCTCATATATCATTAGTCCAGCTTAGTTTGACTGCTTGTTTGATTGGACTGGCAGCGGGGCAGATTGTGGTCGGGCCTTTGAGTGACGCCCACGGCAGAAGGAGACCGTTGATCATTTCGGTCATTCTCTTTGCGTTGTCATCGCTTCTCTGTGCTGTAGCCCCGACGATTGAGTTATTGATTGCCGCTCGTTTTCTGCAAGGTTTTACAGCTTCAGGAGGAGTGGTCTTATCAAGAGCTGTAGTCAGTGACGTTTTTACGGGAAGGGAAATGACGAAGTTCTTTGCTTTACTGATGGTCATCAACGCCGTTGCACCTATGGTGGCACCGATTGCTGGAGGAGGCATTCTTGCATTGCCCTTCGGAGGCTGGGAAAGTATTTTCTACTTTTTAAGTTTGCTTGGATTGATCATGGTTGTGATTGTCATGGTGCGGCTGCCCGAAACCTTGCCGCCTGAGAAGAGGATGCCAAGTTCGATTGGAACTTCCATTCGGACAATGGGGAGCTTGTTCAAGGCGCGTCCTTTTATCGGCTATGCGCTTGTCGTCGGCCTGATTCATGGAGGAAGTTTTGCTTATGTGGCAGGGACGCCTTTTGTTTATCAGGAAATATACGGCGTATCACCGCAAGTGTTCAGCGTGCTCTTCGGCATCAATGGAATCGCAATGATTCTAGGCAGCACCATCATCGGAAAGTTCGGCGGAATCGTCTCTGAACACCACTTATTGCAAGGTGCAGCATGGGTCGCTGCTGCTGCGACATTGGTATTATTCATTATGACGATTATTGAAGGTCCGCTCGCAGCACTTGTCATTTCAATTTTCATCTATATGATTGCAGTCGGTATGACGTTCACGAGTTCGTTTACGCTGGCTATGCGAGACCAAGGGCACCGGGCAGGAAGTGCCAGTGCAGTCGTTGGCATGCTGCCGCTCGTTATCGGTTCGATTGTGTCGCCGCTAGTCGGCATTAACGAATTATCGGCAGTTCCGATGGGGGCGATTCTATTTGGATCATCTGTTCTTGGACTGCTTGCATTTGCCACTTTGACTGGAAAGCCTAAAGGGTAGTGGAGCCGCATTTATTGCGGTTCTTTTTTATAGTTTATTTCTTTGGCGTGCTCGATTAAAGTAAGAGAAAGAAGTATTTACAGAGGATGAGAATTGTGAAGTTTTTTGCAGACCATGATGAACAAATACAGATTTTGCGCGAACGGGGATTAATCGTAAAAGATGTGGTTCAGGCGAAACGGATTTTGTCCCGTGAGAATTATTACGCTTTGATCGACGGCTATAAAGAACCGTTCATGGAACACGATGAGCGTTTAAATCCTTATAGCCAGGAGCGTTACCGGGAAGGAACGGAGTTCGGCCATATTTATGCACTCTACCGTTTCGACCGGGAATTGCGCATCTTGCTGCTGAACGAACTGCTGAAATTTGAAAAGAATATGAAATCAAAGATCGCTTATCGGTTCTCTGAGAAATTCCAGGGCAAGGATAGCTTTTTAGAGCCTGGAAATTATAGCGAAAACAGGGAACATCACCACGAACGCGACCGCATCATTTCGACGCTCGCGAACTTGATCAAAAGCCATAAAAAGCGAGACCGCGTGAGGTATCCAGCTATCCGAGATTTTTTCGACAAGCATCGGAATGTGCCGCTTTGGGTGCTCGTCAATTTTTTATCGCTCGGACAGATCATTAACTTTTATCAAGTGATTGATGAGGAACTGCGGGAAAGGATTGCCCAGAACTTTGCGGAAGAATTCAGTGAAGAATACACAAACCTGCAGCTGAGCGCACACGAGCTTGATGCCATCTTAGAAGTGGCATTTCCTTACCGCAATAAATCTGCGCATGAAGAAGTGATTTACCGTTTTCGGCTGCCGCATCCAGTTGACCTTAAGGATTTGGAAATCCGTCTGCAAAACGAATCCGGCAGTTTAAGCCAAGGCACTGTGTACTCAGTTGCCGCTTTACTAAAGCTTGTGCTGGCAAAGGAAGAGTACGACGTTTTTTCCGCTGAATTGGCTCGATTAATAGATGAATTGAAAGAAAATGTCCAAAGCCGGGCTTTCGGCATCATTATGAAAGACGCAGGGTTTTATTCACTTTAATGGAATGGGAGAGTGGAGTAATGGGCAATACTTACGTAGCGCTGCTCAGAGGAATTAACGTTGGCGGCAATAATAAAATCGATATGAAAGCCTTAAAACAAGCATTTGAACAAGCAGGGTTGGAAGCAGTAAAGACTTATATCAATTCGGGGAATATCCTTTTTAAAAGTGATCATGCATCAAAAAAGGAACTGGGGCCAATCACGGAAAAAGCCATCTATGAGCAATTCGGTTTGAAGATCAAAGTCCTGATTTATGCGGCAGAAGAATTCATCTCCATCGCCAAAGCACTTCCGGAAAATTGGTTGAATGATAAAGAGATGAAAAGCGATGTCTTATTCCTTTGGGAAGAAGTGGATCATGAAAACGTAAGGGAACTGCTTCATCTGAAACCGGAAATTGACCAAGTCATTTATGTCCCCGGCGCTATTCTGTGGTCGGTTGCGAGAGAAAATGTCACTAAAAGCGGCATGGTGAAAATTGTCGGAACGGATATTTACCGCAAAGTCACCATACGCAATGTCAATACAGTCCGTAAACTCGTGAGTCTAATAGAGAATTTAACCTAATAAAAATGGCCATCCTTTCGGTGAAAGGATGGCCATTTTTATTGTGAAGCGTATTTTAAGGATTACTGGGCGTATTTCCGCATCAATGGGGCGTATTTTTCACTCAACTGGGCGTATTTCACAAAAACTGAATAAATCCAGTTAAAATGAACATGGCCAGAAAACCTCCAGATAATTAGACGTAGCGTTTTAAGTCCTCGTAGATTTGGACGATTTCATCGAATTTCATGCGCACAAGGCCGGATGAGGAAGGGGCGACGTATTCGATGACTCCAGGAAGTACCGGCTCTTCCTGCAAGCCCCATGGGATTTGGCGCTTTTTGCTGTATTCCTGGTAGACGCCTTTGCCGACAAAGCAGACAGCGGTCGGTTTGAATTTCAAGATTTTTTCTTGGAGCGATGCTGCGCCTTCCTTGTATTCAGCTTTCGTTATCTCGGCCGCTTCTTTTGTGGGACGGGCGACAATATTCGTTAAGCCGAATCCTAAATCGAGAAGCTTGCTGTTTTCTTCTGGGGCAAACTTCCAAGGGGTTAGGCCAGCTTGATACAAGATCTTCCAAAATCGGTTCGTTGGGTTGGCATAGTGGTAGCCGGTTTCTGAAGAGCGGATGCTCGGATTAAAGCCGATGAAAAGGATTTTCAAATTTTCTTTTAGGTGATCGGAAATCGGTTCGAGTTGCAAAAACGGATGCCTCCTTTATTGAATAATTCATAGTAATTCACTTTACCGTATTGTAGCATCCTTTCACGTACAGAAAAAACTGTGGGTACTGCATGGTTTAATTTGAGGCAGAGCAAGGAATAGGAGAAGCAAGCGAATAATGAAACGAGGAGAGCTTGCAATGATTATTTACACCATCGGGCATTCCAGCCATTCAAAAGAATTTTTCCATAAAATGCTGAAAGAACAGGAGATCGAATTATTGGCCGATGTCCGGGCATTCCCTGGCAGCAAAAAATGGCCGCAGTTTTCGAAAGGAGTTTTTCCGGAATGGCTTTCAGCGGAAGGCATCACTTATGAACACTTCGGCAAACTTGGCGGCAGGCGAAGAAAATCGAAAGAAGTGGACGAGGAAGTGAACGCGGGCTGGCGCAACCGTTCTTTCCAGAATTATGCGGACTATACTTTGAGTGAAGAATTTCAGCAAGGCATTGAGGAATTGCTGGAAAAAGCTTCTCAAAAACGCGTGGCTTATTGTTGTTCAGAACGCCACCCATCTCGCTGCCACCGTTTGTTGATCAGCAACTGGCTCGTGGCAAACGGACACGAAGTCCAGCATATTATTGACGGGAAAGACGAGACAGTAGAGTTTGTCCCGCACGAGGTCGGGATATGGGGAGCGCGAGCTGAAGTCAAAGAAGACGGTTCGGTCGTTTATCCGAAAGAAGAGCCGCCTGCATAAAAAAGGCAAACCTCTCAATGAAGGAGGTTTGCCTTTTTCGCTATTTCTTATTTTACGTTCGTGAACCCGCCATCGATGCTGATGACTTCGCCGTTGATGTATTATGCTTTAGACGTTAATAGGAAAGCGACCAGTTCAGCCACTTCTTCCGCTGTCCCTAAACGTTTTTGCGGAATGCCGGCTGTTGCATTGGCTTTCATTTCCGGGTTCGCTTCGTAGAAAGCTTTAACCATTGGCGTTTCGGTTGGACCTGGAGCGATTGCATTGACGCGCAACCCATCTTTCGCATATTCCGCTACCATGCTTTTCGTCAAACCGACGATGCCGTGCTTCGTTGCAGAATAAGTGACAACTGAATCCTGCCCAATGACGCCAGCGCTAGATGCCGTATTGACGATAGAGCCTCCGCCATTTTTCAGCATAGCTTCCGCTACATAGCGAACACCGTACAATGCGCCCATCAAGTTAATGCCGACGATTTGTTCGATTTCTTTGATTTCTGTTTCCATGAAGTATTTTCCGCTGCCAGAAATGCCGGCATTGTTGAAGAAGTACTCAATGGAACCAAAATGCGCTAGTGTTTGATCCACGTAGTTTTTGACATCTTCCGATTTTGAAACATCCGCTTTGATGAAAATAGCATCTGGTCCAAGCTCTTTTACCATCTCAACCGTTTCGTTGCCGCCTTTTTCGTTCACGTCAACAATTGCGATGTTGATGCCATCTTTTGCTAAACGAAGTGCAGTAGCTTGTCCTAAGCCACTTCCGCCTCCGGTAATAATTGCAGCTCCACTCATGAAAATCATCCTCCGTTTTTTGTTAAAAAGATTTGTTCGTCCTATACCTTTTGAACTATACCCCTTAAAAAATTTAAAAAACAATGATGTGCTCACGCTTTGAAAATCCGGAATTATCAATAAAATAAAGGGATTTCCGATGCAATGAAGAAAAGATTACAAAATTCTTGAAAGGCGGAGAGTCATGAAAAAAGAAGAAATAAAAGCGTTGGCAAATAAGTACGGCTTTGATCTGGAAGCGGGAGAATGGCGAGTGAACGAATCCGGCCTTGATTTCTTAGTAGTCCTTTTTAAAGACGCAGCACATATTTCTTGGGTTCTGCGAATTCCGAGAAGAACAGATGTGCAAAAGGAAATTGAAAAAGAACAGAAGATACTGAGACTGGTGCAGCCGAATCTCAGCGTACAAGCACCAAAATGGGAAGTGGCTTCAAATGATCTAATTGTTTACCAGGTATTGGACGGGTTGCCTGCTGGGACGATCAATAAGGAAGAACAGCGCTATGATTGGGTGATTGACCCGGAAAATTTGCCGGCGATTTATATCGAGTCGCTGGCGAAAGGAATGGTGTCACTTCACTCCATTCCTTTTGAAAAAATTCGAGACCATGGATTGAGCGCTCCAACTATAGATCAAATCAAAGAAACGCTGCAAAATCGAATGGACAAAGTAAATCGTGAAATGGGTGTCAGTGAAAAATTATGGGCACGCTGGCAGAAGTGGATGAATGAGGAATCTATGTGGCCAAAGCATACAGGATTTATCCACGGAGACTTGCATCCAGGCCATATTTTAATCGGTGCTAACGAAGAAGTGACCGGTTTTATAGACTGGACTGAAGGGAAAGTGGCAGACGTTTCTACTGATTTTATCGGTCATTTGCGCACCCATGGTGAGCGTGAATTGAGCAGGCTGATTCAAGCGTATGAGCAGGCAGGCGGCATCGTTTGGCCAAAGATGAATGAGCATGTTATGGAGCTTGCGGCCACTTATCCAATTGATATTGCTGAATTTGCCATTAAGTCAGAGAGCGAAGAATACATGGAGATGGCGAGAGCGGCATTGAATGAAGCGTAAGGCGCCATATATGTCTTGAGCCATTCAGCTGATCAGTTGGATGGCTGTTAAGATGCATATCTCTTTTGAATAAACTTCGAAATAACTAATTGAACGGGAATAAAGTAGTTTATAAGAACCAAAAAGGGAGAGAAATGAAACTTCCGTCAGCGAAAGGCGTAAATGATTCATCATACAAGCAAAATGGAGGAAGCAAAATGAAAAATGCTAGATGGCTATTGGCAATCGGGTTAGTGTTCGCATTTCTTCTTGTTGGCTGTTCTGAAGAAAAGAATACCAGTGCAGAAGAAAAGCCAGGGGCTGAAAAAGAAGCAGCCGAGCCGAAAAAAGAAAAAGACACAGAATTAGACATACCGGAAGCGGCTATACATAATGTCGAGAAAATCGTAAAAGAAAAAGGACAGTATAATACCCAAGAGCTAACCGAAGAAAATCAACAAGAAATTTTGCAAGAGCTTGAAATGTTGCCGGACAATTTAACGGGAGAGGAAGCTTATTCAATCGCCGTTTCTTTGTTTGCAGCGAATATTGAAGAGGAAGCCCGGAAATTCGAGGAGTTGGATCCGACCATTCAAATCGATTCTTCGACACCTGAAGATGAAATTGAGATTCCGGAACAAGAAACGGTCAATGTCGCGATCTTACTGGATGCAAGCGGCAGCATGGCAGGGGAAGTAGCCGGTGGGCAAAAGATGAAGCTGGCCAAGCAGGCGATACAGCAATATGCATCTGACCTGCCAGAGGGGTCCAATGTGATGCTTCGCGTTTATGGCCATAAAGGGACAGGAACGGAAGAAGCAAAAGAAATGTCGTGCAAAAGCAACGAAGTAGTGTATGAATTAGCGCCATATGGAGAACAGGAATTCACTGCGGCATTGGAAAAGTTCGATCCGGCCGGCTGGACTCCTTTGGCAGGGGCTATCCAAGCGGCTGAGCAAGATCTGAAGCAGCAGACCGGCGAAAATGTGCGCAATGTCATTTATGTCGTCAGCGACGGCATTGAAACGTGCGGAGGCGATCCAGTACAAGCAGCATCGTCATTGGCCGAATCCAATATCCAAGCTGAAGTGAACATCATCGGTTTTGACGTGGACAATGAAGGGCAGAAGCAATTAGAAGCTGTGGCAAAAGCGGGCAATGGCCAATACAAATCGGTGTATTCGGAAAGTGAACTGAATGATTATTTAAAGCAGGAATACAGCCGGCTTTACTGGGAATGGCTCGCTTGGGGAAATGACCGTTCTTTCGAGATCCTTGCCCAAAGCAATGACATCTATTTCGAGCTGCTAGCGCTCAATAATGACATTTCGTTTAAAATCCTGTCAGCCAAAAATGAAATGCACAGCTTGCACTACGATTTAAAGGAACTGGATAAGTTCAAGGATGAAGAAGCGGTCAAGCGATATCTCGAGCTGATTAATATCCGCCACGACACGGTCAATCATTACTTCGACCAGGAAAAAGAACGGAAAGACAGCATCCGAAAAGAAATGAAAGCAGCTCTCGAGAAGAAAGTGGATGAAATGAAAGAAGAAAAGCAAGAGACGTACAAACAATAAAGGAGTTTAAAAAAGGCGCAATCTCTTGGAGGAGACTGCGCTCTTTCTATGGGGTCATTCGGTATTGGCATCCACTGAGATCTGCCATTCTATGCCAAACTTATCTGTCAGGGCACCGTACAGCGGACTCCAGAACGTTTCCTGCAAATCCATCATGACAACTCCACCGTCAGCCAGCTTGCCAAACATTCGCCGTGCTTCTTCCATATCGTCCAATGTGACAGTCAACGAAACATTATTTCCTTTTTGAAAAGACATGCCCATGCCAGGTGGAACATCAGAAATCATCAGCATATCCCCGTTTTTCATATTGAGCTGCGCATTCATCACTAAGTCCCTTGCTTCTTCCGGGAGGCCTTCCGTATTGCCTTCATTGGCTTCGCCGTACGTCGTTATTCCGGCCAACTGGGCATCCAATACGTCGACATAAAAATGGGTTGCTTCTTGGCCATTGCCGTCAAAATTCAAGTAAGGAAACAATTTCGTGATCATCCTAACCCTTCTTTCTATATTTTTTGCCCGAAGGCATTTGATGCTGGAGAATTTGAAAACTTTCCAAGATGCCACGACACTCGTTATGATTAGAGTATAACAGTTTTAAAGGAATAAATGATCTTGTTTATTGAATATTTAATCTTTTTGGCAGGCGATATTTTCCGTATAGAAAATATCGGTCAGCCCGGAAAACAGTCCGCTAAAATGGAGACAGAAGGGAGGTTGAAGGCATGGATATGCTGAAAGGGATGAATGAAGCGTTGTCGTACATCGAGAGCCAATTGGATGGGCAAATCGATTATGGCCAAGTCGCCAGAATTTCGGGCGTTTCAGAATTTCATTTCCGGCGGATGTTTTCCTATCTTTCCGGGATGAGTTTAGGGGTCTATATTCGAAATCGGCGTTTGTCAAAAGCGGCAATGGAACTTCAGCAAGGAAAAGAGCGAATCATGGATTTGGCGGTAAAATACGGGTATGAGTCAGCGGATGGCTTTAGCCGGGCTTTTCGCGATTGGTCAGGCATGAGTCCTTCTGATGTGAAAAACAGTTCCTCTTTCAAGGTGTTTCCGCGCCTGACTTTCCAATTAACGATTCAAGGAGGAATGGATATGGAATATCGCATTGAAGAAAAAGAAAGTTTTAAATTGGTCGGCTTGAAAAAACGGGTGCCGATCGTCTTTGAAGGCCAGAATCCGGAGATTATGAAAATGGTCCAATCGCTTACTGCACAGCAGCGGAAGATGCTTGGGGCTTTTCGAAATATGGAAGTGAAAACGGTCGTCAACGCATCCTTCCATTTTGATGAAGGTCGGTTTGAAGAGAAAGGGGAGCTCGACCATCTGATCGGCTCGATGACAACACTCGATGGCGATTTCGGTGAATTTGATGTGGTAGAAGTGCCAGCTGGTGAGTGGGCAATCTTTAAGGTCTCTGGACCATTTCCGCATACGCTGCAAGATGCATGGGGAAAGATTTTCTCGGAATGGCTGCCGTCGTCAAATTATGAGCTGGTCGAAGGGCCGGAAATTTCCTTTAACGGCAACTTTGAAGATATGCAGAATGTAGAAAGTGAAATCTGGATTCCGGTTAAGAGAATGAAAAACTAAAAAAAGCCGCATTCGAAAAAAACGAATGCGGCTTTCCTATTGCTATAGACGTTTATTGGACTTTGTATTCGGTTTTCGCTTCAAATGCAGGTCCTTCTTCAGGCGTCAACCAAGCTTCAAGCGTATACGTGCCAGGTTCTAAATCAAGTTCAGGCACTTCTAAATCGTAGCTCAGTTTATCGCCTGCTGCGACAGTTTCTTCACCCAGTGCTTGAGTGAACATGCTGACAGAAGAAAAAAGGAATACTTGATCACCCGTTTCATTTGACAAGGCAAAGTCAAAACGCTGCCCACTTGTGAAATCGAACTTTACATCTTCGCTTGTTTGATTGTCGAGTGTATAGCGGAAAGTTCCATCTTCTTCTTTTACGGCGGGCTTCATTTCTCCAGCCTCCTCATTTTCTGCGTTTTCCTTATTGCCTTCTGAGCCTGACCCCGCATCAGTAGTGCCGCATGCAGTCAAGATGAAGCAGAACGCGATGAATGCCAGAAAAAGCAAACTTTTTTTTAATTTCATCGGAATTTCCTCCTTTATGCCATTTCGAGTAGATGGAAATGTGCTTATACATGAGAACGTTCACGTTCACGAAAAGTTACAAAGTTTATCGGCAAAGGCAGCCAAAAAATTGTGGAACGTGATACAGTGGAAGCAAGAGAATCAAAGAGATAGGTTGTGGAAAAATGGGAAGTTCGCTAATTGTCGTCGGAATTGTTTTAGCCATCATGATATCCGTTCCGCTTGTACTGGTATTCCTCGTTTGGAAAAATACGAAAAAAGGATAAAGGATTCACAAGGCCAGCATCGCTGAAGATGCGGCTCTTTTTATTTCAACTATATTGTTTTTGTGACTATTTAATGTTTTTTTAGGATAAAGTCTTTCCAATCGTTTTCTATCGGTAGATAATGAGGGGAATAGAAGAATTGTAAAGGATGAACAGATTGACGAAAAAGATTTCCCGTAAATTGATTGCTGCCGCGCTTTTGTCTTTGGTTTTATTTACTGGTTTTTCAGCCTTCAGCATCTGGACTTACGCTGCTGAAAATGAAACGACGCATGCTGATGCTGCAATCGTATTAGGCACAAAAGTTATTGACGGCGAACCTTCGCCTGCTCTGAGGGAACGGATCCGCCATGCGGTTTCTCTTTATGAAGAAGGTTTTGTAGAAAAGCTAATTTTCACGGGCGGCAAAACGGACGGTTCGGATGTTGCGGAATCGGAAGTCTCGAGAGATTATGCGATGCAGCTAAATGTGCCGGAAGAAGCGATCTTGATCGAGACGGAATCGATGGTAACAGAAGAAAATTTCCTGTATGCCCATGAAATAGCGGATGAATATGGAATGGATGATTTTTTGGTGGTCAGTGATCCCTTACATATGAAACGCGCATTGCTGATGGCTAAACTGGCAGGCATCGAAGCGCATGCCTCGCCTACTGAAACCTCGATATTTAATGACATCAAAAGCAAATTGCCATTTTTCGCTAGAGAAACGGTCTGTTATGTCGGCTATGTGCTGTCTAAAGCGATTCAATTTTAATTATACAAAAGGCATTTCCACTCCTAGGTGGAAATGCCTTTTTAATTTTTTTGGAAGTCAAAAACGACGCCTGTCAGTCTTTCGGAAACGGCCCATAACCTTTGGGAAACGGCTGCATCTTGTGCAATCGCATGGGGCGTATCAAGCGCGGGATAGCCGCGTATCCGGCCAGGACCATCGGGGCCAATATATTCGCCGCCCTTAAGCGATTCTTCAGTAGCTGCATAGATTGTCGGCAAGGCACCGAGGTCCGGAGGCTGAAGAAAGCGGTTTGCTAAGTTTCGGACTGCTGGCGGTGCAGTTCGATTGCCGAATTTAAAGATATTGGTCACTGAAATTCCAGGATGGCAAGCGATGCTTCGAACCGGCAATCCATTTTGTTTCAAGCGTTTATCAAGTTCGAGTGCAAAATAAAGGTTGGCTAATTTGCTTTGATTGTAAAACTTCTTTGCTTTATAGCCTTTTGCACCATCCAAGTTTTCGAACTGGATCTGGCCTCTGTCATGGGCGCGGCTGCTCACGGTAATGATGCGCGATCCAGGCGTGCTTATGAGAAGCGGCAATAAGAGGCCGGATAAAGCGAAATGCCCCAAATGATTGCTGCCGAATTGAAGTTCGAAGCCGTCTTTTGTATAAGACAACGGCGGCATCATAATGCCCGCATTATTGATCAGTAAATCCAATTGGTTAAAGCGCTTCTGAAAACCGGCAGAAAATGCATGGATACTCGCTAAATCCGCCAAATCAAGCGGCATCACATCGATTACCGCCTCGGGGGTCCCGTGAAGAATCGCTTCTTTGGCGATGCTCCCTTTTTCTAAATTTCTCACTGCCAGCACAATGGATGCGCCGCAGTTGGCAAGGATTTTAGCAGTCTCTAATCCGATTCCGCTATTGGCACCTGTAATCACAACAGTCTTTCCTGATAAGTTTGGCGTTTCCATGGCATCAGCTCCTAATGTCTCTATTATGCTCGATGTAAAAGTGGTTCTCAATGCTTTTGGCGTTTCTCATCCTGCCAATCGGGAAGACTGTAATAAAAGCGGCTGCGGCACGAAACCGAGCTGCGGTTATTAGGGGAATGTCCAATGGTGATTGAAATCAAGGAATTGACGAAAAAATTTAACGGTGAGCTGGTAGTTGACCGTTTATCGCTGACAATTGAACAAGGCGAGTTTTTCGCGCTGCTAGGAGAAAATGGGGCGGGGAAAACGACTACGATTAAAATGTTGAGCTGTTTACTAGCCCCAACAAGCGGAGATGCATTGATGCTAGGCGACAGCATTGTTGAAAATTCACTTGCAGTGAAGAAGAAGATGAATCTGTCGCCGCAGGAAACAGCCATTGCACGCAATCTTTCCGTCAAAGAGAATTTGGAATTTATTGCGAAAATCTATGGCAGCAGCAAGCAAGAAACGAAGCGGAAAACAGAGGAACTGATCAGAAAGTTTGGCCTTGAAGACTATGCAGGCAAAAAAGCAAAAAACCTGTCAGGAGGCTGGCAGCGCCGGCTCAGCATTGCCATGGCGATGATATCAGAGCCGGAGATCATCTTTTTGGATGAACCGACAGTCGGCCTCGATGTCCGTGCACGTATCGATTTATGGGAGATTTTGCTGAAATTGAAAGGGGACATCACCATCATTTTAACAACGCATTATTTAGAGGAAGTGGAAGCGCTCGCCGACCGCATCGGCATTATGCAAGGCGGGCGGCTGCGTGCACTAGGGACACTCGAGGATCTGCAAGAGAGAACCGGCTTCAAGAAACTTCAGGATATTTTCATCAAATTGACTGAAGAGGAGGAGCGCACATGAAAGCTTTGGCATTTGCGGGACGAAACCGTAAAGAGATTCTGCGGGATCCGTTGACTCTTCTCCTCGGTGTGGTCATGCCCGTTGCGATGCTGTGGCTGTTTTCCTCTTTGGAAGGGATTATGCCGCTTGACCTTTTCACAATTGAGAAATTAACGCCTGGCATGATTGTATTCAGCTTTTCATTTATCACCTTATTTTCCGGAATGCTGCTTGGGCGGGATAAAACCACGTCGTTTCTTATGCGGATATTCGCTTCCCCGTTGAAGGCAGGCGAATACTTAATCGGCTATTCCATACCGCTGCTGCCGGTTGCCCTTTTTCAGATTGTAGTCTGTTACGCAGCCGGTGTATTATTAGGATTTCCAGTCGATAGCCATGCCATATCGGGATTCGGTATACTGCTCGTGGTTTCACTTCTTTACATCGGTTCTGGGCTGGCACTCGGCACCTATTTTACAGACCGGCAAGTGGGCGGCATATTCGCTATTTTCGTCAACATCACCACTTGGCTTAGCGGCATCTGGTTTTCGCCTTCCATGATTGGCGGCGGCTTTGATCAGGTCGCGGGTCTCTTGCCTTTTGTTCATGCTGTTGATGCAGCAAGAGCTGCGTTTTCAGGCGACTATACGCAATTGCTGGAACCGCTTCTTTGGGTAATCGGCTATACCATCGTCATTTTTGGGTTCGCGATTGTCGGATTTAGAAAGAAAATGAAAGGCAGCAAATAATAGAAGCAGGCTATGGATTGAAACCCATAGCCTGCTTCTATTATTTTAGATAATGGTTTTCGACCCGATTTTCCAGCGTTTTTCTTGAGCCTGATCAGTGAATTGGCGCTGATTGCCATATAGGCGAATCACATCTTTGATTTCTTCCGCCCGGTATTTCACATTTCGGTTGTGGGCAAGAGAAGAGTAGCCGGAGCCGCGCTGCAAATAATCGGAACTTGCAACCGAATACCACCGTTCAAGTTCCAATGCTTCGCCTTGAATTCGGATTTCTTCGATTCGGCTTCCATCATGAAGGACTTCTGCGCCCGAAAGGTGGAGGCTTCCTACGAATTTCCCTCTGAACCCTGGACCTCTCCCGTCGGCCAGGCAACTTTGTGCATCCAGCGATTGTTCGACTGCTGCCAGTAAATCACTGCCTTTAATATCAAATGAGGTCGGATTTAATGGAGAAGGGCAAATCTCGATTAATTTTTTTCTGGAAAGGTGGCCGAAAGCGCCTGCATTTACAATGCCGCTATTGATCAATCCGATTTCGCAGCCCATCATATCGCGCAAGCCATCGGCAATCAGGTTGCTGATCGGATTTTCCTCGATGACATCGTGCCATAAAGGGTACTCAAATTGATAAAGAGGTTCACTCAACACAGCAACCGCTTTTGCTTTATTGGCTTTCAGTAAATCCATGATTTCGGGATCCGGTTCAACATCAGCTGTCGGCAAAGTTTCGGAATGGAGCAACCGGATACAGCCATCGATCACTTCTATTTCGACAATACCGACATGTTCGCCGTAATTTCCGGCGCTATTGATAATCGTGCCTTCAATGATTTTCGCTTCTTTAAACAGTTTGTGGTCGTGCGCAGAAATAATCAGGTCGATTTCCGGTATTTTAGCAGCTAGCGGCTCATCGGCAAACGTACCGACATGGCTAAGGAGAAGACAAAGGTCATACTGGCCCTTGTTCCGCTCGATTTCTTCTTTGATACTGTCTTCGTAGGATGAAATCTTTACGCCCAGTCCGTCATTAAATTCTCCAAGGTCAGGAGAAGAGCCGGTAATGAGAATGCGCAATCCGTTCTTTTCTAAAATCACGCTTTTATGGACGCCTTGAATTTTTGTTTCTTCTTTTTTCATTAAATTATTGCTGATGAACGGAATGGGGCTTGATGAAGCCATATACTCAAGTGTTTCAATGCCGTTGAACATTTCATTGTTTCCGATTGTCAGCGCATCATACCCGACATTTTGCAGAAGCTCAATCGCTGCAAGTCCACGCGTTCCTTGAAGTTCGATGCTTTTGAAATCGGCAAAATCGCCGCCATCAAGTATAAGGTTGTTTTCATCTTTCAGTTGCTTCATGACCGTTGCCGCTTTCGCGAAATTTTCGTAATGACTATGAACGTCGTTTGTGTGGATAATTTTTAATCGCATGTCAATTTCCCCCAATGATTCCTTTGTTTGTTTCCCTTCTTATTTTAACGAATAAATTTACAGAATGCTTAATAAATTTCAATGCGGTAGAATGAAATAAAAGAATCGAGAATGCCAGGTTTATTGCAGAAAGGATGAAGACAATGAAATCAAAAATCCCTTATTCCAAAGAAATTCAGCTCGCATTAAAAAACGATCCGCCGGGACAGTGGATGGCGGCATTTCCTTCCGGTGCTATCCGGTTAAATTCAGGATATCCGGACCCAAGTTTAGTGCCTTCAGTGGAAATCAAACAAGCGGCGGCGCGTTTGCTGGATGGGGAAAAAGATTTGCCGCTCCATTACATTGGCAGCCCAAGAATTCCGCAGCTCGAAGAATTCATCTGTCAGCGCATGTCAAAGAGAGGGGCTGCGACTTCTAATGAAGAGCTATTGATCACTTCTGGAGCTTGCCAAGCCATTGATTTGGTCGCACGCGTTCTGTTGGATAGGGAAGCAGTTGTAGCGATTGAATCGCCGACTTATATGGAAGCGTTGGAAATCTTCCAAAACTATACCGATAAATACATAAGCATCCCAGTAGATGATGAGGGTTTGAGAACAACGGAACTTGAACAAATTTTATCTGAACGGAAAGAAAAGGGAGAGGCGCTTCCGCGTATCCTCTATACCATTCCGACTTTCCAAAACCCGACAGGGACCACTTTATCGCTTGAACGGCGAAAGCATCTTTTAGAGCTCGCTGAACAATTTGATTTTCTCATAGTGGAAGACGATGCATACGGCGAACTGGGCTTTGAAGAAAGCCCACAATTATTAAAGGCATTGGACCAAAGAGAACGGGTCATCTATATCGGATCATTTTCGAAAGTGGTGGCACCCGGCATGAGAATTGGCTGGGTGACGGGACCGAACGAGTTGATCGAAGTAATTGGCTGGTTTAAAAAAGATTTGGGCCATCCATTCGCACAAGCGACCTTGTCCGCTTATTTGGAAACAATCGACTTTGACAGCCATCTAAAAAAACTGGTGGCTGTCTATCAAGCGAAAGCTCGGGTGATGGTGGAAGCGCTTGAAGAATTTATGCCAAAATCAGCTGTCTGGTTTTTGCCGAATGGAGGATACTTCCTTTGGCTTCGAGTTCCGGGAGTCGACACAGCTGAACTTTTGGCCAAAGCGCATGAAGCGGGGCTTGCCTACGTCCCTGGCCGTTTTTTCTTCCTGGATCAGCAAGAAGGGCTCGAGTTTCTTCGCCTGTCCTTTAGCTATACAAGCGAAGAAAAGATTGGCGAAGGCATCCGTTTACTTGGCAAAGTGCTAGAAGAGAATTAAAAAAAGGAGTTCCCGTCAACCGGTAAGGTTGACGGGAACTCCTTTTTAATTAGCTCATGTAATGGATGCTTCGTAAATTGTTTTAATGGAATCTGCAATCGATTCGTTGAACTCTTCATCTGATTGGCTCGCGCTGACGCCTTCAGACAATCCTCTTGAGAAGCTTGCGATCAACCCGTTATTAGCTGCTAGTTTTTCATTGGCTTCGCTCCGCGTATATCCTCCAGAAAGAGCCACAACTCGCAAGACTTTCGGATGGTCGATCAATTCTTTATAAAAATTATTGACAGTTGGAATGGTCAATTTCAACATCACCGGTTCGTTTTCCGGCAAGCTTTCCAATTGCTTTAAGATCTCATCTTTTAAAATACGCTCAATTTCTTCTTTGTCGCTGCTGTGGATGTCCACTTCAGGTTCGATAATCGGCATCAGGCCGGCACCAATAATCTGTTTGCCGACTTCAAATTGCTGCTCGACCACTTTACGGATGCCTTCTGGATTTGCTTCTTTGATGACAGAACGCATCTTTGTGCCAAAGATATTCCGTTCAGTTGCACGCTGCAGCAAAGCATCAAGCTCCGGCATCGGTTTCATCAGCTGAACGCCGTCTTCCAGTTCAGCTAAACCTTTATCAACTTTCAGGAAAGGCACAACGCCTTTTTGTTCCCATAGATAGTCAGGGGTATACTGGCCTTCAACCTCCCGATCCATCGTCTGCTCAAACAGAATGGCACCAAGAATCGAATCCGAATTGAATGCAGGAGCCGTCATGACACGTGTCCGCATTTTATGGATCAGGTCGTACATTTCGTCTTCACCTGAATATGAATCTTCTGGCACACCATACAAAGCCAGTGCTTTTGGCGTACTGCCGCCGCTTTGATCAAGCGCTGCGATAAATCCTTTTCCATTCTTCACGAGTTCGAATTGTTGTTGTTTAGACATTGCTCCAGCTCCTTAGATAAATTTTTTGTAAATGATGCGATAAAAAATTTAAGCTAAAAGTAACCCTTACACAGAATAGTTTAACAATAAAAGATTTAAACTACAAAAGAATTATGGGATAGGATTAGCTTTTCTTCTTATGCTTTCCCTCTTTTGGACTATATTAATCTTCTGAAATAATAGTTCAATTCTATAAAATGACAAAAAAGTTTGTTTATTGAATGTACAAAGTTTGAAAATGCTGATATTATGTATGATAACGTTTACAAAAAGAAAGGAGGATAGAGTAGGAAAGTTATTCTGCTCTAATATTCACATGAAAAATAACAAAATCCTGTACATAACGGCCATCACTTTAGTGGCCACTCTTGGGGGTCTTTTATTCGGTTATGATACCGCTGTCATTTCCGGTGCAGAAGGATCCTTGCAGACTTATTTCACAGATAGTCTTGGTTTGAGCTCATTCGTTCACGGTTTAACGGTATCAAGCGCTTTGATTGGCTGTATCATCGGGGGCTTGCTGTCGGGGATCATTTCTTCCCGAATCGGCAGAAAATATTCATTGATTGCTGCAGCTTTCCTATTCATCTTTTCAGCATTAGGGTCTGCGTATCCTGAAATGTTCTTTTTCACGGTTGGTGAACCAACCATGTCGTTATTAATAACTTTCAATATTTATCGTATTATTGGCGGAATCGGAGTAGGGCTAGCTTCGGCTGTCGCACCGATGTATATTGGAGAAATTGCACCTCCTCATTTGAGGGGGCGCCTTGTATCGCTTAACCAGTTCGCCATCATTTTCGGGATGCTCGTCGTCTATTTCGTCAACTGGGGAATTGCGCAAGGTGAAACACTGGAATGGATCAATGATGTAGGCTGGAGATATATGTTCGCTTCAGAACTGATTCCAGCTGTATTATTCTTAATCCTGCTTTTCTTTGTGCCGGAAACGCCGCGCTATCTCATTTCCAGAAACCAGGAAGCGAAAGCGATGGCCATTTTAGAGAAAACCTATGACACTACAATGGCAAAAGCGACATTGTATGAAATCAAACAATCATTCGATCATCGCAAGGAAAAGTTATTCACTTACGGAAAAACGATTGTCATCGTTGGAATCGTGCTCTCGATCTTCCAACAATTTGTCGGCATCAACGTTGCGCTTTACTATGCCCCGCGTATTTTTGAAAGCATGGGCGCCGCACGTGATGCTTCATTCCTTCAAACGATTATCATGGGCTTAGTGAATGTCATTTTCACGATTATCGCAATTGTCACAGTCGATAAATTTGGACGGAAGCCGTTGTTGATCATCGGTTCTATCGGGATGACAGTCGGAATGTTCGGCGTCGCTGGCCTTGCATATTTTGAACAGATCGGTGTTGCGACTTTAGTGTTCATCATCGTTTATACAGCTTCGTTCATGATGTCCTGGGGCCCAGTCGTTTGGGTTCTGCTTTCTGAAATCTTCCCGAATAAAATTCGAGGGCAGGCACTTGCAATTGCCGTTGCAGCGCAATGGGCGGCCAACTATTTCATTTCTTCGACTTATCCAATGATGATGGAAGTAAGCGGAGCGATGACTTACTCATTCTATGGCATCATGAGTTTGTTATCGGCACTGTTTGTTTGGAAATTCATCCCTGAAACAAAAGGAAAGTCGTTGGAAGAGCTTGAAATCATTTTGAAAAAATCACAAGCAACTAAAAAAGCAGAAAGCCTTAAAAACCGTTCTGCAATGAACAAAGCTTAATAAAACAAGCCTGTGGGAAACAATTCTCACAGGCTTGTTTTTGCTTGAAATTAATTGAAAGAATAGTTGAATAAATAGAACATAAGTTCTATAATGGTGGTAATAGAAAGTCGGATACATAGATGCCCTTGCCTTAGGTTTCTGAAGCCATGGCAAATCTTTTTGGAAAGGAAGAGGACCATGAATAAGAAAATCCAAAAGATCACCACTAATTTTTGGTTTGACCAGAATGCGGAAGAGGCTGTAAATTACTATGTTTCCATTTTCAATGATTCAAAGATCGGGCGCGTAACCCATTACACTTCAATTGGAAAAGAAGAGCATGGCATGGAAGAAGGGCAGGTTATGACTATTGAGTTTCAATTGGAAGGCCAGCAATTTCTTGCATTGAATGGCGGTCCCCATTTCAAATTTACGGAAGCTATTTCATTTATCATCAATTGCGAATCCCAAGAAGAAATCGATTATTACTGGGGCAAGTTGACGGACGGCGGCGATGAAAAAGCGCAAATCTGTGGATGGCTTAAAGATAAATTCGGTGTTTCCTGGCAAGTCTCTCCTGTGGAATTGGATGATATGCTGGCCACGGGAAGCAAAGACCAGGTTGAACGCGTCATGCAGGAACTCTTCAAAATGAAGAAGTTGGATTTAGAAGTGTTCCGAAAAGCTTTTAACGAAGTATAAAAGAAGGGCAAGCTAATGGGAAAATAGAAAAGGCGCAATCAGACATCCGCTCGGATACTGATTGCGCCTTTAATTATAGTTGGGAATGCCTGCCTATAGATTCTAAACGGACGCTTCCGCTTTTCTTTGTCCAGACTCCAGCAGCCAGATTCTCGGGACATAAGCCAGCCCAGCTGTGTGGCAAAGAACGCCACTTCGCTGTTCCGTCTTATGCCTGTCGAATCTAGATGGCTGCTTCCGCTTTTCTTGCTACCATGCGGCGTCTTTTGGCTTGTTGCCTGGAGCAGGCTGCGGCATTTTTTGAATGGCTAAGTACGGAATCCAGATGAACGCCGGGAAGAGCAGCGAAGCCGATCCAATTCCTAAGGCTAGTGCACCTTCTGTCTCCGCTGCGATAAAGCTGATGAATCCAAGAAACAGGACCATTGCATAATAGGTGAGCATGTAATGCCAGCGGAGATGATTTTTTAACAGAAAAAAGAAAAGAAATCCGCCTAACAGAAAAATAGCAATTCCGGGCAATACATTGGCTGATTGAACATTATAGGATTGGCCAAGCTGCGTAACCATGAACATTAAAATCCCCATTAGCTGCAGAGGGAGCACGATGGAAATGATCCATTTCCGGAACGAATGTTTTTGGCGGGCTACTTTTAAAGCAGGATCTTTTGCTTCTGCTCTTTCCAGGTTTTGTGTTTCGACTTTTCGCCAGGCCGTTAATGCGGAAGGTTCGTCTTTCAGCCAAGAAGTTTGAAATGGAAACGCTACATTTTCATCAGTTGACAGCAAATATTCTAGGCGCTTTTCATCGCTTAAGATAGGTGTGTCGGTCCTGAACATCTGCCGCGCATTATATAGAAGGGGAATTTGGTTTTCTTTGAAATGCTTGAACCATAGATTGATTCCTTCATCGCCATGATTTGGAAAAAGTACATTTTGTATTTGCTTGCCTTCTTCAGTCGTATAGATGATGTAAAATATCGGGGCATTTTCAATGCTGCCGTCGTTTATCAGTCCTTGGGGAAGAATTTCCCTTACGATGTAATAAGAGGCAACCACTGAAACGATATTTTCAAAATGAATCGTTCGCTGCTTTGGCACCGATTTGAAAAGATCTGGCCACTCCAAGGTTTCAATTTGATTTTCGTAGAGGTCATAGCGTGCACGGTGCCGTTGTTTCCATAGAGTGGTTTTCCATAAACTCAATAGGCTCCCATTCAAGAAGATTCCTGCGATGAAAAACGGAATTGTAAATAGCACCCACCATGTCTGGTACTCTAATAGAATAAGAAACGGCACAACGACTATTGAAAGGCCGAGCAGCAGCATGAACCCTGTGATGAACCAAAATACGATCCGCCAGAATCCTTTCGTTTCCGGTTCGGTATATGTATGGATTAATTTACTGGTCATATGGCCTCCTCGACGGCGTGAAATAATGTAGAGAAAGTGATCTCATCTTTTATTGTACGATAGGGACTGGGAATTGTTTCAAATTTTTTCTCTAGCTTTTCAGGCACATAAGAAAACGCCTCCCAATAAGGAAGGCGTTAAAGATTATTCAGAAGTTGAAAATGAAAACGTAACGCCGGTGAGTTTTTCCGAGACATCCCAAAGTTTGGCTGAAACGGCTTCATTGTTCGCAGAAGCATGTGGTGTATCAATCGCCGGGTATCCTTTTCGCTGCCCTTTGCCTTCTGGACCGATATATTCGCCGCCTTTTAGATCCGGATTAATCGCTGCATAGACGGTCGGAAGTGCGCCCATTGCAGGTGGCTGCAAGAAACGGTGCATCAAGGTCTTCATCCAGCCCGGCGCATCCGATTTGCCGAATTTAAAAAGGTTTGTGGCAGATATCCCGGGGTGGCAAGCAAGGCTGATAGTGGGCAAGCCATGCTGTTTCAGGCGCTTATCCAATTCTTGTGCGAATAAAAGATTAGCGAGCTTGCTTTGGCCGTAAAACTTCATGGCTTTATAGCCTTTCGAGCCGTCTAAATTATCGAAGTCAATCGCTGCTCCTTTATGCGCCAAGCTGCTCAAACTCACCACACGGGAGCCTTCTGTCTGAATTAGTAGGGGCAAAAGAAGTCCGGTTAACGCAAAATGGCCGAGATGATTGCCGCCAAATTGCATTTCAAATCCATCTTTCGTTTTTGAATAAGGAGGCGTCATCACTCCGGCATTATTAATCAGAAGATCTACTGTTGGAAGCTTTGCTTTCACTTCTTCAGCAAATGTCCGGACGCTTGATAAGTCAGCCAAGTCTAAATGCATAATATCGATTTTCGCTTCCGGATGCCGAGCTAAGATTGTGTTTTTGTCTGCTTGGGCTTTTTCTTCGTTTCGGACAGCCATGATTACTGCTGCACCTTCATTTATAAAAACTTTCATCGCTTCTAATCCAATGCCGCTATTGGCACCGGTGATGATGGCCGTTTTTCCTTTTAAATGCTTTAGAGCCATTTTCTCCAACTCCCTTTTAGAAATATCTTTTCTGTCCTCATTTTCTATTCCCAAAATAACATAACTCAACCTTAGTACCAACTATTCAGATTGGCATAAGACTTTGTGAGCAGATAAATAGCATTCTATAAAAAATCGGCATAAACTATAAAAATGTAGGGAAGTTATTTATTAATACGAGGAATAGAGGAGAATGGATATGAATTACAAAAACGTAACAGTAGCAGGAAGCGGTGTGCTTGGAAGCCAGATCGCTTATCAAACAGCTTTTAAAGGCTTCAACGTAACCGTCTATGATATTAATGATGCCGCAATCGAAGCTTCGAAAGAAAGAATTGCTAAGCTTCAGGAAAATTATAAAAAAGATTTGAATGCAAGCGACGAAGAAGTGAAAGCTGCTTTTGAGCGCATGGCTTTCCATACTGATTTGGCAACAGCCGTGGCGGATGCAGATCTTGTCATCGAAGCAATTCCGGAAGTGGTTGCCATCAAAACCGAATTCTATACAATTTTAGGCAAAGTGGCACCGGAAAAAACGATTTTTGCCACAAACTCATCAACTTTATTGCCTAGCCAGTTCGCGGATGCAACTGGACGCCCTGAAAAATTCTTGGCGCTTCACTTCGCCAACACGATCTGGTTGAACAATACGGCTGAAATCATGAAGCATGCGGAAACCGATATGCAGGTATTTGATGATGTAGTCGAATTTGCAAAAGCGATCGGCATGGTGGCATTGCCATTGCATAAAGAACAGCCAGGCTATATTTTGAATTCTTTGTTGGTGCCGCTGCTTGATGCGGCTGAATTGCTCTTAGTGAATGAAGTGTCAGATGCTGAAACAATCGATAAAACGTGGATGATTGCAACTAAAGCACCGATGGGTCCTTTTGCGATATTAGACATAGTTGGCATCAATACAGCTTACAATATTGTATCAGCGAAAGCTGAGGCAACTGGCCGTGAAGACTACAAGAAGCTCGCTGCTATGCTGAAAACCGACTATATCGACCAAGGAAAATTAGGGAAAGCAACAGGGGAAGGGTTCTATAAATATCCGAAGCCGAATTATTTGAATCCTGATTTTTTGAATAATTAAGAGTGATACTTTAAAGCCATCCGCAGCAGCAGCTGCGGATGGCTTTTTTATTAGCGTTTTGTTCAAGTGGGAATCAGGGTATTCTGTACTACTGGCAATATGCCTGGAATGTTCAATGGACACCATCTTCGAAGGAGTGAAAAATAGATGCCATATGCCAAAATCGATGAATCTTTATCGCTTTATTATTACACGCAAGGACAAGGGCTTCCGATTGTCTTTATCCATCCTTTTGTTATGGGACATAATGTTTTCATGCACCAAAAAAGCCTCGCTGAAAATTATCGGCTGATTTTCTACGATTTGGCTGGCCATGGACAAAGCACAAGCGGCAATACTTCTCTGACTATCGAACTCCTCGCGAATCATTTGAAAAAATTATTGGATCATCTAAAGGTGGAGAAAGCAGTAATCTGCGGCTATTCCCATGGAGGGTTGATAGCCCAGGAATTCGCGTTGCAGTATCCTGAAAGGACATCTGCTTTGATTTTAGCCGGTGGCTATTCGGAATTGAATAATTTCACACCAAAATTTTTTATCAAATCCGTCATGTATATGGCGAAATTCCGCCAAATTCCTTTAGCTGCCAAACTGCAGGCAAAACTGAATAAATATTTTCCAGAAGATGAACAAAAGATATATGAGTATGCCAAGCATACGGATGCGGAACGGGCTTATGAATTCTGCAAGACGGGCCTTCGCTACAAATCGACGTATTCCCTTTATCGCTTAAAGCTGCCGATCCTGCTTGTCTATGGGGATTTGGAAAAACCGATGCACCATTACCGCCTCCCGTTTGAAAAGGCAGCTCCCCAAACGCAAGTGGTGTTTGTCGAAAAAGGAACCCATCAAGTACCGCCTCAATTTTTCATGGAATTCAATGCAGCGGTTAATGGATTTTTAAAACCATTAACTGATGGAAGGAGGGACACACGATGAAAAATGCCATCCGCTTGATTGGACCGACGATCATGATCTTTATTGGGCTGTGGTTTTTTGAAAACGTCGTTATCACATTTATTCTTTTCTATAGCTGGCTCCTGTTTGTACCGATGATTGACAAAGCGTTTCCAAAAGAGCAGTTAAAGTTAACGAAGAAATCAGCTATGTTAGGAATCGTCAGCGGCCTGATTTTCTTCCTTTTCATTTATGGAGGCTTGAAATGGCTTCATGTGTATTTACTGGATATTGACAGTTTGAGGGTTCTATTATTGGAGTGGGGATTTTCTGGAGCTGATGAAATCGGGCTTGTTTTAGTTCTGCTGCTCGCCAACCCAATCTTAGAAGAAGTTTATTGGCGGGGCTATATGTTCAATCGGCTCCGGCAGAAAGGGACAGCATTTTCAGCCATCGCGCTGACCGCTCTTTTTTATACCTTATATCACCTCCTGTCGATCATTCCTATATTTGCAGCAGGATACAGCTTTGCCACTGTCATTCCTGTCTTGATTGCCGGTTTGTTCTGGGGCTTTATCCGTGAAAGGACCGGTTCTATTTCAGCAACAATGATTGGCCATGTCCTGGCAGATTTGGGGATTATGTGTGTCTATTGGTTTATCATTAGAGGATAAACTGATCCGTACAAAAAAATGGGGATTTCAACCGTTTTTTTATGATGTATATCGTTCGGCCTATATTATTCTTTGGAAATTAAAGGGTATATTAGAGAGAGAGTTTACGAGAAATCATCGCGCAGGAAAATGCGAATAGGGGGTAGGCCGTTCATGAGAGAAGCAAGTGTCGAATTGGCAAAGCAAATTGGCCAAACTAAAGGTGCCCATGTTTTTTATAGTTACAACCAATTGGAATCGTATATTGAAAATACGGTATCGTTTATTGTCCAAGGGCTGGCACAAGGAGAGCGTGTGCTGTTTGTCGAAAATAGACGCATTTCTCCAATGGTCTTTAAAGAGCTGCAAAATTCATTATCTGAAAAAGAGATGGAAGGCATCCATTTTATCAATAACTTTGATTTCTATTGGCGCAACGGGAATTTCCATCCTCCGACTATTTTGGCCCATTTTAAAAAAGCGACCGATGTTTTTGTTGAGAATGACTTGGCCTTCCGGACATGGGGGCATATTGAGTGGGGACACGAGCAAGACATTCTCAATGAAATTGAACTTTATGAAAAAAATGTAGCCAGCGAAGTGGAAGAGCGAAACGCGATTTCTGTGTGTGCTTACGATGCTTCCCATGTCTCTGATGATTTAAGGCGGCGGCTGATTGCTTGCCACGGCTATTTAATGACAGACGACTCGATTACTTCTTTGACTGCGAAATAATAAAGGCGTTTCAGGAAATTCATTTCCTGGAACGCTTTTTGCTGTCTGCAAGAACTTCGGCTAAACTAGAAGGAGCATTTGGAATCTACTAAATGATTGGACTGAGAGCATGTTTAAAATCATGATTGTTGAAGATGATTTAACGATTGCAGGCGTTTTGAATGAAGAATTGAAGAAATGGAATTATGAAGCTTTCATTGTGGAGGATTTCGGCAAAGTGATGGAGGAATTTGCAGAAAAGAACCCTCAGCTTGTGCTGATGGATATCCAATTGCCGAGTTTCAATGGCTATTATTGGTGCCAGGAAATCCGCAAAGTTTCCCAAGTCCCGATCATTTTCATTTCTTCGCGCAATGAAAACATGGATATTGTCATGGCGATCCAGATGGGGGCAGATGATTTTATCAGTAAGCCTTTTGATCTGACGGTCGCGATTGCCAAAACCCAAGCGCTTCTCAGAAGGACTTATGATTTCAATGAAAGTGATAATTTCCTGAACTTCAATCGCGCGGTGTTAAAACCTTCGGAATCGAAATTGTATTATGCCGAACAAGAAGTGGATTTGACCCGGACTGAACTCGGAATTTTGGAATTGCTGTTTTTACATAAAGGCGATTACGTCGCAAGAGAAGAAATCATGGTTAAATTATGGGAAGATGAGTCGTTTATCGATGACAATACCTTGGCTGTGAATGTGGCCAGACTGCGGAAAAAATTGACGCAAGTCGGACTGTCGGATTTAATTGTCACGAAAAAAGGAGTGGGCTATGCGCTCAATAAAGAGACCGCCCATGCGTAGTTCCTCTAACCGGACCATCGCACGGAATTTTCTCTCGGCGATACGCGGACAACTTCTGGTCTTTTTTGGCATGCTATTCATTTTCGGGCTCGTTTATGTTTTAGGGAAATTGCCAATCGGCCTTTTTCTTTATAGCGTGGAACTCTCGGCTTTTCTTTTTGGCATTTATTTAATCATTCGTTATATCCAGTATGCTGAGCGATACAAAACGATTGAAGCTTTTCATACAGCTGACCTCTCAAGAGTGGTTGAGCTTTCAGAAGCGGTGCATTCCACGGATCGATTGTATCTGCAGAAAATCGCTTTTTTGCTGGAAGAACTGAAAGAGAAAGAACAGACCCATCTCGTGCGGCAAGCCGATCAGCTCGATTATTTCACCCTTTGGCTCCACCAGATTAAAACGCCGATTTCAGCGATCAGTTTGTTGACGCAAAGTTCAATGGCGAAAGAAGCCAAGCAAATTTCGCAGGAATTGCTGCGGCTTGAAGATTATACCCATATGGCGCTGAATTATGTGAAATTGGAAGAAACCGGTGCAGAGATGGATTTGGCTTTAGTGGATTTAGACGAAGTGATTAAGAGAGCCGTTAAGAAATATTCCATCCTCTTTATCTACAATGGCATCAAACTCAATTACGAGCCGCTTCAGTTGAAAGTGCTGTCCGATGGAAAATGGCTGCAGAACTTAATCGAGCAAATCTTGTCGAACAGCTTAAAATACACGGCGAGCGGCTCCATCTCCATTTATGTGGATCCGTCCCATCCGCAAACCCTGCTCATTGAAGATACAGGCATCGGCATCCGGCCGGAAGATTTGCCGAAAGTTTTCAAGAAAGGCTATTCGGGATTTAATGGCCGCCTTCACGAAAAATCAACAGGGCTCGGGCTATTTCTCGGCCAGAAAATTGCTGAGCGTCTTGGCCACACGCTCAGCATCCAGTCTGAGCTTGGCAAAGGAACGCGTGTGGCGATCCAGATGGCGAGAGAAGAATACACGGATTTTGACTGACGGCGCTTTCGCTTTCCTCGTTGTCCAGACTTCAACAGCCAGGTTCTCGGGTCATAAGCCAGCCCAGCTGTGCGGCAAAGAACACCGCTTCGCTGTTCCGTCTTATGCCTGTCGAACCTAAGCGGCTGTTTCCGCTTTTCTCAATCATTCTTACGAAATCGTAAGATACGTTTTGTCTTTGTAAGAATAGGTACAGGCACCCCGTTTTCGAATGGCCTATGATTAAAAGCAAGGAGGGGTTCGCAATGGCCTTATTGGAAATCAAAAATCTTAAAAAAATATATACAGCCCGTTTTTCTGCTCAGCAGACAGAGGCGTTATCGACAGTCAATTTTTCAGTGGAAAAAGGGGAATTCGTTTCCATTATGGGGGAATCGGGTTCTGGGAAAACCACTTTATTGAATATCATCTCGACTTTGGACGATGCCACATCAGGGGAAGTTTACCTTGACGGCAATCCTTTATCCAAAATTAAAGACAAAGAGGTTTCAGCATTCCGCCGCAACACGTTAGGATTTGTGTTCCAGGATTTTAATTTGCTCGATAACTTCTCGATCAAGGACAATATTTTATTGCCTTTAGTGTTATCGAAAACGCCAATTGATGAAATGGAGGCCCGGTTGACGCCGATTGTCCGGAATCTTGGAATCGAAGCGCATATCGATAAATATCCGTACGAAATTTCAGGCGGCCAAAAGCAGCGGGTAGCGGTGGCACGCGCTTTGATTACACAGCCCAAAATAATTCTGGCGGATGAACCAACAGGAGCCCTCGATTCGAAAGCTTCTCAAAACTTGATGGAAATCTTAAAAGGCATCAATGAGGAAGGGCAGACGATTTTAATGGTGACTCACAGTACGCGTGCTGCGAGCTTTTCAAAACGGGTGCTGTTTATCCGGGACGGGTCGGTTTACCACGAAATTTACCGGGGAGACCAAACGGCAGATGAATTCATGGATCGCATTTCGCAATCATTGACGGTGTTATCGAGCCGGGGTGAAGGGCATGAATAACCGTTTCTTTTCTGCGCTGGCGCTGCGGAACATCAAGTCGAATAAAACCTTGTACATTCCGTATTTGCTGTCATCCATCGCCATCATCATGATGTTTTATTTGATGGCATCGCTGATGGCCAATCAATTTGTGCAGGAGCGTTCTTCTGCTTTGCCGACGCTGTTTTCGCTAGGCGTCATTGTCATCGCTATTTTTTCGGTCATTTTCATCCTTTACACGAACAGCTTCGTCATCAAGAAAAGAAAAAAAGAAATCGGGCTTTACGGAATCTTGGGTCTCGAGAAAAGGCATGTCGCGAAAATCTTATTGTTTGAAACGATGTTTACAAGCGTGGCGAGCATTTTGACGGGGCTGTCGGCAGGGCTTGTTTTTGGCCGGCTTTTCTTCATGCTGCTGAATTATCTATTGAAATTGCCAACGGATATTGGCTACGTGATAGCACTCGATCCGATTCTTTGGACCGTCCTTCTGTTTTTGGCAATCTTTGCGATTACGTATATTTACAACGTGAGCCAATTCACTTTTGCAAATCCGATTAAGTTATTGAAAGGCAAGACGGAAGGGGAAAAGGAACCGAAAGGATCGATCATCCTCTTTATCTTGGCGCTTGTTTTCCTTGGATGGGGCTACGGGATTTCGTTGACGATTCCGGATCCGATCAGCGCCATTTCGAAATTCTTCCTGGCCGTATTTCTTGTGATCATCGGCACTTATCTATTGTTCATTTCGGGATCGATTTTCATTTTAAAAGCGCTGAAGAAAAACAAGCGGATTTATTATCGTCCGGGTGCATTCATCTCCATTTCGGGTATGCTGTACCGAATGAAACAAAATGCAGTCGGCTTGGCGAATATCTGCATATTGGCTTCCATGGTCATCATTGCGTTGTCGACGACTTTGACGATCTACGTCGGCAGCGAAGAAACGTTGGAAAACCGTTATCCATTTGAAAACAATATGAGCTTATTCGGCGATCCGGAACAGCCGGAACTTATTCAGCAGCAGTTCACTGAGCTGCAGGCGCATTACTTGCAGGAAACGGAAAAGTTGGGGCTTGAAGTGACAGAAATGGAGGCGCTGCGTTTCCAGTCCATCTACGGCTCGCTTGACAATAATCGCTTTAATTTTACAGAGGCTTTTGATGGCTTGGAGCTCAATGTGTTTGGGCAAGTCATCCCGTTGGAAGATTACAATGGAATGACTGGAAAAACCATTGAACTGGCAGAAGATGAAGCCTTGTTTTACCATTCAACTGGAAAGTATACAAAGGAAGAACTGATCATCGGCGACCGTCTTTACCAATTGGCGCCGATTGAAAATGACTTCAGCTCTGAAACGGGATTGACGGAAACCATCGTTCTGGTTGTCCCTGATATATCTCATATTGAGGGGATGATGGCGGCTTATCAAGAGCAATTCCCGGATGCGCCGGTTGTCGGTCTTTCTGCAGACATCGGCTGGAATACGACAGGTACGGAAGAAGAAAAGATGGCCTACGGCGATCATATCCGCATGCAATCTTACTCGGTCGAAAGTGCACACTATGAATCGCGGGGCCTTCAGCGTGAAGATTGGTACAGCACCAATGGCGGATTCCTGTTTCTTGGCATTTTCCTCGGATTGCTGTTTACCATCGGAACGGTATTGATCACGTACTTCAAACAAGTTTCGGAAGGATTCGATGACCGGGAGAAATTCCAAATCATGCAGAAAGTCGGATTGGATAAAGAAATGATCCAGGATTCGACCAAATCCCAGATTATTTGGATGTTCCTATTGCCGATTGTGGTTGCTACGATCCATGTCATCTTCGCATATCCCATCGTCAGCAAATTATTGACGCTCTTTGGCATTACGAACGAAAAAACGTGGCTGCTATCCTTTATCGGCGTCGTTATCGCTTTTGCTGCCATCTATTGGATCATTTACCGCGTTACGTCTAAAGTCTATTACAGCATCGTGAAATAAAAAACAGCCGCTCTACCGAATGGAAATCCCGGTAGAGCGGCTATTTTTATTTTAAAGTTTTCCTTCTAGGTAGCCGTAGCCTTTTTCAGCCATGTCTTCCTGTGGAATAAAGAGGATGGATGCGCTATTGATGCAATAGCGGAGTCCGCCTTTGTCTTTTGGACCGTCATTGAAGACGTGGCCTAGGTGGCTGTCGCCTGCCCGGCTCCGTACTTCGATGCGGACCATATTGTAGCTGGTATCTTCATGTTCCGTTACAACTTCCGGTTCAATCGGCTTGGTGAAGCTCGGCCAGCCGCATTTGGAATCGTATTTGTCAGCAGAAGAGAAAAGCGGTTCACCGGTCGCCACATCCACGTAGATGCCGGGCTCGTAATTGTCCCAGTATTCATTGGAATAAGCCGTTTCCGTATCGTTTTCCTGTGTCACTTTGTACTGGGCTTCGGTCAATGTCGCTTTCAATTTTTCGTCGCTCGGCTTCGGGTAAAGGGAAGCGTCGATAAGCGACGGAACGTCTTGATCTTCAAGTGAATCGAATTCCACATGGCAATAGCCGTTCGGATTTTTCTCGAGGTAATCTTGGTGGTACTCTTCCGCCAAATAATAATGCTCGAGCGGTTCCACTTCGGTCACGATTGGATCATCGTATTTGGATTCTTCTGCAGCCATCACGTTTTCAATCACAGCGCGGTCCGCTTCGTTTTTATAATAGATGCCGGTGCGGTATTGTTCTCCGCGGTCGTTGCCTTGCTGGTTCAGCAGTGTAGGATCGATGATCATGAAATAATGGCCGAGCAGCTTTTCGAGGTCGACACGTTCCGGATCGTAGCGAACATGAACGGTTTCAGCGTGCCCGCTATTTTCTTTTGTCACGTCCTCATAAGTCGGATTTTCCGTATTGCCGTTTGCGTAGCCGGAAGTCACATCATAGACACCGTAAACGCGTGCCATATAAGCCTCGACTCCCCAGAAACAGCCGCCCGCAAGCCAGATGTCTTCCAGTTGATCTTCATTAAATTGCAATCCTTCATTCGGGTTGTCCGGAAATTTGGATTCTGCCTCAGCTGAATTGGAGCCTGCCGCATTCAAATTCAATGGGGAACATCCCGCGGCAAGGAGCAGCAGCAACAGGCCAAGCAGCAGAATACCGGCTCGTTTTTTAGTCATCATGGTCAGCCGCCTTTCGTTTATTGAATCGATTCGAATGTTTCTTTAATTTCTGCGTTGCTGAAATGTCCGGGAGAACTTTTTACGAGCGTTCCGTCAGAGCCGATATAAGCGGACGTCGGATAAGCAAGGACGCCGTATTCATCGAAGAACGTGCCGCCTTCGTCCAATAAAACCTGGATGTTTTCTGTGTTTTCGACGCCTTTAAACCATTTCTTAAACGACTCGCTGTCTTTCTCTGCATTTGAGCTTGGTGAAACGATGGACAACACGACAAAATCATTTTCTTCTCCAGCAAGCGTATTCAACTCTTCCATGCCGGCCAGGCAAATCGAACACCAGGAAGCCCAGAATTTCACGTATACTTTTTTGCCCGCGTATTCGGACAAATCGTGGGCATTGCCTTCCAAATCGGTGAGCTCGAAAACAGGAGCCGGTTTGCCCGGATTGGATTGCTCGGCATTTGCGGCCGGCTGTCCATTGGAGCATGCACTTAAGATAAGCAGGAGCGACATCAGAAAAACTAACGGGGCAATCGCTTTCATTTGGATCATCCTTTGCTGTGGAATGGCCTTATTGGTTTGGATTAATCTTTCTCTTTCCATCATATAGCGGATTAAATAGAAAAGATAACGAATGGACTTGCCGGAAAACAATAAAATAGTAAATAAATCAACAAAATAACAAATTTGTTTATATCGTATAACGTGCCCCTGACTTTTGACATGTGAATTGGAAAAAGTACAATGCATTCAGCTAAGAATCTATCTTTCGGCCAAAAGACTGAATTATTCAGAGAAGGAAGCATTTATCTACAATTTCAATTTTCTATCCTTTAAGATGAGTAAGGAGATCACCGTTTTAGAATATCCGGGAAGGGTATTTACCATACAACAAGCAATCATCGACTTGAGGAGGAACTGGAATGGCCATAAAGATCGACAGTATATTTGAGCCTTATACATTTACAGCAGGATTAAAAGTGGAAAATCGCGTCATGATGGCACCGATGACGACTTCTTCATCGGATGCGAATGGAGACGTGACAGACGACGAATTGAAATACTATCATCGCCGCGCCAAAAGCGGTGTAGGAGCTGTCATTACGGCATGTGCACATGTGGAGCCGCTCGGGATTGGCTTCCCGAATGCGTTCGGGGCGGATTCTGACGAACGGATAGAAAGCCTTGCGCGGCTGGCAGATGCCATTCATGAAGGCGGTGCAAAAGCGATTTTGCAGATCTATCATGCAGGGCGCATGTCAAACTCAAAATTATTGAATGGTGAGCAGCCGATATCAGCGAGCGACATCCCATCCGTCCGCCCAAATGCAGAAACTCCGCGTGAAATGTCAGCAGCGGAAATCGAAGAATCCATTAGAGCTTTTGGAGAAGCGACGCGGCGTGCGATCAAAGCAGGCTTTGACGGAGTGGAAATCCATGGCGCCAATACGTATTTGATCCAGCAATTTTTCTCTCCGCATTCCAATCGCCGGACGGATAAATGGGGCGGGAATGTGATGGAGCGCATGGCATTTCCGCTGGCAGTCGTCGAATCGATCCAAGAAGCGGTCGCGAAATACGCTGAAAAGCCGTTTGTTGTCGGTTACCGGCTGAGCCCGGAAGAACGTGAAGAGCCAGGCATCACGATGGAAGATACGTTGAAATTCGCGGCAGCGTTAGCCGATAAAGGAATCGATTATTTGCATGCTTCCGTCGGCAAATTTTTCGGAGGCTCTATTCGTGAAGAGGACAGCCGTTCTCGTGTCGTCATGCTCCAGGAGCATGTCGGCGACCGGATTCCAGTCATCGGAGTAGGCGGTTTGCAGACGGTCGACCAGGTTAAAGAAGCGTTGGACGTCACGCCATTCGTTTCGCTTGGGCACGCGCTGATCATGGATCCCGATTGGCTGCTAAAAGTGAAGAAAAGCCAGGAACAAGAAATCTACCAAGCCCTCTATTTGAGCAAGAAAGACGAATTGGACATTCCAGACGGCCTTTGGAACACCATCGTCAACATCCCGGGCTGGTTCAAGATCGAAGATTGAGAAATTAGAAAGAGGCATCCTTTAGGGGAGGCCTCTTTATTTTGGGGAAAAAGTATATTTATTTACGATCAGGGAGATTTAAAGGAAAAATAAAAACTGTGCAGCGACCAGGGCTGCGCCTCCGGCAACGGGGAGCACTTTCAGCGAAATGACGCCTGATTTCGTCGCAACAATCGGCTCGAACGGATCTTGTGCAGGAGAACCTAAATAATGAAGCAATCGGTTCCACCGGCTTGCTTTCATTGGAAAATCGGGGACTTCCACCAAGTCTTCCTGCAGCTTTGCCTGCAAAAGCGGATCTTTATCGAATGGCTCTTGATTCATCGTAAAATCCCTCCAAATCATTTTTCAGTAATTTCGTCGCCCGGTGCAGCCGCGACTTCACGGTGCCTTTTGGAATGCCGAGGATCTGCGCCATTTCTTCTTGGGACAAATCATGGAAATAAAATAAGAGAATGACGGCGCGTTCCGTTTCAGGAAGATTAGCAACAGCATCCCTCACGGTCATCTGTTCCGGCCGGGACAATTCTTCTTTCTGGCGCGGCACCAGAAAGGGCAGAAGAGACGACAGTTTCTTGCGCCGGTTTAATTTATTGACCATCAACCGATACGCAATTTGAAAAAGAAAACTTTTGAGCGTGCCTTTCTGCGGATCGAAGGTTTGCTTATGGTCCTGCAGCTTCATGAACGTATCCTGCACGATATCAATGCTCAGCTGCTCCTCTCGAGTGTAACGGAAAATGAACGAATACAGCGGTTTTTGCATCAAGCGATAAATGCTGTCTAAAGCATTCGCATCGCCTTGTTGGTAAGCTGTCATCAACTGTTCTTCAGATTTCTCCACTTCCGTCTCCCCACCGTTCTTTAATCGTCTTCAATGTAATGGAAACGCGGCTGATCAAATAGATGATGGTGACGAGTGACCAGACCTGGGATTGATTCGTAAAAAATTGCACGTAAGGGTTCTCAACGGATTGCCCGGTGGAAACCAACAAATTCAATATCTGTATACAAACGATCGTATAAATGGCCAAGGCTAAAGTCAAGGTGTCAAAAACATTCCAGCGCAAATAAATCGTTGTTTTTTTGTAATTGATCTTTCGGTTTTCCCTTACAATATATTTCTTATCCATTGGAATGGCGATGCCTAAAATGATTGCCATCATAAAAGCGATCACGATTAATGAAACGACCCATCCTGTTCCCATTATTTCCACTTCCTTTTTGTGTGATTACTTACTATACAAATGAAAGCGGGAAAAGGTTCACGCAGATTGCTTTTTTATGGATACGCGCGTTCATCCGAGAATGCGCGCGTTCAAATCGATTTGTGCGCGCTCATAAGAAAATGCGCGCGCCTGCAACAAGATACGCGCGTTCAGAGAAAATTAAGCGCGTTCAGCAAATTTATTCCGTAAAAAAAGCCAATTGCATATTGCAAATGACTTTTTCTACCAGATTAAGCCGACGATTCAGCAGCTTGATCCGAAAGGCGCCGCT
Organism: Planococcus alkaliphilus; assembly: GCF_057031095.1. Classification (NCBI taxonomy): domain Bacteria; kingdom Bacillati; phylum Bacillota; class Bacilli; order Caryophanales; family Caryophanaceae; genus Planococcus; species Planococcus alkaliphilus. The sequence goes on from NZ_CM168060.1 coordinate 880,820, forward strand.
GTTTTTCTTGCCGCTTTCCGAGGAAATTGACAATGAGTACACCGCTGATGGCGATAACGCCGCCGATAAGCGAAAGTGCAGATGGAAGTTCATGCAGCCACATCCAGGCGACGACTATCGCAACCGCAGGTTCCAGGTAAATCAAGCTGGAAACGGAGCTCGCATTCGCAAGCGATAAAGCGGTTGCCCATGTGACGTAAGCGATCGCGGCAGGGAAGATGCCGACATAAAGCGTAGACAGATGAGCTTCGATGGTGGCATTTTGTAAAGCTGAGAAAATGCCGGGTGAAAAAATTAGGAAAGGCAACGTGCCGGCCCACGTAAAATAAGCGGTCAGCTCAATGGCTGAATAACGCGTCAGCAGCGGTTTTTGGAAAACAAAAAACACGGCGGAAGCGCAAGCTGCGATCAAGACGAGAACAGCGCCGTTCGTCAGCGTCAAGGAAGCATCGGCTGAACCGAATGCAATGAACAGAATCCCGATAAATCCGATGCTGAGGCCGACCCAGCCGATTCCAGTCAATCGCTCTTTCAAAAAGAAAGCCGCGATGAGTGCCGTGAATATCGGTCCGGATCCGACGAGCATACCGGCGGTTCCGGCAGAAATGGTTTCCATGCCGAACGTAACGAAAATATGGTAGAGGCTGATGCCGATCCAGCCAAGCAGCAAGATTCTTAAAATATCGCTTTTATGCGGCAGGCGGAATTTTGTTCCTGGCCATAAAGCATAAATCAGAAAAAGAATGGAAGCGACCATGAAGCGGACCAACACATTTTGGCCAGCATCATAGCCGCCTTGCAAACTGACCCGGATGGCGGCAAATGAAGAGCCCCAGATCAAAACAGAAAATAAGGCTAAAGAAAAAGCTTTCGAATTCAAAAAATCTCCTCCGGTACCGATCGGTTACTTTATTTTCCTTCTCATAAAAAAAGAGGAACGTTTTTACAGACAGCTTCTATTATATTCGCTAATCGTTGAAATGTCTTTGGTTTTACTTTCTGGGCTTTCGCAGCAAAAGAAGGGGAGAGTCGATAGGGATACAAACACCGAAAAAAGCTTCCGGAAAATTTCTTTCCGGAAGCTTTTAGTTTCAAGGGCGGCTGGACTGCCGCAATTCATCCAAGGCGTTTTCCTGGATGATGGTGTCTGAAACTTGCAGCTGTTTCGCCGCTTTGCCGATGTGAGGTGCGCATCGGTCAAACGGAATTTCCTCTTCTGTTTCAATGGAATAGCATGTGCCTGAGCCAATCGACTCTGTAAAATCCGGCAGATAATACACATCTTCAAAGCGGAACGAACCGTCGCGGAACACCGTTAAATTCGCTTCCTCATCCATTAAAGACTGGCCGAGCACATACGGGTGGCCGATGCCAAGAATAGCTAAGATAGTTGGCGTGATATCAATTTGGCCGCCGCTTTTATCAATGGTCTCACCTTGAGCAAGGTTTGGCGGTTTGATAAATAGCGGCACTCGCCGGCTGAGTTCAAACTGATCGACCGCTGACTCGACCTCAAATTCCTTGGCCATCTCACTGCCGTCCTTTTGAAGGCCGCTGTCATGGTCGCCGTAGAAGACAACGAGCGCATCGTCCCAAATGCCTTTGTCTTTCAATTCTTGGACCATCACTCCGACAGATCCGTCGACGTAATGGATGGTCTGATAATAGCCTTTTAAAAGCGGATCTTCGTAGCCCGCCAAATCAAGCGCGCGGTCTTCTTCGGGAATTTCATACGGGATATGGCTCGTCAATGCGACAAGGAAAGCAAAAAACGGCTCTTCCAATTCTTCCATATGCTCGATCGAAGTCGTAAAGAATTCTGTATCGTTCACTGCCATCCCGATTTTCTTTTCTTCCGGGTAATCTTCTTTGCTGAAAAACTGGTCAAAACCGATTTTTTGATAGAAGCTGTCCCGGTTCCAGAAATCTTTTTCATACGCATGCATGGCGGCAGTGGTGTAGCCGTTTTCCTTTAAAGCTGCCGGCAGCGAATCGAATTCATTTTCTTCGTACTGCGTATAGACTGAGCCCGAACGCAAGGGCTGAAGCGAAGTATTCGTAATAAATTCGGCATCAGATGTTCTTCCTTCGTGCGTCTGGTGGTAAAAAGACGGGAAGTAAAGCATTTCTTCGGTAAGCTTATTTAAATTTGGCGTCAATTCCTGGCCGTTCACTTTATGGTGAATGACACTGCTTTGGAAAGACTCAAGTTGAACGAGAATAACATTCGGCTGCTCTTCGGCAACTTCTGCATTTTCTCCGCCTTTATTGGCTTTTCGAATGAGTGATTCTTCCTCAGCTGTTACGCGATTTTCTTTGCTGACGAGATCAATTCCGCCTTTGGCAAGATCAAGTCCATGATAGCCCCAAAACCCGAATTGATAATAATCCTGCATATCGGCGATAGTGGGATCGAGTGGGGAAGCGCCTTTTACAAAATAATCCGTCAGCATTGGCATAGCGTATAACCCAATTCCGGCAGCTAACACAATGCCGGCATATTTCTTCCGATTTACATTTTGGATAGAAGCATGGCGTTTCCTTGAAAACCAAATGACTGCGCCAAATAAGAGCAAGTCTGCAAAAAAGAAAAAGTCAGTGGCTTGGATCAGCGTTAAAAATCCACCGCCGACATCATTGATTTGAGTGATATCAGACAGCAATGAGATGGAGAGGAAATCTTCAAAATAGCGGTAATACCATAAGTCGGAAATCAATAAGGTGCTGTGGAGAAAGAGCAGAAACAGAAAGATCCATTGCCTTGTTTTTGCTTTCAATAGCAAGGTCCAGCAGGAGAGAATCAGGACAGTGGCGAGATTCAAGAGGAAAAAGCCAAATTCGAATTCAGTTCCGCTTAAAGAGCTGAATAAAAAGATTTTGGAAATGGACAGTATAACGTAAATGATGTAATCAAAAAAAAACATCAGAATCCCTCCGCAGCATTAACTTTCAAATCATCTGTTGTCTTCCTCCTTACCTCTTTTAAAGGAGACAAAAACCTTTTCGACAGAGAGATTTAGTTTTAGAGCCTAAAGGATAAGGTATAAAGAAGGGAAGAACTCTTAAAGAAACAGAGTCGCCGTGGAAAAAACGATATCACATTGAATTTTCTCCATTGGAAAATAAGCTTTAAACCATAATCCAGAAAGGACCGGTGTGAAAATGGCATCGCAACACTTTGTAGATTCCGACATCAAAGAAAAAATTGAAGAACAGCTAGGGAAAATCGATCATTTTACAGCGGTGCGCTGGGCAGCTGATTGTGCGGAGCATGTGCTTTCCTATTATGAGAATTTATTTCCGAAAGATCAGCGTCTGCATAAAGCCATAGAAGCAGCTCATTTATGGACAAAAGGCGAAGTGAAAGTAAGGGAAGCACGCAAAGCAGCATTCGAAGCCCATGCTGCAGCAAGAGAGACGGAAGATGAGGCGGCCGCGTCAGCAGCGAGAGCTGCCGGACAAGCAGTGTCAACTGCCCATATGGCCGAGCACGCCATCCATGCTTCCACCTATGCGGTCAAATCAGTCGCTTTTGCAAAAGATTTCAGCGAAGATGCAGTGGCAGAAGAACGGAAATGGCAATACCAGCGGCTCCTGGAAATGGAGTGAAAACAGATTCAGCGTAAAACCGAGAGGAAACTCTCGGTTTTTTTTGTTTTTTCTGGACTATTTCTTCATTTGTTTTTCGAACATTGAAAAAGTATAGATGAAATTAAAAGAGTGCTAGTGATAGCGCTTACATCGTTTTGTTTCCTAGCTATACTGAAAAAGAAGACGAACAAAAGATTGAAAGGGGAATGGCAATGAAAACTAAGGGGAAAAAGTTTACATTATTTCTTGTCTTAATGATATTTGCATTGATTACTGCAGCTTGCAGTGATGAAGGCGGAGATTCAGGCAGCGGTGGAAGCAGCAACGGACAAGTAGACGTTGGGATCGTCTTGCCGACAAAAGATGAACCAAGATGGGTTCAGGATGAGCAGCGTTTCAAAGATGCATTGGCAGAAACAGATTATTCAACTGAAATTCTCTTCAGCCAAGGATCGTCTGCAAAAGAAAAAGAGAATGTTGATATTTTATTGAATAAAGGGATTAAGGTATTGATCATCAGCCCGCACGACGGGGCAGCGGCTGCAGCAGCGGTTGAATCGGCTAAAAAAGACGATGTGACAGTCATCGCTTATGACCGATTGATCACAGATACAGATGCAGTAGATTATTATGTAACATTCGACAGCTTGGCAGTAGGTGCTGCACAAGGGCAGTACTTGATCGACAACGCTGAAGGCTCAGGTGTTCCTTTGTACCTGTATGCAGGAGCTTCTTCTGATAACAATGCTTTCTTATTCTTCCAAGGCGCTTGGAGCGTATTGCAGCCGAAAATTGCAGATGGCACATTTAAGATTGCCAACTCAAGCGAAGCGGAAGCATTAAAAGATACAGCGGAATTATCGCGCGACCAATTGAGTAAAATTCTTGGACAAGTGACGACAAACTGGGATCCAAATGAAGCGAAGAACAAAGCACAAACTCATTTAACGGGTGTAGCTGCTGATATGAAAGGCGATGTATCCATCTTAGCGCCGAACGATGGAACAGCACGTTCGATTGCGGATGTTTTCTCTTCTGATGGAGACATCACAAATTACACGATTACGGGACAGGATGCAGAAAAAGCGTCTATTCAATACGTAATTGATGAAAAGCAATCGATGACCGTTTTCAAAGACGTCCGCACACTTGTAAAAGATGCAATCGACATGGCTGTTACAGTTCTTGACGATGGAACTCCAGAAACAACGGGTTCTTATAATAACGGAACAGCTGATATTAAAGCGAAGCAAACAGATGTTATCGTTGTCGATAAAGAAAATGTGAAACAAGAACTGATCGATTCCGAGTACTACGAAGCAAGCGAATTCACGGGGCTTGAATAGAATTGAAAAGGCAACAGCGAAATAGTGATAGAGCCATCTATCACTATTTCGCCTTTCTGCTAATTGTTTGCTTAAAGGAGGATTATCAATGAGCGAATATATTTTGGAAATGAAAGGGATTTCCAAGGAGTTTACAGGAGTTAAAGCACTCAGCAACGTAAATTTCAAAGTGAAAAAAGGAGAAATCCATTGCTTGATCGGTGAGAACGGAGCCGGCAAATCGACGCTTATGAAAGTACTCAGCGGGGTCTATCCTCACGGGAATTATGATGGGGATATTATCTACGAAGGAGAAGTCCAGAAGTTCAGCAATATCAGCGATAGTGTAAAAGCGGGCATTTCCATTATCCATCAGGAACTGGCTTTATTCCCGGATTTGACAGTATATGAAAATATATTTGCTGGCAACGAAGTAAAGCGAGGGGCGTTCGTAGATTGGAACCAAACTGTCGTTGAAGCCCAAAAAATGTTGAAAAAAGTAAATTTAAAAGTGAATCCAGAAACTTTGGTAAAGGATTTAAGCGTCGGCAGACAGCAATTGGTTGAAATTGCAAAAGCCTTGAGCAAAGAGGTTAAATTGCTGATCTTGGATGAACCGACTGCCGCTTTGAATGAAGACGATAGTGAGAATTTATTGGAATTATTAAAAGGCCTGAAACAGGAAGGCATCACGTGCATCATGATTTCGCATAAGCTGAAAGAAGTCATCTCTATTGCCGATAAAGCGACCGTCCTGCGAGATGGACAAACAATTTGTACGCTGGATGCTGCAGACGGACCGATTTCAGAAAGCATCATTATTCAAAACATGGTAGGACGCGAGATTAAAGACATTTATCCGAAACGGCCGAATAAGAATATCGGCGATAAGATTTTGGAATTGCACAATTGGAGCGCTTTTGATGTGGAATTGGGCCGCGAAGTGGTAAAAGATGTGGATTTCCATATTAAAAAAGGGGAAATTGTCGGCATTGCCGGGTTAATGGGTGCGGGGCGAACTGAACTAGCCTTGAGTATTTTCGGCAATCCGAAATCGTATAAAGTTCAAGGCGACCTTTTGCTGAATGGGAAGAAGCGCAAGTTTACCCACACAAAAGATGCGATTAAGGCAGGCATTGCTTACGTCACCGAAGACCGTAAAGGCAACGGGCTTTTCCTGCTCCAAGATATTAAGAGCAATGTATCAGCAGCAAACTTAAAAGGTATTTCTTCAAACGGTATTTTAAACGGCAACGAAGAAATCAAAGTAGCGACAGAATACAAAAAATCCATCAATATCAAAGCTTCTTCTGTCGAACAAAATGTCGGGAATTTAAGCGGCGGAAACCAGCAGAAAGTATCACTTGGAAAATGGCTGTTTGTCGGCCCGAAATTATTGATCCTGGATGAACCGACGCGCGGAATCGATGTCGGCGCGAAGTTTGAAATATACACCATCATGAATCAGATGATCAATGAAGGCTTGAGCATCATCATGATTTCTTCAGAGCTTGGAGAAGTGCTTGGCATGAGCGACCGGGTTTATGTAATGGGCGAAGGGCGGATCAAAGGCGAAATGGCCATTGAAGAAGCGAGCCAAGAAAAAATAATGCAACTTGCAACGCATTAGGAGGTAGAGCCAGTGGGGTTTATTACAGAAGTTAAAACATTAATTAAAGATAATATCCGTGATTATGGAATGTATATCGCGCTTGTGGTCATTTTGCTGACCTTTACCATCATGACGGATGGTCTCTTCATGTCGTCGCGGAATATCAGTAACTTATTGGATTCTGCTGGATACATTGCCGTACTGGCAGTCGGGATGACATTGGTCATCGTTATCCGGCATATCGATTTATCTGTCGGTTTTGCCGCCGGATTTCTCGGCGCAATCGCAGCCATTTTCCTGACGCAGATGGGGGTATCGGTTTATATCACGGTACCGGCCATTTTGATCTTCGGGATCGTTGCTGGATTGTTCAATGGATTTCTCATCGCCCAGCTCGGCATTCCGGCTTTTGTTGCGACTTTAGCTGCGATGCTCATTTTCCGAGGCGCTTTGCTGCGGGTTACAGAACAGACGGGAACAATCATTGTCAACGATGATAAATTCAATGCCCTCGGGAACGGATTTATCCCTTCACTTATGGAAGTGAATGGACTGCATCTTCTTTCGCTGATCGTCGGATTAATCGGTGTTTTGCTGTATGTATACAGCGAATTCTCCAATCGGCGCAATAAAGTGAAATATAAATTTGATGTGCCGTCAAAAGGCATCTTCGCTTTAAAACTCATTTTAGTTTCAGCGGTCATCGCTTATATCACCTGGATCTTAGCAGGATATAATGGCTTCTCCTGGACGGTCGTGATCATGCTGGTCGTTGTAATCATCTACCATTTCATGACGACGAAGACAGTGCTTGGCCGCCATATTTATGCGGTCGGAAGCAATCCTGAAGCAGCGCATTTAAGCGGGATCAATGTAAAGAAAATTACGTACATCGTCTTCGGTTCGATGGGGATGCTCGCTGCTTTGTCCGGAATCCTGTTTACATCAAGGCTTCAATCGGCTACAACTACAGCTGGTACGCTATTTGAACTTGATGCCATCGCGGCAGCTTATGTAGGCGGTGTTTCCTCAGCCGGGGGTGTCGGGAAAGTCACCGGTGCGATCATCGGTGCCATCGTTATGGCTTCTCTGACTAACGGCATGAACTTGCTCGGTGTCGGTATTTCGTATCAATACATTATCCGCGGCGGTGTTTTAGCAGCTGCCGTCATCTTCGATGTCATGACGCGCAGAAAACGAGGTTAACTTTTAAGAGGGGCTTTAAAAGCCCCTCTTTTTGCCATCTATCGCCTCGTCTATTTAGAAGAAAACCGAGTATTGTGCATCATTTCTTATGTGGTATGATAAAAATTATTGACTATTCAAAAAAGGGGATATTTCCCGTGCGAAAATTCGGCTTGGCTGTAATCGGTCTCTTATGCATCGTCTTATGTTATTTCACCTTGTTGTCAGCGGAAAAAGTTTTTCGTACAAACGGGCAATTGCCGGCCGCCGCTGGGTCGGCGGAAGGCAAACCGCGCCTCATTTTAATCACTAAAAATTTGGATACACCATTCTGGGATCAAATTGCAAAAGGCGCTCTCGAACAAGCGGAAAAAGAAGGGGCAGACCTGGAGGTATGGGGAAGCTACGGCAATAACCAGGAAGATTTTTTGGAGAAAATTGAAGTCGCTCTTTATTCAAAAGTGGATGGAATTATTGTGCAAGGATCGGATTCCGAAGAATTCAATGATTTGACGAAAGTCAAAGCGTCTTTCCATGGAATCCCCATTATTACAGTCGCAAACGATGTGCCGAAGGAAAAAAGCCTGCGGAAAACCTATGTGGGGTCCGATCAGTTCTTGGCCGGCAAAATGATTGCAGAGCAATTGGTATCGGATATGGGCAATGCCGGCAAGGTAGTGGTGATGGCCAATATGCGCCATGAATACTATCAAGACCAGCGGCTTGAAGGGCTTCGTTCTGTGCTCGATGCTTATGTTGGTATCGATTTGATCTTTTCTGAAACAACGGAAGTGCGAAAAGATATACTTGCAAAAACACAGCAAATTTTAAATGAGTCCCCAGATTTAGATGGGTTTATCGCTTTAAACGCCGATTTTGCATCGCCGATGATCCAGGAAATAAGCAAGCGTTCTCAAGTGGAGCCTTATTATATTTACTCGTTTGATGACGGACCGGAGTCTTTGGCGTTATTCGAACAAGAAAAATTGGACGGCATCATTAAGCAAGCACCGGATACTATGGGGCGAACCAGTGTCAGTTTAATGATGAACTGGCTAAAGGATGAAGCCATGCCGCTTGATATGGACGGCTACCTTACCGATATCCGCATGTTGAAAGTGAAGGATCAGCGATGAATAAAATACAGAAAAAAGTTTGGATGCTCGCACTCGTCGTTTTGTTTATCATGTCGGCTATCTGGATCACTTTGACTTACTACAACCAAAAGACGCAAAGCCAATACAATGATGTGCTTCAGCGCTATTTAAGTTTGAATGAAGTGACGGTTATCAGCCAACAGCTGGTGACCGATTTAAATAATTATTTGATCAAGCCAACACCTGACAATCTGGAAAAGCTGGATGCCAGCAAAAAACAGATCCATGAAGCGAAAGATGAAATTTTTGATTTGCGCAACGAAGAAAATGAATTTGCGCTGACAAATTATACAAATCTTTTAGAGAGTTTAGTTGAAACGACAGACCGCTCCATGATGCTGCAGTCCGAGCAAGAAGCAGAAGGATCAAATGAGGAATTTTCGGAAGCCACCCGCATTTCCACATATATCTCAGAGATGACTTTGACGATCATTGATACGGAGCTAAAAACTTACGAACGCTTTTATCGAAGCATTATTGAACAATCCGAAGAGTTGAAGCAGCTCGGCATTTGGCTGCTTTTGCTGATTACGTTCGTGCTCCTGCTTTTGACTTATTGGTTTTCCATCAGCATCACGAAGCCGGTTCAAATGCTGACTCAATCGGCAAACGAATTATCGAAAGGCCGATTTGATCTGGAGATTAAAGTGGATTCCAATGATGAGATATCTTTCTTGGCCCAAACGTTTGACCGTATGCGCATCAATATCAATAATCTCATCATCGAAATTCAAGAAAAAGCGCAATTGGAGCGGGAATTACAGCAAAATAAGCTTTTATTGCAGGAAAGCCAGCTATTGGGGCTGCAAAGCCAGATCAACCCTCATTTCCTATTTAATACCTTGAATATCTTATCGAAAAAAGCGTATTTGGAAGGAGCCGAGGAAACCAGCGATTTGCTTGTGAGTGTTGCAGGGCTGCTTCGCTACAATTTAAAGCGCTTAGACCGGCCAGTAACGCTTTACGAAGAGCTGATTGTGTTAAAGCAATACATCGAAATTCAGCAAGCCCGCTTCACCGATCGTTTAAATGTCCATATGGAAGTGGATGAATCTTGTTTGAATGTGAAGATTCCAGGGCTTACTTTGCAGCCGATTATTGAAAACGCTGTCATCCATGCCATTGAACCCGAAGAAGACGGGGGACATATATGGTTCCGGGTCATTGATAAAGGAAATGCAGTCATTATTGAAATTGAAGACGATGGAAAGGGCATGTCGCATGAAAAGATCAATCAGCTGTTAGGTGGACAAAAAGTGCCGGCTGAAGGACATTCTACAGGAATTGGCTTTGCCAATGTCGTTCAGCGTCTGCGGATTTTCTATCGTGCTGAAAACGTTCTGGGCATCGAAAGTGAAGAGGGCAAGGGGACGAAAGTAATCATGACTTTGCCAAAAATGGGGGAGGAAAAACAGTATGGCTAAGCTTTTGATTGTCGACGATGAGCAGATTGAACGAGAAGGACTTGAAGCGATTTTGTCGAGGGCTTATCCGGAATTGGCGATTGAACAAGCGAAAAATGGCAGCGAAGCGGTTCGGTTGGCAGAAGAGTTTCATCCGGATTTGATCTTAATGGACATTAAAATGCCGGGAATGGGTGGATTGGAAGCCATTGAAATCATCAGCGGAAAATATCCTTCCATGAAGTTTGTCATGGTTACAGCTTTTGATACCTTCGATTATGCACGTCAAGCCATCAAACTGGGCGTCAAAGACTATCTTTTAAAACCGAGCAAAGCCAGTGAAATTGTAGCAACGGTCGGAAAAGTGCTTGCCCAAACAGAAGAAGAGCGAAAAGTCATGGCCACGAGCGAATTTCAACAAAATGCCATGCAGCAAGCTTTGACACTGGTTGAAACGGATGTGGTTACGCAATTATTATTTGACCATGTCCATGAAGTGCATTTGGATATGCTTGTTGAAATGCTCGATATACGGTCAACCAATGAAAAATTTGTCATGAGTGTTTTATTGCCTGCCGGATCGGGAGATCAATATTCAGCAATTAAAGAAAAAGTGAGAATGACGAAAAGCGGATGGGTTGGGGCATTATACGGCAGGCAGCTTCCGATTATCGTATTTAGGGAACCGGAGAAATCGTACCGTTCTCAAGCGATTTCATTGGCTCAGGAAATCCTGTCTTTGCGGAAAACAGAAGCAGAAGCCGGGTGGTTTATCGGAATTGGACAAGTTTGCGGTTCGCTGGACCAAATACGCCAATCCTATCAGGAGTCGCTGATTGCGACCATGGATTCTACATTGCCGGTCAAATACCGGTTTTATTCGGATGTGCCGATTCTAAGTGATGGGTTTAGCCCTCAATTGGCGAAACACGGCGAGAAGAAGCTGTTTGACCATATCCGTCTAGGGCAATGGGAAGATGTCAGCTATTATGCACTCGATCTCATTCAAGTCTATGAGAACGGGGGAGCGGACCTTCTGCAAATTCAACAGCGGGTGTTGGAACTGATGTGGGTCATTTCACGGGTCATGAGCGAAGTGGGAGTTGAGACAGACACGCCGCTGTATTCTTTCCAGGCGCAAGATTGCCGGCAGCTGCGGTCAGAAACCAGCTATTTGCTGGACCGCATGAAAGAATCCTATACAAAACATTATGGGAAGCTGGAAGCGGATGCCATTCAGCAGATCAAGGTCTACATCAGCGAGCATTCGAATGAAGACATTTCTTTGGACGTCTTAGGCCAAAGAGTAGGATTGAGCCCAATTTACATCAGTAAAATGTTCAAAGAAAAATTAGGCATCAATTATATCGATTTTTTGACGGAATGCCGGATTGATAAAGCGAAGAAACTTTTGGCGGATCCCGAGAAAAGCATCAAGGAAATCACTTTTGAAGTGGGGTACCACGAACCGAATTATTTCAGTAAGGTGTTTAAGAAAAACACAGCCGTTTCACCGAAAGAATACCGTAAATCGTTATTCGGGAAAAAAGGGTTAGCGGCAACAAAGAGCTGATTTTAAGGAGAGAAATCGATGAAGCTGTCCATTTATCAAGTGCTGTCCCTTTTTCTCTTGTCGGTTTTGTGTATGGTGTGCGTTTCTGCTTGTGTGGAAGAGACGCCGGAAGAAGAGCTCTTGGCAGAAAAGGAAATGCCGGTGGAAGAATCTGATCAGATAAAGCCGGTTGAACAGCCGATTAAAATCGGATTTTCGATGGATACGCTGCTAGAAGAGCGTTGGTTGAAGGACCGGGATCTATTTAAGGAATCTGTAGAAGAGCTCGGAGCAGAAGTGGAAATCTTAGCAGCAAACGGCAATGATGCCCTGCAGATCTTACAGGCTGAAAAACTGATCAGCGAAGGGGTCGACTTGCTGGTTATTGTTCCACATAATGCGGAGGCCACAGCAGCAGTGGTCAATAAAGCACACCAAGCGGGCATCAAAGTCGTTGCCTATGACCGGCTCGTAAAAAATGCTGAAATTGATCTGTATATTTCTTTTGATAATGAAAAAGTGGGAGAGCTCCAAGCGAAAGCCATGCTAGAAGAAGCGCCGAAAGGAAATTACGTCTATCTAGGCGGGGCAGAAACAGATAACAATGCCCATTTGATGAAAAAAGGGGTTTATAATGTATTGCAGCCATTGATAGATAAAGGCGATATAAAAATTGTCTATGATCAATGGACTCAGGACTGGGCTCCGGAAAATGCAAAGGAAAATATGGCGGCGGCTTTATCCGCTAACGGTGGAAAGGTCGATGCCGTCATCGCGGCAAATGATGCAACGGCAGGCGGCGCCATCGAAGCGCTGGAAGCCTATGGCCTGGCTGGAGAAATTCCGGTTGCGGGGCAAGATGCAGAACTTGCGGGGATTCAACGGCTCGTACAAGGCACCCAGACAATGACCGTCTACAAACCGATCAAGACATTGGCGAAAGAAACGGCTGAATTGGTCGTAGCACTCGCAAAAGGAGAGGAAGTGGCGGTCAATCGGAAAGTCCATAACGGGAAAGCAGAAGTGCCGGCAGTGTTTTTATACCCTTTAAGAGTAGATGAAACCAATTTGGAAGATACCGTTATCGCTGACGGCTTCCATTCAGAAAAAGATATTTACGGACCGTAACAATAAACTAAAAACCCCCTCGCATTATCCAGAAATAATGGATAATGCGAGGGGGTTTTTTGCTTAGTTCAACGCTGCGATTTTCTCAAGCGCTTCTTCTGCTGATGTGTACTCGTAGCCTAAATCTTTTGCAACTGCTTCATACGTGATGCTGCCATTTGCTGTGTTAAGGCCAAGTTTCAAAGCAGGGTTTGAAAGGATGGCGTTTTTAACGCCTTTGTTAGCGATCTGCAAAGCATATGTCATTGTGACGTTCGTCAAAGCGATCGTCGATGTTCTTGGAACAGCTCCCGGCATGTTCGCTACCGCATAATGCACCACTCCGTGTTTTACGTAAGTCGGGTCATCATGAGTCGTAATGCGGTCGGAAGTTTCAAAAATTCCGCCTTGGTCAATAGCGATATCTACCACGACAGCTCCAGGCTTCATCGATTTGACCATTTCTTCTGTCACTAATTTAGGCGCTTTTGCACCCGGAATTAAAACAGCGCCGATGACCAAATCAGCTTCGCGTACGGATTCTGCAATATTGAACGGATTCGAGATTAACGTAGTTACATCGTTTCCAAAGATGTCATCCAATTGGCGAAGGCGTTCCGGATTCAAGTCAAGGACTGTTACTTGTGCACCAAGGCCGACAGCCATTTTCGCCGCATTCGTACCAGCCACACCGCCGCCGACGATTGTTACTTTGCCGCGTTGTACGCCTGGAACTCCAGATAATAGGATGCCTTGTCCGCCGTAGATTTTCTCAAGGAATTGAGCGCCGACTTGTGCAGCCATGCGTCCAGCCACTTCACTCATTGGAGTCAATAGAGGAAGAGTCCGGTTTACAGAAACGGTTTCATATGCGATTGCAATCACGTGCTTGTCAGCCAATTCTTTCGCCAATTCCGGTTCTGCAGCAAGATGAAGATAAGTGAATAAGATCAAGCCTTCACGGAAGTATGCGAATTCAGAAGCAATCGGCTCTTTTACTTTCATGACCATTTCCGCCGCCCAAGCTTCTTTAGCAGTGGCAACGATTTTTGCTCCAGCATCGATGTAATCCTGGTCTGTAAATGAGCTTCCCATTCCTGCTTGTGTTTCAACTAGGACCGTATGTCCATCTCTAAGAAAAGCGTCCACTCCTGCAGGCGTGATCGCTACTCGGTTTTCGTTATTTTTGATTTCTTTTGGAATGCCAATAATCATTTCTTGTTCCCCCTTGAAATAATGTTGTGCGTGTAAAATCCATTATAGGGGGTAAAAAGGAGTTTTACTTTGTGTTAAATGAAAAAACCAAAAGCTCTGATTTGTGAAAAATCACAAACGATTTTGCTTCTCCCATTGGCGAATTTTTAAATCCAAGAATACCGCCATTTTTTCATGTATACTTTTAAGATTCAATTGGCTGATTTCAGCTATTCTTTTTAATCGGTAGCTCATCGTATTCGTGTGGATAAACATCTTTTTCGCGGCTTCATGGACATTGCTGTCCTGCTGGATAAAAATCTCCAGGGAAGCGAGCAAATTTGTTTTATTGTGCTTGTCGTATTGTTCGAGCAGCGCGATAGCGGGATGTTCGTAATGGCTGGACCTTTTTTCTTCGATAATGGCATCGAAGTATTTGAATATGCCGAGTTGATGGTAATGGGTGGCTTCTGCCAGATCATCAGGGAAGTAGGCCCTCAACTGAAGGACTTTTAACGCTTCCTGGTAACTGGTTTCTGCTTTCTCAAAGTCTTTATAGACGGTTCCTGAGCTGCCCTTGATGCCATTGACCGCAAAACGGTTATTCATCGCTGAGATGAAAAAAGAAATGAAATCGTTGAATACTTTTTCATCCGGCTGCGTGGGGTGGGGCGAGGCGATTAAAATGACCTCATTTCGCATCACCACCATAAAATGGTTCGTAATCTTTTGGCTTGTCGTAATCAAATACGAGATGTTCTCCTCGATCTTGCGGCTGATTTCTTCTTCAAATTGAAAGACAAGAACCGCGTATCGAGCCGGCATCTTCAAATGCAATTGAGCGAATTTCTTTTGGATATCTTCGCCTGACTTGAATTGCCCCGTCAACAATTGCCAAAAGAAATCCTGGTAGTTTTCCTCTTTCTCTTTCCGCTGGCGGTGGAGCTTCAATAGGAGCGGCAAAGCGGCAGCGGCTGCATCTTTTAAAAGCGCTAATTCTTCATCGGATAATCGGTCATTTTTCTCGAGTGCCCAAATATAGCCGAGCACTTCTGTATTTCTGCGAATTGCAATCGCGACTCGATCACGCAATCCGATTTCTGCAATTTCAGGAATCCGCAAAGCGGCATCCATATTCATCAACTTAGGAATAATCCGTTCTTTCCATAGACGGTTAATGACTTTTTCCGGGACACGCTGGCTCATGATAGTGCCGATTCTGGCAGAATCCGTGGCGTCTTCATGCGAGCTATAAGCCAGTAAACGATGATTGGCGTCTTCAATTGTGGCGGGACAATCCAATACCTCTTTCACGCTGTCGGCTAACTCTTGAAGGGTGCTGAATGGTTTTTTAAACGGGTTGTCCAGATGGGTTTCTTTCATAATACAGCTCCTTGCATCACGTGCGATTCTATAAGATAAGTATAGCGAAAGTGAGTATGCTGTGCTAGACAAGCAATGGACATAAATTAGGCAGTCCGCCTCGTTTGCTGTAAATGGCTGCTGGGTACTGTAGAAAGAACGGTCGCACAAAACTTTGCAGATACAAAGAAGGAGGACCAGTATGGATACAAGTAAATACTTAGTAAAAAAAGAGGAACGTGTAAAACTTGAAAATTACGGCACAGCCGAGGACCATAAAGCCATTGGCGATGAATCAATAAATGAAAAGATGCCTGAACGCGTAGAACGGCTAAAACAATTGCACACGAAACTCCTTGCCGAAGAGGAAAAAGGGATTGTCGTGGTGCTTCAAGCGATGGATGCTGCAGGGAAAGATGAAGCCATCACTTATCTTTTTTCAAATTTGACTGCTCAGGGGCTTAAGACAACATCCTTTAAAAAGCCGAGTGAAGCCGAACTGAAAATGGATTATTTGCGCAGGTTTCAAAAAGGGCTCCCGGAAAGAGGGCAAATCGGCATTTTCAACCGTTCCTATTATGAAGAGGTCATTGCGCCTCGCGTCCATGACTTATTAGGGGAAACACCACTGCCGGATGAGTTGATTGATGAACAGATCTGGGATTTGCGTTATCGCCAAATAAATAACTTTGAACAATATTTGGTGGAGAATGGATTCCCGGTCGTTAAATTCTTCTTTAATGTCTCCAAAGACGAGCAAAAGAAAAGATTATTGAAGCGGATGAAAGATCCGGAAAAGAACTGGGAATTCTCGTTCAATGATGTGAAAGAGCGGCAGCATTGGGATGGCTATCAGGAGATATTCGAAGACTTATTAAATAAGACATCGACTGAATTTGCTCCTTGGTACATCCTGCCAGCGGATAATGAAGAATTTTCAAGATACATTATTACGGAAGTCATGATCGAACTTCTGGAAAAAATAAATCCTCAATTCCCTGAAATTTCAGGAGAAGAAAAAGAGGAATTAGAAGAAGCGGTCAAAATGCTGGAAAACGAATAAGACAAAACAGAAGAAAAGCTTCTAGGGGACTGGATCCCTTAGAAGCTTTTCGGTTTATAGGAAAATTAAGTTGATCAAAACCGTCAAAATGATGGATAGGATAATCGAAACGATAAGGCTCCCCATACAAGACATGCGTATATTCATATTCATCCCACCTTTATCAATCTTAGTCATTCTTTACCTATATGAAAGATTTTCAAACCTGATCTTTCTCGCTGGCACAACGACAAAGTTTGAGCAAGGTTGAAAAAGGAAAAAGAGGAGCAGAAGCAAAATGAAGGAGGCAGCCTATGAGTATTTTTTCTAATGAAGCGTTAGCGCATAAACATATTCTCATAACTGGAGCAACAGGAGGAATTGGATACGAAACTGCAAAAATCGCTGCATCGATGGGAGCGAAAATTACGGCAACGGGAAGAAACGAAGAAAAGCTGCAGAAATTGAAAGAAGAGCTGTTGCAGCTGACAGATGAAAAGAATCTTTTTTTCATGCCCGCAGATCTAGCAGAGTCCAAAAGCCGTGAAGAATTGGTGGCAGCGGCAGAAGAAAAGCTCGGGTTTATCAATGGGCTGGTAAATTCTGCAGGAGTAGGGGGAGGCAATGTCGTAGAAGCGCTCGATGGGGAAACTTTAGAGCAGGTGATGAATTTGAACTTTAAATCGACCTTGCTTCTGACCCAATTGGTATATAAGCGCATGCTCGAGCGGAAAGAAGGCGATATCGTCAATCTTGCTTCTTTATCCGGCCTGCGTGGGACCCATGGCAATTCCGCATATGCTGCCAGTAAATTTGCGGTAGTTGGATGGACCCAATCCATGGCTGTGGAAGCGATTGAACATAATATTCGCGTTAATGCAGTATGTCCCGGATATGTCGATACCGAAATGGCTTGGAACAGCATCCGGAAAAAAGCAGATAAGAAAGGGATCTCTTTTGAAGAAGGAATGGAGGAAGCGAAAAAAAGCATCCCTTCCGGACAGCTTTCGACGCCGCAGGAAGTCGCGAATGTCATCGTCTTCCTTTTAACAGACGCCGCGCCGAATATAGTCGGCGAATCGCTCAAGATTTCCGGGGGCAGCGTTATGAGGTGAAAGTAGTATCGGTTCACTTTAAATAGGCATTAGAGAAAGATTCATTCTTTCTCTAATGCCTATTTGTTTTCTGCAGTTTAGGCCCACCACATTTGTCCGACAGACTCTTTGACCAAAACAGGCTTTAAATTCTCAACCGCTTTTGTGAAACCTTCATCGATGGACATCAAGCCGTCTTCGTGTTCGATGCTGACGACATAATCGTAGCCGTATAAGCGCAGAGCACTGATGATGTCTGCCCATGTTTTTTGGTCATGGCCAAACCCCACCGTTCTGAAATACCAGGAGCGGTCTTGCATATTGGCGTAATCGGTCATATCTGTCACACCGTTGCGATTCGTATTCGGCTGGTCAATCATGGTGTCTTTCGCATGAAAGTGATGGATGGCATTTTCTTTGCCTAAAATCTTGATTGCTTCAACAGGATCAATTCCTTGCCACCATAAATGGCTCGGATCTAAGTTTGCGCCGATCGCTGGTCCACAAGCTTCCCTTAAGCGAAGCAATGTGGCAGGGGTATGGACTGAAAATCCGCCATGGAGTTCCAAGCCGATTTTCACATCGAGCGATTCAGCCAGATCATTTTTTTCCTTCCAATATGGAATCAGTTTTTCTTCCCACTGCCATTTTAATACTTCTTGGAAATCATGTGGCCAAGCCGCTACAGGCCAGTTCGGATAAAGTGCGTGCTCATGGTCTCCCGGGCAGCCAGAGAATGTATTGACTACTGGAACGCCCAATTCGGAAGCGAGCTTCAATGTTTTTGTGAGCGTCTCATCTGCTTCGGCAGCAATCAGTTTTTGAGGATGAAGCGGGTTTGAATGGCAGCTTAACGCACTGATCATCAACCCATGATCTGCGATTGCCCGTTTGAAATACTGCAGCTTGCTTTCATCTCCGAGCAGTTCATCCATTTTGCAATGTATATCCCCGGGATATCCGCCAGTTCCGAGTTCGATTGCTTTGACTCCTTTTGAAGCGACATAGCTGAGCATTTCATCAAAATTTTTATCCGCAAATAATACAGTAAAAACTCCTAAATCCACTAGAAAGCCCTCCTTTTAGTTAAAGTCAGAAAATGCAGAAATGTAATCCGTTACATTCAAAATATAGCGATAAATCTACAGGAAATCAAGGGAATTAGAGAAATAAAATAGTTATTGACAGATAATTCTGAATAATTTAAGATGAAAATGTAATCGATTTCATTGATAGTGATCGAAGGGGAAGTGGGAATGCCTATGGCGAATATTCAGCAAGTAGCTAAACATGCAGGGGTTTCGGCAGCTACAGTTTCAAGAGTATTGAACGGGCAGAATAGTGTATCGCAAAAAACACGCATTAAAGTTGAAGAAGCCATTTCATTATTAAGATATGAGCCCAGTATGCTTGGCAGAAATCTGCGTAATTCAGAAAGCAGAATTATTTTAATCTTAATTCCAACCATTTCGAATCCTTTTTATTTGGAAATTATTAAAGGAATCGAAAATACAGCGCTGGATCATCAATACAATATTCTTTTATGCGAGACTGATTCAAATCCGGACAAAGAAAATATTTACTTTGACCTTGTCCGCAAGAGAATGGCAGATGGCATCATTTCGATGGACCCGGCAGTCAATGTCGAAACTTTAAAGCAATTGGCCGAAAAATACGCCATTATTCAATG
Source organism: Planococcus alkaliphilus (assembly GCF_057031095.1). Lineage (NCBI taxonomy): Bacteria > Bacillati > Bacillota > Bacilli > Caryophanales > Caryophanaceae > Planococcus > Planococcus alkaliphilus. Next base: position 900,134 of record NZ_CM168060.1, read on the forward strand.
CAGCGAGTACGGAGGAGGGATAGGAATTCCCTATGTAACGATCAACAATGAAATGGCTTCCTACCAGGCAGTCAGACATCTTATCCACATGGGGCATGAAAAAATTGCTTTGATGAATTCAGATGAGAAATTTCTTTATGCGAGAGAAAGGAGGGCGGGATATGAACGAGCTTTAACGGAATACGGCATTCCGGTCCGAAAAGAATATATCCACTATACACAACATCTTGGATTTGAATACGGCCAACAGGCGATGAAAAAAATTTTAACGCTGGAGGAACGGCCGACCGCTGTTTTCGCCGTCTCCGATTTATTGGCGATCGGTGCTTTAAAGGAGATAAACGCATCGGGGCTCTCTGTGCCAGGAGATCTTGCTGTTATCGGATTCGATAAAATCGATTTTTCCAATATGACCAATCCTACACTTACGACGATTGCACAGCCCATGTACAAGATGGGGATCGCTGCCGCTCAAATGTTGATTGATAAGATTCAAGGCAAGCCAATTGACAGTATCATTTTTGACCATGAATTGATCATCAGAGAATCGACATCAGGATGAAAGCCAAGACTAGCGCTCTATCGGTACATTGGATTGGGGATAGAGCGCTGGCCTTGGTTATGAAATGTAACCGTTTACAAGAAAGGGAGCATGAGAAAAAATGAAGGGGTGGATGATGTTGAAGAAATTCCTGCTTTTATTGTTGATGTTCGTAACTGTTTTCGGATTAGCTGCCTGTGGCGATGAACCAGCTTCGGGAAGTGGAGAGGGAGCAGAAAATGATGGAGAAGAAACCTTGAAAATCGGGATTTCATTGCCTTCTGCAACACATGGATGGATGGGGGCTTTGATCGACAGTGCTGAAAAACAAGCAAAAGCGTTGCAGGAAAGCGATGGCATTGAATACGTGATGACCAATGCTGCAGATCCGAATAAGCAAGCGAACGATGTAGACGATCTCATTGCTCAAGATGTAGACGTCATTGTCATGCTGCCTATTGAATCAGCCGCACTCACACCTGTTGGACAAAAAATCAAAGATGCTGGAATTCCTTTGGTCATTGTCGACCGGGAACTTGAAAACGATGCCGCTACTGTTGTTGTAAAAGGTGATAATGAAGGAATTGGGGTTAATGCAGGTAAATTCTTTGTGGAACAATTGAATGGAAAAGGAAAAGTAGTCGAAATATCCGGGCCTCCTAGTTCGGTGACCGAACAGCGCGGTTCAGGATTCAAAGAAGCTGTTGAAGCAGCTGACGGAATGGAAATCATCGCATCACAGAGCGGGGATTTCTCGACAGAAAAATCATTGGAGGTCATGCAGAATATTCTCCAGGCAAATCCGGAAATCGATGCTGTCTTCACCCAAGATGATGGAATGGCATTAGGCGTTCTGCAAGCCATTAAAGAAGCTGGACGGACCGATATCCAATTTGTTACAGGGGCTGGCGGTGCTAAGGAAGTGTTTGAAGATATTCAAAATGACGGCTTGATGAAGGCGACTTTCCTCTACTCTCCAACTATGGTGGAAGATGCAGTTTCCATTGCAGCTGACATTGCAAAAGGAAATGATCCGGCAGAAGCGATGGTTGTGAAAGAAGCGACCCAAGTAACAAAAGAAAATGTCGATGAATTCTACGATCCAGAATCGAAATTTTAATTGAAATCCAGGAAATGCGCTGGACGGTGCAGCACCCGGCGCATTTCTTCTTTTCTGATGAAGAGGGGGAATTGGAGCAATGACGGCTGAGCCTTTTTTAACAATGCAAACTATCGATAAATCATTTAATGGAGTCCGCGTGTTGAAAAATGTTTCGTTGAATATTGAAAAAGGAGAAATTCATGCGCTGCTTGGCGAAAACGGAGCCGGGAAATCTACCTTAATGAACATCCTTGGCGGTGTGCATCAACCGGATCAAGGGATTATTCAGTTAAACGGAAAAATGGTGAAAATGACAAATCCGCGAGTCTCCCAGGAACAAGGAATCAGTTTTATACATCAGGAGTTAAACGTGGTATCCGATTTAAAGGTCTATGAAAATATGTTTTTAGGATCGGAAATCAGGAATCGTGCAGGTTTTTTGAATGTAGAGAAAATGCTCAGAGAAACGCATGATATTATGGCGCAATTGGATGTAGACATAAATCCCAAAGAGTATGTGCGAAATTTGGACACTTCTTACAAACAATTGATTGAAATCTCCAAAGCATTGCTGCATAACTCGAACCTGATTATTATGGATGAACCGACTACGTCACTGGCTGAACATGAAGTCCATCGTTTATTTGAATTGATGAGGAATTTAAAAAAGAAAGGCGTTTCCATCATTTATATTTCCCATAAATTGAAGGAAATCAAAGAAGTATGCGACCGCTATACGGTATTGAGGGACGGACAAGTTGTCGGAACGGGCAGCATGAAAGAAGAGGATTTAGAGACGATTACTCGAATGATGGTCGGAAAATCAATTTCACAGGAGCGTTTTCTTCATCTTCATCCTTTTGGGGAAACCGCTTTACAAGTAGAAAATCTATCCAGTGAAGGGCTTTTCAGGAATGTCAGTTTCTCTGTTCGCAAAGGAGAAATTGCAGGGTTTACTGGGCTTGCGGGAGATGGAAGAACGGAATTATTTGAGAGCTTATTCGGATGCCGCAAAAAGTATCGGGGAGATATTAAAATCCATGGCTGCTCTGTTAAGCTTAACCATCCAAGAAAGGCGTTAAAAGCGGGTCTAGGTTTTGTACCGAAAGACCGAAAGGAAAATGGCATTATCAAGGATTTGAGCGTCATCCACAATATGAGCTTGTCAGCCATGGGGAATTTTGAACGAGTGGGTTTTGTTCAAGAGCAGACTGAAAGGCAGAGATTTCAGCATTATAAAGAGATGTTAAATATCAAAGTCCATAATCCGCGCGTGACAATCGATAAATTGAGTGGGGGCAATCAACAGAAAGTGATTATCGCTAAATGGTTGGAAGCGCAAACCGATATCCTTATTTTTGATAATCCGACTCAAGGGATTGATATCGGTGCAAAACAAGAAATCTACCAGGAAATTATTGCACTTTCGAAACAGGGGAAAGCGATTATCATTCTTTCTTCAGAAGCTCCGGAAGTCATGAGGATCTGCCACTCCATTCACGTTATGTACCAAGGTGAAATTACAGCCAGTTTTAAAGGGGAAGAGGCGGAGGAAGAGGAAATCATGCAATATGCTACTGGTTCAAAAAGGGAGGCTGTGAAAATTGACTAACGCTAACATTAAAGAATACGAACCCCAACCTTCGACGATGAAGAGCCGACTAGCCTGGTTATGGTCAGAGTATAGCGTCATCATCGCTTTTGTCCTTATTTTCATCGCATCGTCTATTCTGAACCCACGATTTTTGGATATGAACAATCAGCTTAATATCTTGATGCAAGTATCCATCATCGGCATTATTGCAATGGGAATGACTGTGGTGATGCTCTCTGGCGGCATTGACTTATCAGTCGGTTCTGTCTTGGCATTGGTTGGGGTTATTTCGGTTTTGTCTTTAAATGCTTCCGGCAGTATCCTGATTGCGGTATTCACGGCTCTTTTAGTGGGAGCATTCGTAGGATTTCTTAATGGATTGATGGTAGCAAAAGGGAGAATTGCCTCTTTTATTGCAACCCTCGGCATGATGGCTGCAGCAAGGTCGATTGCTTTATACATTGCTGAAGGCGGCAGTGTCTCAGGGGAAGTTTCCGGATTTACTGCAATTGCTAACAATAATTTATGGATTTTCGATTATCCAGTCATTATTTTCTTGGCTATGACGGCATTGGTTTATGTATTGATGCATAAAATGCGCTTCGGCCGCTATGTCTATGCATTAGGAAGCAATGAAAAAGCTGCCTTGCTGTCAGCGATCCGTGTAGACCGCATCAAGATCGGCGTCTATACACTTACGGGTTTGCTGGTCGGCGTCGCAGCGATCATTGAAACTTCCCGGCTCAATTCCATTTCTTCGTCCAGTTCAGGCGTGCAATATGAACTGGATGCCATCGCTGCGGTTATTATCGGGGGCACGCGGATGACTGGCGGCCGGGGGAAAATCATCGGTACTTTATTTGGTGTTCTGATCCTCGGCATCTTGAATAATATGATGAATTTGATGAACGTCTCTCCGCATCTTCAAGGTTTTGTGAAAGGCCTGATCATCATTATCGCTGTAGTGTTCCAAAAAAGGGAATAGGGGGCAGTTTTATGGGAATGAAAGTCGGGATTATCGGCTGCGGCTCGATTACGAAGATGCGCCATGCACCTGAATATCAAGCAAATCCGTTTGTGGAAGAAATCATTTTTTACGACCGCAATATTGAACGTGCAGAAATTTTGGCTGCTCAATTTTCAGGGCGGGTTGCAAAGACGGTTGAAGAATTGTTCGAAGATCCGGAAATCCAAGCCATCAGTGATTGCTCATCGAATGAGCACCATCATCTTTTTTCAACAAAAGCTTTGTTAAGCGGCAAACACGTCCTTTGTGAAAAGCCGATCTCATTGACTGTTGAAAATGCTTCAGAAATCCTTGCAGCCCAACAGAAGTCCGGAAAAAAATTGATGATTGACCATAACCAGCGATTTACTCAAGCCCATAAAAAAGCCAGGGAAATTATCGCTTCCGGGGAGTATGGGAAAGTGATGACCTTCCGGACGACTTTTGGCCATGCAGGGCCGGAAACCTGGGGAATCAATAAAACCAATTCGACCTGGTTTTTTAAGAAAGAGCGCTCGGGTTTAGGAGTAGGCGGTGATCTGGGCATCCATAAAATCGACTTGCTGCATTTTCTTTTGGATGATGAAATTGAACAGGTGAGCGCCTTCCAAGGATCGCTCCATAAAATCAATGAGCAAGGAAATATAATTGAAGTCGCTGATAATATTGTCTGCAGCCTAAAAACAGCCAAAGGATGTTTAGGGACGGCTTCATTTTCGTGGACCCATTACGGAGAAGAAGACAATAGCACCATTATCTATTGTGAAGGAGGCATTATTAAAATTTATAGCGACGATGAATACCAACTGGAAATTTTGGCAAAAGACCATACGAAAATAAGGTACCAGCTAGAAGACATGCAAACCAATGAGAAACAGACGAATTCCGGGGTCATTGACGCGTTTATCGAAAGCATACGCCTTGACCAAAAGCCGCCTGTCACTGGCCAAGATGCTTTAAATGCCCTTAAAGTGATTTTAGCAATCGCAGAAGCAGCAGAAACACAAAAAGTGGTAACCATTGAAAAAGAGTCTCTCCAATTTTTATAGGAGAGACTCTTTTTTTGCAGGTGTTCCGTATAACATCCAGGGAGAAGAAAGCGTGAAAGGATGATTGTCAGGGAGTGAATGTGCCGCTTGCTTCGTCAAATCCATCCAGACAAAGCATTCTCCCTCTGCATCTTCTGCTAGTTTCCGGTAATCAGCTGAAATGGTTTCCCATAAACCGGGCTGTTCCATAATATCGTCCCACGGGTAAATGGCCTGCAGGAAATCATGTTTTTTAAAGTCTTTTTTCGTAATAAGGATTCGTGTCCTTTCTTCATTTTCATAGAACCCCCATTGCGCAAGCTCTTCGTCTGTAAAAAGGTCACGAGTTGCCGGGAAAGGATAATAGCATTCATACGGAAATACAGCACCGGTCTCAATATAAAGGCGCTCCACCCAGGATTTTTTAAGGGAAAGTTCTTTTATTTCCGTCCAAATTCCGTTGTTGTTTTCAAGCATGGATAGATCTTGGGCTGTAGCTCCGTAATCCGCTGAATAAACAGTTAAACCGAGCTTTTCCAAAACGCGGCGAGCCGGGAGATTTTCTTCTTGTGTATTTGCTCCGACCCATCGGATTGTTTCATCATTTTTCGCTACGTTGAGTACGTATTTTGTTAATTGTGTCGCTAAGTCTTTTCCGCGGTAGCGCACATCGCTGCGGATCCGCCCAATCATTGCATGGCTTTTGCCGAAAAGCGTATAGCCGCAAACGCTTGCCAAATGCTCTCCTATGAACAAACCATATAGATGGTTCTGCCCTGCTACAAGCCGTTCGAAGATCCGCACCACATAATCATCTTCAATTCCGGTTTCCATCGCTTTTAAGTAAGGATAATCTTCTAGCTTCAAAGGCCGGATCACCTGTTCCATTCTGTTCCACTCCCTGTTTAATTGATGCTTTTATTATAAACAATAAGGGGCAGACTTTCTTGTGAAAAGAACATCCGGAAATTCTAGGTGAAAAAACCCTATACTTCCTTAATGGAATAAGGTGTTATCGTATACAGTTCTTTAGGATTGCTCATTGAGATTTTATATAAATCTTTAAAAACCGCTTCTGAAATCGCGTAACGGAATATTTGATCGGGCAGTTCTTTCAATTTTTCCGGGGCATCTTCATATGTTAATTCATCAATATCAACCCAAAATGTATCTGTTTTGCTATATGTATGCAGCAAATCAGAATAAGTGGTTTCACGGGAAAGGCGGCAAAAGAGAGTGATGGTGGGAGAATCGTCTTCGTCATTGAAATCCTTGGACTTTAAAAAGTAGTAGTTGACAGCTTCTTGGACGATTATTTGTTTTTGGGGCATATTCTATGAACTCCTTTTTATTTGAATTCGATGAAGACCCGTGGAAGGCAATATATGAGAGAGAAATAAGTAAGTACAAAATACTATGAAATGTTTTCTTTTATAGTTTATATGGTTCATAAATAATTAGTCAAGTGTAAATACTCACAAAATTCTAAAAATAAAAATAACTAAAAGGCCTACCAATTATTCAAAAGAAAGCACCGCGCAAAAAAATGCACTTCCTTCAAGAGGAAGCGCATGTGAAATGAGATCTATTTATTTCATTCAAAAATTAAAAAACCTTAAGCAACCAAATATTCTTTCAATGCTTGTTGGAGTGTTCCGAGCGTTTTCGTTTTTTGATCGAATTTTAAATCGAGGTTAATCATTTTTCGGACGACTTCAGCCCGCAGGCCAGTTATTACTGATCTGCAGCCCATCATAGCTGTCCCGTCAATAATCTTCATCAAATGGTGGATGACTTCGACTTCCATGTCTGCAATTCCCGACATATCGATGATCAAGGTCTGGATGCGGGAACGTCCGATTTCTGTAAGGACTTTTTCTTCTAAAATATTGGTGCGGAAAAAGTCAATGGTTCCAATGAGCGGCAAGATGCAAACTGAAGAGTTGATCGGGATGATCGGAACTGAAAGGTTTTCAACTAATTGCCGGTGGGCAAGAATCAAGGAATCTTTATATGTAGAGTAATTGATGAAAAATGTATTTAAAAATGAATCAAGCCCTGTATTGACGGCTTTTTCTAACTGAAAGAAATCTGACGCCAGTTCTTTATCTGTTTCTTCATCGAATTTCTCGATAAACGTCCAAAGTGTTCTGCGGATCGCCTGGATCCATTCGAGTTTAAAGGCAAGGTCGATAGAATGGGTGGCCCAGGCGATGCCTTCTTGTTTTGCGAATAGACGCAGATCTTCATCTTGCCCATCGACGATATAGCCGACCAGTTTGTGAGCATTCGTAATTAAATCTATATTTCCGATAGTAAGTATTTCATTAATTTTGTCTTTTACATTTACTGCTTCTGAAAGAAGTTTATTTTCAAATTCGGATTTATAACCCTGGAAAAATTCTTTTAGTTCAACTGAATTTTGCAACGCATCTGCCATTTAAATTTCTCCTTTAATTTTGAGGTACAACATTTACTTGTACCTCAAGGTGTGTGTCTTTAAACCTAATAAGTTAAAAAAAGTGAAAAATGAGCTCGAAATCAAGAAAATATTGAATTTTGTATAACTAAATTTCTGTTGAATAATTATATTAGCACACGCCCACACGAAATAAATAGGTATTTTTGCTTTAATTTAATTTATAGAGAATTTATAAAAAATGTATGAAATTTCCGATTATTTATCTTCTTCTATTATTTGGATTTCAAATTAATCCTTGTTATACCAATTTTATCAAAAAAAATTATAAAAAGGAGAGGTAATATGGCTGCATTCTTTAAAAGAAATAAAGTAGTTTATCCACTGAGCGTTTTGGTGCTGGCCTTTGTTTTGGTTTTTTCGGCTTTTTCAAGTGAAGTTCAAGCAGCTTCGAAGTTTAAAGACGTCTCTGAAAATTATTGGGCTTACCCGGCAATAAAGGAATTAACAGATGAACAAATCATCCTTGGCTATACGGATGGTTCATTTAAACCGCATGCTGCGGTTACACGAGCTCAAAGTGCCATGTTTATTGTCCGTGCACTTGATATTCCAACAACAGAGTATGCAAACCCTGGATTTTCTGATGTCTCTTTAAAAACTTCCGGTTATGCCGAAATTGCAGCTTTAGTGGAGATGGGTGTACTAAGCAAGGCGAAGAAGTTCAATCCATATGAACCGGCGACTCGCGGCCAAATGGCTAAAATGCTGGCCCTTGCTTTTGAATTGAAAGGAACCAGCAATAAAACAAATAACTTTAAAGATGTGTCCGTTAACAATTCCTTCTATCCTTTTATCAATGCATTGGTAACTAATGGGGTTACAGAAGGCACAGCTATTGATCGTTTTGGAACATACGCTAACGTGACGCGTGTTCAAATGGCGGTATTTATCAAAAAAATCCTGGATTTAAACGAAGCTCCTCCAGCTAATGGATTGCCGGCGGTTCCGGCTGTTCCAGCAGCCAACGGAAAGATCATGGATGAAATTGTTGTGTTGATCAATAAAGAAAGAGCAAAAGTCGGTGCTAAAGCTTTAAAAGTTCATGAAGGCGTGGAAGACATTGCACTGATTAAATCGAAAGATATGGTCGATAATAATTATTTTGCGCATGAGTCTCCAACTTTAGGGTTGTATTCCGATTTGCTGAAGAAAGCGGGAATCTCTTACCGGGCTGCGGGAGAAAACTTAGTGGCAGGCTATACGACTGCAGAAAGTGCTGTGGATGCTTGGATGAACAGCCCTGGCCATAAGAAAAATCTTCTGAATCCGGTGTATACGCATACAGGTGTCGGTACCTATACAGGTGGCGCTTATCGTATGTACCATACACAAATCTTTATCACACAATAAAAGTAGAAGCGAATGCGATCGCTTTTGCAGCCTAAAGGAATTGTCCCAAATTATTTTGGGGGGCAATTCCTTTTTTGAGTCACTATTCCGTCAATTTATTTGGAATTAAACGGCCGATGTTTTATGATGAGGGAGAAGAAAGAAATCCGGATGTTGCCAAAGGAAATCCTTTATAGCGATAAAAGGAGTGGTGAAGATGGCTGGTAGAAACGATGGTGAAGAAAAAAAGCCATTTATTGGGGCAGGCGTTGCGTTAGGTGTAGCAATTGGAGCAGCTCTTGGGCAATTATTTGGAAATTTGGCAGTGGGCGTCGGTGTGGGTATTGCTGTGGGGGTAGCTATCGGTGCTGCAGTTGAACAAAAACGTATTCAATAACGCTCGCCTTTTGGCTTTAAAAGAATAAGACTAGTGGTCTAGAAGATAGGTAAATTTACGTTCTGCCGACTTTGAATTGATTGACTATTTCGATTTTAAGATTTATAATGCGGGTAGAAAGCAATAAGCTGGGGAATGAACATCACGTTTTATCGAACAGTCCTGTAGGGTCTCGGAATAAAACGTATATATTTTTTTATTTTACAAAAACGTTTTCGTAAAAAATGATACCGCTTACATAAAGGGGGCATCTCGATGCTGGATTATTCAAGGGGAGAAGGGGGACTTGAGAATTGGATAATTTCTGAAACCGGGTTCTCTGAAAGTGAATTAGGCAAGTGCGAGGCAATCATGTCTTTGGGCAATGGGTATATGGGACTTCGCTCATCAACGGAAGAACCGTATTTGCAGGAGCAAAGAAATTTTTTTATAAATGGAACTTTCAATCGCTCAGAGCAAAATGAAGTAATAGAATTGCCGAATCTTGCGGACATCGTTCGACTGGATATCCGGGTGGATGGAGAACGTTTTAGTTTAGAAGTGGGAAAGACAAGCGATTATGTTAGGCAATTAAATTTAAAGGCGGCGGAATTAAGCCGATCCTTCGTTTGGATTTCCCCGAAAGGCAAAACTTTATCCTTCAAATTTAGGCGGTTTGTTTCATTGGAACATCATCATCTAATTGCCTTTAAAATGGAAGTGAAAAGTTTATCAGGGGATGTTCAGTTCGCCTTTGATTCCGGCATCAATGCCCAAATGACAAATTCGGGATCCCAGCATTTTCTTGAAGGGGAACGGCGCGTTTTCGATAACCGTTTTCTTCAGTTAACACAAACGACCAACGAATCCGGGATCGATGTAATCCATCAAGCGACTCATCGAGTGAATTGGAACGGCAAAGAAATCGACATTGAACCTGAGATGGACATGGAACGCCGGAGGGTCTGGCTGAACTATGCATTCGATTTGCAGGAACAAGACGTCTTGACGATTGAAAAATTGGCAACAGTACATACAAGCCGCGATAAAGAAAACTTACGTGGCGGCTATGAATTAACAAAAATGCAAAATGGCGCAATGGAAGAATTAAAACAGTTTGCTTTAAAAGGATATGAAAAGCTGTTCGAATTGCATCAGCAAGCTTGGCAAGAAAAAGTTTGGAATTTATATGGCTTTAAAGTGGATAGTGAAAAGGGCATTGACGAATTAGCCATCCGTTTTGCAATCTATCACTTGACGATTATGGCCCCTGCACACGATGAGCGAATGGGGATTGCGGCAAAAGCGTTAAGTGGCGAAGGATACAAAGGCCATGCTTTTTGGGATACCGAAATCTTTATTTTGCCTTTTTTCATCTTCTCCAACCCCGAAATAGCCAAGTCGCTTTTGGTTTATCGGTATCTCGGATTAGAAGGAGCCCGGAAAAAAGCGGCTGTACATGGTTATAAAGGGGCAATGTACCCGTGGGAAATGGCCTGGCCAGAAGACGGGGAAGTGACCCCGGAATGGGGAGATATTGATGTCGTCACAGGCAAACAATCAAAAATATGGTCCGGTTTGATTGAACACCATATTTCTGCAGACATCGCTTTTGCAGTTTACCAGTATGAACAGGCGACCGGAGACCAGGAATTTATGGATGCCTACGGCTACGAAATGGTTTTCGATACTGCAACATTTTGGGCAAGCCGCTTGGAATGGAACAGCCTAAAAGAGCGCTACGAAATAAACGATGTAATCGGGCCGGATGAGTATAAAGAACATGTCAATAATAATGCGTTTACCAACCATATGGCGCATTTCAACTTGAAATTGGCGATTCGCTATTACGTGGAGTCTAAAGAATCCAATCCGGAATTATTCAAAAAGCTATTGGAGAAGTTGGATTTGGAAGTGGCCTATAGTGAATGGCAAGAAAAAGCGGATAAGGTATATTTGCCAGAGCCGCGAAAAGAAGATTTAGTCATTCCACAGGACGATGCATATCTTGGGCTCGAGCAAATCGATTTATCGAAGTATAGGAACCAGGCGAAGGTCAGGACCATCTACCGCGATTATAATTCGGAGCAAATCAATGAGCTTCAAGTAACCAAGCAAGCGGATGTCCTCGTTTTGCTGTATTTGTTGGAGCAGCTTTCCATTAGTGGAATCCGGCAATTCCCTGAAGAAATCAAAAAAGCGAATTTTGATTTTTATGAGCCAAGAACTTTGCACGATTCTTCTCTTAGCACCGCCACCCATGCCATTTTAGCCAATGATATAGGCTACAGCGATCTCGCTTATTCCTTATTCCAGAAAAGCATCGAAATCGATTTGGGTGAGCGGATGGACACGTCCAACGATGGAATCCATGCTGCTGCGATCGGCGGCCTTTGGAAAACAGCCGTATTTGGCTTTGCAGGGGTTCGCATCAGGCAAGGGCAATTGAGCATCAATCCTAAAATTCCTCGCAATTGGCGTTTTATGGAATTCAATATATCGTGGCAAGGGCAGATTCTTCACTTGGCCATTGGAAAAGATTTGTTTACGGTAACCGTAGAAGGACCGGGGAAAGTCGCTTTTGAAGCATTCGGTCAGATGTTCGAATGTGAAAATAGTATCCAGATTCCAGTACAAGCTAATTTAAATCGGTAGTTATAAAATGATCCATCATTTTATTTACTATAGTAATCCAAACTTTTAGAAGGGGGAGTTTACATTGACAAACCAGAAAAAAGTATTGCGTACACTTTTTTTGGCGATGGTCATGCTGATTTTAGCAGCGTGCAGCGGAGGAGGGGACGATGACGGCGGAAGCTCAGAAGATTCAGGCGGAGACTCGTCAGGGGAAAAAATCACAATTTTCCAAAGTAAAGTTGAAATTTCTGATCAGTTGGAAGCATTGGCCCAGGAATACACGGATGAAACAGGCGTAGAAGTAGAGGTCTTAGGAACAACCGGAGACGATTATTTCCAACAGCTTCAAATCCGGATGAACAGCAACCAAGGGCCATCTATTTTCAGTATCCAAAATATTACAGAAGCGGAACGGTTGGAATCTTATCTTTATGATTTAAGTTCAGAAGAATACGTAGCCGATATTGCACCTGATATGGAATTGAAAGTGGGCGACAAAGTTGTGGGCGTTCCTTATGGTGTAGAAGGATTCGGTTTGATTTACAACAAAGATCTGGTCAAGCCGGAAGATGTACAAGATTATGAGTCATTTGCCAGCACACTTGAGAAATTCAAAGGTGAGGACATTGCAGGCCTTGGCTTAGCGCAAGACGCTTATTTCTTGATTGGGCATATGAGCAACTATCCATTTTCTGTGCAGGAAGATCCATATGCATTCATTGAGCAGTTGAATGCAGGAGAAGTAACAATGGCTGAAACACCGGAATTCCAGGAATTCGGTAAGTTTATGGAAACGATCAAAGAAAATACACCAACGCCTCTAAGCGTAACATATGACCAGCAAATCGGGGACTTTGCTTCAGGCAAATCAGCCATGATCCATCAAGGAAACTGGGCCTGGGGAATGCTGTCTGAATTCGATATGGATTTCGAAGTCGGCATGCTGCCGTTCCCGCTTGATGGCAACGATAAGCTTGCAGTCGGCGTCGGCAGCAACTGGGCTGTCAACGGTGAAAAAGATGAAGCTGAAATCCAGGCTGCCAATGATTTCTTGAATTGGATGTTTACGAGTGAGACAGGCCAACGCTATATTGTTGAAGAATTTGGCTTTGTCCCAGCGATGACGAATATTGAAGCGGGAGATCTTGATCCATTATCTCAAGCGGTATTGGAAGCTAGTAACAGCGGGGAAACAATTCCATGGTCGCAAGGTGCATATCCTGCAAACATCGTACCAAACGACTTGACGCCAGTCGCTCAACAATTCTTTACAGATGATATGTCCGGTGAAGAATTCATTGAAGCGATGGATGCGGCATGGCAAGGCGCACAGTAAATAGGCATTGAATAGCTGGGCACGCCTATTCGGCGTGTCCACTATTCCTTATTTTCCTCTTTATATTTCAGAGATTAGAAAGAAGGGAAAGACGTGGCAAATAAAAACAAAAGAAAATGGTTCGTCTTGTTCGTCGTGCCGTTGCTATTTATTTTTACGACCGTAGTCATCATTCCTTTTATTATCGGCATCTATTATGCCTTCTTCGAGTGGGATGGAATTGCAGCCAATCCGATGGAATTTGTGGGATTGGACAACTTCGGGAAATTGTTTGACGATGATCAATTCTTACGGTCAGCTTGGCTGACTACGCTCTTTACAGTTTTGTCGGTCATCACCATCAATGCGGTAGGCCTCGCATTTGCGTTGCTGGTTACGTCAAAGATCCGGACAGCGAACGCAGCGAGAACTCTTTTATTTATGCCTTATTTAATCGGCGGATTGATTCTCGGGTATATTTGGCAGTTCGTGTTCCTGGACGTTTTTGAGTTTCTGGGGGAATTGACCGGACTGACAGATGTTTTCTTCAACTGGCTGATTGATCCTGAATTTGCTTTATATGCGCTTGTGTTTGTCTTTACGTGGCAGATGGCAGGCTATGTCATGATTGTCTATATTGCAGGAATCCAGGCGATTCCAAATGATGTGGTAGAAGCAGCTAAAATCGATGGGGCCACTCCTTGGCAGCGGTTTATGAGGATCACGTTGCCGCTTTTGATGCCTGCATTGACCATCAGCTTGTTTTTAACTTTATCGTCCGCTTTTAAAATCTATGACGTCAACCTTTCGCTGACAGGCGGGGGGCCGGCAAATGCTACTGAATTGTTCGCGATGAATATTTACAACGAAATCTTCGGCAGCGGCAATTATGGATTTGGCCAGGCAAAAGCCATTATTTTCTTTGTTATTGTAGCTGCGATTACATTAACACAAGTTTATTTGACGAAGAAACGTGAGGTGGAGATGTAATGAAGCAAGCTTCCGGATGGGTTAAATCTATTTTGTTGATCTTGTTGGCGCTGTTTTTCCTTTCTCCGATTTACATCATCTTCGTCAACTCGTTTAAAGACCGGCAGGAGCTGTATGAAAATGCTTTGTCTTTGCCTGAGAATTTCAGTTTTCAATATTATATAGAAGCGATGGAAAAGATGAACTTCTTAAATGCGTTGGTGAATTCGCTTTATGTCACGATCGTTTCCGTCATCTTCATTGTTATTTTGTCTTCCATGACTGCCTGGATGCTCGTGCGCACAAACAATAAATTAAGCACATTTATCTTTATGGCCTTTATTGCTACGATGCTCATTCCATTCCAGACCTTAATGATGCCGCTGATGCAATTTATCAGTACCATCACTCAGGACTTGAATATCCCGATGTACAACACTCATGAAGGGTTAATCTACATGAACATCGGATTCCATTCGGCATTATCGGTATTTCTCTATCATGGCTTTATCAAATCAATCCCCATTACGCTGGAGGAAGCTGCGACGATTGATGGCGCCTCAAAATTCGGTGTGTTTTGGCGTATCATTTTTCCAATGCTGAAACCGATTACGGCAACGGTCATGATTTTGAATGTCATCAGCATCTGGAATGACTTCCTCTTGCCGTCCTTGACCTTGATCGATAAGGACCTGCGGACGATTCCATTATCGACATTCTACTTCTTTGGTGAATTTACGATTCAATGGAATTTAGCTATGGCTGGATTGACTTTGACTATCATTCCTGTCATCATTTTCTACGCTTTGGCGCAAAAGCACATTATCAAAGGGATTGGCGAAGGGGCCGTGAAATAATACGCTGAAAAGGAGGGATAGAAATGCGTGATTTCAATGGATTTACTGGGATTTTATATGCAGCAGCCGAATGGATCATGCGCTTTTCAGTGGTGAATATTTTGTGGTTTCTGTTCAATCTGCCAGTGTTATTGATCATTTCCAGTATTTATTTAAATAGTTTTGAGGCAGGATTCGTCTGGTATTTGTTGCCGCTCCTGCTGTTCATTCCGCTATTGTCTGTGCCAAGCACGATTGCCGTCTTTTCGATGGTGCGCGATTGGATAATGCAGACAGGTCAGAGTTCACTTGTGAAATCGTATTTTTCTTATCTGAAAAAAGGCTACCGGAAAAGCCTTATCGCTGGAGTTATTCTGCAGAGCTTTTGGTCCGTTTGGATAATTGATTTTTATTTTTTCAAAGCAGAGAGCAGTTTGCTGGAAATTGTGTTTATCGTTATCGGAGTAGGGTTGTTTGTTTATACCATCAATTTCTTTTCGTTGGCTGCACATTATCAGATGCGTATCCGTGACATCATGAAAAACGCTTTTTTCATAACGGTCGGCAATCCTTTAATGAGCGGATTCATCGTGATTTGCAACTTGTCGCTCCTCTATACAGGAATGACTGAATTGCTGTTTTTATTCCCATTTTTCATCTGCAGCTTAAGCGCTTATCTCTCTTTCCTTGCTTTTTACCGGTTTAGCCTTAAAGTCCAAACGAAAGCACAGCTCGATAAAACAGGGAATCTTTTGCAAAAGAGTGGCTGAAAACAGTTTTAGAAGATGATTATTAGAAACGATTGGGATGTGAGAAAATCATTGACGACCATTAAAGATGTGGCAAAAAAAGCGGGCGTTTCGATCAGTGTGGTTTCCAAAACCTTTAATAATTATGCAGATGTCAGTGAAGAAACTCGTCAGCGCATACTAGAGATAGCCAAAGAGCTGGATTATTCGCCTAATATTGTCGCGAAGAATTTATCGTCGAAAAAACAGCTGACGTTCGGGCTGATTTCTTCAGGCGTTTTGAACAATAACGAAAAAGACAATAATGCCTTTGATATTTTTAAAGGCGTGTATAAAGCTGTTTCTGAGAGTCCTTATGAATTATCGATTTACTTGATCGATTCACTTAGCCAGAAACAGCAGAGCTATCTCCAATATTGCCGGGAACGGAATATTGGAGGGGCGATTCTGCAAGGGATCCGGACGGATGATCCCTATTATAAAGAATTGATCAATACCAATATCCCATGTGTTGTGCTTGATATCATGACCGAAACTGAAAATGGATTAATCGGAAGTGTATCGATTGATAATGCACTAGCGGGCCGGGATATAGCGGACCATCTATTAAAGAATGGCCACCGCGATATCGTAGTCGTAGCGGGGACACGCGAAACCTACGTCAATAGCGAAAGGTTAAAAGGCGTTCAGCAGGCTTACCGGGAATTCGGTTTAGCATTAGAAGAAAACCACGTCGTCTATGCGGACTTTTCTGAACAAGAAGCTTTCAATGCAGCGAAAACACGGCTGGAATCGAAGATGCCTAAGCCTACTGCCTTTCTCTGTTTCAGCGATCTCATGGCATTCGGTGTGATGAAAGCGATTGCGGAAGCCGGGTTTTCGGTACCGGAGGACATTTCAGTGACAGGCTTTGATGATTTGGTTTTCAGCAGCTACACGCAGCCGGCATTGACAACCATTCAGCAAGATTTCGTTGAAATTGGCAGCAAGTCGGCAAAGTTGCTGCAAGAGTTGAAGGAAGGAAAGCAAAAAGGCCAGCATCTGTATGTAGCGCATCAATTAGCCGATCGGAAAAGCGTAAGAAAGCTGAACTGACTTACCAACTTCTAGCGAATAACGGATAGAAAGGACAGGATGGCATGACATTTTATCCAAAAGCTTTTATCTATGATCTAGACGGTGTTATTACAGATACCGCAGAATATCATTTTCTTGCTTGGCAAAAAATTGCAGAAGAAATGGGCATTCAGATCGATCGGAAATTCAATGAACGGTTAAAAGGGATAGGCAGAATGGAATCGCTTTATTTAATTCTTTCGCTTGACCCTTCCACTTCCAATCTGTCTGCTGAAGAAAAAGAGAAACTGGCGCTAAAGAAAAATGAGTATTATTTAGAGATGATTGAAAGGATGGGGCCAAAAGACATTTTGCCTGGCATTAAAGAATTATTGCAAGCCAATAAGCAGCATGGAATTTTAACTGCCCTTGGCTCAGCAAGCAAAAATGCAAAACATGTCCTGGATCTGCTCGGCTTAACGGCTGAATTCGACTATATTGTGGATGCGTCCAAAGTGAAAAAAGGAAAACCGGATCCTGAAACGTTCACGGCTGCAGCAGATGCCTTAAACGTGCCTTACGGTGAATGCATCGGAATTGAAGATTCAGCAGCCGGACTAGAAGCAATCAATGGAGCCAATATGTTTTCGGTGGCGGTAGGGGATCAAGCGCATCTTCCGAATGCCGACTATTTGGTCGCAGCCACAAATGAATTGAAGTTCGAGAAAATCATTGAGCAATATAATCAAAAGAAGGCATTGCATTAATTTGTTCGATGTCTTTTAATGAGTTGCTGCAGAGGGAAGCAATTGAGGAGTGAAACGTGATGGTTTGGAAACTGACAAAGACTGAAGTGGATAATCATAATCTTCTGCTTGATGAAAGCATCTTGTCTCTAGGAAATGGTTATTTGGGGGTGAGAGGAAATTTTGAGGAAGGATATCCGGATGCATTCAGCTCGATTCGAGGGACCTACATCAATGCATTTCATGATGAAACGGAAATCACATATGGGGAAAAATTATATGGATATCCGGTCATGCAGCAAAAAATCCTGAATGTCATCGATTCGCAAGGCATTGAGATTTACTTGGATGATGAAAGGTTCTCTGTTTTTGAAGGTGAATTGCTTCATTTTGAACGGAATTTGCATATGGATAAAGGATTTGCTGAACGGATTATCCATTGGAAGTCGCCGAAAGGAAAAGAAGTGAAGCTCCATTTCAAACGCATCGTTTCTTTTATTACCCGTGAATTATTTGCGCAGGAAGTGACAATCGAAGCTATCCGGGGCATTCAGGAAGTGAAAATCGTTTCAAGTGTGGAAGGAGAAGTCTCTAACTTTGTGGATCTCAATGATCCGAGAGTTGCATCCGGACATGCGAAGCGGCTTGATGTTATCGAAGTGCGAAGAGAACCTGAGTACAGTGTCATCAGGAATCTGACTTACGTTACAGAACTGGAAGTGGCTTGCATCAGTTCTTCCCGTATTCAAGCTGGCGATTACCACTATACTCAATCTGTCGGAGAATCGAGAATTGAAGAAGTGTATACTTGTGTTTCTTCGAAGGAACCGGTCCGATTTACCAAATACAATATTTATACCGACTTACTGCGGCATGGAGATGAGTTGATCGAGGTGGCGCTTCCTTTGCACGAAAAAGTGAAGCTTCAGGAATTCGACGAATTGATAGCGGAACAAAACGAATACATGGCCCGTTTTTGGAAGAATTCCGATGTGATTATTGAAGGAGACGAAAAACTTCAAGAAGGCATTCGCTTTAACCTCTACCAGCTCCTTCAATCGGTCGGGAAAGATCCATATAGCAATATTGCGGCAAAAGGGCTTTCTGGAGAGGGCTATGAAGGGCATTATTTCTGGGATACGGAAATCTTCATGTTCCCGGTATTTTTGATGACCAATCCGGAAATCGCGAAAAATTTATTGCTGCACCGCTATTCGATTTTAGACAGCGCACGGGCGAGAGCGAAAGTGATGGGCCATGAAAAAGGGGCGCTGTTTCCTTGGCGGACGATTAACGGACCGGAAAGTTCAGCTTTCTTTCCAGCCGGAACGGCTCAATATCATATAAGTGCGGATATTGCCTATAGTTACATCCAATATTACCTCGTGACAAAAGACGAGGATTTCCTGCAGGAATACATGGCTGAAATGTTGTTTGAAACAGCCCGGTTATGGGTGGATACCGGACATTTCCACAACAATCAATTTAAAATCGATAGTGTGACGGGGCCAGACGAATATACATGTGTCGTCAACAATAACTATTATACAAATAAGATGGCTCAGCATAATCTCTTATGGGCTGAAAAAGTCTATCAGCTATTGAAAGAAAAAGCGCCTTCACGATTTGAGGAGTTGGCAGAGCAGCTTGAAGTGACGGAAGCGGAAGCAGAACAATGGCGGGAAGCTGGAGAAAGAATGTATCTTCCTTATCACGAAGAACTGAAAATCCATGCACAGGATGATAGCTTTTTACAGAAATCGAGATGGGATCTGGAGAATACCCCGGCTGATAAATTCCCGCTCCTGCTCCATTATCATCCATTGACGCTTTATCGCTATCAAGTGTGTAAACAAGCGGATACGGTCCTTGCCCATTTCTTATTGGAAGACGAGGTCGATGAAGAGACACTTAAGAATTCATACGATTATTATGAAGAAATTACGACACATGATTCTTCTCTTTCTTATAGTGTTTTCAGCATCATGGCTTCTAAACTCGGCTACCGGAGAAAAGCGTATGATTATTTTCAGGAAACCGCCAGATTGGATTTAGACAATACTCATGGCAATACGAAAGATGGTTTGCACATGGCGAATATGGGTGGAACATGGCTAGCGATCGTTTATGGATTTGCTGGACTTCGTGTGAAAGAAACAGGGCTCCATTTAAATCCGTCGCTTCCTGTCCAGTGGCAGTCGTTTAATTTTCATTTCCACTATTTGGGGCGCCTGATCAACATCCACATTGAAAAAGATGCCGTTTCTTACGAGTTGTTGGAAGGCGAGGATTTGAGCATTTGGCATCGCGGGGAAGCGATAACATTAAAACAAAATCGCCAACTTCAAGTAACATAATGCAAAAATAAAAGAAAGAAATCGACAGATACTAAGATAGAAAATTTTATAAAAGTGCTTAAAACCGGAAATAATCATTTCCGGTTTTTTAATTTTTATGAAATAATTTACAATAACTTTAACTTATTTTAAAATGAGTACTATTGACCGTAGCCAACTTGAAGTTTCATTCCTATAATCATGATAAGAATTTGAGTTTTAAAAGAAAGGTGGGTCGAAAAACTTAATTTATTTAATCATTATTTCCTGCATTTTGATTTATTTTTCATAGTAAAAGACTTTAATGAAATATAAATTATCAAAAAGTCAAAAAAATATCTTTTAAAATATAGCGTTAAAAAGTTATCAAATATATAATAAAGCTATGAGTAACCTAGAACAGGAGAACTGCTGTGGATGTATTGAAAAATTTTGGCAAACGTATAAAAGAGCTTCGTATAAATGCCGGGATGACACAAGAAGCGTTAGCCACACGAGCTGAATTGGACCGTTCCTATGTTGGGGCTATTGAAAGAGGAGAGAAGAATGTTTCCTTAGTCAATATCGAAAAATTGGCAAATGCATTGGGGATTGATTTGTTTTATCTTTTTGAGGATGAGCGTTTTGCTACACGTCTAGCGTTAGTGAAAAAAGAGCTTAAAAAGCCGCTGGATTCGAGATTTACCTGTCTCGTAAGTTTGGAACATCATTTTATTTGGCTGCGAATTACTGGACCTCTAAGTAAAAATGACGTGGAACTTATCTCCCAAAAAATTAAAAGCCAAACTTTGCTGTTAACTAAAGGTGAGATTAGGATGCTAATCGACAATCGGTCTATGGTAAAGGAAGGGCAATCATTTGTTTTCACGCCAGAAGCCTACGACGTTTGGGAAGACCTCCAAATCTGGCTGCTGCCTTACCTCAAGAAGGTTGCGGTTCTTTGCAATTCGAAATTCATGAAAAATCAGCTGGAACGCATGGCCAATAGGAGCGGCGTGTCCAATATTTCAACACGCATTTATAACGAAGATCTTGAAGCGGGAGACAAAGAAGCTTTCTCTTTTCTTGACATAACAGAAAATCAATTAGCTCAAATAAGAAGCAACAGCATGAAAACGTAAAGATTCAATCGGCTTATACAACTTTGAAAATTACATATGCCATTATCTGAAAGGCTGATAATCTCAATTTCATAGTGAAAAAGGAGATGTGTATAAATGACTTGTCATCAATCCGTAAGCGCAGAAACCGTAAGATTTCTATTCATGCGTGTTAAAGATACGCATGAGGAAGACAATATTAAATACATTACCTTATTTGCTCGGTTAACGATGAAAAATGCCTATAAGTCAAAAAGTGTATGGGTAGAAATTGATGAAGTGAAATGGGATCAAGCATCTCAAAAGTTAAAGGAAATGCCCGATGCCATGCACTTTTACACAGTAGAAGAGCCCATCTTTAAAGAGTTGTACCAGATTTCGAAAGAGCGATATGAAGAGCTTTATTTTTTGACTCCTTTTTATAAAGCAAGTGAAATGAAAAGACTCGGCTGATTCATTTGGCCAAGCCCTGTTCGCCTGTCGATGGCGAGCAGGGCTTTTAATTTGGTTATCTGTTGAAATTTCCCTTACCATAAGAAAGAGAAGGTGTAAAAAGGAGGCGTGATGATGGAATACGCAATTGGTGTGGATATTGGAGGAACGAAAATAGCGGTTGCAGTGGTTGGCCAGTCTGGTGAAATTGCGAGTAAAACAGCTTTTCCAATGGACCATGCGAAATCGCCTGATCAAGTGATTGACGAAATTATCCAAGCAATTAAGCACGTTGTCGAAGGACAAATTAGGAAGGAACAAAATATTTTAGGGATTGGTGTAGGTGCGCCTGGACCTCTTGATGCGCGGACAGGTGTTATCCACCGCCCTCCGAATTTGCCGTCTTGGATCGATGTACCGATTAAGGGGAAGTTAGCGGCGGCTTTTGCTGTTCCGGTCTTGATCGAAAACGATGCGAATGCAGCTGCTCTTGCTGAAAAATGGATCGGAGCTGGAAAAGGAAGTGAGAATTTCACTTATTTGACGATAAGCACTGGAATAGGGGCCGGCATCATTGCCAACGGCCAATTACTTAGCGGAAGCCGCGGCAATGCCGGTGAAATCGGCCATACGGTGATCGACCCCGGCTACGGACGCTGTTCTTGCGGTCAGATTGGCTGCTTGGATTTAATTGCCTCGGGCCGTGCGATTGCAAAAAACGGCTCGGAAATCATGGGAGAAGAGCTGTCGACAAAAGCGGTATTCGATTTATACGGCAAAGGACATAAAGGATTGGATGAATACATAGATCATGTCTTTTGGGCATTAGGGGCCAGCAGTGTTTCCTTAGTGAATATTCTCGATACAGAAAAGATCATTGTCGGAGGAGGCGTTTCCCAAATCGGGGAGCCTTTGTTTCAACGGATGGAAGCTTATTTAAGAATTCATGCGCTGAATCCGGCTGGGAGAAGCACAAAAGTAGTGCCTGCAGAGCTGAATGAACATGCAGGTGTTATCGGAGCAGCAGCGCTCTGCTTTTCTTCTCTTGTATTGGAAACGAATAAGTAAGCGGGATTTGCCAGTTTTGTTTTAGAAGAAAAAGAATAGGCAATAGAAAAAAAGAAGCTTGAGTTAATGGAAAGGAGGCCTGCGATATGGAGATCCGCATTGAATGGAGCTATAAAACGGCAAAAGGCACAGAAGCTTTCTTTCGATCTGAAGAACTCCCAGCTGCCCATGCGCTGTTAATTGCGGAAGATATCCAAAAGACTGGACGGGTAAAAAGTTTGGAATTTCTGGATCGGTTTGACTCCAGTTGGACATTAAAAGAATTGAAAGCCTATTTAAAAGGAATCGAAACAGAACCCCATAATGTCAATGTTTATTTTGATGGCGGATTCGATAAAGAAACCGGGCGAGCAGGGCTTGGCTGTGTAATATACTACGAACAGAGTGGCAAAGCCTATCGTCTCCGGCAAAACGTGGAAGTGGCAGAGCTTTCTTCCAATAACGAAGCGGAATATGCAGCTCTCCACATGAGTGTACAGGAACTTGAACGGTTAGAGGTCCATCACCTGCCCGTTGTTTTCCGGGGAGATTCCAATGTAGTGGCCAATCAGATGAGCGGAGAATGGCCGGTGTATGAAAATGATTTATCCCGTTGGGCAGACCGGATTGAACAGAGCTTGAATAGATTAGGTATCCAAGCACAATACGAACTGATCCCTAGAAAATCGAATGCAGAAGCGGACCACTTAGCTGCGCAAGCTTTAAGAGGAATCGAAATCAGTGGGACGATGGAATTGGAAAAATCATAATAACAGAACCGTAGAGGAGCGATTGGATGAAGTTTTCAGTATTGCAAAAAACGGATATGCAGATTTCTGCACTGGGATTAGGAACAAATGCGGTAGGAGGACACAATCTTTATAAGAATTTAAATGAAGAAACAGGTAAAGATTTTGTCCGTGCGGCATTGGATAATGGCATCACCTTCATTGATACTGCTGATGTCTACGGCAAAGGGCGTTCTGAAGAATTGGTGGGGGAAGTATTGAAAGAATATGACCGCAGCCGCTTTATCATCGCTACGAAAGGCGGAAGCGACTGGCGGAGCGGCACAAAGAACAATGCACCTGCTTATTTGCGCCGTGCACTGGAAGAAAGTTTAGAACGGCTTCAGCTCGATTACGTGGATCTTTACTATATCCACTGGCCGGACGGTGAAACGCCAATAAGTGAAGCGGTCGCTGAGCTGTCCCGATTGAAAAAAGAAGGCAAGATCAAAGCGATCGGGGTTTCGAATGTTTCCTTGGAGCAGTTGAAGGAAGCCAATTCAACAGATGAAATCTCTGCTGTCCAATTGGCTTATAATATGCTCAACCGCGAAATTGAACAAGACATTTTGCCTTATTGCGTGGAAAATAAGATTTCGGTCATTGCTTATGGTCCGCTAGCTTTCGGGATTCTAGGCGGTACGTATACAGAAGACTTTGTACTGGAAGAGGGCGATTGGCGCAATAGTGTGCCGCTTTTCCAGGAAGGGAACTTCGAAAAAAATATCCGGATTGTAGAACAGCTTAAAAGAGTGGCGGATAAAAAAGGCACAGATGTATCAAATCTGGCTTTAGCGTGGCTTCTTGAACAGCCGGGAGTAGATGCGGTGATTCCAGGCGGCAAAAAGCCGGAACAAGTTCTTTCCAATATCGCAGCTTCGGACATTCGTCTGGAAGCGGAAGTTTTGAATGAAATCGATCAGATTCTCAAAGCGCAATAAAAATAGAAAAACCGGTCCATTGCGTCGTTATCTGCAATGGACCGGTTTTATTTATTTCTTCGCTAATTCAAGGGCGATATCTGCTTTTTTCAGATCGTGTTCGACTTGTTCGTCAATGTCATATGCGTGATACATTTCTTTTTTAATCATGTATTGAGCAATTTTATCATGGGTATCAATGGCAATATCCAACTCCCGGCGCAATAGCTTTTTCACTTCCGGAGTGGCCGTCTCAGTAATCGCGACTGCCAGATTCCGGACAGCGGCTTTAGCTGTTACAAGAAAATCGGTAGCGATTGCCAAGTCGTCGAGCATGGAGGCAGGGAGTGCCAAATCATTTTTACTAACAGCTCCGCTTTCCTGCGTTTCGGTTATTGCTGCTGCTTCAGTTTTAGCGGTTTTCTTTTTATCGTCTTTCTTAGCCGTTTTTTTCACATCTTTTTTGGTGGCGTTTTTTTCATCTTTTTTTGCCATAGCCAAATTCCTCCTTTAGTCGGTTTAGGGATTATTTGCTTGAATCTGCTAACACTTTGCGTAAATCTTTGATCGCTTTCGTCGATAATTTAATGTCTTCTTCTAATAATTGCCTCAATTCATCGTCTTCGACAAGACCGCTGAATACCTTGCTTTTAGCGACACAGCTAGTCTTGAAAATTAATACTTCATGGACTTCCAGCTTTTCATGCATTGCCAATTCTTTTGCCATTACGAATCCCTCCAATGAAATAAATAATCATTTTTAACACTAGTTAAGGTTTACCCAGAGTACTGCTTTTAAATCCTGGTTCTCTCTTTTAAAAGGATATAATAGTGGTTCAAGAAAATTAAAGAATTTTCAAATTTTCAGTAGCTGGTATTAGACTTCTCAGGAAAAAACGTGTTTTATTTAAAGAGACATTGATGAAAAGGGGCTGCACTCATGAAAATTACTGAAACGGCTTTTCCGATAACTGAAGTGCGCGGGCAATTTCCAGCGCTGAAAAGAACATATAAAGACCGGCCGGTTGCATACTTTGACGGACCGGGTGGATCGCAAGTGGTGAAATCCGCAATCGAAGCCATTACTGAATACATGGAAAAAGGCGGAGCAAACCTCCATGGAACGTTTCCTAGCAGTTGGGAAACAGAAGAGGTGATTGCAGGTGCGAGGGGTGCAGTTGCTGATTTTCTGAATGTAAAAGCGAGTGAAGTAGCATTCGGCGCGAATATGACCACATTGACGTTTGCCATTGCGGCAGCACTGGGCAAACAATTCCAAGCGGGTGATGAAATTGTTGTAACCGAAATGGACCACCGGGCAAATGTGGATCCTTGGATCATGATGGCTAAAGACCATGGACTGAACGTAAAATGGATTCCTGTCAATACGAAAACGATGGAACTCGATTTAAGCAATTTAACAGAAATCATTAACGACAAGACAAAACTTGTAGCTGTCGGCCTGGCATCCAATGCGATTGGCACCATTGTCGATATTGCGCCGATCGTAGAACGGACAAAAGAAGTCGGGGCATTATTTGCAGCGGATGCGGTTCATGCGGCTCCGCATATCGTGATCGACCGTGACCGCTACGGCATCGATATCCTCTTGTGCTCAGCTTATAAATTCTTTGGGCCGCATATCGGCATCGCTGCCATTAAAGAATCCGTTTTTGAAAGCCTTGAGTTGTATAAATTGACTACATCTCCAAACTATTATCCGGATAAATTGGAGACCGGTACGCAAAACCATGAAGGGATTGCCGGAATCAAGCCTGCCATCGAATTTTTTGAGCAGTTTGGTGAAGGCGAATCGAGACGGGAGCGGCTCGTTTCGGGAATGGAAAAACTGGAGCATTATGAAAATCATCTTGCGGGTCGATTGCGCCAAGGGCTGGCCAAAATAGAGAAAGTCCGCTTATGGCAAGCGTCGGAAGATGTTCCGAAAACCCCGACAATCGCTTTCCAAGTGGAGGGCATTGAACCGTTGGAAGTCTGTAAATTATTAGCTGAGCAGCACAGCATCTTTACCGCATCCGGACATTTTTATGCCTCTACCTTAGGCGACCGTTTGGACGTCAATGGAAGCGGCGGTTGGATTCGTGCAGGTCTTGCTCCATATAATACAGAAGAGGAAGTAGACAGGCTGGTTGAGGCAGTTGCTTCTCTCTAAGGAATTTGCTAAAAAAAGGTAAATGTGTTATGATTAGCATCAATTCAATTTATGGATTCTATCAGACTTTATTTAGTCAATTTCCATCAGGAAATGGGGAATTCTTAATGACGTACGATGCGATTCAAGATTTATTGAAAACAGTCAGTTTTTACAACACGGTAAATATCACTCAAACTTTTGCAAGAGACGGGGAACCGTATATCACGGTGAAAGCGGGCAAGGATAAAAATATATTTGAGCTGACTTTTGTGGAAAGTGGAGAAATTGTCCATTATCAAGACATCCCAACAGCAGCAAAAGCGATTGAAGAAATGTTGAATGCCGATCCAGTTCTGTAAGCTCCCGTAACGGGGAGCTTTTTCTTTTTGGGCCGGATGATGGTACAATACAGAAACAAGCCTATCATAGGCATACTTTCGTTTTCCGTACAGGAAAATGATCAAAGGAGAATGAATTTTTTGAGTCAAGAAAAAAACACGAATAACTTGCCGCCAAATTACGACGAATTGAAGAAAGCTGCGAACCGGACAGCAAATTGGAAAGAACGGTTAGCTGCGGTTGAAGAACTGGGAAAATGGAAAAACAACCAGACAATTGATATTTTAACTCACCGGATGAACCATGATCCCGTTTATAAAGTGCAGCAGGCTGCGTACAATCAACTTGTGGATTTGGGTGAAGATGTAGAAATGCCTGAACAAAAGCAAACTGATTTGATCAAAGACACGAGCAAAGTATTGGTTCGCATCAAGAAAAGTTTGCCGAAAGACCATAGCTATGAAGACTTCAAAGTGAAGTTGCAGAAAATGCGCGTCGACATCTACGATACGTATAAAGGCGAAAAAGGCGAAGAGTTTGACCAGTGGTTGGAAAGCCAATGGAAATCCATGCCGACAAGAAGATAGAACAAAAAAGCGATGCCCGCATAGAAATGCGGGCATCGCTTTTTTTGCATTCAAGTGGGCAATTGCAATTGTCCGGTTCCGACATTTGCTACATTTCCACTGATTTTAATGGAAGAAATGGCCCCTTTGGATTTGTCGACAATGATATCGATAAAGCTGGGGCGTTCCATTTCAAAACCTTGTTCACTGCGGATATAGTAGAACTGGTTTTTGGATGGAGCAATAACTCCATTTTCCACAAGGTAAACACCGAGCGGCCCGGAAGCTGCACCTGTCGCTGGGTCTTCCGGAATTCCCATGGCGGGTGCGAACATCCGGCTATGGACAGTGGATGATTTTTGGACGGTTTCAAAAGTGAAGACAAATATATGCTGGGTATGCGGATTTGTACTGAAATGCTTTTCCCAAATATCCGAACGGAATTTGATTTTCTTCATTGCCGCCAAGGTACGGACGGGAACGTATAAAAAAGGGACGCCGGAAGAAACGGATTGAAGCGGCAAGCGCTGGTCAAAATCCTTTACTGACAGGGACAGCAAATCGGCAACAAGGCCCGGTTTACTATAGACGCTGCCGAAAGCAGGCAACGGCTGGGTCATTTCGACTTTCTCGATTTGTCCGTCTTTTTCATATACGCTGATTGGAATTTCACCGACATGCTCTTCGAACACCCAATCGTTTTTGCCAGCTGTCACTGGGATTTTCTTTGCAGCTGCCAGAACATAAGCAGCGCCAATTGTGGGATGTCCAGCCATCGGCAACTCGACTTTCGGTGTGAAAATACGCAAGCTTTTTTGGTTGTTGGAATCCGCAGGGGGCTGGATGAAGACCGTTTCTGACAAATTAAGTTCACGTGCGATTTTTTGCATGGTTTCCGATGGCAAAGGCCGTTCGTCATGAAAAACAGCCAATTGGTTGCCGCCGAAAGCAGTAGAAGTGAATACGTCGACTAAGGAATAATTTAAGTTGGTCATAGCGTCCCTCCATTAGTTGTCTTCTGTCATTCGATTTATGTATTCAGTATATATAATTTATCTTCAGATTGTTAATTAATTGTTCGAGTTTTCTGGAAATAAAGGAATTTAGAGGGAACGGAGCGAATTAAGCTGGGGAGAAGATCTTATCAAGCTTAAAAATTTTTGGAGGAGGCGCATATGAAGTATCGGAATCTCGGAAAAACAGGTTTGCGCGTATCGAATTTAAGCCTTGGCACTATGGCTTTTGGAAGATGGATAGATGAAAAGGCTTCTGCTGAAATTTTAGCCCAATCTTTTGATGCAGGCATCAATTTAATTGATACCGCTAATTTTTATGGTAAAGGACAAGATGAATCCTTCAAGTATGGAACAGGTGAGGCGGAAGAAATCATTGGCAAGCATTTAAAAGGCAAGCGGGACAAAGTGGTGCTGGCGACTAAAGTCGGGCTTCCGATGGGGCAGTATGTCAATGACGCAGGGTTGTCAAAATTCCATATCATGCGGGAAGTGGAAGGGTCTCTGGAACGGCTTCAAACGGATTACATCGATTTGTATCAAGTCCACCGTTTCGATAAACGCACTCCTTTGGAAGAAACCTTGTCGGCTTTGACGGATTTGGTGAGGCAAGGGAAAGTACGTTATATCGGCTGTTCAAATTTTGCAGCATGGCAGATGGCGAAAGCAAATGGCCTCAGTGCGTTCTATAATTTAGAGCATTTTGTCAGCTCACAATCCCAATACAATCTCTTATCCAGGGAACTCGAAAATGAAGTTATTCCTTTTTGCCAATCTGAAAAAATGGGATTGTTGGTGTACAGTCCGATGGCCCGGGGGATGTTATCCGGAAAATATGCATCGAAAGAAAGCGTGCCGGAAGACAGCCGGGCAGCTAAAGGAGAGGAATTGATCCAGCCCTATTTTACAGAAGAGAATTTCAAGCGGATCGATCACTATAAAGATATTGCAAAAGAACAGGAAGTGAGTTTGTCGCAGCTTTCGCTTGCTTGGCTATTGAATCAGCCTGCTGTCACTTCCGCCATATTGGGTGCGAGTAAACCGGAACATGTGTTAGAAGCTGTCCGGGTAAGTGATTGGAAATGGCCGGAAGAGTTAAAAGACCAACTGTCGCTAGTTCCGTAATGACTCCTCAGCATTGGAGGCTAAATTGATGAAGCAAAAATGGTGGAAAGAAGCAGTCGTCTATCAAGTTTATCCAAGAAGCTTCAAAGACTCGAATGGAGACGGCGTCGGTGATTTGAATGGCATGATTGAGAAGCTGGATTATTTGCAAGAACTCGGAATTGATGTGATCTGGATTTGTCCAATGTATAAATCTCCGAACATCGACAATGGATACGACATCAGCGATTATCATGAAATCATGGAAGAGATGGGCACGATGGAGGATTTCGATCGCTTGCTTGAAAACATACACGAACGGGGCATGAAGATGGTGTTGGATCTGGTCCTTAACCATACAAGCGATGAGCATCCATGGTTTATTGAATCACGCTCATCAAAAGACAATCCTAAGAGGGATTGGTATGTTTGGCGAGATGAACCGACCAACTGGGAAAGTATTTTTAGCGGTCCCGCTTGGACATTTGATGAAAAAACCCGCCAATACTATCTTCATCTATACGCAGAAAAACAGCCGGATCTGGAATGGGAAAACCCCGAAGTCCGGAAAGAACTGTACCGGATGGTTAACTGGTGGCTAGAAAAAGGAATTGACGGTTTTCGCTTGGATGCTATTAGCCATATCAAAAAAGACTACTCCGATATGCCGAATCCTGATCATGCCCCGTATGTGCCGGCTTGGGAGAAAATGACCGACGTCGAGGGAATCCAAGATTTCTTAGCTGAATTATACAAGGAAACCTTCTCCAACTACGACATCATGACAGTCGGTGAAGCCAATGGAGTAACTGTTGAAGAAATCGATGAATGGATCAGTGAAGAAAACGGCAAAATGGATATGGTCTTTCAGTTTGAGACTTGGTATTTAAGGAAACCGAATGAAGATTGCGGTGTGAATTTGACCTCACTCAAACAAATTTTAACGAATTGGCAGAAAGGAGCCGAAGGCATTGGATGGAATGCCCTCTACGTAGAAAATCATGATCGGTCGCGCATCGTTTCGACATGGGGAGACGACCGGAACTATTGGCGTGAAAGCGCAACTTCCATTGCCTGCATGTATTTTCTGATGCAAGGCACGCCTTTTATCTATCAAGGGCAAGAACTCGGTATGACCAATGCGCCGTTTGATGGAATCGATCTATATGACGATGTGAAAACATTGAATTTTTATCGCTACAAGCGGGCAGAAGGAATGCCGCCTGAAGAAATCATGAAAACCATTAAAATGAGCAGCCGGGATCATGCCCGTACTCCGATGCAATGGACTAGTGGACGCTATAGCGGGTTTTCAACAAATGAGCCATGGATTCAAGTCAATCCGAATTATCGATGGCTGAATGCAGAAGCCCAACAGAAAGATCCGCTGTCTGTGTATCATTTTTATAAGAAGATGATTTCACTGAGAAAAAAGTCAGCCGTTTTGATTTATGGAATCTATAATTTATTTGAAACCGGCAACCCTTGTATCTATGCTTACACACGTGAAAACGAAGACGAAAAAATGTTGATCCTGGCCAACTTAAAAGGCCAGTCTTGCCGCTGGAAAGTGCCGGAAGGAGCAGAATTACTTCTTGGGAATTACAGCATTGAAGACCAGGAAAAAGTCCATCCATTTGAAGCGAGAGTCTATCGCTTAGCCGAATGAAACCATGCTTTTGTGCATGGTTTTTTTTTGAACAAATAATTACATGAAAAAGAAGAATATATAAAGTGAAATATTTCCAAAGAATATAAAGACCTAATACTAATGGCGTGTATTCCTAATTTTATACAGATACGCCTGATTTTTTTCCCAATTACGCTTTCTTAAGAGTTCTGTTAACTTTAAGTTGTGGCAGGAAAGCAGCCTAAGCGGGACGCCGTAAAAGCTCAAATGCCCAACAAATTGAATGGTAAAGGGGATTGGACGATGAAGAAATCAGGTAAGTTATTGACGAGTATCATGTTATCAGCAACATTGCTTGTACCCGCAATGGGCGTAAGCGCGAACGGAGATGCAGTGGAGCAAAAAGGCAATGATACATTCCGTGTCTTAATTGATTCGCAAAACAACAAGGACCTTCAAAATGCAAAATCGAAATACGGCGTTAAGTGGGATTTTGCAAGTGAAGGATTCACCGTCGACATGAACCAAAAACAATATGAAGCGCTTCAAAAGAACAAAAACATAGAAATTGAAAAGGTGCCGGAATTTACGATTGAGAAAAGCTCTTCTAAACCAGAAGCGGTTTATCAAGCAATGGCTGCTTCGCAATCAACGCCTTGGGGCATCAAAGCGATTTATAATGACAGTTCTCTGACCCGCACTTCAGGCGGTTCGGGCATTAATGTAGCGGTCTTGGATACGGGAGTCAATGTCAGCCATCCGGATTTGAAAAATAACATTGAACAGTGCAAAGACTTTACAACAAGCACAAGCTTTGTAAATGGTTCGTGTACGGACCGCCAAGGGCATGGCACGCACGTAGCCGGCTCTGCGCTTGCTGACGGCGGTAATGGCTCAGGTGTTTACGGCGTTGCACCGGATGCGGATCTTTGGGCGTATAAAGTATTAGGCGATAACGGTTCCGGCTCAGCGGATGATATCGCAGCAGCTATCCGACACGCAGCTGACCAGGCAACTTCATTGAAAACGAAAGTGGTCATCAACATGTCTCTTGGTTCTTCAGGAGAAAGCAGCCTAATTACCAATGCAGTCAACTACGCATACAGTAAAGGTGTATTGATTATCGCAGCAGCTGGCAACGAAGGCCCGTACCAAGGGTCAATCGGCTACCCAGGTGCATTGCCAAATGCAGTAGCAGTAGCAGCGTTAGAAAATGTCATCCAAAACGGCACGTACCGTGTAGCTGATTTTTCTTCTAGAGGCTACAGCTCGACTGATGGCGACTACGTCATCCAAAAAGGCGATGTTGAAGTATCAGCTCCGGGAGCTTCGATTTATTCGACTTGGTATAACGGCGGCTACTCAACAATTTCTGGAACGTCAATGGCTTCACCGCATGTAGCAGGACTAGCAGCAAAAATTTGGGCAAGCAATCCTTCTGCAAGCAATGCTACAATCCGTAAAGATCTTCAGAACCGTGCAAGAAATTATGACATCCTTTCTGGTTCAGGTGCTGGCTACGGAGACGACTATGCATCCGGCTTCGGATTTGCACGCGTTCGCTAAAGGCTAAAAAGAATAACAAGGGGTTCCAGTTTATGCTGGAGCCCCTTTTTTGTGTTACTATTTTATTATTCTGACAAAAAAGGGTGGAATTATGAACATTGGATCTGTCATCAAATATTACCGGACAAAATATCAATTAACACAAGCCCAATTGGCTGATGGCATTTGCTCAATTTCGCATTTAAGCAAAATAGAATCAAATACATACGTCCCTCATGAATCGACGATTGAAGCGCTGATGGCAAAGATGGGCGTTCAATGGGAAAAAGAAATGCACCGGCATAAGCGCTTGGAGCGCCAAATTGGGGAATTCATCGATTGTTCCTTATTTTATGATCTGGAGCATATGCGGAAACAGTATAAACAGCTTGAAAAGGAGAATGATTACATTCAGTCTTCTGAACTCGTGAACCAATACGAATTGTATAAATTTCGTTTTTATATTTATGAAAATGACCATGTACAAGCTGAACAGCAAAAAGAATTGATTGACCGCATGAAAGGGTCCTTTACTGCGCCTGAAAAATGGCTGCATCAATTTTTCCTTTCTATCTATTACACCATGCTCAATAAAACAGAGAAAGCGCTCGGGTTTCTTGAACAGCTGGAACAGGGGATTCAGAGCATTCCGCAGAAATTTGAAGGCGAGTACTATTACCAGAAAGCGCGTCTTCTAATTTTGTTCGACCGGTTTGAACTGTCGGCATATTATGCGGAAATGGCCGTCCAGTATTATCAGCTCCACCACAACTATATTCGGCTACTGCATGCACAGCTCTTGCTGGCTATCAATTACACACGCAGAAATTTGCTCGTTCAGGCGAGCGGATTGTATGAAGTGCTAAAACGCAATGCCCATTTAATGGGGCAAAAAGATCTTTATTACCAAACCCTCTATAATTTGGCCGAGTTATTCAAGCAGAAAAAGGATTATGATCAAGCATTTGAATTGCTGGCAGAATTGAAAGTGAGTTTGCCGGATGATTCTTATATTTATAAAGCTGTGTTGATCAGCATGATTGAGGCGACCGTAGAGATGAATCAAAAAGACGAAAGCCTTTTAAGGGAGTTAAAGTTGCTTACGCGTGAAACAGCAGATGAATACTTCCTTATTTACGAAAACTATTTCGAGAAGCGAATGTTTTCCCAACCAGACCTTATGGCCTATTGTGAAGAAAAAATGTTCCCATTTTTCAGAAAAAATGGTTATATAAAAGAAGGTAAAAAAGTAGCAACTGGATTGAAGATTTTCTACGAGCAAAAGAAAGATTGGGAAAAAGCCAATTTCTACCGCTCCTATGAAGAACGAAAGGCTGGTGAAGTTTAATGAAGTTTACAAAAAAACTTATAACGGCAATTGCAGTTGCGGGATTTATCGGTGCCTTAGCCGTATCGCCTGCATTTGGAGAAGCTCTCCCGGCAGCTCCACAAGCCGATGTACAAGTTAATCCGCTTTCGGCGCCGCATATCTTGCCGCCGCTTTAATCAAAATAAAATAAGGCTTCCGCTAAATATGGCGGGAGCCTTATTTTATTTTGATTATTTGAAATGCCTATTGGCCTATTTTAAGGGGTACATCCATAATATATAAGAATTTTAAGGTATAATTATCAAGAATGTTAAGTAACTTGTAGGAGCTGGAGAGTATTAATGACATCGTTTAGTCCGTTTTTGATTATATTATCTGTATTTATAGCAATTTTTTCTTCCTATATTTCGCTTGTTTTAATTGGGAAACTGGCCGATGTTGCGAAAGAAAAGCGCCAAATTTTTGTTTCCGCTGCCAGTGTATTTATGGGCCTCGGCATCTTCACCATGCATTTAATCGGGATGTCGGCTTTCCATTTCTACGGAGAAGCGGGCATCTCTTACCATGCGCTGTTATTATTGGCGTCATTAGCAATATCCATTTTGGCGTCGTTCATCGCTTTTCAAGTTTTGTATAACGGCAAGACTACAAAAGTTAATATGATTTTCAGTGGCTTAATGTTAGGGATTGGCATCATTTTAGGCCATTACATCGCAATGGCTGCCGTACAAGGTGACGAAACCAGCCGGTTGAATTTGGGATTTTTCGTCTTATCCGTTGCCGTCGTCTTTCTTTTTTCAACAGCGGCGATTAAAATTTTCATGAATTTCAAGCGGCTGAATAAATCGCTCAGCCGAAAAGTGATGAGCGCGGTTTTACTTGGCTTGGCTATTTCCTTCATGCATTACACAGCGATGAATGCCAATATCGTTGATGTGCATTTTTCTGCAGCGGGGCCTTTCTGGATTTCAGAAATGGCGATAATGAACTCGATTTTTGCTCTATCCGCTGCGCTGGTTGTACTGGCGATGCTGTTTGCGTATGCCGATTACCGGAAGATCGTGGTAGAGAACCGTTTGATCGAGGAAAATAAGGAAAGCGAAAACCGGTTCCGGAAACTGGTTGAATTGTCTCCAGAACCTATTGTTGTGCATAGCCAAGGGAAATTGATTTTTGTGAATGAAGCTTGCTTGAAGATGGTCGGTGTGGAAAACAAAGAGCTTGTTTTAGGGAAGTCGATTTTAGATTTTGTACCGGCTTCTTTTCAGCCGATTGTCAAAGAACGGATCCATCATATGATGCAGGGAGGCAATGCTGCACCCATCGAGCAGCAATTCATCAAGCCTGATGGCTCGTTGATCGATGTCGAAGTGACAGGTGCCCAAATGAAATTCGAAGGTAAGCCGGCCATCCAATTGATTCTCCGGGATATTACGTTGGAAAAGAAAATTCGTCTGGAGCTTGAAGCAAGTGAACAGCGCTACCAATCGTTGTTTGCTTATAATCCCGACGGCGTTTTTTCAATGGATCCCGATGGCAGGATGTTGAATGTCAACAACGCCATAATGGATCTTATCGGTTATACAAAAGAAGAATTTATCGGCACTACTTTTCATCCGATTGTAGCTCCGCCTTATTTAGAGAAAACCAAAATGCATTTTGAACAAGCTTTGCTGGGGATACCGCAGAATTATGAATTGCAATGCATCCGGAAAAATAGGAAATGGATAAATCTCCACATTACAAATTTACCTATTAAAATTGACGGCGAAATTATTGGCGTCTACGGCATTGCCAAAAATATCACGAAAGAAAAAGAAGCGCTGCGATTGATGGAGGAGAACGAAGAGAAATACCGCTCTCTATTTGAAAATAATTTAGATGCAGTTTTTGAAATCGCTCTCGACGGTTCGTTTAAAAATGTCAACAAGCGAGGGGAAGAGCTGACCGGTTTTACCCAGAAAGAATTACGGGATATGCCTTTCACCGAGTTGATCGTCGAAAAGACTGCACGTGTAAAAGAAGTTTTTGAATTAGCCAAACAAGGCAAAGCCCTTCAAGCTGAACAAAAATTGATAGATAAAGAAAAAAATGAACTGCAAGTGGATTTAAATGTTGTGCCGATCCGTAAACAAGGACAGGTGGACGGAATGTTTTCAATTACCCGAAACGTTTCCGAAAAAAAGCAGCTTGAAATGAGAATGAATGACTTGGCTTTTACCGATCAATTAACCGGTTTGCCGAATCGACATTGGTTTTATGAAAATCTGTCGGCCATCGCTGCAAGAGCCAGACAGTACGATCGTTCTCTGGCGGTTATGCTGATCGACTTTGATGACTTTAAAGGCGTGAATGACCTTTTGGGACACCAGGGGGGCGATCTTTTCCTGAAAAAAGTGTCTAAGCGGATTAAATCCTGCTTGCGTCCGACTGACCGCTTATCGCGCCACGGCGGGGATGAGTTTATCATCGCTTTTGAAAATGTGACAGAAGCCTACATGATCCGCTTGGCGAAGAAAATCTTTCAAGTCATGGAACAGCCGGTAGAATTGTTAGATCATGAAATGATCGTGACGATCAGTGTTGGCATCAGCATGCAGGACAAATGCATGAACAATGAAGAAACCCTAATCCGTGAAGCGGATTTTGCGTTGTATTCAGCAAAAGAAAAAGGCAAGAACAATTATCAGTTTTTCACGGAAGATCTAAACCAAAAGGTCAGCCGGAAATTCGAGGTGGAAAATGCGCTGCGAAAAGCCATTGAAAAAAATGAATTCCAGCTTTATTATCAGCCGCAAGTCGATTTGCGGACGGAGAAGATGGTGGGGCTTGAGGCCTTGCTGCGCTGGAATCCATCCATTGGTACGGTGTCTCCTGCTGAGTTCATCCCCATTGCGGAAGAAACAGGGCTGATCCTGCCGATTGGGGAGTGGGTTTTAGAAGAGGCCTGCCGTCAAATCTGCGAATGGGAAAAGAGCGGAAAACCAAAAGTGAAAGTGTCTGTGAATGTCTCTGCCCGCCAATTCCGGGACTCTCAATTTAATCGGAAAGTGGAAGCGATTTTAACAGCCTACCAAATCGATCCAGCGTATTTGGAAATTGAAATCACCGAAAGTGTCATGATGAATATCGAAGAATCATCCAAAGTTATTAGAGGGCTGCGGGGATTGGGCATAAAAATCGCAATTGATGATTTTGGCGCCGGCTATTCTTCTTTGACAGTCATCAAAAATATTGAAATCGATACTTTAAAGATCGATAAATCATTGATTGATGATATGCTTGTCAATCCAAGAAACCTTTCAATTCTTAAAGCTATTATTGAGGTAGGAAAAGGGCTCGATACGCTTGTGGTTGTGGAAGGAATCGAAAAAGAAGATCAAGTGGAGTTACTGAGGAACTTTGATGTAATCGGGCAAGGCTACTACTATAGCCGTCCGTGCCCGCCGCTCGCATTAGAAAATCTGTGGGAAAACGTGGCCCACTAGAAAAAGCTCCAGCATTTACTGGGGCTTTTTTTTACTGACGAAAGTTTGAATATTCTATGACAAAATATTCATTTAACTGAATAAAAATTTTTAATTCATTGAATTGTTTAAAAATTGATCTATAATGAGTAAAAAGAAAGGATAGATGTTCAATGAAAAAAGATTTACGCATCAAGAGTAAAGTATTCAGCGAGGGCGCTATGAAAGCGCCAAACCGGGCCATGCTCCGTTCTGTCGGAGTGACCGATGAAGATTTCCAAAAACCGATGATCGGGATTGCAAGTACGTGGAGTGAAGTGACTCCGTGCAATATACATATTCATGATTTAGCAGTGAGTGCGAAAAAAGGGGCGAGAGAAGCAGGCGGTGTTCCGTTTATCTTCAATACCATCACAGTTTCAGATGGCATTTCCATGGGAACAGACGGGATGCGCTATTCATTGCCAAGCCGCGACGTTATCGCGGATTCGATTGAAACAGTGGTTGGAGCAGAAAACTTGGATGGCCTAGTGGCAATCGGAGGATGCGATAAAAACATTCCCGGCTGCTTGATTGCCATTGCCAACTCTGAAGTGCCGGCCGTATTTGTTTACGGAGGCACCATTGCACCGGGCAAACATAACGGTGGAGACATTGATATCGTATCTGTATTCGAAGGCGTCGGCCAGCATAATAATGGTGACATTTCGGATGATACTTTGCGCGGCATTGAATGTGCGGCGTGTCCAGGCGCTGGTTCATGCGGCGGCATGTATACGGCCAACACGATGGCATCGGCTGCGGAAGCAATGGGGATGAGCTTGCCAGGAAGCTCTTCGAATCCAGCTGAAAATGATTTGAAAGCAGCAGACTGTGAAGCGGCAGGAAAAGCCGTCTACAATTTGCTGGAACTTGGCATTTATCCGAAAGACATCATGACAAAAGAAGCATTTGAAAATGCGATTACCGTTGTTATGGCCCTTGGGGGATCGACTAATGCCATTCTTCATTTATTGGCGATTGCCCACGCGATTGAAGTGGATCTGACCATCGATGACTTCAACCGATTGCAGAAGCAAGTGCCGCATATTGCAGATTTGAAGCCGAGCGGACGATTTGTCATGGAAGATCTGCATAAAGTCGGCGGGGTCCAAGCGGTTATGAAACTATTGCTGGAAAAAGGTTATTTGCACGGAGATTGTATGACAGTGACTGGAAAGACCTTGGCAGAAAACTTAGCTGAAGCTCCGGGCTTGATCGAGGGGCAGGAAGTCATTGTACCGTTTGAGAAGCCGAAGCGTGCTGACGGTCCATTGGTCGTATTAAAAGGAAATCTTTCCCCAAGAGGCGCAGTTGCTAAACTGTCTGGCGTTAAAGTGAAAGTGCATACCGGCCCTGCTCGCGTTTTTGATACAGAAAAAGAAGCGACGGCTGCCGTAATGGCAAACGAAATCAATGAAGGAGATGTACTCGTTATCCGTTATGTAGGGCCAAAAGGCGGTCCGGGGATGCCGGAAATGTTATCAATATCCGCTATTCTTGTCGGAAAAGGCATGGATGAATCGGTTGCTTTATTGACGGACGGACGCTTTTCTGGAGGAACGCACGGATTGGTCGTTGGGCATATTGCGCCAGAAGCCCAAGTGGGTGGACCGATTGCGTTGTTGAAAGAAGGGGATATCGTGACAGTCGACTCCATCAAGCAGGAGATTACCATGGCTGTGTCAGACGAAGAGCTGGAAGCGCGCCGCAAAGCATGGGTAGCACCGCCGCTCTATAAAAAAGGCGTTCTTGGAAAATATGCGCACAATGTTTCGTGTTCTTCACGAGGCGCAGTGACGGATTATTTAAACCGCCAGGAAGATTCGTATGTACTGGAGTCAGCCGGCAAAAACAAGTAAATGCAAGCATTGGAAAAGGGATGTCCTCGTTAGAGGACATCCCTTTGATTT
This sequence comes from Planococcus alkaliphilus, assembly GCF_057031095.1. Lineage (NCBI taxonomy): Bacteria > Bacillati > Bacillota > Bacilli > Caryophanales > Caryophanaceae > Planococcus > Planococcus alkaliphilus. Next base: position 939,624 of record NZ_CM168060.1, read on the forward strand.
TTTAAGGTAACATTAACTAATATTTGATTTCAATTTTTCAACCCGATAAACGGGGAATCATTTCCATTGAAAGGATTAACTTTCTGTGCCGCGGTCATTGTTCCACTGGTGGCTTTCTAACTTAAGCAACGTAAACCCTACCTTCTTTTACGTCCTTGCGATCCTTAAATCGCGCCAGTGTGAATAAGTATTATCAAAAACATTACTGTAGAATGCCAGATTATCAAAATTTTTCAGTTACCTCGCTGTTAACTGATTAAGTGTCTCATAGGCTATGGCTAATGTCAATTAAATCGATTATTTGTGTTTTTCTTATTTGAAATGAGTCTATTAGGGTATAATTATAGAAATTAACTTGAAACTAATGACTTGCGGAAGAAGGAGATTCAAATGGAAAGAAAATATTCAGATGACAGTTTAACGCTACATACAGATTTATACCAAATCAATATGTCCGAAGCTTATTGGGCAGATGGCATGCATGAACGGAAAGCGGTATTTGAATTGTTTTTCCGGAAGCTGCCTTTCGGCAATGGCTACGCGATCTTTGCTGGGTTAGAGCGTATTCTTGATTATTTGAAAGAATTCCGTTTTACAGACAGCGACCTTGCCTATTTAAAAGAAGAGGTCGGCTATGGAGACGATTTCTTGGCTTATTTGAAGACAGTCCGGTTTACAGGAGACATCTATTCCGTAGTAGAAGGGGAATTGGTCTTCCAAAACGAACCGCTTCTTCGCATCGAAGCGCCTTTAGTTGAAGCTCAACTGATTGAAACAGCTCTGTTAAATATTGTAAACTATCAAACTTTGATTGCGACAAAAGCGAGCCGCATTAAGCAAATTGTCAAAGATGAGCGGGTCATGGAGTTTGGAACAAGACGTGCACAAGAGATGGATGCGGCTGTATGGGGAACGCGGGCTGCCTATATCGGCGGCCTTGAAGCCACGAGCAATGTCCGTGCAGGGAAAATGTTCGGCATTCCTGTAGCCGGTACACATGCGCACTCTCTTGTTCAAGCTTATAAAGATGAATACGAAGCCTTCCACTCTTACGCAAAACGGCATAAAGACTGTGTTTTCTTGGTCGACACATACGATACATTGAAATCGGGCCTTCCGACAGCTATCCGCGTAGCAAAAGAATTGGGCGATAAGATTAATTTCCAAGGCATCCGACTGGATAGTGGAGATATTGCTTTCTTGTCGAAAGAAGCCCGGAAGATGCTAGACGAAGCAGGTTTTACGGATACTCAAATTGTCGTGTCTAATGACCTGGATGAATATACGATCCTTAACTTAAAAGCGCAAGGTGCGCGGGTGGATGCATGGGGAATCGGGACCAAGCTGATTACGGCATACGACCAGCCGGCTCTTGGAGCTGTCTACAAATTGGTCGCGATTGAAAACGATCATGGTGAGATGGAAGACACCATTAAAATTTCCGGCAACGCCGAAAAAGTGACAACTCCAGGCCTCAAAAACGTTTATCGCATTATTGATAGGGAAAATGGTAAATCAGAAGGGGATTACATCACGATGCAGGATGAAAATCCGGCTGCTGAAGATCATTTGAAGATGTTCCATCCTGTCCATACGTATGTATCCAAATTTATCAGCAATTTTGATGCCATCAATATCCATCAACAAGTCATCAAAGACGGAGAACTTATTTACAAAAATCCTCCATTAGAAGAAATCCAGGCGTATGCAACACGCAATATGGATTTATTATGGGATGAATACAAGCGTTCGTTGAATCCGGAAGAATATCCGGTCGACCTCAGCCAGAAGTGTTGGGACAATAAAATACGCAATATCCAAGAAGTAAAAGACTCTATCCAACAAATGACCAGCAAATAAGGGGGATTTCAAATGTCGACATTACAGCAAACGATAATTGAAGAACTTAAAGTTCAGCCAAGCATTGATCCGAAAGAAGAAATTAGCCGGACCATTGCTTTTCTGAAAGAATACTTGGTGAAGCATCCATTTTTGAAGGGATATGTACTCGGCATTTCTGGAGGGCAAGACTCGACGTTAGCCGGCAAATTGGCCCAAATGGCTGTAGATGAATTGAACGCTGAAAGCGGAGAAGAAAAATATGGCTTTTATGCGGTCCGTCTTCCGTACGGCGAACAATTTGATGAACACGATGCAAAAGATGCGATCGATTTTATCAAACCGACAAAAGTATACACAGTGAATATTAAAGCGGCAGTAGATGCCAGTAGAAAAGCATTGGAGGATGCCGGCATCCTCCTGACGGATTTTGCTAAAGGCAATGAAAAAGCCCGCGAGCGAATGAAAGTGCAATTTTCAGTGGCAGCTATGCAAAATGCGGTTGTTCTTGGAACCGATCATGCAGCAGAAGCGATAACTGGGTTCTATACGAAGTTCGGGGACGGGGCGGCGGACGTGACGCCATTATTCCGTTTGAATAAGCGCCAAGGCCGTGCGTTATTAAAAGAGCTGGATGCTCCTGAGCATTTGTACACGAAAATTCCGACTGCGGATTTGGAAGAAGACAAACCGGCTATACCGGATGAAGTGGCTCTTGGCCTCACTTATGAGATGATTGATGATTATTTGGAAGGCAAAAAGATTCCGGAAGATGCGCGTGAAAAACTGGAAGGCTACTACCTTCGCACGCAACATAAGCGCCATTTGCCGATTACAGTATTCGACGATTTCTGGAAATAAACCGAAATGAACAGAGCCTGTTAAAAGGCTCTGTTTTTATTTGCGGAAAAAGACCTGAGTGAGAGGAAGCAGAGTTGAGAATTTCCTATAAATTCGTTATGCTTATGATAAGTTTTAGATAATTTTAAATTTTGTTTATTATACATTGGGGGCAATGAGCATGGATGCTAAAGATCGATTAAATGTAGTCATTGATAACATAGAAAAAGTAATAATCGGTAAACGGAATATTGCCGAACTCAGCATCGTTGCTATACTTTCACACGGACATGTCCTGTTAGAAGATGTCCCAGGAGTCGGAAAAACCATGTTGGTAAGAGCGCTTGCTAAATCAGTCGGCGCCGATTTTAAACGAATTCAATTTACACCGGACCTTCTGCCTTCAGATGTAATCGGTGTTTCCATTTATAATCCGAAAGATATGGAGTTCCATTTCCGGCCAGGGCCGATTATGGGCAATATTGTTCTTGCGGATGAGATTAACCGAACTTCTCCGAAGACACAATCCTCTTTGCTGGAAGCGATGGAAGAAGCTTCTGTCACAATTGATGGTGTTACGATGACAATTCCCAAACCCTTTTTCGTCATGGCGACTCAAAACCCGATTGAATACGAAGGAACCTATCCGTTGCCGGAAGCTCAGCTTGACCGCTTTTTGCTGAAAGTGAAAATGGGCTACCCAAGTTCGAAAGAAGAAGTGGAAGTGTTGAGCCGCTCGCAATTATCGGTGCCGATAGACGAACTTGAAGCCGTCATTTCATTGGAAGAATTATTGCAACTTCAAGAAGAAGCGAAAAAAATCAAAGTGGAAGATTCGATTAAAAGCTATATTGTGGATCTTTCGCGCCAGACCCGTATTGATCCTTATGTCTATTTAGGGGTAAGCCCGCGAGGTTCGATTGCGTTGATGAAAGCTTCCCAAGCTTATGCCATGCTGAAGGGGAGAAATTACGTGACTCCAGACGATGTGCAATATTTAGCGAAATCTGTTTTTGGCCATCGCATCATGCTCCGCTCTGAAGCACGGTACGACGGCATTACTGCCGAAGAAATTACCGACCGGATATTAGCGAAAACCAGAGTGCCTGTGCAAAGGCTTGTTGGCCAATGAAGCGCTTGCCGGGCTTCGTGAATTTATGGGGAAGATTGCTTTTCATTATTCTGATCCTGATTTTCACTTTTTCGTTTGCGATGTTCCAAGGCGGTTTTGTCAGCTGGTTCATTTTTTATATGACATTGCCGTTCTTATTGTATTCCTTATTGATGAGCTTTTATCCGATCCAGGATATCCAGCTTTCGAGAGAAATCCATACGGCTCAAATCAGGAAAGGCGGAAACTTCTCAGCGACGATCCATGTCCAAAGAAAATTCCGCTTTCCTTTACTCTATATGGTCATGTCTGAGAAGACCGATTCACCTTTATTGAAAGATCGGGCAGATGGAAGCTATCAGAAAATGCTTGTGCCTGGTTTTAGGAAATCGTATTCATGGTCGTATGAAATTTCAGATATGCCGCGTGGTGAACACGTATTGGAAGGCATTCAAGTCGAGATCGCCGATTTTTTTGGCTGGGTCAGGAAAACCCGGCTCCTGCCGTTGCAGCAGAAAGTGCTTGTGTATCCAAATACTGTGGAACTCGCTTACCGGCCAATGGAGGCTAAATACGATCACGGAAGCATGGCAGCTCCTTTTACGCTAGTGAAGGATACGACGATGGCGACCGGGATCAGGGATTATCATCCGGGGGACCGGGTCTCCTGGATTCATTGGAAATCTTTTGCCCGGACGCAGACGATGCGGACGAAAGAGTTTGAAGACCGCCAGTCGCAGGACCTGTTTTTAATGGATGACCGTGCGCCTTCAGATAAATTTGAAATCCAAGTAGAATTGATCGCTTCTATCATCAAATCAATTATTGGAGCCAATTCAAGTTTGGCTTACCTATCTATAGGAGAAACGAAAAACTATTTCCCGGTTATCCAAACCGAAGAGCAGCTGCAGCGGGTGATGTATCATTTGGCAAAAGTTCAGCCGGATCTTGAAATTCCTGTTGAGCAAGCGGTGAACCGGGAATTGCAGGAAATCCATGCATCCAGTCTGCTGTACGTAACAAGCCAGTTAACGATGGAAATGGTAAAAACAATTCAGCGCAATGTCAAACAGCTGAATACCTGCATGTTTTTGGTGGTGGCTGTAAAAGGCGAGAAGTTCACATCAGAAGATGAAATGACTTACCAATATGCGAGATCAAAAGGATTTCTCGTCAAACGGTTAAGTCCAGAAAACTTTACTTCCGTATTTACAGGAGGGAGCGAAAAATGAGCGCCATTCGTAAAAACACTTGGTTTATGGCTTGTTTATATGTGCTGGTCTTTTTTCTTCTTGCAGAATGGCTGACTCCAGTAATGACATTGACATCGACGGGACATAAAACGCTGTTTCTGGTGTTTATTGTATTAGGTCTGTTAATGGCATTGTTTAAAGTGCCGTGGATAATATCCGGGCCTGTTAAATTGCTTTATATTCTTTGGTTTATTGTCCATGTCTACACGGATTCGTTCTTCTTTTCGAAAGATGCAATGGTTTTTGTCTGGGTGGACCTGCAAGTGAATATGGAAGCCTTATTTTCACAGAACTGGGCACAGACTACCGATATCTTCCGGACGGTCCTGTTCTTTGCGCTGCTGTGGATGGCAGTTTACTTGATCCATTATTGGGTCAGCTTCCGCTTAAGCATTTTCCTGTTTTATTTTTTAACGGTCCTGTTCATCGCGATATTGGATACGTTCAGCCCGTATACAGGAAATACAGCCATTATCCGCATCATGGTCATCGGCTTGCTGCTTGCCGGTTTGCTGCATTTAGCGAGATGGACCGAACGGCATCATATTGAATTGAGCGGCGATAAGATTGCCGCTTCTGTCATTCCGTTATTTTTAGCGATTGCTGGAACGACAGCTGTTGCCTTGTACTTGCCGAAATCCGGTCCGGTTTGGCCGGATCCCGTTCCGTATATTACGTCATTTTCAAATCAGGCCGGCAGTGGGACTGGCGGTAATTCTGTTGGCCGGATCGGCTATGGAGTAGACGATTCCCAGTTAGGTGGATCATTCATCGCCGACAGCTCACCTGTATTTACAGCAGAGGTGGATGACGGCCAATATTGGAAAGTCGAATCCAAAGACATTTATACGTCGAAAGGATGGGAATTGACTGAAAATGTTGGAGAGGTCGCAGTTTATGAAAATGGGGAATTCATTAAAACGGATTTTATCCCAGGAGAAGCGGAAGAAGAGGATACGGCTTTAATTTCGATGGATCAAGACTTCCCTTTCGTTTTATATCCATATGGAACTGAATCGATTTTAATGGACGCTGCCCCAAATTATCAATACGATGCAGCAGATCAGCGGATCGAAACATTCCAGCAAGGCAATGTCTTTGAACCTCAAGTTTATGAAATCAGCTATAGCGAGCCCACCTTCAGTTTAACGGCGCTCCGGGCCACGGCACCAGAGAAACTGGCGGAATTGCCAGCTGCATTTGATCGCTTTTTGCAATTGCCGGATGAATTGCCGCAGCGAGTCCGGGATTTGGCTCTTGAAATCACTTCAACTTCAACGACTGTGTACGATAAAACCAGAGCAGTTGAGCGGTATTTTTCCAATGGAAGCTTTGAATACAGCCAACAGGATATCCCGGTCCCTGAAGATGGCCAGGACTATGTAGACCAATTCCTATTTGAGACACAGAGGGGTTATTGCGATAACTTTTCAACTTCCATGGTAGTGCTTTTACGCTCTCTTGATATTCCTGCAAGATGGGTAAAAGGATTTAACGAAGGTGAATTGCTGGAAACGGAAGGGACGCGAGACATCTATCAAATCACTAATAACAATGCCCATTCCTGGGTGGAAGCTTATATGCCGGGAGTAGGCTGGATGCTCTTTGAACCGACTATCGGATTTACAGGTTCTTCTGAAGTTGAATTCGATGTTGAGGTGGATGCTTCGGATCCAGTTGAACGCGAACAGCCTGAACGTCCAAATCCGATTGAAGAAGAGGATGACAGCACTGCAGGAGCAGGAGAAGAAGCTAATGGTCCGGACTTTTGGGATCGCGCTTCTGATATCTGGGATGAAAATAAGGCGAAAATTTTATGGGCTCTTGGCGGACTTCTAGTTTTAGCGGGTATCCTCTATAAGATTCGCCAAAAATGGCTCCCGAAAGTGTTGATCCCTTATTACCGCAATCGCGGTGAAAGCGCATCAACGTTTGAAAAAGCATATTTGCGTTTGTTGAAACAATTGGAATTATATGGAATTAAGAGAAGGGAAGGCCAGACCTTAAAATCCTATGCTTCCTATATCGATTCATTTTTCGGTACAAGTGATATGACGCGTTTAACGCGTGCTTATGAGCAAGCTGTTTACGGCGGAAATCCAGAATCCGTTGACTGGAACGAGCTAAAAGAAAGTTGGGAAAATTTAATCAATCGCACAAGCGGTTGATTTTGGGGGCGCTAGCTTGTACAATTGAGAAAATTATAATTTACAAGTGCCCTCATATATGTCCGGTGATATGGATCGGATGTCTCTACCAAGTCTCCGGAAATGACTTGACTATGAAGGTGGATGACGCATGCTTTCAGACATGTGCATTCGCCTTTTTGATGTAGAGCAAAAGAACGCGAGGAGTCCATTTTCGCGTTCTTTTGTCATTTTGAGGCTCTGAAAAGAATAGAAGAGGTGAAGAGTGTGCCAGCAAGTCCGATGTTGAAAGAGCAAAAGAAAATAGTGGTTTTGGATTTTGGAAGCCAGTACAACCAATTGATTACACGGCGTATTCGTGAAATTGGCGTTTACAGCGAGTTGCATCCGCATACAATTACAGCTGAAGAAATCAAAGAAATGAATGCTACAGGCATCATTTTCTCAGGTGGACCGAATTCAGTTTACGATAAGAATGCTTTTTCAATTGATGAAGCGATTTTTGAAATGGGTCTTCCGATTTTAGGAATTTGCTATGGTATGCAATTAATGGCATTGAAATTGGACGGAAAAGTCGAAAAAGCGCAAAACCGTGAATATGGCAAAGCCGAACTTAAATTGATCAAGGAAAGCAAAGTCTTCGAAGGTTTGCCGGAAGAGCAAATTGTATGGATGAGCCATGGCGACTTGGTAACTGCTGCGCCTCCAGGGTTTGAAGTTATCGGTACTAGTGCAAGCTGCCCAATCGCTTCGATGGCAGACGAATCACGTAAATTCTACGGCGTACAATTCCACCCGGAAGTTCGCCACTCTGTATATGGCAATGAATTGCTGCGTCAATTCGTCTTCGGTGTTTGCGGGATGGCAGCTGACTGGTCGATGGAAAACTACATCGAATTGGAAATCGAAAAAATCCGCGAAGAAGTAGGGGACAAAAAAGTTCTTTGTGCACTGAGCGGCGGCGTCGATTCATCTGTAGTAGCAGTTCTGATCCATAAAGCGATTGGCGATCAGTTGACTTGTATGTTTGTTGACCATGGTTTGCTGCGTAAAGGAGAGGCAGAAAGTGTCATGAAAACTTTCGCTGACGGCTTTAATATGAACGTCATCAAAATCGATGCGCGCGACCGTTTCATGAAAAAGCTCGAAGGCGTTACAGATCCTGAGAAAAAACGCAAAATCATTGGCAATGAATTCATCTATGTATTCGATGACGAAGCTTCAAAACTTGAAGGCATGGATTTCCTAGCTCAAGGCACACTCTATACCGATATTATCGAAAGCGGCACAACAACTGCCCAGACGATCAAATCCCATCACAACGTGGGTGGGCTGCCAGAAGATATGCAGTTTAAATTGATCGAACCATTGAACACATTGTTCAAAGACGAAGTCCGTGTTCTAGGGACGGAACTTGGCATGCCTGACGAAATCGTATGGCGCCAACCTTTCCCAGGACCTGGTCTTGGAATTCGGATCATGGGAGCAGTCACTGAAGAAAAGCTGGAAATCGTCCGTGAATCTGATTGGATTTTACGCGATGAAATCAGCAAGGCTGGCCTTGACCGCGACGTTTGGCAATACTTTACGGTGCTTCCGGATATCCGCAGCGTAGGCGTTATGGGTGATGCCCGTACGTATGATTACGCAATCGGCATCCGTGCGGTAACGTCAATTGACGGCATGACTTCAGACTGGGCACGCATCCCTTGGGATGTACTTGAGAAAATCAGTGTCCGCCTAGTCAACGAAGTTTCGCATATCAACCGCGTTCTCTATGACATTACCTCTAAGCCACCAGCAACTATTGAGTGGGAATAAAAACAAAAACCGGAGTGCCAGTAGGCATTTCGGTTTTTTACGAACTATACTTATCTATTCTTATTAAATGTTCGTGTTTGGTATTGTTTTGAACGTTCAATCATGATATATTACAAAAGTAATTAAATAACGTTGTCGTATAATGTCGGGGATATGGCCCGAAAGTTTCTACCGAGTTACCGTAAATGACTCGACTACGATTTTGTCCTTTAACTGTAAGGGACCTTTTTAAGGAAGTTTTACGCTTAAAAAGATAAATCGAACACATACGGCAAGTTGCTGTATGTGTTTTTTTGCATTATCGCGGCGACAAGCGGAGGAAAAATGATGAAGAGTTATTTTCAATTTGATGAACTGGGGACAAATTACCGCAAAGAAATAATTGGCGGATTGACCACTTTCTTGGCAATGGCATATATTTTGGTGGTCAACCCATTAACGCTCACATTAAGTTCGGTACCTGATCTTCCTGAAGAAATGTATATGGATTATGGGTCTGTATTTATGGCGACGGCACTTGCTGCAGCAGTTGGCTGCTTTATGATGGGAATTTTAGCACGTTACCCAATCGCTCTAGCACCGGGTATGGGCTTAAATGCATTTTTTGCCTATACAGTTATTCTGACTTATGGAATTCCGTGGCAAACAGCTTTAACCGGTGTTTTATTTTCTGGACTCATCTTTATTGTTCTATCCCTTTCTGGTTTGCGTGAAATGATTATCAATGCAATACCTGCTGAATTGAAATATGCAGTGGGCGCAGGAATCGGGCTTTACATTACATTTATCGGGTTTCAAAATGCCGGAATTATTGTCGGCAATCCGGATACTTTGGTCGGATTAGGCGATTTAACACAGCCTTCAACTTTGTTGGCCATCTTCGGTCTAGTAATCACAGTCATCTTCATGGTACGCGGCATTAACGGCGGAATATTTTTCGGAATGTTAATTGCAGCTGTAATCGGGATGATTTTCAGCATCGTGGAATTGCCAAGTGCGATTATTGGAGAAATTCCAAGTATGGCGCCGACGTTCGGAGTCGCATTGGAACCGATTTTCAATGATCCAGGTTCATTGATGACAGTTCAATTCCTGGTAATTGTTCTTACTTTCTTGTTTGTTGACTTTTTCGATACAGCCGGAACGCTAGTGGCAGTTGCCAACCAAGCAGGATTAATGAAAGATAATAAATTGCCTCGTGCAGGTAAAGCTTTAATGGCAGATGCGGTAGCGACAGTAAGCGGCGCTATTTTTGGAACTTCCACGACCACTTCATATATCGAATCGACTTCCGGTGTTGCTGCAGGAGGCCGTTCAGGATTTTCTGCTGTAGTGACAGGGGTGTTGTTTTTAATTTCGATTTTATTCTATCCCCTCTTAGAAGTTATTACGAGTGCTGTAACGGCTCCTGCTTTAATTATCGTAGGGGTTTTAATGGTTTCAGCTTTAGGTAAAATCGATTGGACAAGATTTGAAATTGCGGTGCCGGCATTTTTGACGATGATTTCCATGCCTCTCGGCTATAGCATTGCCACAGGAATTGCAATTGGATTTATCTTCTACCCGATCACAATGATTTTTGCAGGAAAAGCCAAACAGATCCATCCGATTATGTATGGGTTGTTCGTTATCTTTATTCTTTACTTCATTTTCCTGGCTTAAACTCAACCCGCCGAATTCAATCGGCGGGTTTTTATTATTATAGAAGGAAGTTGTTCAAGAGAAGTAGAAAAGCAGAATTAGTTATTACTATAGAAGAGATTCATTTCAATAGGAGCCGGGTCAACTACAATTGAACGTCTCTTCGCACTGAAGATTTATAAGATGAAGGCGGAAATGGAAGTGAAGTTACATAAAGAGAATAAAGCGCAGGAAGATAAGCATAAGGATACGTTAAAAGATTCTATGTAAAGGGGAATATCCCATTCATTTTTGTAACATTTTTGTAATTTTTATTTATAGAATTTTCTGTTATAATAAGAAAAGTAATCGATTTATTATTTTTTTGTCGGTTACCCAAAGTTTGTTGACAAAAACAATCAGCCTTGGTATATTAATAAGCGTCCTCAAAACAACTTGATTGAAATGGAATTATACATTTTATAAAACTGTTGACTTCGAAATTGAATTGAGCTATACTATTAAAGTTGCTGAGAAAAAAGTAGTGACAACATGAACCTTGAAAACTGAACAGCAAAACGTCAACAATATCGGCAACGGACCTCCGGGTCCCGCGCCACAACTTACTGATCAGGCTTTGCCAGATCAAAGCGAATCGCGCGTCTTTTCGGAGACGGCGATGCGCCAGCATTGAGCAATCAATACTACTCTATAATGGAGAGTTTGATCCTGGCTCAGGACGAACGCTGGCGGCGTGCCTAATACATGCAAGTCGAGCGGAACACTTGGAGCTTGCTCCAAGCGTTTAGCGGCGGACGGGTGAGTAACACGTGGGCAACCTGCCCTGCAGATCGGGATAACTCCGGGAAACCGGTGCTAATACCGAATAGTTTGAAGCCTCACCTGAGGCTTCACGGAAAGACGGTTTCGGCTGTCACTGCAGGATGGGCCCGCGGCGCATTAGCTAGTTGGTGGGGTAACGGCCCACCAAGGCCACGATGCGTAGCCGACCTGAGAGGGTGACCGGCCACACTGGGACTGAGACACGGCCCAGACTCCTACGGGAGGCAGCAGTAGGGAATCTTCCGCAATGGACGCAAGTCTGACGGAGCAACGCCGCGTGAGTGACGAAGGTTTTCGGATCGTAAAACTCTGTTGTGAGGGAAGAACACGTACCAACTAACTATTGGTACCTTGACGGTACCTCACCAGAAAGCCACGGCTAACTACGTGCCAGCAGCCGCGGTAATACGTAGGTGGCAAGCGTTGTCCGGAATTATTGGGCGTAAAGCGCGCGCAGGCGGTTCCTTAAGTCTGATGTGAAAGCCCACGGCTCAACCGTGGAGGGTCATTGGAAACTGGGGAACTTGAGTGCAGAAGAGGAAAGTGGAATTCCACGTGTAGCGGTGAAATGCGTAGAGATGTGGAGGAACACCAGTGGCGAAGGCGACTTTCTGGTCTGTAACTGACGCTGAGGCGCGAAAGCGTGGGGAGCAAACAGGATTAGATACCCTGGTAGTCCACGCCGTAAACGATGAGTGCTAAGTGTTAGGGGGTTTCCGCCCCTTAGTGCTGCAGCTAACGCATTAAGCACTCCGCCTGGGGAGTACGGCCGCAAGGCTGAAACTCAAAGGAATTGACGGGGGCCCGCACAAGCGGTGGAGCATGTGGTTTAATTCGAAGCAACGCGAAGAACCTTACCAGGTCTTGACATCCCGCTGCCCGCCTTGGAGACAAGGCTTTCCCTTCGGGGACAGCGGTGACAGGTGGTGCATGGTTGTCGTCAGCTCGTGTCGTGAGATGTTGGGTTAAGTCCCGCAACGAGCGCAACCCTTGATCTTAGTTGCCAGCATTCAGTTGGGCACTCTAAGGTGACTGCCGGTGACAAACCGGAGGAAGGTGGGGATGACGTCAAATCATCATGCCCCTTATGACCTGGGCTACACACGTGCTACAATGGACGGTACAAAGGGCAGCCAACCCGCGAGGGGGAGCCAATCCCAGAAAACCGTTCTCAGTTCGGATTGCAGGCTGCAACTCGCCTGCATGAAGCCGGAATCGCTAGTAATCGTGGATCAGCATGCCACGGTGAATACGTTCCCGGGCCTTGTACACACCGCCCGTCACACCACGAGAGTTTGTAACACCCGAAGTCGGTGGGGTAACCCTAGTGGAGCCAGCCGCCGAAGGTGGGACAGATGATTGGGGTGAAGTCGTAACAAGGTAGCCGTATCGGAAGGTGCGGCTGGATCACCTCCTTTCTAAGGATTTATTCGGAAACAAGATCTCCGGATCTTGTGTTGACGTTTTGCGTTCAGTTTTGAAGGTTCACCCTTCAGGCGTGAGCCTGTTTTGTGACTTCAAACTTGTTCTTTGAAAACTGGATAAAACGACATTGAAACAAATGAAAACAAGCAATTCATGCAAGCACGATCCCAATTGGGATCCACTTTTTAACAAACCGCTTGGTTAAGTTAGAAAGGGCGCACGGTGAATGCCTTGGCACTAGGAGCCGAAGAAGGACGGCACTAACACCGATATGCTTCGGGGAGCTGTAAGTGAGCGATGATCCGGAGATTTCCGAATGGGGGAACCCACCGCCTTTAATGGGGCGGTATCCATGTGTGAATACATAGCACATGAGAAGGCAGACCCAGGGAACTGAAACATCTAAGTACCTGGAGGAAGAGAAAGCAAATGCGATTCCCTGAGTAGCGGCGAGCGAAACGGGAACAGCCCAAACCAAGAGGCTTGCCTCTTGGGGTTGTAGGACACTCATTGTGGAGTTACAAAATTCGAATTTAAGCGAAGCGACCTGGAACGGTCCGCGAGACAAGGTAACAGCCCTGTAGCTGAAAGGTTCGGATCTCCCGAGTGGATCCTGAGTACGGCGGAACACGTGAAATTCCGTCGGAATCCGGGAGGACCATCTCCCAAGGCTAAATACTCCCTAGTGACCGATAGTGAACCAGTACCGTGAGGGAAAGGTGAAAAGCACCCCGGAAGGGGAGTGAAACAGATCCTGAAACCGTGTGCCTACAAGTAGTCAAAGCCCGTTAATGGGTGATGGCGTGCCTTTTGTAGAATGAACCGGCGAGTTACGATTGCATGCAAGGTTAAGCTGAGAAGGCGGAGCCGCAGCGAAAGCGAGTCTGAATAGGGCGAATGAGTATGCAGTTGTAGACCCGAAACCAGGTGATCTACCCATGTCCAGGGTGAAGGTAAGGTAACACTTACTGGAGGCCCGAACCCACGCACGTTGAAAAGTGCGGGGATGAGGTGTGGGTAGCGGAGAAATTCCAATCGAACCTGGAGATAGCTGGTTCTCTCCGAAATAGCTTTAGGGCTAGCCTCAATCGTTTAGAATCCTGGAGGTAGAGCACTGTTTGGACTAGGGGCCCATCCCGGGTTACCGAATTCAGACAAACTCCGAATGCCAGTGATTTATGATTGGGAGTCAGACTGCGAGTGATAAGATCCGTAGTCAAGAGGGAAACAGCCCAGACCACCAGCTAAGGTCCCCAAATATCCGTTAAGTGGAAAAGGATGTGGCGTTGCTTAGACAACCAGGATGTTGGCTTAGAAGCAGCCATCATTTAAAGAGTGCGTAATAGCTCACTGGTCGAGTGACACTGCGCCGAAAATGTACCGGGGCTAAACGGATTACCGAAGCTGTGGATGGACCTCATCTGAGGTCCGTGGTAGGAGAGCGTTCTAAGGGCGTTGAAGTCAGACCGGAAGGACTGGTGGAGCGCTTAGAAGTGAGAATGCCGGTATGAGTAACGAAAGACGGGTGAGAATCCCGTCCACCGAATGCCTAAGGTTTCCTGAGGAAGGCTCGTCCGCTCAGGGTCAGTCGGGACCTAAGTCGAGGCCGATAGGCGTAGACGATGGACAACAGGTTGATATTCCTGTACCACCTCCCCGCCGTTTGAGCAATGGGGGGACGCAGAAGGATAAGGTGAGCGCGCCGTTGGTTGTGCGCGTCCAAGCAGTGAGGCGTGGAATGAGGCAAATCCCATTCCTGATACGTTAAGCTGTGACGGCAAGAGGATTCATCCTCGAGTCCCTGATTTCACACTGCCAAGAAAAGCCTCTAGCGAGGCGGGAGGTGCCCGTACCGCAAACCGACACAGGTAGGCGAGAAGAGAATTCTAAGGTGAGCGAGTGAACTCTCGTTAAGGAACTCGGCAAAATGACCCCGTAACTTCGGGAGAAGGGGTGCTCTGGTAGGGTGTTACAGCCCGAGAGAGCCGCAGTGAATAGGCCCAGGCGACTGTTTAGCAAAAACACAGGTCTCTGCAAAACCGTAAGGTGACGTATAGGGGCTGACGCCTGCCCGGTGCTGGAAGGTTAAGGGGAGTGCTTAGCGCAAGCGAAGGTGCGAACTGAAGCCCCAGTAAACGGCGGCCGTAACTATAACGGTCCTAAGGTAGCGAAATTCCTTGTCGGGTAAGTTCCGACCCGCACGAAAGGCGTAACGATCTGGGCACTGTCTCAACGAGAGACTCGGTGAAATTATAGTACCTGTGAAGATGCAGGTTACCCGCGACAGGACGGAAAGACCCCGTGGAGCTTTACTGTAGCCTGATATTGAATTTTGGTGCAACTTGTACAGGATAGGTAGGAGCCTTTGAGCCCGGAGCGCCAGCTTCGGAGGAGGCGTCGGTGGGATACTACCCTGGTTGTATTGAAATTCTAACCCACACCCCTGATCGGGGTGGGAGACAGTGTCAGGCGGGCAGTTTGACTGGGGCGGTCGCCTCCTAAAGAGTAACGGAGGCGCCCAAAGGTTCCCTCAGAATGGTTGGAAATCATTCGCAGAGTGTAAAGGCACAAGGGAGCTTGACTGCGAGACGTACAGGTCGAGCAGGGTCGAAAGACGGGCTTAGTGATCCGGTGGTTCCGCATGGAAGGGCCATCGCTCAACGGATAAAAGCTACCCCGGGGATAACAGGCTTATCTCCCCCAAGAGTCCACATCGACGGGGAGGTTTGGCACCTCGATGTCGGCTCATCGCATCCTGGGGCTGTAGTCGGTCCCAAGGGTTGGGCTGTTCGCCCATTAAAGCGGTACGCGAGCTGGGTTCAGAACGTCGTGAGACAGTTCGGTCCCTATCCGTCGCGGGCGCAGGAAATTTGAGAGGAGCTGTCCTTAGTACGAGAGGACCGGGATGGACACACCGCTGGTGTACCAGTTGTTCTGCCAAGGGCATCGCTGGGTAGCTATGTGTGGCCGGGATAAGTGCTGAAAGCATCTAAGCACGAAGCCCCCCTCAAGATGAGATTTCCCATTGCGCAAGCAAGTAAGATCCCTCAAAGACGATGAGGTAGATAGGTTCGAGGTGGAAGCGTGGCGACACGTGCAGCTGACGAATACTAATCGATCGAGGACTTAACCAAATTGCTTTCTGAAGCGCGCGTTTCCTGTATTCAATGTCGAATATCCAGTTTTGAGTGAACAAGTCACTCTGAAAAAAATAGTCCAGTGATGATGGCAAAGAGGCCACACCCGTTCCCATCCCGAACACGGAAGTTAAGCTCTTTTGCGCCGATGGTAGTTGGGGGTCTCCCCCTGTGAGAGTAGGACGTCGCTGGGCATGTGGAAAGTCGTTACCGTAGCCGGTAACGGCTTTTTTTATAGTTTTTCCTATTTATTTCTTATCTTCTATTCTCTGAATAGAGTTAAAGCGTGATCGTAACTTTAAGAGCCCGTCATTAAATTTATCCGATTTTAATATGATTTAACTTAGCTATTAAACATTAAGTATTTACAGGTTTTCTACTAACGGGACCATGCTATTTTTAGATGTTGGTTTTTATGAGAATTTCTTGTTCATCATAGTAAATTTATCTAATGTTCCTTGCAATTGCTTACTAACTCTACTAGTATGAAACATGAATCTTTATAGGAAAGAAAGGGTGCAAAAAGTGGATATTAATCCGTGGTTAATGGTCTTGATTATTTTTTCCATCAATATCGTCTATGTTTCGTTCTTTACCATCCGAATGATTATGACGCTAAAGGGGTACCGGTATTTAGCGGCAGCTGTAAGCATGGTGGAGACGGTTATTTATATAGTAGGTTTAGGATTAGTATTGGATAATTTAGATCAAATTCAAAATTTGATAGCCTATGCGATTGGTTATGGTTCGGGTGTCATTGTCGGATCCAAAATTGAAGAGAAAATGGCATTGGGTTATATTACTGTAAATGTTATTACAAGTGATGAAGATCCACTTCTTCCTAAGAAATTGCGGGAGAAAGGCTATGGAGTAACGGATTGGGTAGCGAATGGCATGGAAGGTGGACGCCACTCTATGCAAATCCTGACACCACGGAAAATGGAACTCCAGTTATACGCTACTATTAAAGAATTGGATCCAAAAGCATTTATCATTGCGTATGAGCCT
Organism: Planococcus alkaliphilus; assembly: GCF_057031095.1. Taxonomy (NCBI): domain Bacteria; kingdom Bacillati; phylum Bacillota; class Bacilli; order Caryophanales; family Caryophanaceae; genus Planococcus; species Planococcus alkaliphilus. The sequence goes on from NZ_CM168060.1 coordinate 956,668, forward strand.
AAAACGATCCATGGCGGATTCTGGGTGAAACAAGTAAAGAGAGGAAAATTATTTAAATGAGTAAGAAAACAATCTGGTTTGAAGTGGGCGAAAACGAAACAATGGATGCCTGCTTAGAACGAATGAAGCAAGAAGGCTATGCGGCCGTTGGTCGAAAAGATGAGCCGTTGTTTGAAGAAATTGATGGTAAGCCTGTTCCTATACGCCAAATAGTGAAGTTTAAAGGCATGAAATTAAATGAATAAGTAAATATTTGTTATAAAGACGAACGATTAAGAAGTAAGGTGTTTAATTGTTCGACTTTATCGTTGACTCCTCAGTTGTCTCTTGTTATGATGATTGTGGATACCCCATATATGCAGAAGGATTGGCTTCTGCGTTTCTACCAAGACACCGGAATGTCTGGACTATGCGGGAAAGCAACTTATGGATACTTGGCGAAAATGTGCTTATTTATGGCATCATTTATAAATCGTCTAATAAGAAAGTCCTTAAGTAAACTGCTTTTCACGTTATGTGAGCAGTTTATTTAAGGGCTTTTATTTGTTTTAAAGGAGAGGTATTGTGATGAATCCACGGATTGGCGTCATTATGGGAAGTTCAAGCGATTGGGAAACAATGAAACATACATGTGATATTTTGGATGAACTCAACATAAGCTATGAAAAACAAGTGATTTCGGCTCACCGTACTCCTGATTTAATGTTTAGCTATGCAGAACAGGCAAGAGAAAGAGGGCTGCATGTAATTATCGCTGGAGCTGGCGGAGCGGCTCACTTGCCGGGAATGGTTGCAGCAAAAACGACTTTACCGGTTATTGGCGTTCCTGTTCAATCGAAAGCTTTAAATGGTTTGGATTCTCTTCTATCCATTGTACAAATGCCAGGGGGCGTTCCGGTAGCAACAGTAGCGATCGGAAAAGCAGGAGCTGTAAATGCAGGCTTACTAGCTGCACAAATCCTTGGAACTACTGATACAGCAGCGGCAGAAGCGTTAGAAGATAGAAGAAAACGGACCCATGAAGAAGTCTTGAAAAGCACAGGTGATTTAAAATGACTAAAATTATTCTTCCAGGGCAAACAATCGGCATCATCGGCGGTGGACAGCTTGGACGTATGATGGCCATGGCTGCCAAAGAAGCAGGGTTTAAAATTGCGGTCTTAGATCCGGCCATGGATTCTCCGACTGGGCAAATTGCGGATATTCAAATCGTAGCCCCTTATAATGATTTGCACGCGCTTGAAGAATTAGCCGAAGCAAGTGACGTGATCACCTACGAGTTCGAAAACATAGATGTGGCGGGCTTGGAAAAGTTGAGTGAAATCGCTTATGTTCCCCAAGGATCGGAATTGATCCGGATAACGCAAAATCGCATATTTGAAAAACAAGCGATTTCTGAGGCGGGTGTTCCGATTGCTGATTATATCACTGCCTCCACATACAGCGAATTAGAAGAGAAAAGCGCTGGCCTTACTTTTCCGTTTGTGGTAAAAACGGCGAAGGGTGGATATGACGGCAAAGGGCAGCAAACCATCCATTCAAAAGAGGAATTGCCATTGGCTGAGCCGTTGTTCCAGAACGGGGATTGTGTGGCCGAATCCTTTATCGATTTTACGAAAGAGATTTCCGTGATTATTCAGCGGAATGTCCATGGGGCAATGGAAATTTTGCCAATCGGGGAGAATATCCATAAAGACCATATTCTTCACCAAACGATTGTGCCAGCTCCTGTCGCGGATGCAACGATCGAACAGGCCAAAGATGCTGCGAATAAAATCGCGAGCCATCTGGGGATGATTGGCACTCTCGCGGTTGAAATGTTTGTTTTGGAGAATGGAGACATTCTTGTGAACGAGCTGGCGCCGCGCCCTCATAATTCTGGCCATTACTCCATTGAAGGCACGAATATCTCACAGTTCCATCAGCATATCCGGGCCATTTGTGGTTGGCCGCTCAGAGAACCGAAATTATGGGCAGATACCATTATGGTGAATATTCTTGGCGAGCATGTCGCACCTTTGACTTCTAAGATTTCGCAGTATCCCAACTGGTCAGTGCATCTATACGGCAAAGATGAAGCGAAGCATAAGCGCAAAATGGGCCATGTTACAATATTAACGGAAGACCTGAAAGGGACTTTAAAGGAAATCAACGAATCCGGTATTTGGCCGGAATAATTGGAGGAAATTGTTTATGATCGCACGTTACACAAGACCCGAAATGGGCGCAATTTGGACAGACGAAAACCGCTACAACGCTTGGCTGGAAGTGGAGATTTTAGCTTGTGAAGCATGGGCTGAAATCGGGGATATTCCAAAAGAAGATGTCGTGAAAATCCGCCAGAACGCTTCGTTTTCAGTAGATCGGATTTTGGAGATTGAAGAAGAGACGCGCCACGATGTTGTCGCATTTACGCGTGCCGTGTCTGAAACTTTGGGCGAAGAACGCAAATGGGTGCATTACGGACTGACTTCTACAGATGTAGTTGATACAGCCCTATCTTATTTGATCAAACAGGCAAATACGATCATCCGTAAAGATTTGACAAATTTCATTGAGGTTTTAGCAAATAAAGCCAAAGAACATAAAATGACCGTTATGATGGGCCGTACGCACGGTGTGCATGCAGAACCGACAACTTTCGGTTTGAAACTGGCATTGTGGCATGAGGAAATGAAACGCAATTTAGAACGCTTTGAAGCAGCAGCGAAGACGATCGAAACAGGTAAAATGTCAGGTGCAGTCGGAACTTATGCCAATATTGATCCGTTTGTTGAAGAGTATGTCTGCAAACAATTGGGCTTAGCCGCTTCTCCGATTTCAACACAGACTTTGCAGCGCGACCGCCATGCGCAGTATATGAGCACACTGGCTTTGATTGCAACGTCTATTGAGAAGTTCGCGACAGAAATTCGCGGCCTTCAAAAATCGGAAACGCGTGAAGTGGAAGAATTTTTCGCGAAAGGGCAAAAAGGATCTTCAGCGATGCCGCATAAACGCAATCCGATCGGTTCAGAAAACATGACGGGCCTTGCGCGCTTAATCCGCGGCTATATGGTCACTTCTTACGAAAACGTCTCACTTTGGCATGAACGCGATATTTCCCATTCGTCAGCAGAGCGTGTGATTTTACCGGATGCAACGATTGCACTGAACTATATGTTGAACCGCTTCTCGAATATCGTGAAGAATTTGACGGTATTCCCGGACAATATGAAGCGCAATATGGATTCAACGCTTGGCTTAATTTATTCGCAGCGGGTGCTGTTGGCGTTGATCGATAAAGGCATGGCTCGTGAAGCGGCTTATGACACGGTTCAGCCTTGTGCGATGGAAGCGTGGGAAAACCAGACGCATTTCCGCAAAATCGTGGAAGCGAATGAAACGATTACATCTCAATTGTCTAAAGAAGAATTGGACGATTGCTTTGACTATAACCATCACTTACAGCAAGTGGACATGATTTTCAACCGGCTTGGATTAAACTAAACGGAGGCTTCTCACATGGAAAAAGGTCAGCTATTGTATGAAGGCAAGGCAAAACGCTTATATGCAACGGACGAACAAGCTATTTTATGGGTGGAATACAAAGATTCAGCAACAGCTTTTAATGGGGAAAAGAAAGCGGAGATTGCCGGTAAAGGCATGTTGAACAATAAAATCACATCATTGATTTTCGAAAGATTGCAGAAGGCGGGCATTGCTTCGCATTTTGTTAAACAATTGTCTGACCATGAGCAGCTCGTGCGGCAAGTGGCGATCATTCCGGTCGAAGTGGTGACACGGAATATCGTTGCCGGCAGCATGGCGAAGCGCTTCGGTTTAGAAGAAGGAACCGTTTTGAAAAAGCCGATCGTCGAATTTTATTACAAAGATGATGAGCTTGGCGATCCGATTATGACAGAAGACCATATTGAAATGCTGGAACTCGCAACAACTGATGAAGTTCAGGAATTGCGGGAAAAAGCGCTAGCGGTCAATGAAATCTTAATCGGCTTCTTTAAAGAAGTCGGCGTAGATTTAGTGGACTTTAAAATCGAATTTGGCCGTGGCCAAGACGGCCGTATTTTGTTGGCAGATGAAATTTCACCGGATACATGCCGTTTGTGGGATGCCAAAACGAAACAAAAACTTGATAAAGATGTATTTCGCCGGGATCTGGGCAATTTAACGGAAGCGTATGAACTCATTTTAGCTAAACTGGGAGGACAACATTCATGAAAAAGGTAAAAATCTACGTCACATTGCGCGAAAGCGTATTGGATCCGCAAGGGTCTGCAGTAATGGGATCTCTTCATAAAATGGGCTACGCGGAAGTTGAAGACGTCCGGATCGGCAAATACTTGGAATTGATGATCTCGGATGACGCACAGGATGTTGATGCGTTAGTAAATGAAATGTGCCAGAAGTTATTGACGAATACGGTAATTGAAGATTACCGTTTCGAAATTGAGGAGGCTGTCTCGCAATGAAATTCGCAGTAATCGTATTTCCTGGGTCCAATTGTGATTTGGACATGTACCATGCGGTCAAGGATGAACTGGGTGAAGAAGCAGAGTATGTATGGCATGATTCAACAGATTTAAGCGGTTATGACGGGATTTTATTGCCAGGCGGGTTTTCGTATGGCGATTACTTGCGCTGCGGTGCCATTGCGCAGTCATCAGCAGTGATGGATGAAGTGAAAAAAGCGGTTGAAGCCGGCAAGCCGGTTCTCGGCATTTGCAACGGATTCCAGATTTTGACGGAGGCGGGCTTGCTTCCAGGCGTTTTGCTCCGCAATAAAAACTTGAAATTCATGTGCAAGACAGTCGGTTTGAAAGTGGAGAATGCCAACACGCTGTTCACGAACGAATACGCAGAAGGCCAGGAAATCCAAATTCCGATCGCTCACGGCGAAGGAAATTATTATTGCGACGATGCAACATACGAGCAGTTGAAAAAGAACAATCAAATCGTCTTTTCCTATGCAGACGATTTTAACGGCAGCCGGAACAACATCGCAGGGATTGTCAATGAACGCGGGAATGTCCTTGGCATGATGCCGCATCCGGAACGTGCTGTATCCGATTTGATCGGCGGCAGCGACGGCTTGACCCTATTTAAATCAATTGTGAAACAGTGGAGGGAAGCAAATGTCAGTCATGCTTGAGCCAAATACTGAGCAGATCAAAGAACAGAAAATCTATCAGCAAATGGGATTATCCGATTCAGAATTTGCCATGGTGGAGAAGATTTTAGGAAGAACGCCGAATTACACAGAAACCGGTTTGTTTTCGGTCATGTGGTCAGAACATTGTTCGTATAAAAATTCAAAACCGGTTTTGGCAAAATTTCCGACAAAAGCGCCGCGTGTACTTCAAGGGCCGGGCGAAGGCGCCGGGATTGTGGATATCGGAGACGGCCAGGCAGTGGTCTTTAAAATGGAATCCCATAACCACCCTTCAGCAATTGAACCGTATCAAGGAGCGGCAACAGGAGTGGGCGGCATCATCCGTGACGTCTTTTCAATGGGAGCGCGCCCGATTGCAATGTTGAATTCGCTTCGTTTCGGTGAATTGACAACGCCGCGCGTTAAATACTTGTTTGAAGAAGTAGTCGCTGGAATCGCAGGATATGGCAATTGCATCGGCATTCCGACTGTCGGCGGAGAAGTCCAGTTCGATGATTCTTATGACGGCAATCCGCTTGTGAACGCGATGTGTGTAGGCTTGATCAATCATGAAGACATCCAAAAAGGCGTAGCGTCAGGCATTGGCAACCCGGTGATGTATGTGGGAGCAAAAACTGGGCGCGACGGGATCCACGGTGCAACTTTTGCTTCGGAAGAATTGACGGAATCGTCGGGCGATAACCGCCCAGCTGTGCAAGTGGGGGATCCATTTATGGAAAAACTCTTGCTTGAAGCATGCCTGGAACTCGTGAAATCCGATGCACTTGTCGGCATTCAAGACATGGGCGCAGCTGGCCTTACTTCTTCGTCGGCTGAAATGGCTTCAAAAGCGGGATCCGGCATTGAAATGGATCTTGACCATGTGCCGCAGCGCGAAACGGGAATGACGGCTTATGAAATGATGCTGTCGGAATCGCAGGAACGCATGCTGATTGTCGTGAAAAAAGGCCGTGAACCTGAGATTGTGGAATTGTTTGAGAAATACGGATTGGATGCAGTTACGGTTGGTACCGTAACGGACGATTCGACTTTGCGTTTAGTGCATAAAGGGGAAGTTGTAGCAGAAGTGCCGGTTGATGCCTTGGCGGAAGATGCGCCTGTTTACCATAAACCATCAAGTGTGCCTACTTACTTTAAAGAGTATCAGCAAATGGACAACGCAGAACCGAAAGTGGAAAACTACAGCGAAACATTGAAGGCGCTATTGCAGCAGCCGACAATCGCTTCAAAAGAATGGGTCTACGATCAATACGACCATCAAGTCCGGACAAGTACAGTCGTCAGCCCAGGATCGGATGCAGCGGTTATCCGTGTTCGCGGAACGAATAAAGGCTTGGCGATGACAACGGATTGCAACTCCCGCTATATCTATTTGGATCCGGAAACCGGCGGCAAAATTGCGGTCGCGGAAGCTGCACGGAACGTAGTCGTTTCAGGTGCAAAACCGCTGGCTATCACGGACTGCCTGAACTTCGGGAATCCTGAAAAGCCGGAAATCTTCTGGCAGCTGGAAAAAGCGGCAGATGGCATGTCTGAAGCTTGCACCATTCTTGATGCACCGGTTATTGGCGGGAACGTTTCTTTATACAATGAAACAAATGGCACGGCAATTTATCCGACGCCGACCATCGGTTTGGTCGGTTTAGTGGAAGACCTGTCGCATGTCACGACTCAAGATGCGAAGCGTGCAGGAGACTTCGTTTACTTGATCGGCGAAAGCTTGACGGAATTCGGCGGGAGTGAACTTCAAAAAATGGTAGAAGGCCGGATTTTCGGCAAAGCGCCGGCAATCGATTTGAAGGTTGAAGCACAGCGGCAACAGCAGATTTTAGAAGCTATCAAAGGCGGCTTCGTTGCATCTGCCCATGACGTAGCAGAAGGCGGCGTTGCGGTCGCACTGGCGGAGAAAGCGTTCAGCAAGGGACTCGGAATTGAAGCTTCGCTTTCAGGTTCAGCCACTACGGCTTTATTCAGCGAATCGCAATCGCGCTTTGTTTTGACCGTTTCTCCGGACAAGGCACAAGCGTTCGAACAAGTGGTTGCAGATGCCAAGCGAATCGGAACAGTCACAGATACCGGGACATTGACGATCAAAAGCGAAGACGGCACCATTTGGATCCAAGATTCAGTCGAAGCCCTTCGCACAGCTTGGAAAGGAGCTATCCCATGCTTGCTGAAATCAGAAGCTTAAATGAAGAATGCGGCGTCTTTGGAATATGGGGCCATCCGAATGCAGCGCAGCTATCGTATTACGGGCTGCATGCTTTGCAGCATCGCGGCCAAGAAGGCGCAGGGATTGTCTCAACAGATAAAAACTACTTAAAAGCGCTAAAAGGCGAAGGCATGGTCAGTGAAGTGTTTACGCCAGAGAAGATTGAAGGCATTGCCGGGACAGGGGCGATTGCCCATGTCCGCTATGCAACAGCTGGGGGCAGCGGGATTGAAAACGTCCAGCCGCTGCTCTTCAACTCGACTACCGGCAGCTTAGCTATTTCCCATAATGGCAACTTAGTCAATGCGACAGAACTAAAAAGCCATTTGGAACGCCAAGGCAGCATCTTCCAAACCACTTCTGATACCGAAGTGCTGGCGCATCTCATTAAACGCAGCGGCTATGCGACATTTGAAGAGCAAGCTAAAAATGCATTATCTCTATTAAAGGGAGCATTTGCCTGTGTGATTTTAAAGGAAGAGGCGATGTATGTCGCACTTGATCCGAACGGTTTGCGTCCGCTTTCTCTTGGGAAGCTGGGCAACGCTTGGGTAGTGGCTTCTGAAACTTGTGCGTTTGATATCATCGGTGCGGAATTTGTCCGTTCGGTGGAGCCGGGGGAATTTTTGGTCATTACAGATGACGGCTTGCGGGCTGAACGTTTTGCTTATCCCCAGGAACGGTCTATTTGTACGATGGAATATGTTTATTTCTCACGACCGGATTCAGATATCGATGGCATCAATGTGCATGCAGCGAGAAAGCGCCTCGGCAAACAGTTGGCAAAAGAAGTTCAGATTGATGCAGATGTCGTAACCGGTGTTCCGGATTCGAGCATTTCCGCTGCCATCGGATTCTCGGAAGAAAGCGGCATTCCATATGAGCTTGGTTTGATCAAGAACCGCTATGTCGGCCGGACATTTATCCAGCCTTCTCAAGACTTGCGCGAGCAAGGGGTCAAAATGAAGCTGTCGCCAGTGCGCCAAGTCGTGAAAGGCAAACGCGTCATCATGGTGGATGATTCGATCGTGCGTGGAACGACTTCGCGGAGAATTGTGAACTTGCTGAAAGATGCGGGAGCGACGGAAGTGCATGTGGTCATCAGTTCACCGCCGATCAAAAGCCCTTGTTTTTACGGCATCGACATTTCCACTTCGGGTGAGTTGATCGCAGCAAACAATACAATAGAAGAAATGCGGGAAATCATTGGCGCAGACTCACTCACATTCTTGTCAGTGGACGGAATGGTGCAAAATATTGGACGTACCGACCCTGGAGCAAAATGCGGCCATTGCTTAGCGTGCTTTACAGGGGAGTATCCGACAAACATTTTCCCGGATACAGTGCTTCCGCATGAAAAAGAGAAAGTGAAATAAGGGGGAACCGGCATGTCAAAAGCATATGAACAGGCAGGCGTAAATATCGAGGCAGGCTATGAAGCAGTCAATCGAATGAAATCCCATGTGGAGCGTACAGCGCGTAAAGGGATGCTCGGTGCATTCGGCGGTTTTGGCGGCATGTTCGATTTGTCTGAGCTGAACTTGAAAGAACCGGTTCTTGTGTCTGGAACGGATGGAGTCGGAACAAAATTGAAGCTGGCATTCATGGCAGACCGCCACGATACGATCGGCATCGACTGTGTGGCGATGTGTGTCAATGACATCGTTGCACAAGGGGCGGAACCGTTATTTTTCCTCGACTATATTGCCGTTGGAAAAGCGGTTCCTGAAAAGATTGAGCAAATTGTCAAAGGGGTAGCGGATGGCTGTGTACAGGCAGGCGCTGCATTGATTGGCGGCGAAACAGCCGAGATGCCGGGACTTTATGAAGCAGATGAATACGACATCGCCGGATTTGCAGTAGGGGCAGCGGAGAAATCCAAGATCGTTACAGGCGAAAAAATCCAGCAGGGAGATGTGTTGATCGGGTTAGCTTCGAGCGGGATCCATTCAAACGGCTATTCGCTCGTACGCAATATCGTCTTTGATCAGCATCATTATCAGCTGGATCAAATTATCGAGGGTTTTGAAGATTTAGGGCCGCTTGGCAATGAATTGCTGACACCGACAAAAATTTATGCGAAAACGGTTGCAGCCATCGCGAACGATGTTGAAATTCATGGGATGGCGCACGTAACCGGCGGAGGGTTTATTGAAAACTTGCCGCGCATGATGCCTGAAAGCTTAGGTGCTGAGATTGAACTCGGCAGTTGGCCGGTTCTCCGCATTTTCGACATGCTTCAGGAAAAAGGTTCACTGACTGACCGCGATTTGTTCTCTGTTTTCAATGCAGGCATCGGTTTTGTACTGGCTGTTGCAGCAAAAGATGCTGAGCAAGTTCTGGCATCAGCCCTAGCAAGCGGTGAACAGGCATACATCATTGGCCAAGTTTCCGGCAAGTCCGGCGTGCAATTTATAGGGGAACAGGATGGAACCCTCGATGAACAATAAACCAAAGATTGCCGTTTTCGCTTCTGGAAACGGCTCTAATTTTCAAGCGATTGCCGATGCGATTCAAAAAGGCGAGCTGCAGGCGGAATTGGCATTGGTTGTGACTGACCGCCCGACTGCTTTTGTCGTAGAACGCGCCGAAAAGCTTGGAGTGGCATCTTTTGCATTTATCCCGTCTCAATACGATTCAAAACAGTTATATGAAGAGATGTTAAAGGAAAAGCTCCAGAGTTTAAGTGTAGAATGGATTGTATTGGCAGGATATATGAGATTGATTGGACCGGTTCTGCTTGCGGCTTATGAAAATCGCATCATTAATATCCATCCTTCAGTGCTGCCCGCTTTTCCCGGGAAAGATGCCATCGGCCAAACGCTTGCATCAGGTGCTGAATTCGCTGGTGTGACTGTCCACTACGTCGATGCGGGAATGGACACCGGCAAAATCATTGCCCAGCAATCGTTTTCTGTTGACGGACGTACACGCGAAGCGATCGAAAAAGAAATCCATGAAATTGAACACCAGTTATATCCTGCAACATTGCAGCAATTATTCAATCAGTAACACCCATCTGCAGTATTTATAGGAGGACGTATCGTGAAAAAAAGAGCTTTGCTAAGTGTATCGGATAAATCAGGGATCCTGGAGTTTGCGCAGGAACTGGAAAAAATGGATTATGAAATCCTATCGACAGGCGGAACAAAACGCTTTTTAGAAGAAAATGGCGTGGCGATTACAGCAGTTGATGAAATTACTAAATTCCCCGAAATTCTGGGCGGACGCGTCAAAACCTTGCATCCATTAATCCACGGCGGTCTTTTGGCTAAACATGACGATGCCACGCATCAACATGAAATGGCTGAAAACGGCATATCCCCAATTGATATTGTATGCGTTAATTTATACCCATTCCGTGAAACGATTTCAAAGCCAGGCGTAGCGGTTGATGATGCGATTGAAAATATCGATATCGGCGGCCCGACAATGCTACGTTCTGCAGCGAAAAACCATGCTTATTTGACGGTTATTGTTGATTCTGAAGACTACGCGATTGTGGCTAGCGAGTTGCAAAACGGAAATGAGACAACTTCAGAAACGAGACGGCGCTTAGCTGCTAAAGTTTTCCGCCACACAGCTGCATATGATTCGTATATCTCCAATTATTTAACAGAATTGACAGGTGAGGAATATCCGGATCAGCTGACGCTTACATATGAATTGCAGCAGCCGCTCCGCTATGGAGAAAATCCGCATCAAAAAGCGGCATTTTACCGCAGCCCGCTAGGCTCGGATTTTTCAATTGCCCATGCCGATCAATTGCATGGCAAGGAATTATCTTACAACAATATCCAAGATGCCAATGCGGCACTTCAAATCATCAAGGAATTCACGAAATCCGCTGCCGTAGCAGTCAAACATATGAACCCTTGCGGTGTTGGAACAGGTGAAACGATTTCCGAGGCGTTCAATAAAGCTTATGAAGCCGATTCAACTTCCATTTTTGGCGGCATCGTTGCGTTGAACCAGGAAGTGGATGCGGAAACGGCTCAACAATTAGCCGGAATTTTCCTAGAAATCATCATAGCGCCATCTTTCTCGGAAGGGGCGATTGAATTATTGACGCAGAAGAAAAACATCCGTTTGTTGACGATTCCTTTTAGCCGTACAAAACAAGACAAATGGAATACTGTGACAGTGGAGGGTGGACTTTTGGTCCAGCAACCGGATGCTTTCGGCTATGATGAGGCGGAAATTTCAGTGGCGACGGACCGGGAACCAACTGCTGAAGAATTAGAAGCGCTGAAGCTTGGCTGGAGCGTTGTCAAACATGTAAAATCCAATGCGATTGTCGTCTGCAACTCCGCTATGACTTTAGGCATTGGAGCCGGCCAAATGAACCGGGTAGGCTCTGCGAAAATCGCTTTGGAACAGGCAGGAGAAAAAGCGCAAGGGGCAGTTATGGCTTCGGATGCCTTCTTCCCGATGGCCGATACGGTAGAAGCTGCTGCAAAAGCAGGCATTAAAGCAATTATTCAACCAGGCGGTTCGAAAAAAGACCAGGATTCAATTGATAAAGCGAATGAATATGGCATTGCGATGATCTTTACCGGCGTTCGCCATTTCAAACACTAAGCCAGGGGGTGATCAGATGAACGTTTTAGTCATCGGAAGAGGCGGAAGAGAACACGCCATTGTTCGCCAGTTTTCTCGTTCGGCATCTGTCGAACAAGTTTATGCCGCACCCGGAAATGATGGGATGCGCACGGATGCAGAATTAGTAGGAATGGACGAAATGGACTTCGCAGCATTGGCAGATTTTGCGGCAGCGAAGAACATCGATTTTACGTTTGTCGGACCGGAACAGCCGTTAGCTGCTGGAATCGTCGACTTTTTCAAAGACCGCGGGCTGCGTATTTTCGGACCGTCAAAAGAAGCTGCGAAAATCGAAGGCAGCAAAGCGTTTGCCAAGGAATTAATGAAAAAATACGGCATTCCGACAGCTGCATATGAAACGTTCACGGAAGTTCAGCCTGCAATTGAATTCATTCGAACGACAGGAGCTCCGATTGTCATTAAAGCGGACGGGCTTGCGGCAGGGAAAGGCGTCGTCGTAGCCACTTCTGAAGAAGAAGCCATCGCTGCCGTGAAAGATATGCTCGAAGGCCAAAAGTTCGGCGAATCGGGTTCCCGCGTCGTAATCGAAGAGTTTCTTGCTGGCGAAGAGTTTTCGTTCATGTCGTTTGTCCAGGATGGCGAAATCTATCCGATGCCGATTTCCCAAGACCATAAACGTGCTTTTGACGGCGATAGAGGTCCGAATACGGGCGGAATGGGTGCCTACTCACCGGTACCCCAAATTTCTGAAGCTGTTATAGAAGAGACATTTGGCACCATTGTCGATCCGGTGATCGGTGCAATGGCAGCAGAAGGAACATCGTTCAACGGCATTTTATATGCCGGCGTCATCTTGACGGAAGAAGGTCCGAAAGTCATCGAATTCAATGCGCGTTTTGGAGATCCTGAAACGCAAGTGGTCCTTCCGAAGATGAAATCTGATTTCGGCGCCTTCATGGATGCAATTTTAGACGGCCGGAAATTTGATCTGGAATGGGACGGCCAGGCCATGCTTGGCGTTGTCATTGCTGCTGACGGATACCCTGGTGAAATCGAAAAAGGCATTCTATTGCCAAGCTTTGAGGAGCTTCAAGGTGTTGAAGTGGTGCATGCCGGGACGCGGGAAACCCATAAAGGTTTTGTCGGCAACGGCGGGCGTGTCCTGCTAGTTTCAGCTAAAGGCGAGTCGCTATTAGCTGCACAGGAAAAAGTCTATGAGGAATTGGACAAGCTCGAATGGCTTGGCTACTTCTACCGGACAGACATCGGATGGCGTGCAATGCAAAATTGAATATGTTAAACTTACAAATGACACAAATTCGTATCGGAGATGTGTCATTTTTTGTTTAATTCCCCGCCCTTGGGGTATTAAAAATTGAGTTGAGGATTTTCAACTGCCCACTTTTACCTCTTAATCACACTCCATAACGAACTAGTTAGCAAGACTCCAGAAACAAAATCAGCAGGGCACCCAAATTTGAAAGGAGCACAAACTATGAATTGGTATGAAAAACTAAATCAGTATTTCCCAGTAGAAGAAATGAAATCAAAAGAGCATATGGATACGTTGCTGAAAGAAAAAGGCAGTGTCTATTATAAAGACGAAGGACCATACCATGTCTTGATGTACGCAGAGTTCCCGACTTTCTCGTTTGTCGATTATTTATTCGTTTCTAAAGAATCGCGCGGCATGGGCTTAGGGAAGAAAACTTTGCAAATGCTGAAAGACAAGAATAAGCCGATCATCCTTGAAGTGGAACCTGTAAACTACGAAGACACGGATACTGAAAAACGCTTGCGCTTTTATGCTAGAGAAGGTTTTCAACACGCTGCATCCATCGGCTATTGCCGCCGTTCGCTAGCGACTGGTGAAGAGAATTCGATGGAAATCCTTTACTGGGCGCCGAACAACGAATCGGAAGAAGAAATTTTCGAGGCGATGAAGAAAATGTATGAGGACATCCATACGTATAAAGACGAGCATTTTTACGGCGAATCGTACGAACCGACTTCAAAGGTCCTGTCATTCAAGAAAGATGAAAAAGAGAATGTCTTGGATCCCTTCAATTCAACAACTGCAAAATAAGTAAAATCCACGCTCCCGGCGTGGATTTTTTGTGTCTGATTATGGTCAGAATGTTCTAGTATTATCCGGTCCTCTCTGTATTTTCATGCATTATTATGCTACGATATTATGCATAGAGATAGAGGAGGAAGGTGCCGGATATGGGAAACCCATTATGGAGAAATACTGAAATCAGACAACAACTTAAGATTATCGATAAAGAATTAGCACCGGATCTCTTATTGGTCAATGCTACTTATTTGCATGGCATTTTCAAAAAATGGATGACCGGAAATATATGGATAAAAGGGGATCGCATCGTTTATGCAGGACCGGATATGGCGAAAGTCGATGCGTCCACAGAAGTGATTGAGATGGAAGGGAAGTATATCGTGCCGGGTTATATTGAACCCCATGTCCACCCTTATCAGCTCTATAACCCCCAAACATTTGCGGATTATGCAGCTCAAGGCGGAACTACCACGTTCCTATCCGACAACTTGACTTTGTTTTTATCATTGGAAAATGAGAAAGCGTTTTCATTATTGGATGAAATGGCAGGGCTGCCTTTTAACTTTTATTGGTGGACGAGATTTGACTCGCAGACGGAGCTGAGCGAAGAAGACCGGTTGTTCACTTCAAAATCAGTCGGAGAGTGGCTGGAGCGGACCGACGTCTGGCTAGGCGGCGAATTGACCGGATGGCCGAAGCTTTTGGCTGGCGACGATCAAATGCTGTACTGGATTCAAAAAGCGAAAATGAGCTTGAAAAAAATTGAAGGGCATTTCCCAGGTGCTTCCGAGAAAACCCTTGCGCGCATGCGTTTGCTAGGGGCAGACGGAGACCATGAAGCGATGACTGTGGAAGAAGTGGAAATGCGCCTCCTCCACGGTTATGGCGTCACGCTTCGCCATTCCTCCATCCGGCCGGATTTGCCGGAATTGTTGAAAGGCATTGTAGAAAAAGAGCTGAATGTCTTTGATAAATTAATGATGACGACGGATGGTTCAACTCCCGGCTTCCATTTGAACGGCGTGATGGACCTTTGCATCAAAATCGCTTTAGAAGCGGGAGTGCCGGCAATTGATGCGTACATGATGGCGTCTTATAATGTAGCCCGGTATTACAATGTGACAAGTTTGCACGGTTTGATTGCGACTGGGCGTTTTGCCAACTTGAACATTTTGGATTCGCTGGAGGACCCTGTGCCATCCGGTGTGATTTCAAAAGGGGTTTGGCTAAAACGGGACGGCAAGAAAGTCTTTGACTTGCCGAAAATCGATTGGTCCGTGATGCCGGACTTGGAACTCGACTTTGACTTAACAGAAGATGACTTCCAATTTTCGATGCCATTCGGGATTGAAATGATCAATGATGTGATTACAAAACCTTATTCAGTGAGTGTCGATACGCATGATGGAACGCTTTCGCAAGATCATGAAGAAAGCTTTCTGATGCTTCTCGACAAACATGGAAAATGGCGCGTAAACACATTGATTAAAGGTTTTGCAACCGGCGTCAGTGGATTTGCTTCGTCCTATTCCAATACAGGAGATATCATTCTGATCGGCAAGAGCCGAAAAGACATGTGGCGCGCTTTCGATGAACTGAAGCGTTTGAAAGGCGGGATTGTTCTTGTTGAAGAAGGAGAAACCGTTTGCTTGCTTCCGCTACCGATCGGCGGGGTGATGTCAGAGCTGCCGATGGAAGAATTGATTCCCCAAGAAATGGCGTTGAAGAAAGCGCTGAAAGACCGCGGCTATACAAAAGGAGATGCCGTCTACACGCTACTATTCCTACAGGCGACCCATTTGCCTTACGTCCGCATCACCCAAAGAGGGATTTACGATGTGATGAATAAAAAAATCTTATTTCCAGCGTTTATGAGGTAAACAGACAATGAAAAAAAAGTCATGGCTTATATGGATCATCTTGCTTTGGGCGGCAGCGGCAGCTGCTGTCTTTTGGATAATGAGCGAGAAAAAAGAAGAGCCGGCTGAGCCGGAAGCAATACTAGAACCAGAAATGCCTGACGAAGAACCAGGAGAGACTACCGCTCCGTTTACAGGGATGGAAAGGGAACAGGAATTGAACCAGCGGCCTGTCATGGCAGTTATTAACAACCATCCGCATGCACGGCCACAAACAGGGCTGACACAAGCGGATATGGTTTTTGAATTGTTGGCGGAAGGAAATGTTACGAGATTTCTCGCGCTCTATCAAAGTGACATCCCGAACCAAATCGGGCCGATTCGCAGTGCGCGAGATTATTTTGTTCAGTTAGCAGCAAATTACGATGCTTTTTTCGTAGCGCATGGCTACAGCCCGGATGCGAAAATGCTGTTGGACAGAGGAGTTGTCGATCACATCAATGGCATGGCTTATGATGGCAGCTTGTTTCAGCGTTCAACTGACCGGATAGCGCCGCATAATTCCTATATCAGTTTTGATAATATAAAAACAGGAATGGAGATGGTGGATGCCGAACCTTCTTTTGGCGGGGAGTCAGCATATCATTTCTATGAAAACTCTGAAAGTGCTAAACTGATGGAACAGGCTTCTTTAATAGAAGTCGCGTACGGTTCAGATCCCATGTTTCAAAATGTCTATACATATGATGAAACGACCCACAAATACAGCCGATCTTCTGGCGGGGTTTTAACAGGCGATAAAGAGTCGCTTGAAATCATGGAGATCGCCAATGTTGTATTTTTTGAAACTGCTCATGACGTGATTGACGAAAAGGGACGGTTGGCGATTGATCTGGAAAGCGGTGGAGATGCGCTTGTGTTCCACGGAGGCGGCCGGCTTGAAGCCGAGTGGACCGTTGAAAATGGAATGCTGGTCCCGGTTCAGAATGGCGAACCTGTAAAATTGGCGCCAGGCAAAACATGGATCCATCTCATTCCGGAAAATCCAGGACTGGATGGAATGGTCAGTGCCACGCCATAATATTTTGAAATGAAAGGACGGTGAAACTGTATGCAGGTAGATAAAATCCGAGGCGCACAGACAGACCAATTAATTGAAGCGATTCTTGCGCTGAAAGACAAAGAAGAAGCTTATCGCTTTTTTGATGATTTGTGCACCATCAGTGAAATTCAATCACTTTCGCAGCGCCTAGAAGTTGCTCATATGCTGCGGATGAAAAAGACCTACGAAAAGATCAAAAACGAAACAGGTGCCAGCACTGCTACGATTTCGCGAGTCCGTCGATGCTTGAATTATGGCAATGATGGCTATGATGAAATGCTGGGCAGATTGTATCCAGACGAAAAGCCGTTTGAGCTGCCGAAAGGCTGAAAAATGGGAAGGCATAAAGTCGTCTGAATGGGCTCGGTTTAAGCGGAGTTTTCCGCTTGGCCTGTTAGAAGCACTGTTCCTATCGGGCTTTGGCATGAGAAAAAGAAGAGGGTTGTCCAGTGAGTCTGCTATTCGGCTTAATGGACAGCCCTTTTTTTGCTATAATGAAAGAGCGAATAGAGAAGCGAAGTTAGGTGGACGATGATGGACTTTCAAACATGGCGGCATGTATTTAAATTAGACCCGGCAAAGTCAATTTCAGATGGACAGTTGGAACGAATTTGCGAATCTGGGACTGATGCCATCTTGATTGGCGGCAGTGATAATGTCACACTCGACAATGTCTTGGATTTAATGGCGCGAGTCCGCCGGTTTACAGTTCCGGTCGTACTCGAAGTTTCGACAATTGAATCGGTGACTCCGGGATTCGATTATTATTTTATTCCCACAGTGTTGAATAGCGACAATCCGCTTTGGATTAAAGGGCTTCATCATGAAGCAATCCGGGAATACGGAGAAATTATGGATTGGGAAGAACTCATTCCGGAAGCGTATTGCATTTTGAATCCAGCTTGCAAAGCTGCGGAATTGACTGGGGCAAAAACGGATTTATCGGCGGAAGATGTACTCGCTTATGCGAGAATGGCGGAGCATTTTTTCCGGCTGCCGATTTTTTATATGGAATACAGTGGAGCCTATGGCGACCGTGAATTGGTAGGGCAAGTTAAGAACGTCCTTGACCAGACGCGGTTATTTTACGGAGGCGGCATCGATTCGGTGCCGAAAGCGCAGGAAATGGCGCATATTGCGGACACAGTGGTGGTCGGCAACATCCTCTATGAAGACTTGGAACAGGCATTAGCGACTGTCCAGGCAGTTGCGGAACTAGACAACAACTCGCTATAATAGAAAGAACAGATGTTCGAGGTGGTGCGAAATGGAAATCATTACAAAGAATTTACTTAGAGGAATGAACCCGGAACAAGAACAAGCAGTAAAAACGACGGAAGGGCCGCTCTTGATCATGGCAGGTGCCGGATCCGGGAAGACACGCGTGCTCACTCACCGTATCGCTTATTTGGTATTGGAAAAAGAGGTTTATCCTTCCAATATTTTAGCGATCACTTTTACAAACAAGGCAGCACGTGAAATGCGCAGCCGGATCGATGGACTCCTTGGCCACGGAACAGGGGAGCGGATGTGGGTTTCTACATTCCACTCGATGTGCGTGCGGATTTTACGCCGGAACATCGACCAGCTTGGATTTTCGAAAAACTTTTCGATCTTGGATACGACAGACCAACTGACGGTTATTAAAAACGTATTGAAGCAGCAAAACCTGGATCCGAAAAAGTATGAGCCGCGGACGATGCTGAATGCCATTTCTTCGGCGAAAAATGAATGCATCGATGCCAGTGAATTTGCAGCGAATATGAATGCGCATAATCCATATGAAAAAACCGTGTCGGAAGTTTATGTGGCTTATGAAAAACGTTTGAAGAAAAACCAATCACTCGATTTCGATGATTTGATCATGACGACATTGAAATTGTTCAATACCGTACCGGACGTATTGGAATTCTACCAGAACAAATTCCAGTACATCCATGTGGATGAATACCAGGATACAAATAATGCCCAATACCAATTGGTGCAGAAACTGGCAAGCAAATTCAAGAATATCTGCGTAGTAGGGGATTCTGACCAGTCGATATACCGCTGGCGCGGGGCGGATATCACGAATATCCTTTCGTTTGAAAAAGATTATCCGAATGCCAAAGTCATCATGCTTGAGCAGAATTACCGTTCGACGAAACGGATTTTACAGGCAGCGAATGATGTCATTAAAAAGAATACAAGCCGCTACCCAAAAGAACTGCGCACAGATAACGATGAAGGCCCTTCAATCATTCTCCATAAAGCGGGAGATGAACGGCAGGAAGCGCAATTTGTCGTACAGACTATCCAGAAATTGATGGAAGAAGAAGGCTATAAAACATCTGACTTTGCCATTCTTTACCGGACGAATGCCCAGTCGCGTGTCATGGAGGAAATGTTCGTCAAATCGAATATGTCCTACAGCATCGTCGGCGGCACCAAGTTCTATGACCGCAAAGAAATCAAGGATTTACTCGCTTATTTAAGGTTGATTGCGAATAACGACGATGATTTATCGCTTGCGCGGATCATCAATGAGCCGAAGCGCGGCATCGGGGCAACGTCTTTTGAACGCATGGCCCGTTTCGCGATCGACCAAGACCGCACCATCATGGATGCCTTGCAAGAAGCTGATTTTATGGGGCTGACAGCGAAAACGGCACAGACAGTCCTTGAATTCCGTTCCATGATTGATGGCTTCACCCAAATGCAGGAATTTTTATCTGTAACGGAATTGGTCGAAGAAGTGCTGAAGAAATCAGGCTACCGCCAAATGCTGCAAAACGATAAAACCATTGAAGGCGAAAGCCGCCTGGAAAACTTGGAAGAGTTCTTATCGGTGACAAAAGCATTTGAGAAGCAAAGCGATGATAAATCCTTAGTGGCGTTTTTGACGGACTTGGCGTTGATTTCCGACATCGATTCGTTGGATGACGAGGAAGATGCCGATGGACCGATCATCTTAATGACGATGCACGCGGCAAAAGGGCTTGAATTCCCGGTTGTTTTCATCATCGGCTTAGAAGAAAACGTCTTTCCGCATTCCCGTTCAAATCTGGATGATGATGAATTGGAAGAAGAACGGCGCTTGGCCTATGTCGGAATTACGCGGGCAGAGCATCGCCTTTATTTAACGCATGCGACGTCGCGTACCCTCTTCGGCAAAAGCAATTACAATATGCCTTCCCGGTTTATCAGCGAGATTTCAGAAGAGTTGATTGAACAGACGATGGCGAATTACCGGGCAGGCGCTCCGACGAGCTACAGACAAGCTCCGAAACGCGCCGCAGTGACCCGCCCGGCTTACCAGCAATCGGGTGGAGATAAACTTGGATGGCAGCCTGGAAACCGCGCCAAACATAAAAAATGGGGTACGGGTACAGTTGTCAGTGTGAAAGGCGAAGGGGAGCAGATGGAGCTCGATATCGCTTTCCCAAGCCCGGTAGGCATCAAACGCCTGTTGGCAAAATTCGCACCAATTGAAAAAGAATAGCCGGGAGGAACCTTTATGGACCGTTTAAAAGCAGAGCAGCGCGTTATTGAATTGAACGAACAGCTTCGTGGGTATGGCCACGCTTATTATGTATTGGATAAGCCGGCAGTCCCGGACTCTGTTTATGATCAATTGCTGCATGAATTGATTGAACTTGAAACGCTTTATCCTGATTTGATCTTCCCGGATTCGCCAACGCAGCGCGTCGGCGGGACACCGATTTCAGGATTCGAAAAAGTGACGCATGACCAGCCGATGCTCAGCCTGTCAAACGTCTTTAACGAGCAGGACATCCGGGATTTCGATAAGCGTGTCAGAAATGGTGCAGGCGAGAACATTCAGTATGTCTGTGAGTTGAAAATTGATGGATTGGCCGTTTCGCTTATTTATGAAAATGGACAATTTCTTAGAGGTGCCACCCGCGGAGATGGACGGATCGGAGAAGACATTACTGCCAACCTTCGGACCGTGCGGACGATTCCATTGAAGATCAAAGAATCGGTTTCCCTTGAAGTGCGCGGCGAAGTATTCATGCCGAAGAAATCTTTCCATAATTTAAACGGGGAACGCGGCGAGCGTGGGGAAGAACTTTTTGCCAATCCTCGAAACGCAGCAGCCGGATCGCTTCGTCAGCTTGACCCGAAAATTGCGGCTAGCCGCAATCTGGATGTTTTCATTTATGCACTTGGAGGCGACGGGCAAAACTACGGTTTGAGTGAACACGAAGAAACGCTTCAATACATCGAGGCGCTTGGTTTTAAAACGAATAATGAACGGGAAGTCTGCAATAGCGTAGAAGAGGTGCTGGCTTATATAGAGAAATGGAGTGCGGAGCGTTCAAGCTTGGCGTATGAAATTGATGGGATTGTCATCAAAGTGAACAGCTATCTTCATCAGCAGGAACTTGGATTTACTGCCAAAAGTCCGAAATGGGCAACGGCCTATAAGTTCCCGGCAGAAGAAGTGATGACGACTGTCCGTGATATTGAATTGAGTGTTGGCCGTACCGGCGTTGTGACACCGACCGCCATCCTGGATCCTGTGTCCGTAGCAGGAACAACTGTACAGCGGGCTTCGCTTCACAATGAAGATTTGATTAAAGAAAAAGATATCCGCATCGGTGACCGCGTGATTATCCGCAAAGCGGGCGATATCATTCCTGAAGTGGTGTCTGCTTTGATCGAGCAGCGCACTGGTGAGGAAGAGCCTTTCAGCATGCCTGAAAATTGTCCGGCTTGCGACAGTGAACTGATCCGCATTGAAGGGGAAGTGGCGCTTCGCTGCGTCAATCCGCAATGCCCTGCACAGATCACAGAAGGCATCATCCATTTCGTTTCGCGCAATGCGATGAATATCGATGGCTTAGGCGAAAAAGTGGTGGAGCAATTATACCGCGAAGGCCTGATTGCCGATATTTCCGATTTGTACAAATTGACGAAAGAGCAATTGCTGACGCTTGACCGCATGGGCGAAAAATCGGCCGGCAATTTGATTGCGGCGATCGACGCTTCCCGCAGCAACTCGATGGAAAAGCTATTATTCGGCCTTGGAATCCGCCATGTCGGCGAAAGAGGCGCACGCATCTTATCCGAGCATTACGGTTCAATGGAAAAATTGATGAAAGCTTCGAAAGAAGAATTGATCGAAATACACGAGATCGGCGAAAAAATGGCGGATTCGATTGTTTCCTATTTTGAAACAGAAGAAGTTCAGCAATTGATGGAACGTTTAGCTGCAGCTGACGTCAATTTAACGTATACCGGAACACGTATCCGCGTCGAAGCGGGTGCCAACAGCTTCGCCGGCAAGAAAATTGTATTGACGGGGAAATTGGAACAATTGACGCGCGGAGAGGCGCAAGCCCGTATTGAAGCGCTGGGTGGAACCGTTTCAGGCTCTGTCAGCAAGAAGACGGACCTGGTTATCGCTGGAGAAGAGGCCGGTTCAAAACTGGCGAAAGCGATGGAACTCAAAGTCGATGTTTGGGACGAGGAACGTCTTCTGGAAGAATTGAATAAATGAGGAGATTTAACATGAAACGCATTTGGTGGATCCCGGTCAGTTTATTGTTGCTTACGGGATGTGTGCCTTCTGTGTCAGATGATACAGAAGTGCTTAATACAGAGGAAGAAGTGGAAACGGCAATCATTCCGAGCATCCAGCTGGATGCAGCGTATTATCGGACGCTGCTGCCTTATAAAGAAAGTGCCACGCGCGGAAAAATCATTAACCGGATTTATTCACGCTATGATATCAAAGAAGCGGAAAGCGGGCTTCTCCGCATATCGCAGCACCAATTTTCTCCGGATGATTATTATTTCCAAGAAGGCCAGAAAATAACAGAAGAAGACGCGACAAACTGGTTAGGACGCAAGACGGAAGAGAATCCGCTTGGGTTAAATCCGGCTGATGGACGGACAGCGGCACAAAAAGAAGCGGGGGAACATCCTTCTGCGGAAATTTTAGCGCATATCATCGAACAGAATTACTTAGTCAAAACGGACAATGAAACGATTCGGCTCGGCGGTGTGTCGATCGGACTTGCACTGAATTCGGTTTACTATAACACTTCTGACGGTGCTACCTACGAAGAGTCGGTGCCGCAAGCCCAATTGGATAAAGAAGGAAAGCGGATGGCAGATGAAATTGTAAAACGCCTCCGTGAAAAGGAAGGCATGAAAGACGTACCGATCATGGTTGGTTTGTTTAAGCAGAATACCCGAGGCGCAATTGCCCCTGGAACTTATTTTTCTTATGGTGTAGCTCCGGGTGGACAAGGGGCAGTCGCAAATTGGAATTCGGTCAATGAAGAATACGTCATTTTCCCATCTTCGAATACGGAAGAAAAGTACCGGGCCATTGATACGAAATTCCGCAATTTTAAGCAAGATGTGGAAGAGTATTTTTCTAACTTCACAAGCGTTATCGGCACTGGATTTTATCAGGAAGACCAGATCCGCAAAATGCAGATTGACATTCCCATCCAGTTTTATGGATCCGCTGAAGTCATTGGGTTTACCCAATACTTGACCGGATTGGTATTAGAGCATTTTCCGGAGAACATCCAAGTTGAAATCAGTGTAACTTCAACGAATGGGCCAGAAGCGCTGATTCTACGGAAAATCGATCAAACAGAACCAGTTGTTCATATTTATGACTAATCTGTGAGAGAAACAGGGGCAGCCATCCGGCTGTCCCTGTTCATTTTTTCTGGCCGGGCTTCAGCGCCTAGCTATCCGGCCAAAGCGTCTTATGCCTGTCGAATCTACCCGTGCGCTTCCGCTTTTCGCATTGTCCAGACTCCAGCGGCTAGCTCCTCGGGTCATAAGCCAGCTCAGCTATGCGGCAAAGAACGCCGCTTCGCTGTTCCGTCTTATGCCCGTCGGAGCTGGATAGCCGCTTTCGCTTTTCGGATTGTCCAGACTCCAGCGCCCAGATTCTCGGGGTCATAAGCCACTCCGGCTGTGCGGCTGAAGAACGCCGCTTCGCCAAAGCGTCTTATGCCTGTCGAATCTACCCGGGCGCTTCCGCTTTTCCTAAAAAAATGATATGATAGAGCGTATGTTTACTGAATCCGGAGGTGTAGAGAAATGGCGAAAATGACAAAAGAAGAAGTAATTGAGGTAGCACATTTGGCGCGCTTGGCCATTACTGATGAGGAAGCAGTACATTTTGCGGATCAATTGGAAGCAATTACGAATGCAATGGAATTGCTTAATGAATTGGATACGGAAAATGTAGAGCCGACAACGCATGTATTGCAAATGGTCAATGTATTGCGGGAAGACAAATCCGTCCCTGGATTAGACCGGGAACTGGTTTTGAAAAACGTGAAAGAACACGAAGCGGGACAAGTAAAAGTTCCAACGATTTTAGAATAATTGTGAGGAGGGAAATAAATGAACTTAGTTGATAAGACAGCAGCAGAATTGCAGGACTTGATACATAAAAAAGAAGTCAGCATTGCTGAAATCACGAAACAGGCATTTGACCGTATTGAAAAACTGGATCCAAAAGTGGATGCATTTTTGGCGATGAATAAAGAACAGGCAACAAAGCAGGCAGAAGAAATGGATAAAACGCCTTTAGCTGAACGTGGGCCATTATTCGGGCTGCCAATCGGAGTAAAAGACAATATCGTAACCGAAGGCATTGAAACTACAGCTTCTAGCCGAATCCTTCAAGGATTCAATCCAATCTACAACGCAACTGTTGTAGAAAAACTAAAAGCTGCTGGAATGATCACAGTCGGTAAATTGAATATGGACGAGTTTGCGATGGGTTCTTCCAATGAAAACTCGTACTATAAAAATACGAAAAACCCATGGAACTTAGAAACGGTTCCGGGCGGATCTTCAGGCGGTTCGGCAGCAGCGGTTGCTGCAGGGGAAGTGCCTTTCACATTAGGTTCTGATACAGGCGGTTCGATCCGCCAGCCGGCAGCCTTCTGCGGCGTGGTCGGGATGAAGCCGACATACGGACGGGTTTCCCGTTTCGGTTTGATTGCCTATGCGTCTTCTTTAGACCAGATCGGACCGATTACAAGAACCGTAAAAGACAACGCGTTATTGCTTGAAGCGATTTCGGGGCATGACGAACGCGATTCGACTTCTGCAAATATCGAAGTGCCGAATTTCGCGGAAGCATTGACTGGCGATATTAAAGGGCTGCGCATTGGCGTTCCTACAGAATACTTCGCTGAAGGCGTTGGCGAAGCTGCGAAACAAGCGGTTCGCGAAGCCCTTGCAGTTCTTGAAGAAAGAGGCGCGACGTGGGAAGAGATTTCGTTGCCGCATTCTAAATATGCACTAGCTACTTATTACTTGCTCGCTTCTTCAGAAGCTTCATCCAATTTGTCCCGCTTCGACGGAATCCGTTACGGATACCGCACTGAAAAAGCAGGCAATTTGCTGGAGTTCTATATGAATACACGTTCTGAAGGCTTCGGTGATGAAGTAAAACGCCGCATCATGCTTGGAACCTATGCATTAAGTTCAGGCTACTACGACGCTTATTACAAAAAAGCGCAAAAAGTCCGGACTTTGATCAAAAAAGATTTCGACGATGCTTTCGAAAAATTCGATGTCATCATCGGACCAACAACGCCAACACCGGCATTTAAAATCGGTGAAAAGATTGATGATCCATTAACGATGTATGCCAATGATATTTTGACGATTCCAGTCAACTTGGCAGGCGTACCGGCAATTTCGATTCCATGTGGATTTGAAAATGGGTTGCCGCTTGGCTTACAAATCATCGGCAAGTATTTTGATGAGGAAACGATTTATCGTGTTGCGGATGTTTTTGAAAAAGCAACCGATTTCCATAAACAAACTCCTCAGATTTGGGAGGGAGCAGCACAATGAACTTTGAAACGATCATTGGACTTGAAGTCCACGTAGAACTTAAAACAGAATCGAAAATGTTCTCTCCTGCACCGGCCCATTTTGGTGCGGAACCGAACACGAACACAAACGTCATCGACCTTGGCTATCCAGGTGTTTTACCGGTCGTCAACAAAACGGCAGTGGACTGGGCAATGAAAGCGGCGCTAGCATTAAACTGTGAAATTACCCGCCACACGAAATTCGACCGCAAAAACTATTTCTATCCGGATAACCCGAAAGCTTACCAAATCTCTCAATTTGATCAGCCAATCGGCGAACACGGCTGGGTAGAAATTGAAGTCAATGGTGAGAAAAAACGCATCGGCATTACCCGCCTTCATATGGAAGAAGATGCTGGGAAACTGACGCATACAGGCAACGGCCACTCGCTAGTCGACTTTAACCGCCAAGGCACACCGTTGATCGAAATCGTTTCTGAGCCGGACATCCGGACTGCAGACGAAGCGTATGCGTATCTTGAAAAAATCAAAGCCATCATCCAATATACAGGCGTATCGGATGTGCGGATGGAAGAAGGCTCACTTCGCTGTGATGCCAATATTTCGCTTCGTCCATACGGCCAAGAGCAATTTGGTACAAAAACGGAATTGAAGAACTTGAACTCATTCAACTATGTCCGCAAAGGCATTGAACATGAACAAGTTCGCCAAGAACAAGTGCTTTTGTCAGGCGGCATCATCGAACAGGAAACAAGACGCTACGATGAAACAACAGGCAAAACACTATTGATGCGCGTAAAAGAAGGATCGGATGATTACCGCTACTTCCCAGAGCCGGACCTTGTGGACATTGTCATCGATGACGCTTGGCTTGAACGTGTCCGCGCGGAAATCCCTGAACTTCCGGATGCCCGCAAAGCTCGCTATGTAGCTGAACTTGGCTTGTCTTCCTACGATGCTATGGTATTGACACTTGCAAAGCCAATCTCTGATTTCTTCGAGGCAACAGTTGAAGCTGGCGCTGATGCGAAACTCGCATCTAACTGGTTGATGGGTGAAGTTTCGGCTTATATGAATGCTGAACAGAAAGAGTTAAGTGAGACGGCGCTAACTCCGGAAGGACTCGCCGGCATGATCAAATTGATTTCCGACGGCACGATTTCTTCGAAAATCGCGAAGAAAGTCTTCAAGGAATTGATTGAAAAAGGCGGCGACGCAAACGACATCGTTAAAGCAAAAGGGCTTGTCCAAATCTCGGATGAAAATACATTGCGTGAATTCGTTACTGCAGCACTCGACAATAACCCGCAATCGATTGAAGACTTTAAAAACGGCAAAGACCGCGCAATCGGTTTCTTAGTCGGCCAAATCATGAAGCAGACGAAAGGGCAGGCAAACCCGCCATTGCTCAATAAAATCTTGCTTGAAGAAATTGCTAAACGTTAATTGAGGTCTATAAAAGGTGGAACCGGAATCGCTCATTGCGATTCCGGTTCCTTTTTTTGCCTTATTTTGCTTCAGGAACCCGCTAAAACGGATAAAACATTTGAAGCTTTATCTTTCAACAAGTAAACTAGGGATGAAGAAGAATAATTTATTTCAGTTTTGGGGTCCTTGAGGGATCCACTGCTTGCCAGGAAAAGGAGAAGTGATGACCAAATGACAACGGAACAACAATACTTTGAGAATGCCATCACCCTAGAAAAATACATGACATTGATGGAGTCGAACCAGGAGAAATCCTATTCGATTTATGAAAAGTTCAATCTTCCGGAAGACACGGAATTTATGGAGCTATTGAAAGAGAAGCAGCCTCACGTTTTAGTAATTACCGAGGATTGGTGCGGCGATGCTATGATGAATAATGCGATCCTGCGTAAGATTGCAGAAGCTTCGGGTATTGAAGTCCACTGTGTCTACCGCGACGAAAATCTGGAATTGATGGATCGCTATTTAACAAACGGCGGGCGTTCGATTCCAAAGTATATTTTCTTGTCCAAAGAAGGCGAAGTTTTAGGAGATTGGGGTCCACGTGCACCAAAAGTCCAAGAATTCGTTATGGAGAAAAAATCCCGTTTGCCTGAAAAAGACGATCCGCAATTCGAGTTGCACCAAAAGACTGTGCACGGCGAAATTTCGGACGGCTTTGTATGGAATGAAGAATTTTGGAGTGCGGTCTACCAAGATATCCGCAAAACTTTCTTCGAAATCTTGAAGTAATAAGGGAAAGAAGAAGAGGCCGGCGTGATGTCGGTTTTTTTCTTGGAATTTATCTTCTATTTTAAAGGGAACTTCTTTTGTCTGAAACAGGTCTTATTTTATATTGAACGCAGAACGTCGAGAAAGGCTGAATCGTATGAAACGTGCACGAATTATTTATAATCCAACTTCCGGGAGAGAATTATTCCGCAAACATTTGCCTGAAGTGCTGGAGAAAATGGAACAGGCAGGATATGAAACGTCATGCCATGCTACAACGGGAGAAGGGGATGCCATCCATGCAGCTTCTTTGGCAGTTGAACGGAATTACGATCTGATTGTCGCAGTAGGCGGTGATGGCACTTTAAACGAAGTGGTTTCCGGCGTCTCTAAATTTGAGGACCGGCCGAAAATCGGCTTGATCCCGATGGGGACGACGAATGATTTTGCCCGTGCCGTCCATATTCCGAGAGATATCAATAAAGCAGTGGATATCATTTTGCAGGGGGACTCGATCCCGGTGGATGTCGGGTTGATGGGAGATCGCCATTTTATCAATATTGCCGGCGGCGGAAGGCTGACCGAATTAACTTATGAAGTTCCAAGTAAATTGAAAACGGTTCTTGGCCAGATGGCGTATTATTTAAAAGGGATTGAAATGTTGCCATCTATCCGTTCATCACGTGTCCGCATCGAATACGATGGCAACGTTTTTGAAGACCAAGCGATGATGTTCTTGATCGGTTTAACCAACTCGGTAGGCGGTTTTGAAAAATTGGCGCCGGATGCCAGCATCAACGACGGCAAGTTCACCTTATTGATTTTAAAAGAAGTCAATATGGCGGAATTCATTCGCTTAGCGACGTTGGCGCTGCGTGGAGAGCATTTATCCGATCCGCATGTCATTTATGCAAAAGCGAGCAAGATTGCTGTCACTTCCGACGAACGAGTGTTGTTGAATCTGGACGGAGAATACGGCGGCTTATTGCCGGCCACTTTTGAAAACCTGGCCCGGCACATTGAAGTCATGGTGCCCATCGATTCAATCAGTGAAAAAGACCGTAAATAAGAAAAGCGGAAACGGCCGTTCAGCTCCGGCAGACTTAAGCTGAGCTTCCGAAGCGGCATGTTTGCCGCACAGGAAGAGCAGCTTAAGACCGAGGAGTTGGCCGTTGAAATCTGGACAAAGAAAAGCGGAAGCGCCTATCCAGCTCTGACGGGCATAAGAAGGAACAGCGAAGTGGCGTTCCTTGCCACACAGCTGGGTCGGCTTATGACCTGAGGAGCTAGGCGCTGAAGTCTGGACAAAGAAAAGCGGAAGACTGGATTATAAAAAAAGCAAAAGCGCATGGATGAAAATCCATGCGCTTTTTAAAATGATCATCTAAAAAAATAGCTAATGTGATTACAGCAATTCGATCGCTTTATCTTGTTCAGCAGCCAGCTTCGGCAAATGGTCGACCGGTTCCCAATGGAATTGGAAAGTACGGCCGTTGTCTTGTCCATCACTGACAACGACATGTTCCCATGAATCGACCGGTTCTCCTGTATATTCAAAATGGAAAATATTGCGCTCATAGACTTTATCCTTATGGTTTGGGTAATAATTATATTTGTGCACTTTCCCGACAAATTCCAAAACGACACGCGGCAAGCCGGTTTCTTCAAGCACTTCCCGGTAAAGGGCATCGATCAGCATTTCGTCGTCTTCAATAGTGCCGCCCGGAACTTGAAGTCCTGCTTCTGGCTCACCTTTATGTTCAAATACTAATAATTCCCGATTCTCTTCTGGCCCTCTAGTAATGTAAGCAAATACTTTCCGTCTAGTTTCCATGATGTTTCACCCTTTTTTTTTATTCTAATTAGAATACTAAATATTTAGAAATTTTACAATGTATATATACCCTCTTTTGTCACAAGTTATTCATAGCTGATGGAAAAAGTTGAAGTTTCGGATGGTTTAAGAAAGAGAAGAGAAGGAGAGATAAGGTACAATAGGGGTATATAAGGGGCACGGGGGTACAGGGTTATTTTGAAAGGAGAAAACGTAAATGGTATTTGAAGATACTGCTTTACTGAGTCGAATCTTAACTTTATTGACGCTTTCTTTCCACATTATTTATGCGACGATCGGGGTTGGCGTTCCACTCATGATCATGATCGCGCAATGGGTCGGCATTAAAAAGAATGACGACCATTACATCTTAATGGCTCGCCGCTGGGCGCGTGGGTTTGTCATCACCGTAGCGGTCGGAGTCGTAACGGGTACGGCCATCGGTCTGCAATTATCGCTCCTTTGGCCGAACTTTATGCAAGTGGCAGGGAACGTCATCGCACTGCCGCTGTTCATGGAAGTTTTCGCTTTCTTCTTTGAAGCTATTTTCCTTGGAATCTATCTTTATACATGGGACCGCTTTGAAGACCAGCGAAAACATTTGCTATTGCTGATTCCAGTAGCACTTGGAGCAGCAGCGTCCTCTGTTTTCATCACGATCGTCAATGCGTTCATGAATTCACCGCAAGGTTTTGAAGTGTTGAATGGCGAACTGGTCAATGTCAGTCCGTTCTTAGCTATTTTCAACCCAGCCATGCCGACGAAAGTAGCGCACGTTGTGGCAACAGCTTTCTTAACATGTGCATTCTTGCTTGCATCGATTGCTGCACTGCGCATGATCAGAGGCTCAAACCATATCTACCATAAAAAAGCCTTGCATTTAACGATGAAGCTCGGATTGGTTTTTGCGATTGCAACCGCCATTATCGGAGATTTCTCGGGTAAATATTTGGCCGAATACCAGCCGGAGAAATTAGCGGCTGCAGAATGGCATTTTGAAACCGAAGAAGGGGCAGATCTTGTCTTATTCGGCGTATTGGACGGCGAAGAGCCGAAATATGCGATTCGAATTCCTTATGCGTTGAGCATCTTGGCGCATGGTTTGCCGGATTCAGAAGTAACCGGACTCAATGAATTTCCGAAAGATGAAGTTCCACCGCTTTGGATCCATTATCTATTTGATACCATGGTCTCCATCGGCATGTGGCTTGCTTTCATCGCCTTCGTGTATGTTGTCGCTTCTTGGCGAGGCTGGAAATTCATCAAGCAGAAATGGTTCCTATGGCTGACCTTGATCAGCGGGCCGCTCGGATTAGTCGCGATTGAAGCGGGCTGGTGGTTTACAGAAGTCGGACGGCAGCCATGGATTTTACGGGGCTATATGACCGTTGAAGAAGCCGCGACGACAAGTGGTCAAGTCGATTTGATGATCATCTTGTTTGCTGGCTTGTACTTTATTCTCGGAATCGGAACAATTGTCGTTCTGCTGCGCATGTACAAACGCAATCCGATCGAAAAAGAATTGGCTGACCGCAAAGCTCAAAGGGACGGTGGAAAAGAATGACTTTAACTTTAGAAATCATCGGGATTTCAGTTCTGTGGCTGTTTCTATTTTTGTACGTCATTGTGGCGTCGATTGATTTCGGCGCCGGTTTCTTCAACGCCTATAGTGCCTTTACAAACAAACAGCATATTTTGACGAATATTATCCAGCGTTATTTATCGCCGGTATGGGAAGTGACGAACGTTTTCTTCGTTTTCTTCTTTGTCGGCATTATCGGGTTCTTCCCGCAAACCGCCTTTTATTATGGAACCACTTTACTGGTGCCGGCGAGCATCGCACTTGTCTTGCTCGCGATCCGCGGCTCATATTACGCATTTGCGACATACGGTGCGAAGATCAACCATAGAGGCTATATCTACATGTATGGCCTTTCCGGACTTTTGCTGCCGGCAGCGTTATCGCCGGTGCTCGCCATATCAGAAGGGGGCTTCATCAATATGGTTGATGGAAATCCGCAGCTCGATTATTGGGCTCTGTTTACAAGTCCGCTCATGTGGAGCATTGTTGTATTGAGTTTGACGGCTGTGCTCTACATCTCAGCTGTATTCCTGACGTGGTACGCCAATAAAGCCGGTGATGTGAAAGCGACGGATCTCATGCGCAAATACGCGTTGATCTGGGCGGGGCCTGCTATTATTACAGCAACCGGCATCATTTATGAACTGCGCGGCCACAGCCCTGAACATTACGAAAACTTAATCGGTCTTTGGTGGGTATTCGCAATTTCATTCCTGTTATTCGCTGGAACGGTCTACTTGATCTGGAAGAGAAAAAATTATGGCTTGGCCTTTATTCTATTGGTCGGACAGTTCTTCACCGCATTTTTCGCTTACGGATTCTCGCATTTTCCGTATTTGCTGTATCCGTATTTAACGATTTATGACAGCTTCACGAATGAGACCATGGCGATTGCTTTGATTGTCGCGTTTATTGCAGGGCTAGGGCTATTGCTGCCTTCCTTGTATCTCTTGTTCCGCCTATTCCTATTCGATAAAGAGTATGTTAAAGGAAAATCGGATTATCATGCATAAAGGAGGAAACTGATATGCAGGATTTCTTAATATTTTATGCACCATTCATCGTACTGATTGCGTCCATCGTCGTAGGTTTCTGGATTTCCCTGAAAGACGGAGCGGTGACGAAAGACGAACAAAAATAAACCTTCTGTTGAAGAAGGCAGAAGAGCTGCTGATGGTTTGGCAGCGAGAAGCGCGCGCAGGTTTTGCCTGCCGCGTTTTTTTATTGTATGATAAAGCAATGTGAAATGGAGTGAACACTTTGAAACCAGTACAAAAAAATGATCGGCTGTCTGTCCATGTCGAAGATTTGACCCATGACGGAGCAGGCGTTGCCAAAGTGGAAGGCTATCCGCTTTTCATCCAAGGCGCGCTGCCCGGAGAAGACGTCCAAGTCCATGTTTTGAAAACTTTAAAATCCTATGGCTTTGCCAAATTGATCCAAATAGAACAAGCTTCACCATTCCGTGTGACGGCACCTTGCCCGGTATTTGATACGTGCGGAGGCTGCCAAATCCAGCATCTTTCCTATGAAGGGCAGATGACTTTCAAGCAGAAATTGGTGCGTGATGCCATTACCCGCATCGGCAAATTGCCGGACGTACCGGTGCATCCGGTCAAAGGCATGGATGATCCATGGCGCTACCGAAACAAATCACAGATTCCGTTCGGCACCGATAATGGACGGGTAGTAGCCGGTTTTTACCAGACGCGGTCGCATAATATTGCGGATACGGATATCTGCCTGATCCAGACCCCAGAAGCGGATGCCATCATGGTCGGCTTGAAAAAAAGCCTGCATGAACTGGGCATTGAACCTTACGAGGAAGCGACGCACCGCGGCATGCTACGCCATGTCGTGGTGCGTAAAGCGCGGGCAACCGGAGAAATCATGGTCGTCCTCGTGACGAAGAAAAAGAAATTCAAGCAAGCGGAGCAGACAATTGAAAAGATTCGTTCGCTGGTTCCGGAAGTGACGTCGATCATCCAGAACGTCAATCCTGAAAAGACGAATGTCATTTTCGGCGATGAAACCTTGACGCTTTGGGGCAAAGATGCGATTGAAGACCGGATAGGCGACGTCCGTTTTGAAATTTCCGCGCGTTCGTTCTATCAGATCAATCCGGAACAAACAGAAGTTCTTTACGGGCAAGCACTGGAATACGCCAATTTAACGGGAAATGAAACCGTCATCGATGCGTATTGCGGTATCGGGACGATTTCGTTGTTCCTCGCTAAACAGGCAAAATTCGTCATGGGTGTAGAAATTGTTCCACAAGCCATTGAAGACGCCAAGCGAAACGCCAAACTGAACGGCTTTTCCAATACCTTATTTGAAGCGGGTCCAGCTGAACAAGTGATTCCCCGTTGGTATAAAGAAGGGCGCACGGCAGATGTTTTAATGGTCGACCCGCCGAGAAAAGGCTGCGACGAGCAATTGCTTCGCACGATTTTGAAACAACAGCCGAATCGCGTCGTTTACGTTTCGTGCAACCCAGCGACACTCGCGCGCGACTTGCGCATACTCGAAGACGGCGGCTATCGCACAAAAGAAGTGCAGCCGGTCGATATGTTCCCGCAATCCACTCATTGTGAAGCAGTTGCGTGGCTCGAACTTGCCGAGTAAGCAAGCTGAAGATAAATGAAAAGCAGACGGTCTAGTCAGGATATCCTGCGCTTTCGATGGCCGTCTGCTTTCCTTCTGAATTAGTAAGAGAATGAAAGGAATGAAATTCAACATGACAACTAATTTTTGGCGCGACTTGCCGCGTCCATTTTTTGTGCTGGCGCCAATGGAAGATGTGACGGATGTCGTATTCCGCCACATCGTCAGCCATGCCGGCAGACCCGATGTGTTTTTCACGGAATTTACCAATACGGAAAGCTATTGCCATCCGGAAGGGATGAAAAGCGTGCGGGGCCGATTGCTGTTTACGGAAGACGAGCAGCCGATGGTCGCGCATATCTGGGGCGATAAGCCGGAATTCTTCCGCCAGATGAGCATCGGCATGGCAGAAATGGGATTCAAAGGAATTGATATTAACATGGGATGCCCGGTGCCGAATGTTGCATCGAGAGGAAAAGGCAGCGGTTTGATCCTTCGCCCGGAAGCGGCTGCAGAAATTATCCAGGCAGCTAAAGCGGGCGGATTGCCAGTCAGCGTGAAAACTCGCCTTGGCTATTCCGAGCTTGAAGAATGGCGCGACTGGCTGACACATGTCTTCGAGCAAGACATTGCCAACTTGTCCATCCATTTGCGGACGCGAAAAGAAATGAGCCAAGCGGATGCGCATTGGGAACTGATCCCGGAAATCAAGAAATTGCGGGATGAAATTGCACCTGACACGTTATTGACCATCAACGGAGACATTCCCGACCGTGAAACCGGCTTGAAACTTGTCGAGCAGTACGGAGTGGACGGCGTCATGATCGGCCGCGGGATTTTCAAAAATCCATTCGCTTTTGAAAAAGAGCCAAGAGAGCATGGCAGTAAAGAATTGCTCAACTTATTAAAACTGCATTTGGACCTTCATGATAAATACCTGGAAGAATTGCCGCGTTCGATGTCAGGACTTCACCGTTTCTTCAAGATTTATGTCAAAGGGTTCCGCGGAGCGGGAGAACTGAGAAACCAATTGATGAACACAAAATCGACAGCTGAAGTGCGCGAATTGCTAAAACAAGCGGAGTTGGCTCCGGTTGAGTGATCGCAATTAAATCATAAGAGAGAAGCTATCCATTTGCCGAGCGGCAAGGATAGCTTTTCTTTTTGAAAATAGGGATAAGGCTGAATAAAAATAGATGGCGACATTGTAAAAAGTTGTCACAAATTCTCTTGCTTACAGGTTTTAAATCTCTTTTAGGAAGGGTAAAGAAAAGGGAAGACTTAACAAGGAGAGAATGGACAACATGGAACAGATACCTGAATCAAAATTTGAAGATAAACGTTCGAATGTGATTGAAGAGTTGGTGGCTCAAAACGTGTTCAAGATCAACGGCAGACAGCTTTACGAATTATCTCTTTATGAACTGATGAAAACATATACAGAAAAAGACCAAGTCGGTTAATCCCGGCTTTTTTCATTTGCCAAACGGGTGGACAACGTGGGGAAGGATGGGAGGAAATCAGATGCATGATAAAAAATTGGAAGCCTACCGAAACGAGCGCTTGGACGAAATGACGCTCGCTGAAATGCAAAAAGAGCTGGAGGAAGGAAAAGTCACTTCCGAAGAGCTCGTTTTAATGTATAAAGAAAACATTTCAGTCCGTGATTCTCATACAAACGCCATATTGGAAATAAACCCGGATGCGCTTCAGATTGCCCAGGCATTGGATTTTGAAAGGCGGACAACTGGCGCACGCTCGCAATTGCATGGCATCCCGGTTCTTATTAAAGACAATATGGATACGGGCGATAAAATGCATACAAGTGCGGGATCGCTCGCCATGAAAAATCATTACGCCTTAGAAGATGCATTTGTCGTAAAAAAATTGCGGGAAGCAGGAGCAGTCATTTTAGGAAAAACGAATATGACCGAATGGGCCAATTTCATGTCGGATAAAATGACCAACGGCTACAGTTCACGCGGCGGCCAAGTGGAAAATCCGTACGGCCCTTTTGATGTGGGCGGCTCCAGTTCCGGCTCAGCTGCAGCTGTCACGATGAATTTGGCAGCTGCTTCGATTGGAACAGAAACTTCAGGTTCCATCATCAATCCGGCAGCCCAGAACAGCTTAGTCGGCATCAAACCGACCATTGGCCTGATTAGCCGGACCGGAATCATTCCGCTCTCCCATACACAGGATATTCCGGGTACATTCGGCCGGACAGTAGAAGATGCCGTATCGGTATTTGCTGCATTGATCGGACAAGATCTGGAAGATGCCATTACGGCTTTTGCTATGAAGTTTGAAGGCTATGACTGGTCGGCCCATTATAAAGTAGATGGGTTAAAAGGAGTGAAACTCGCCGTGCCGCGCGCTCTTTTTGAAGAAGCGATTCCGGCTAACCAAATGAAGTTATTTGAACAGGCGATAGATAAGCTGCGGGAATGCGGAGCTGAAATCATCGATCCCATCGATTTAGGTTCTGACCAGGACGATCTCGGATTTGCGGTTCTCCTTCACGAGTTTAAAGCCGATTTAAACGCATATTTAGCGAAATCGAATCCTGAGAATCCGATTCGATCCATGGATGATCTGATTGCTTATCACAATCAGCATGCTGAAACGATGTTGAAGTTCGGGCAGAATCTGCTCGAACAAGCGAATAGCATGAGCGGCCAATTAACGGAGCGCGAATATGTGGAAGCGTTGGAGCGCAACCGTTATCTTGCAGCTGAAAATGGAATCAGCGCAACCTTAAAAGAAGTAGGGGCAGATGCGCTGCTGTTGCCGCAGGATTTTGGCTGCAATGTAGGGGCAGCTGCAGGAGCGCCTTCGATAACTGTTCCATTCAGCTTCACAGATGACAATGAACCTTTCGGCGTTGCCTTTACAGGGAATGCATTTTCCGAACCGCTATTGATTGAATATGCCTATGCATTTGAACAAGCGGGCAACAGACGAAAAAAACCATGAAAAAGAGGCAAGCGTTCAGCGCTTTGCCTCTTTTTTGCGTTCCTGTAAGATATTCCATACTTTTTCAAGCGCCGCCACCAACTCCAGCTCGTACGTATGGCTGTTGGAAAGCGTAGCGAGCGCGCTTTCCATTAATACATATCGCGGCTCTTTGGCTACAAGTTCGTCCGCGAGGAAAATAACCAATTCCCTGGCATCCGGTTCGTCTTCTTGACACACCAAATCCTTTAATTTCTCGCTCAATTCCGGAAGTGTCATTTTCGGAAGCGGGGAGGAAACCGTTAAATTGTTTTTTTGGATAAAACGGTCATTTTGTTTGATTTGATCCGCTATATTCGTTTTTAATCTTCTCAAAACGAAAGAAGAAAGTGCCTTAGTCGGCAACTCCTCAGTCGACGTGACTTTCCATAAATTGATCAGCTGCTGGATAGCGCCGTGCACGGCCGCTGCATTATCTAAAGCGAAAGGCTTAGCCTCGTCACCAAAGACGTCAGTGATGCGGGTAGCAATCCAGTTCAATTCCGTGATGTATACTTCCCGTGCATATTTCTTCAGTTCTTCGTCCTGGGAATAGAAAATGCTTTCGTACAAAGCGAAGAGATTTTTCTCGCGGTTCATCTGGATGCGGATGTACATTTGCTCGGCGAGAACGTCCAAGTCATCGAGCGGCCTTCCGACTGAGGCCGCAATCCGTTTCTGGCGAATTTCGCTGCCCACCGATTCCATAATGGCAATCAGGCATTCCGTTTTGGAGGAAAAATAATTATAGAACGTGCCTTTCGATACGCCCGCTTCATCAAGGATGTCCTGGATGGAAGAAGAATTATATCCTTGATTGATGAAAAGCTTGTACGCAGCGTTCGTAATTTTTTGTTTTTTAGAATTCATTTCATTCACCTTTGTACTCGTAGTCTAGTCTCATCATAGCTTGAAAACACTTTCAAATCAATGTTTTTGTACTGTCGGTATATTTTTCTTGATTAAATTGGACGAGCGGTATAGAATAATGCAATGGAGAAATAAAGAACCATAATCACGCAAGAAATTACGGAGGAATAAAAGAATGACAGAACAGAAAAAACCGCCTTATGGCATTATTGCCATACTCTTTACCGGAGCATTTGTGGCAATTTTTAACCAGACTTTATTGAACGTAGCTTTGCCGTCGATCATGGCAGATTTTGAAATCGATGCTTCGACCGCGCAATGGCTCGTGACCGCTTATATGCTGGTCAACGGGATTTTAATCCCTGCCAGTGCTTATTTGATCCAACGCTATTCAAATCGCTCGATTTTCATCGTAGCGATGTCGTTATTTGCAGCAGGTACCTTATTAGCGGCAATAGCGCCTGCATTTAGCGTCCTTTTAATAGGGCGCATGATCCAAGCGTCAGGTGCAGCCTTGATGATGCCGTTATTGATGAACGTTATGCTTGCAGCGTTTCCAGTTGAGAAGCGCGGACAGGCGATGGGCGTATTTGGATTAGTTATGGTCGTAGCTCCAGCTATCGGACCAACGCTTTCCGGATTTATCGTTGAACATTATTCATGGCGCGTCTTGTTCTGGATCGTCTTGCCTGTGGCAGTCATTCCACTCGCATTAGGTATCTTTAAACTGAAGAACTTGACGTTCCAAGACCGCAACATCTCGCTTGATACCGGATCCTTGATTCTTTCTACTTTGGGCTTCGGCGGCATCCTTTACGGATTCAGTTCTGCCGGAACAATGGGCTGGACCGATCCAGTCGTCATGACGACGATTGCCGTAGGGATTGTATCGTTAGTCATTTTCATATTCCGCCAACTGAAATTGGATGAGCCTTTATTGCAAATCCGCATTTACAAATATCCGATGTTCGCCTTGTCTTCAGCAATTTCCGTCGTGGTATCGATGTCGATGTTCTCGGCGATGATTTTGATGCCAATCTACATCCAAAGCATCAAAGGGATTTCACCGATCAATTCCGGCTTATTGATGTTGCCGGGTGCTTTAGTAATGGGTGTCATGTCACCGGTAACGGGCCGATTGTTTGACCGCTTCGGCGCAAAAGTTCTTGCCGTTCCTGGATTAGTGATTGTAGCCGCCACCACTTACATGTTCAGCCAGCTTAGCATCGATTCAAGCTTTGTAAATATCATGCTTATCTATACGCTGCGGATGTTCGGGATTTCAATGGTCATGATGCCGGTTATGACGAACGGGTTGAACACCTTGCCGTTGAAATCGTATCCGCATGGTACGGCGATCAATAATACTTTGCAGCAAGTAGCCGGAGCTGTCGGTTCTGCATTCTTGATCTCCATTATGAATGCCCGCACAGAATCCGCAGCAAAAGATTTAGCTTTAAGCGGAACACCGCCGGAGCAAATTTTGAATATGGCGATGCTTGAAGGCATCAACTTCTCATTCTTTGTTTCCACGTTCATTGCGTTAGTGGCGCTGCTGTTAGCCTTGTTTATCAAAAAGCCAACGCGCCCAGCAACCGAAGCGGAAAAAGAAATTGTCTATAAACAAAAGCAAGCAACCGAATAATCTTAGCCAGCCTGAAAAAGGGCTGGCTTTTTTGATGGAAACGAAACGCTTGCCGGGATTCTTCAAAATGTCCAGCTAGGGCGCCAAATATGGTACACTATTAGCATCGAAAAGAAGGTGGAATAAGAGATGAATTTTATAAATGAACTGGATCCAATTTGGCAAGGAAAATGGAAAAATGCTGGATTTGAACAAGCAATGCCGATACAAGAGCAGATGATTCCTGAAATGCTTGCGGGCAATGACATCGTAGCCGAGTCTCCGACAGGTTCCGGAAAAACTTTGGCTTACGTACTGCCGATTTTGCAACGCATCAATCCGGAGAAAAAATCCATCCAAGCGATGATAGTAGCACCTTCTCAAGAGTTGTCGATGCAAATCGTCAACGTATTGCGCGATTGGACTGAAGGTACGGACGTTACTGTCACCCAATTGATCGGCGGCGCGAACATGCAGCGGCAGCTGGAAAAGCTCAAGAAAAAACCGGCAATTGTCGTCGGAACGCCAGGCCGTTTGAGCGAATTGGTGAAAACCAAAAAACTGAAAATGCATGAAATCCGGATATTGGTGCTGGATGAAGGCGACCAGTTGATGGCGCGCGAACACCGCAACTTGATGAAGGACTTGATTGAAAAAACACAGCATGACCGCCAGCTTGTATTGGTTTCAGCGACGATTACGGAAGAAGTCGAACTAGTGGCTGACCGTTTGATGAACCATCCGACACGCCTTCGTGTTACAGCGGAAGACATGCCGATGCAAGGGAAAGTCACTCATTCATTCATCAAAGTGGACGAACGCGATAAAACGGATCTGCTTCGCAGAATTTCGCATATTGAAGGAATGAAAGGCCTAGCTTTCGTCAATAACTTGGATCAATTGCTGATGAAAGAAAATAAATTGAAATTCCGCGATGCCAAAATCGTGACTTTGCATTCTGAAATGAACAAAGACCAACGGAAAAAAGCGCTGGATTCGTTCCGTAAAGGAGAAGTTTCCATTTTGATCGCGACGGAAGTGGCGGCAAGAGGTTTGGATATTGACGCCGTAACGCATGTTATCCATGTGGATGTGCCGCAATCGGTTGAACAATACATGCACCGTTCAGGCCGGACAGGCCGTGCAGGTGCAGATGGTGAAGTCTTGACGCTGCTCGCTTATGCAGATGAACGGCATTACAAGAAATTCACCAAGGAATTGCCGTCTAAACCGGTCCAAAAAATTCTTCATGGCGGCCAATTGGTGGCAGGCAACAGCAAAACAATTTCTGAAAAGGGGAAAAAATAATGACTTTTCAAGAGAAAATGGAACAATACGCAGAACTGACAGTCCATGTCGGTTTAAACGTTCAAAAAGGGCAAATCATTTTGATCAATACAACGACGGATACAGTCGAGTTTACTCGCTTAGTTGTCAAAAAGGCGTATGAAGCCGGAGCTAAACGCGTCCATGTCAATTACGCTGATCCTGTCCACACGCGCGACCACTACGAATTGGCGCCGGACGACGCGTTTAACGAATATCCGGAATGGTCAGTCGTCCAGCGGGATGAAATCATTAAAACCGGCGGTTCGTTCTTATGGATCGATGCAGAGGATCCGGATTTATTGACCGGGATCCCGACAAAACGATTGTCGGATTCACAGAAATCAGCAGGAAAGGCGTTGGAAAATTACCGCCAGGCTGTTGGATCGGATAAAATTGCATGGTCAATCATTGCCATTCCTTCAAAGAAATGGGCTGAAAAAGTATTCCCAAATCTTGAGGGCGATCAGCAAATTGAAGCTCTTTGGGATGCCATCTTTAAAACAGTGCGGATCGGCGAAGGCGATGCTGTCCAGAAATGGACAGACCATGTAGAACATTTAGAAACCCGTGCTGCACAATTGAATGAAAAACGTTTCGCGAAATTGCATTACACAGCACCAGGCACGGATTTGACGATTTCACTTCCGGAAAAACATTTATGGCTGACGGGTGCAGCGAAAACGCCGCAAGGCAATTCGTTCATCGCCAATATGCCGACTGAAGAAATCTATACAGTCCCGACTAAATATGGGGTGGAAGGTTTTGTCCGCAATACAAAACCGCTTGTATACCAAGGGAATATCATTGATGATTTCACACTGACTTTTGAAAAAGGGAAAATTGTAAAAGCGGTGGCTGGCGTCGGCCAGGAACTGTTGGATGAGATGATCCAGTCTGATGAAGGGGCAGCTTATTTAGGGGAAGTGGCATTAGTGCCGCATGAATCGCCGATTTCAGACGCCAATATTCTTTTCTACAATACATTATTCGATGAAAATGCTTCGAACCATTTGGCAATCGGCGATTCGTATCCGACTTGCTACGAAGGAGCGCG
Source organism: Planococcus alkaliphilus (assembly GCF_057031095.1). Lineage (NCBI taxonomy): Bacteria > Bacillati > Bacillota > Bacilli > Caryophanales > Caryophanaceae > Planococcus > Planococcus alkaliphilus. The sequence goes on from NZ_CM168060.1 coordinate 998,575, forward strand.
TGATTTGGAACGTACGCAATTGGAATCGATCGGATTAAATACATCGATTGTCCACGAAGACTTCATGATCGGCAGCGGCGAAATGTCGATTGACGGAATTCATGAAGATGGTTCAAGCGAACCGGTTTTCCGGAATGGAAACTGGGCATTTTAAGAGGTGAGCAAATTGAAGAAAATAGGAATTGCGTTGATGCTGCTTTTGATGTTTTTCGGTTCTTCGGTGCAAGCACAAGCAGCTATTAAAATACCAGCGGTCTATGTGGCGTTGGGGGATTCCCTAGCTGCCGGGCAAACACCCAATTCCCAAATTGATGCGGGGTATGCCGACATGATTGCCGGAGAGCTCGCACGCCATCAGCCGGTCGCTTTATTCACAAAAGACCTGGCATTTCCGGGATTTACAACAGAAGATGTTTTGGAAAGAATCAAGTCTCCGGAAGCAAAAGAAGTATTGGCTTCGGCCAATGTCATCACATTATCTGCCGGGGCAAATGACTTACTGCGCTTAGTGCAAGTAAACCCAACAGAGGGGTCGCTGACTTTCCAGCAAATCCAGGCGGACTTTGCATTGAACCAAGCGCGGCAGAACATGGAATCTATTTTAGCCGAATTGAAAACAAGAGCTCCGAAAGCGGATGTCTATGTCATGGGCTATTATTTTGCTTATCCGCATGTCCGGGATTCGCAAAAAGAAGGCACTGGCAAACAATTGGACCGCTTGAATGCGATTTTAAAACAATCTGCTGCGAAGGCAGGCGCCCAGTTTATTTCGGTTGACGCCGCTTTTGGCGCATCACCAACCGATAAAGTGCCGAACCCTGCAGATGTCCATCCGAATTTCACAGGTTATCAAGCGATGGCCAATGCTTTTTTAGATCGTTACCAAAAAGGGTGGAAAGTTGAAAAAAACGAACTGCCTGCACCGAATCCGTTAAGCTTTGAACAAATCCTCCAAGCGCAGGAACAAGATGGCGCACAAGAAGCAGAAGAGCCCGCGCTTGAAAATACATCCGCTATGCGTCCGTCTGAAGACATGGATGTGGATTATTTAGCTTTGCGTGAAGCCCTTCCTTATATTTGATCCAAAAGAAAGCCGCAGCGATTTTAATCGCTGCGGCTTTCTTTTTATCGTTTGGAGTTTGGTGTCTTATAAGGTGTCGTATTTCCGGCTTTTCTGCTGTTCATTACTTTTTTAATAATTGGATAGGCAATAGGTGCAATTTTAATTGCCGTCTTCACGATACGTCCGATTCCCATATTCATCGCTCCCATCATAGATTCGCTAGTAAATGATTTCCCTTATTTCGTGAAACGCAAACCTCTTTCATTTTGTTAAGGCATGGGCTAAGAGAATATCTTTGTATTCATGGACGCTGGAAATTAAAACATATTCGGCATTGCCGTGCCAATCATCGCCGCTCGGACCAAATTCAATCGCGCCTTCACCGCCGGTAACCGCCGCATAGTAGCGGGTATCCGCAGCCCCGTGCTGGCCGAACAGGATCGCTTCCTGATCTGTCACCGTTTTAATCGCCTGCTGTAAAGTTTGGATATAAGGATTTGCTTGAGTGGTCGTTAAAGCTGGTGTAGAGCCGCTTGCTTTATACTCCATATCCACGTTTAACGTATCAGCGAGATCAGCCATCTGCCGGATGATTTCTTCTTTGTCTTGGCCCGGCATAAAGCGGATATCGTAGGACATCTGGCAAATTTCCGGAACCACATTATAGCGGTCGCCAGCGTTGATGATCGGCAAGTTGACGGAAGGCTGCTCGTAGTATTCCGTAGATTCTTTTCGGAAAGGCAATTCGCTTATGGCCATATGGTATTTCATCGCAGACTCGATGGCATTGATGCCTTCCCAAGGACGGCTGCCGTGCGCCGGTTTTCCTTTAAATGTCAAATCCATGCGTAAGATGCCTTTCGATTGAAGCCCGACTTTTAAGCCGGTCGGTTCACCGCAAATGACGAAATCGCCATGGTAGCCTTGATCAACCAACCATTTCGATGTGTTGCGGCCGCCAATTTCTTCGTCAGTGACAATATGTAGTTGAACCGTTTTCTCCAAGGATGCAGCATCGAGTTCGACAAATGCCTGCATCATCGCCGCTACGCCTGCTTTCATATCAGCGGCTCCGCGGCCGTATAAACGTCCAAGTTCTTCAAACGGCGTAAATTGTTCATTGTGGCCAGGCACGACATCCACATGGCCATTCCATATCAAAGTCTCATCGCCAGAGCCCTTGATTGCGGTAAGCATCATGAAGCCGTTGTTTTCGTGGACTGTGACGGTTTCCCCTTTTTCTTTCAACCAATTGGCACAAAATACTAATGCTTCATTGGCACCTTCTTGGTCATCGCTTTTGATTTTAATCAAATCCTTTAGTAAATCGATCATGTCCTGAGCAGCAAAATGGATTCTTGCTGCTTTCACCACCCTTCAAAATGATTCATCATTAAAAGTGTACCCTATGAACAGCGCTTAAAACGAATTGCTTTCACATTCGACCTTGTGTACAATGAAAGTTGAAAGAATAGTTATTGTATACACCACAAGGGGAGCTTTTGCTGAGAGTGAACACTTTTGTTCTTACCCTTTGAACCTGTAAGTTAACGCTTGCGCAGGGATGTGGATAGAAACCTGCCCTTTATGCGGCGTCAGGATCTGTCCTGGCGCCGCTTTTTATGGTTTTTTTCTGCGGCTCTTCTGGTGATGTGCACAACACAAGGAGGAAGTCATGAGAAATTTACGTGTTTTGTTAATGGTGGAAATTGCGATATTCGGAGCACTCGGGTACGTGCTGGATTTTGTCGCTTTTAAAATGCCGCAAGGCGGATCAGTCAGCTTGGTCATGATCCCTATTGTATTGATGGCGTTTAGAAGAGGCATGGCAGCTGGAATTTTAACAGGGCTGTTAGTCGGGCTGCTGCAAATAGTAACCGGCGTCATTTCTGTTACGCCTTTGTCATTCGGTTTTGTCGTGATGCAAGTGATTTTAGATTACCTGGTGGCTTACGGAGTAGTCGGTTTTGCAGGGCTTCTGCGCGGTAATTATTTGAAAGCCCATCAGCAAGGAAAATCAGGCGGCATGATTGCCGCTGTAGTAATCGGCGTATTGATTGCTTCTCTCTTGCGCTATCTGATGCATGTAATCACGGGTGTATTATTCTTCGGAATGTTTGCTGAAGGCAATGTGTTTGTTTATTCGGCTGTCTACAATGCCACGTATATGATTCCCGTGTTCTTATTGGCCGCTGCAGTTTGCTCAGCACTTTTCACCGCTGCACCGAAACTGGTGGATGCGGAAGTCCAATGAAATAGTTAAAAGGATAAAAAAGAACAGCCGCTGGAGACGAAGTTTCTCCAGCGGCTGTTTTCGTTGTGGAAGGCCCGCAGGATGCGGGTCATGTAAGCGTTGCAACACGATGTCGCGCTTTTAGCTTACCTTCTTCAAACGGGCGCTTGCGCTTTTCGTATGCTATAATTTTCAGTAGACAATTTGAAAGAAGGGTATTAAATGATTGCAACGAATGAAAAAGATATCGAAATGCTGAAGAAAGCGGGGCGCATGGTAGCTGAGATTCGCGAAGCGATGAAAGCAGCGACGAAACCAGGCGTTACGACAAAAGAATTAGATGAATTGGGCGGCAAAATGTTCAAGGAACTTGGCGGCGTGTCCGGCCCGAAAGCGGAATATGATTTCCCGGGCTTTACATGCATCAGCGTAAATGAAGAAGTGGCCCATGGCATGCCAGGCAAACGCGTTATCAATGATGGCGACATCGTGAATATTGATGTTTCGGGTTCTTATGAAGGCTATTTTGCAGATACGGGCATTTCTTTTGTGGTTGGCGAAGGCCATCCGGAAAAAGAAAAATTATGCCAAGTAGCAGAATCTGCATTTGACCGGGCAATGAGCAAAGTCAAAGCAGGCGCAAAGCTGAACCAAATCGGGAAAGCGGTAGAGCGTGAAGCGAAGCAGCAAGGCCTTTTCGTCATCAAGAATTTGACAGGGCATGGCATTGGAAAATCATTGCACGAAGCACCGCAGCATGTCTTGAACTATTATGATGCCTGGGAAACGACGATCTTAAAAGAAGGCATGGTTTTGGCTGTTGAGCCATTCATTTCCCAAAAAGCAGAGCATATTGTGGAATCTGGCGACGGCTGGACATTCATTACACCTGACCAATCGTTGGTCGCACAGATTGAGCATACGGTCCTTGTCACTAAAGGGGAACCGATCTTGCTGACAAAACTGAATTAAACACAAAAAAGATCCTGTCTATCAGGATCTTTTTTTGATGAGCAGAATGCCCGTTAAGATGACGCCGCTTAAAAATAAGGAAGCGGTTGTGACCAGCAGTTCGTTGGTGCCATGTTTCACGGCAATGCCGATAAATGCCCAAACGAAAACGAGCGCGTACGGAATGTCAAAATGATGGAAGCGAATATGAAGTGCCAACGCAGTCGCTACCGTAAGCATGATGACTGTCCATAACTGATCGCTCAGCCCCCAGCCGCTCCAGTTGTAAGAAGTTAAGACAAAGCTCGTGTTAGCAATCGCTGCGACGCTGAGCCACCCCATGTTAATAGAGATTGGAAGGCGTTCTGTCAGTTTGCGCTCGGAATTGCTGTATTGCAAATACAGGGCGATCAAGGACACCAGGTAGGCAAAGATCGCTAGAACAGACCAAGCAAAAAACTCATAATGCCATAAGAACAGCCAGGCAATATTAAATACAGCGCTTAAGGTGAAGAATAAAGTGATTTTGAATGACGGGACTTCCCCTTTTTTATAACGGAGCCAAAACCCGACGATCCAGATAGCCAATAATATGTAAATAACGGACCAAATTGAAAATACATAGCCAGCTGGTGTAAACAGAACCGGAAGGCGATTGGAAATCTCACCAGTGGTTTGTCCATTAAGCGGCAAAATATTCGCTAATGAGTTTATTACGATGATGCCGATATATGCGAGTGTCATCAGCAGTATCCTAGCCATAAGAGATCCCTCCTCATATTTTAGTATACCTGTCAGGAAGCGCTTCAACAAACATCACTTCCAAGAATATTCATAAAAAGGAAGGTTTGTGAATATCGTGTGAGAGTTTCTTCAAAAAGCCCTCCACTCGAAAGTTCGAGTTGTTCCGACATTTTGCAGGAAATGGTATACTTATAAGTGTTTTTAGAAAATTAAGTTTACCAGGGGGTAAAACAATGACGGTTAAATTTCCGGAAGTATGGGATTTGGATGTGTTGTTCCAGGGGGGCAGCGATTCAAAAGAATTGCGGTTACATATGGACGAGGCAACACCAAAGTTAAATGAATTTGAAAAAACAGCTCAGCGTTTTAAAGCGCCGACATCAAGCGGCGATGCTGAAATGGTGGCAAACCTTTTAGAAGAAGTAAATGCATTGATGCAGCATCTCAGCCAATCGGGTTCATTCATCGGCTGTTTGATGGCACAAAATACGGAAGATAAGAAAGCGGCAATTCTGCAAAGTGAATCTTCTTCGCTGCATGCGCGTTTTGATGCTTCTCTCCAGAAAATCCAACAGGATTTGACGAAAACGGATGATGCGGTATGGAAAGAATTGCTTTCGCACGATTTATTGAAAGAATTCAGTTTCTTCTTGAACGAATGGCGGGAAGAAGCGAAAATGCAGCTTTCCGAAAAAGAGGAGAATTTGATCACAGCCCTCAGTATGGATGGCTATCATGGCTGGAGCCAGCTCTATGATATGTTAGTGGGCGAAATTAAAATCAAAATGACCATTGATGGCGAAGAAAAGACGATGTCTGTCGGACAAGCCAATAACTTGAGCTCCCATAAAGATGCTGAAATTCGGAAAGAATCTTATGAGAAGTTAGAAGAAGCTTGGACAGATAAAGAGGACTTTTTCGCCAAGACCTTAAACTCGATTGCGGGATTCCGTTTGGAAGTGTATAAAAAGCGTGGTTGGGACAATGTCTTGCAAGAGCCTTTGCATATGAACCGGATGAAACAGGAAACATTGGATGCGATGTGGGGCGCAATCAGCAAGAATAAACAGCCATTTGTAGCATATTTAAATCAAAAAGCAGAAATTCTCGGGAAAGATGGCTTGGATTGGTACGATGTGGATGCGCCTGTAACGGAAAGCACGCAGCAATTTACCTACCAAGAAGGCGCTGATTTCATATTGGAGCATTTCGGCAAGTTCGGTCCGGAGCTGCAAAAATTTGCACTTCAAGCATTTGAAAAGGGCTGGATTGAGGCGGAAGACCGTCCGAACAAACGACCGGGCGGTTTCTGCACTGAATTGCCGATGGCAGAAGAATCCCGGATCTTCATGACGTATAGTGGGTCCATGTCGAACGTGGCCACTTTAGCACATGAATTGGGCCATGCTTTCCATTCGTACGCGATGCACCCAGTCCATGGACTTAACCGTTCCTATGCGATGAACGTAGCAGAAACAGCTTCGACTTTCGCTGAAATGATTGTCGCAGATGCAGCTGTAAAAAATGCCCAATCGAAGGAAGAGAAAATTGCTTTATTAGAAGATAAAGTACAGCGAAGTGTCGCGTTCTTTATGAATATTCATTCACGCTTCTTATTTGAAACCCGTTTTTATGAAGAACGCAAAAATGGAGTCGTGCCAGCAGCCCGTCTGAACGAGTTGATGGAACAGGCGCAAACTGAAGGATTTGCAGGCGGATTGAAATCAACGCACCCGCATTTCTGGGCATCAAAATTGCATTTCTATATTACGGATGTACCATTTTACAATTTCCCGTACACTTTCGGCTATTTGTTCTCGCTGAGCATCTACGCAAAGGCATTGGAAGAAGGCGCCGATTTCGAAGGCAAGTATATGGCATTGTTGAGAGATACCGCTATTATGACAGCCGAAGATTTGGCGCTTAAGCATCTAGGGGAAGATATCACAAAAGAAGCCTTCTGGGAAAAAGGCATCGCCCTTTGTGTGAAAGATGCAGAAGAGTTTAATGCGCTAACATCTTCTATCGAATGATATGAATCTATTATTCAACGGAAAGACTTGCTACCTTCGGACGCTTACTGTAGATGATGCGGAAGAGATGGTCCAATTATTAGTGCGAAACCGTGATTACTGGGCCATCTATGAACCGCGCCATCAAGACAGTTATTTTACGGCATTGGTGCAGCGTGAAAAAATACGGGAATCGATTTACCAGGCACGTGAAAATCGGGAATACAGTTTTGGAATTTTTGAACACGGAACGGATAAAATGATCGGCCACATCTCCATGTACAGCATCAAACGTTTGCCGTTCCTCAGTGCGTTGGTCGGCTATTCAATCGATGAGGCTTATATCGGCAAAGGCATTGCGACAGAAGCGGTTCGGCTGGTCAATACGTTCGGCTTCGAGCAATTGCGGCTGCACCGGATCGAGGCATATGTGTCGCCGAGGAATATGGGATCAATCCGCGTTCTGCAAAAGACCGGCTTCCTGAATGAAGGCTTATTGCGCGAATTCTTGTACATCAACGGTGTCTGGGAAGACCATTACCAATTTGCTTTGCTTGAAAGCGAATTTTGAAAGGGCAAGGCCGCCTATAAAAGATGGTGGAAAGATGTTGTCCGATGGTTTTCAGAATAACGGCATCAGTGAAAGGAAGAGGAGAGATGGATAGAAAAGATTTGTTTTCTTATCATCAATGGGCTACTTTGGCATGTCTTCGGCATGTTCAGTCAATAGGGGAGGACCTCTATACCAAAATTGGCGATAACTCTTTTGAGTCGATCGAAAAAACCGTAGAGCATGTGATTGGTGTGGAAAAACTATGGCTGTTGCGGATGAATGGCATAGAAAGTCCGGCATTTGAACGTTACGAGGTCTCAACGACGGAAAAAGCGATTGAGGCGTTTATGCTCTTGCATGCTGAAATGGAATTGTATTTCGCATCTCTTGGAGAAGAACAATGGCAGGAAATGCTTTTCTTTAAAAACTTGCGCGGCGATGAATTTCACAATACGAGAGAAGAAATGCTCTTTACGGTCATCAATCATGCTTCCTATCATCGAGGGCAAATCACTTCTTTTCTTCGCCAGTTTGGCAAAGCGGGTATTCCATTGGATTATCTCTATTACAAAAAGCAAAACAAAAACCGCTGAGAAAGTCTCAGCGGTTTTCATTTCCATCAACCACAACGTCGAGTTTGCCGGTTGTAGGATCTATTACAAGGCCGTGTACAGGAACCTTGCTATCAAGCAACGGATGGTTTCTCACCATCTGAACACTATGTGTAACGCTTTCTGTTACGTCTTCAAAGCCGCGAAGCCATCCTTCCAAGTCGACCCCGGAATATTGCATCATTTCAATGGTTTTGCGTTCAATTCCTCTTGCTTCCATTTTGGATAAAATGGATTGAGGATCGATTGCTGACATTCCGCAATCATGATGGCCGATAATATAAATTTCGTCTGCTTTCAGTTCATAAACAGCTACGATCAAACTGCGCATTATGCCGCCAAACGGATGATTGATCACCGCACCGGCACTTTTCACAATTTTAACGTCGCCGTTTTTTAAATTCATCGCTTTCGGCAGCATTTCAATAAGGCGGGTATCCATACACGTCAAGATGACCACTTTCTTGTCTGGAAACTTCGTCGTTATGTATTGCTCGTATTTCTTCTCTTTCACAAACTCATCGTTATAAGCTAAGATATCTTCCAACATCGACATAGTGAATCCTCCTTAAAGTTACTTCCTTTATTTTAAAACAAATTTTCCGATAACACGACTGTAAACCTTCAATATTCAAAAAAACAGTTTGGAAGCGCCGGCTTCCAAACTGTTTGTTCAAACAAATTAGCGAGAGATTTTTTCAATTTTGTTCAGCATAACAAGCGAGCGGCCAGTACCGATTGCGACGGATTCAAGCGGTTGGGGAGCAGTATGGACAGGTACGGAAATTTCTTCCGATAGCCATTGCTGCATGCCTTTCAACAAAGCGCCTCCTCCGGAAATCACAACGCCTTGGTCGACGATATCACCGGATAGTTCAGCGGGACAGTTTTCAAGAGTAGCCCGGATGCATTCCAAAATAGAAAGCAAGGATTCTTTTAAGGTTTCCTGAATTTCCGTAGATGTTAACGTGACGGTTTTTGGCAGGCCAGTCATGATATCGCGGCCGCGGATTTCCATCGATTCGGATTTATGCGGAATTAGCGCATAGCCGATTTCTTTTTTGATATTTTCAGCCGTCCGTTCGCCGATCAATACATTATAATGTTTGCGGACATATTGGACAATGTCTTCATCCATACGGTCTCCGGCAACTTTTACCGTATTTGCAGAAACGACCCCACCGAATGAAATAATGCCGACTTCGGTAGTGCCGCCCCCGATATCAACAATTACGCTCGCGATAGGTTCGCTGACGGGCAAGTCAGCACCGATTGCAGCGGCAACAGGTTCTTCGATCAAGTGGACACTTTTTGCTCCACTTTGTTTGACAGCATCATGAATGGCACGGCGTTCAACAGATGTAGCGCCACAAGGGGTGCATACCATGACGTTGGGTTTGCGTAGAGATCCCCCCATTTGCTTGGCTGCTTTTTGCATAACCATTTTCAGCAACTCGGTTGTTACATCAAAGTCAGCGATGACGCCTTCTTTTAATGGACGTACAACCCGGATCGATCCGGGGGTTTTTCCAATCATTGCTTTTGCGTCTTCGCCGATCGCGATGACTTTATTCGTCTTCGTGTCTAATGCAACAACTGAAGGTTCATTTAAAATAATGCCTTTTGCTTTTGTGTATACTAAAATATTTGCTGTTCCTAAGTCGATTCCGATATCCGTTGAAGAAAACATGCCTAAACTCCTCCTATTATAAAACAATTACCATTCTGCATTTTACCATGTATAAGAGGGGTTCAAAAGCACGCAAAAATAAAATGATACATAAGAAAGGTCTATTGTTGCGGAAAATTACAAAAAGGCAGGTCTATAGATAGAGAATGTAATGCGTATGTAAAATAAATGATTTAAGAATGTAAAGAGAAAGTCTTGCAGAATTGAAAAAAGCCGCTTTCTCCGAGGAGAGCGGCTTTTTCTTAAAATCTCTTTTTAGGCATCGGGTCTACTTTTTCTGCATCATGAGAGTGAAGTTCTTTCCCAAGGAAATGCAAAAGGGTGAAGAAAAACAAGAAAATAACGACCATAAAACCAAGTGTGATTGTTACACCTTCTAACATAATGATAACTCCTCTCTGAACTGTAATCATCATTACTCAGTATACATGATATAACGGAAAAAATTAAGTGTCCAATTATTGATGATTAAAAGGCCCAGTTGCCGTTGCGGAAAACGGGTTCGCGAGTGCCATCTTCCAAGATGCCATCGATATCCATTTCTTCTGAACCGACCATGAAGTCAACATGGGTAATGCTTTGGTTCAATCCATGAGCCAGCAATTCTTCTTGGGACATGGTTTTGCCGCCTTCTAAGCAGAATGCATAAGCACTGCCGATCGCGAAGTGATTTGAAGCATTTTCATCGAATAGCGTGTTGTAGAACAAAATATTCGAATTTGAAATTGGCGAGTGATGCGGCACGAGTGCAACTTCTCCTAAGAAATGCGATCCTTCATCCGTAGCGATCAAATTCTTTAATACATCTTCGCCTTGTGCTGCAGATGCATCAACAATTTTACCGTTTTCAAAAGTGATTTTAAAATTATCGATGATATTCCCGCCGTAGCTTAATGGTTTTGTGCTGGAGACAAAACCGTTGACGCCTGTTTTATCCGGCACCGTGAAGACTTCTTCAGTCGGCATATTCGCCATGAAAGTGTTTCCTTTTTCATTGACTGATCCAGCTCCACACCATAAATGGCCTTTTGGAAGTGCCACTTCCAAATCGGTTTTTGGTGAAGTGTAATGAAGCTTCGCATATTTTTTGTTATTCAAATAATCCACTTTTGTGTGAAGGGTGTCATTATGCTTTTCCCATTCTTCAATCGGTTCAGGCAAATCGGCCCGGACTGCTTTGAAAATGGCATCCCATAATGCATCCACTTGCTGGTCTTCCGGCAAGTCTGCAAATACTTTTGCCGCCCAAGCTTTTGAAGGCGCTGCCAAAACAGTCCAACTGATTTTATCGGACTGGACGTATTGGCGGTATTTCTTCAATCCGGTTCCCACTGCCTTTTGATTGGCTGCAATCTTCTTCGGATCAATGCCGTTTAATAGATCAGGGCTTTGCGAAATGATGCTGATAAATGCAGCACCTTGTTCTGCAAGCTGTTCGCGTTCTTGAATTTTCCACTCTGGGTATTCAGAGAATGAATCTTCAGGAGCCAGTTCATAACGAAGGCGAGAGATTTCATCGTCGTTCCAATCTACATGGACTTGCTTAGCGCCAGCCTCATAAGCTTGTTTTGTGATAAGTCGGACTAGCGGTGCGGCATCAAGGGAGGCAGCGATATACAATTGTTGTCCAGATTGAATATTTACCCCCACTTTTACAGCCAATTCTGCATACTTTACTAATTTTTCATTAAAAGATGTCACGTAAATCTCTCCTTTCATCATTATTATATTAGCAATCTTCAGTCATGTACTGCAAGGTTTAACATCACTTTGCCTTTTTAAGCTTGCAATTTTAAAAACAAAAGTTTATGATATAAACAAATGTTTAAAAAGGAGGCGAGGAATTGAATCAAAAAGAAGCAGAACTCTTAGCTTTGATTCGCCGGGATCCTTATTTATCACAGCAGGAAATGGCTGATGCGATGAAACTTTCCAGGCCGTCCATCGCGAATTTAATATCGGGATTGATCCGGGAAGGGAAGATTCTAGGAAGAGCCTATGTACTGCCTGAAGAAGGAACGGTCATTTGCATCGGTGGAGCAAATGTCGACCGTAAATTCAAAATGAAGAAAAAGGCGCTCATGGGGACTTCGAATCCGGCTTCAGCTACGGGAAGTGTCGGAGGTGTGGCCCGCAATATTGCTGAAAACCTGGGCAGGCTTGGCCACGAGGTGAAATTATTATCGATTGCTGGAAATGATTCCGAGTGGAAATTGATCGGAGAAGTGTCATCGCCCTTCATGTCAACGGATTTGACCAAGTCTTTTGATGAATTTTCGACAGGCACGTATACAGCTGTTTTAGAGCCGGACGGGGAAATGCTGCTAGCCATGGCGAATATGGACATATATGAAAAAATGACGCCCGCTTATGTTGCGCGCAATGAAAATGCTTTGCTTGCGGCTTCATGCATCATCATCGATTTGAACTGTCCAAAAGAGACGATCGAGTATGTTCGCAAGCTCGCAAAATCACGAGATATCCCACTTGCAGTCATTCCGGTTTCCGGACCGAAAATGGATCGCCTTTCCGAAGATTTGACGGGAATCACCTGGCTTGTTTTGAACCGAGATGAAGCGGAACAATACTTGGGGAAATCGATTGAGACGCCAGCAGATTGGCAAGACAGCGCAAAGAAACTGCGTGAATTGGGAGCAGAAAATGTCTTGATTACCGGAGGCAAGAGAGGCGTCATTGCCGCAAACCATTCGTCAGTCCAGCATTTTGATGCCTTTCAGGCAGAAACGCTGCAAGATGTAACCGGTGCGGGCGATGCATTTTCAAGTGGCGTTATCCACAGTTTCCTGAATGGCAGGGAATTTGATGCGACGATCCGTTCCGGCTTAATGAATGCGACAAAAACTTTGCAAAGTGAAACAACTGTTAGAACAGAACTTACTGCTGAGCAGTTAAAAAAAGAATTGGAGGAATTACAATGACAACAATGATTTCATATTCAAAAGAAGTACAAGAAGCAATGGAACAAAAAAAACCGGTGGTAGCACTTGAGTCGACGATTATTTCACATGGTATGCCTTATCCGCAAAATGTGGAAACTGCGCGCATCGTTGAACAGATTATCCGCGACAACGGAGCAGTTCCGGCTACAATCGCTATCATGGACGGCCAGATTAAAATCGGTTTATCTGATGAAGAACTTGAACTTCTAGGGAATAGCCCGGATGTAGCAAAAGTTTCGCGCCGCGATCTTGGCCAATTGATTGCAACGAAAAAGATTGGCGCCACAACGGTTGCTGCTACAATGATTTGTGCGGAATTGGCAGGCATCCGCGTCTTCGCTACTGGCGGCATCGGCGGTGTGCACCGCGGAGCTGAAACGACGATGGATATTTCGGCAGACTTGGAAGAATTGGCGACAACTGGAGTAGCGGTCGTTTGTGCCGGTGCGAAATCAATTCTTGATATCGGCCTGACGTTGGAGTACCTAGAAACTAAGGGCGTACCGGTCATCGGCTATCAAACAGATGAAATGCCTGCTTTCTATACACGTTCAAGCGGCTTCGGCTTGACGTTCAGTGCAGAAAACCCGGAAATCTTGGCACAAGTCTTGAAAGCGAAATGGGATCTTGGCTTGAAAGGCGGCGCAGTTGTTGCGAATCCGATTCCTGCAGAGCACGCGCTCGAAGATGAATTCATCAATGGCATTATCGACCGCGCAATGGTTGAAGCTGAAGAGAACGGCATCAAAGGAAAAGACACGACGCCATTCTTGCTTGGCAAAGTAAAAGAATTGACTGAAGGAACAAGCCTTGTTGCCAATATTGAATTGGTAAAACACAATGCAGAAGTTGGCGCTAAACTGGCTGTTGCATACAACCAACTATAAGAAAAAAAGAAACGTTCAATGACGAAAGCCCGGGAGGAAAAGCAATGCTTTTCCTCCCGGGCTTTTTTATTTTGGAGATGTTTTCAAGTGACGAGGAAAAGGGTAGTTAAAAATAAGGAGCTGAAGAAGATGAAAACGGATGTATTCATTAGCGGAGGCGGCATCGGCGGATTGACATTAGCCTTGAAGTTGGTACAGCGCGGAGTCGATGTTGTGCTGGCTGAAAGGCTTTCGAAAAAACCTCCTACCTATAAAGGGGAATTGCTGCAGCCTAAAAGCATGCAAATATTCGATAGTATCGGAATTTATGAGGAAATTTGCGATCGATCCAATGAAATAAAAGTACTGGATATGCTTGAATTGTCCAGTTCCTTAAAAGTCCAGGACCAATCGTTCATGGATTATAGTGTACTGCCTGGGAAATACGATGCCGCTTATATGGTCCACCATGAAGAACTGAAATCCATCATCTTAGAAGCGGCTTTAATGTTTTCAAACTTCCATTACTTTAATGGGACAACCTGTAAAAGCTTAACCGAAAATACAGCCCTTCTGCAAAAGGGCAAAGAAACATTTGAAGTGGAAGCCCGCTTTTTCTTTGGAGCGGAAGGACGGGCATCTGTTACTCGGAAGTCGATGGGAATCGAAGTAAAGCAGACGACTTATAACCATCATTTCCTGACTGTAACTTTTCCAAGGGCCGAAAATTTCAAAGACGGAAAAATCATCTCTACATACAATCGATTCCTTGGGCTATTCCCATTGCCGGATAATATGGTGAGAAGTGTTTATTTGATTCCGGAAGGGGACTATAAAGAGCTGAAAGAAAAACCGATCAGCCATTTCCATAAATTGTATACAGATTTGGCGCCAGTAGTAGACGGATATGTGCAGCAACTGACCGATTGGAAGAAAATACAGTTGATGATTCCCATCATGTATCACGTCTCTTCTTATGTTAAAGACAATAAAGCGATTATTGGAGATGCTGCCCATGCCGTTCATCCGATGGCCGGGGAAGGAATGAACATGGCCATTCAAGATGCTGACATTCTAGGTGAATTGGTAGCGGATATGAAAGAGACCGGTAAATTAGATCCTTCCAATCTGAGTTGGTATGAAAAGGTCCGCTATAAGCGGGCAGACCATGTAATCCAATTGAGCCATTTGGCGGCCTTAGCTTACTCATTTCCATTTAAACCCGTCAGTTATTTACGGAAAAGAACGTTTGAGCGCATGGAAGAAGATCCCATCCTTCACTTTAAGCAAATGTTGAACGTTTCTGGCCTTGGCATGTGGAAAGAAAATGTCTGTGACCGTTTTATCCAAGGCGGCATCATGCCGATCCGCATAAGAGACTTGCCGCCAAGCACAAAAGAATTAAAGTATTTCACCCGAGAAGACGATTACCCATGGAAAGTGGAGGGACTCCTATGATAGACGTAATGAACATGTTCAAAGCAAGAATGTATATGAAGCGGAATGAGCCATTTCTCTATAGCTGGCATGCGTATGTCGGCTACGAATTGGATTTATTTAAAGCCTTCGAACGGCCAATGTCAAAATTCGATGTCGCGGACGCCTATCAATTAGATGAAAACTTATTGGACCAATGGGTCAGCGTAGGCTTATCGATCGGCCATCTGAAAGAGGCAGGCAGAGGACGCTATAAGATCAGCAATGTTTGGAAGCTGCCAAAGCCGAAAGGGAATTATTCTTCGGGCGTTCTGTTGAAAGAAATGATGGAACTTCATATTCCCACTCTTTTAAGCTATCCCGAAATGATGCGCAAGCAAAGCCGCAACCATTTTGACGAAGAAAAGCATGCACCGACAGTTGCAGAAACAAGCCGTCTCCTTGAAGTGTTAGCCTTGCCTAAAATGTCTAAGAAAATCAGGGAGAATGATTGCAAGACGGTATTGGATATCGGATGCGGAGAAGCAGGCTATATCCAAAAGCTCGCGGAACGCTTTCCGAATACCGAATTTACCGGAATCGAAATCAGCCCGGCAGTAACTGAAAAAGCTCAAGAAAACACGAAAGAAAATGAAAACATCACCATTGAAAATGCGGATTTATGGAATTACCATCCAAAAAAGCAACAGGATATGGTCATGATGAACAATGTCATCCACTATATCGATTTGGAAAAACGGCAAGAGCTCTTTGCCGAACTCGCTCGCTGGCTAAATGACGGCGGCATCCTTTCAGTCGTGACACCGATTGCTGGAAGTGTAGAAGATCCCCCTTTCGCAAATGTCTTCAATAGTTTCTTTTCCTCCTTCGACAATCTCTACCGTTTGCCGACAAGAGAAGAACTGGCAGAATGGGGAGAACAAGCTGGCCTTCAGATGCTCGGCATCAAAACCGTCATCAAAGAAGGCAGCTGGTATATTGCACAATACAAAAAGCGGAGCTGAGAGACCTGTTAGATTCGCTAAGGAACAGCGACATAATAAAAACAAACCCCCGAACCTTGGCAGATGCCTAGTTCGGGGGTTTTGAAATTATTTGCGCAAAGAGCCAAGTTCTTTAGCGATGGCCTGCATTTCATTTGGGGTAATATTGTCGCGGCTTTTGACCATTTCATATAAATCGAGCAGATCTTCGTACTGGGAATCATTGAAATGCTCAGATTTCATCGCATCCACATTGACCATGCGCAATTTAGTTTTGATCTCTTCGATCATAAAAGTAATATTTTCATTTGAAGGTTTTGATAGATCCATGATGGGTTCCTGCCTTTCGAAGGGTATAACCCATCATTTCACTGTTCAAAAAAAAAGTCAATTGCCAGCCCGGGCTTCTGCTTTTTCTTCTTTTACTTTTTTGACAATGCGTCTTGTTTCGAAAGCGACGACTCCGGATAATCCAAGCAATCCGATCAAGTTCGGGATCGCCATAAGTCCGTTCATGATATCCGAGAACATCCAGATCAAATCAAGTGAAACCGTAGCTCCTACAAATACCATTGCAATGAAAGCAATGCGGTAGACAATCAGAAGAGCAGGGTTCTTGAATAAATATTGGAAACATTTCTCGCCGTAATACGACCATCCAATGATGGTAGAAGAAGCAAAGAAAATTAATCCGATGGCCACAACAATCGGTCCAATCGGTCCTAAGAATTGTTCGAAAGCAGCAGTTGTCAATGCCGAACCTTCCAGGGATTTATCCGTGTACATCCCTGACATGACAATCGTAATACCTGTGATTGAACAGATGATCAATGTATCGATAAATACTTGTGTCATGGAAACGAGTGCCTGGCGTCCAGGCATATCCGTTTTGGCAGCAGCAGCTGCGATAGGCGCAGATCCGAGACCCGCTTCGTTCGAGAATACCCCGCGAGCAACTCCGTAGCGGATCGCTGCACCGATTGCACCGCCGACAGCCGCTTCGCCCGTAAAGGCAGAACTGAAGATAGTCGTGATGGCTGGCCAAATGAGCTCAAGATTCGTAAGCATGATGGCAGCTCCTGCAATGATATAGAACAATGCCATGACTGGAACAAAATAAGATGTAACTTTCCCGATCATCTTAACGCCGCCCAAAATAACTGCTCCAGCAAATAATGTTAGAATAATGCCTGTGACCCAAGTCGGCACGCTGAACGTGTCGCGTACGATGGCAGCTACTGAGTTTGATTGGGTGCCGTTTCCGATGCCGAAAGCTGCAATCGCTCCGAAAATCGCGAATAACACACCAAGCCATTTTTGTTTCAACCCATGTTCAAGATAATACATCGGTCCGCCGGCCATTTGCCCGTTAGCATCTGTGATCCGATACTTAACGGCCAAAACCGCTTCACCGTATTTCGTCGCCATACCAAAGAATGCAGAGAACCACATCCAAAATACAGCCCCTGGTCCACCTAGCACAACAGCTGTCGCTACTCCGACAATATTACCGGTACCAACAGTGGCTGCAAGAGCAGTGGATAAAGCTTGAAAGTGGCTGATATCCCCTTCAGAAGTCTTATCCTGATTTTTAGTGAAGACCAGCTTTAATGCATATGGCAGCATCCGAAGCTGAAGGAGGCCTAAGCGGACTGTCAAGTAAATACCTGTCCCGACAATCAGGACCAGTAAAGCTGGGCCCCATATAAATCCACTTATCTCGCCCAAAATATTTTCCAATTGCGTCATGCTCTCATCCCCTTTAGGTATCTAATCTAATTCGGCAGTTAAAATATTACCTCCTAAGATTTAATATTCCGAAAAATTAAACCGAGAGTCAAGACTTTTTTTTAAAATAAAAACGGATGAAAGTTTAAAATTATGAAATAGAGGGAATTTCCATAAGAGATGTAAGTATCATATTCGATTGGGAGGAATTTAGGATGAGCCAAAACAAATTATTAACAGGATTATTAGTAGGGGCAGCAATGGGGATTATTGTATCCCTCTTCGACAAAAATACACGAAACGATGTAATGGACAAATCTAAGAAATTATCAAGCAATGCAAAATACTATGCATCAAACAGAGATGAACTAGTGTCAGCTGTCCAACAGCAGACGGAAAGAGTTCAAAATCTATATGCCCGCATTTCCGATGACGCCTCTTATGTGGGAGAAAAAGTTAACGAACTTAAAGAATTGACACCGCATGTGAAAGATATGGCTTTAGAAACAAAAGAAGCATTTGTTGATACGAAAGATGCAGTTCTTGATTCAAAAGATGATGTCTTAACTGCTTTGAAAGAAGATAACCCTTCTGCTTCTTCGTCATTAACAGATGAAAGCAGTTCATCCTCTAACTCAAGCTCTGCAAAAAACGGGTAATTCCAATTAATAAGGAATCCCGGCAATCCGAAGAGCGTTCGAACAATTTGCAAGTAAGCCATGACGTAACTACGGTCAAAGGCTTCTTGAAAGAACTTGGCAAACGGATTAAAGTTATAGATGTTCAAGGACTGGGAGCGCAATTAGCGTTCTTTTTCCTGTTGTCTATTTTTCCTTTGCTTATTTTCTTAGTTACACTACTGCCGTATCTAAATCTTTCGTCAGACCAAATCTATGGCTTTTTGCAGGAAGTAGCTCCAGCTGAAGTCTACGCCATCATTGAAGAAACATTGCAGGATATTATGACCAACCAAAATGGCGGCCTGTTGTCATTTGGGATCATCGCAACGATCTGGTCAGCCAGTTTAGGGATGGATGCACTCATCAAATCTTTGAACTATTCTTACGGAGTAGAAGAGAACCGGCCATTTGTTATTGCTCGCGCTATGTCGATCCTTTCGACGGTCCTCATGATTTTTATCATGATTGTGGCACTTGTCTTGCCGATTTTCGGCCAGCAAACCGGGCTCTTCCTTTCCTCGTTTTTAGGTTTGGAAGATAGTTTTCTAGAAGTATGGAGCCAATTGCGCTTCACGATACCGCCTTTGATCATCTTTGCAGTGTGTTCGGTCATCTATTGGGTAGCGCCGAATATCCGGCTGGATGTGCGAAGCGTGATGGTGGGAGCTGCTTTTACCTCCATTGGGTGGATCACCGTTTCCTATATTTTTTCCCTTTACATCAATAATTTTGCTACTTTCTCTGCCACTTACGGCAGTATCGGGGGCATTATCATGCTGATGATCTGGCTTTACTTATCGGCGATGCTGTTGCTGGTCGGCGGCCAGATCAATGCCGTGATGCAGGGCAGGCGAAACAGCCTGGATCAGAAGCAAAAAGAAAAGCATTCATAAAAACGGTTCCGATTAAAAAAGCTTCTCCGCCATCAAGATGTGATAGCGGAGAAGCTTTTTTACGGGATGTTGTTATTTTTCATCTTCTGGACGTGATTTAAATTGCTGCATTTTCTCATCAAGATCATCAACCATAGCAATTAAGCGATCGATATCTTCGAGTTCAGTATTTTCTGGTTCAATGGCATCAAGGACTTCTAAAAACATATTCAATCGCTGTTTCATATAAGATACTTGCTGCTCTTTATTCGTAATGGATTTCCCCATTGGATACACCTCGTTTCGCTTGTTAATAGTAGCTGAAAAAGACCGGAATTTCAACAATATATAGGCAGAATTAATTATTTATCAATTTTATTTATTTAGAATATTTACTTAATTTATTTTTTGTGTTAAGCTCATGTTAATTAAATGAGAGGGGAGGCCGAAGTGAATCGTCGAAACCAATCATTGTACAGGGCAAAGGAGGGGGTTCGAACATTTCACCGGCAGCTTAGCCGAAGAAATTAATTATGGGTATAACAAAATTGGATATTATGAAAACATAAAGGTTCAGCCGCATTCTGTCATGCAGATACGGACTGAACCTTTTGTGGTTTAACATTCAAGTGGAGGGAACCAATTCATACGTTTCAATGATTTCGATTGAATCTTTTACACTTTGAACCATCGAGCAATTCTTCCGGGTCAATTCCATGACGCGCTCCATCTTGTTTTCATCGATATTTCCTTTTAAGGTAAAGTGAATATGCACTTTTGAAACCCGATCGGCTTCTTCCTCGACGCGTACCACTTCTTTCACTTCAATTTGAATATCTTCTGCCGGCATCCGCATTTTCTCCAACACTTTCCGCATCACCCCGCCGCTGCAAACAGCGAGCGACGAAACCAGCAATTGATATGGGCGGAAGCCATATTGTTCGTTGCCGGATATCGCCATTTCTCCAAAAGGCAATTTTCCAGTAAATCCATTTTCGTTCATTGAATAATTCATTTAGTTAACGCCTCCTTATGGTAAAATTGTAACTGAATTCTTACCGAAGTTAAACGAACCCGCTTTATCAAGGAGGCATCCATGAAAACATTTGTAAAAAGCGACCGCGCCAGGTTCTGGATATTGGTCGCCATTGTATCGATTTCAGGTTTTTCCCAGGGCATGCTCTTGCCGCTGATTGCGGTTATTTTTGAGCAGGACGGCATATCGTCAACCTTGAATGGCCTCAGTGCTACAGGCTTGTACATAGGAACATTGATCATCGCGCCTTTCATGGAACCGCAATTGCGGCGCTTCGGCTATAAGCCGTTGATTCTCCTTGGCGGAGGGCTTGTTATTGCCTCGCTGCTCTTATTTCCTTTATGGAAAAGCGTATTGTTCTGGTTTATTTTGCGTGTATTGATTGGAATTGGGGACCAAGCTTTGCATTTCTCTACACAAACTTGGATTACGAGTTTTTCGCCTCAGCACCGTTTGGGCAGAAATATTGCCATTTACGGCATGTCCTTTAGCGTAGGGTTTGGAGCAGGGCCTTTGTTTGTTCCTTTAGTGAATATTTTTGAAGCGCTGCCCTTTATCATTTCAGGCATCCTTTGTCTGATTGCCTGGTCATTAGTATTCTTTTTAAGAAATGATTTTCCGGAAGTTTCAGGCGGCAGCATGGCAAGTACTGGAACCTTAGGCCGTTTTAAAGCGGCAATCATTATCGCTTGGGTCGCATTTTTGCCGCCGCTCGGATACGGTTTTTTGGAAGCATCTTTAAATTCCATCTACCCCGTGTATGCGTTGAGGCAGTCGATTGATGTTGGAATGGTTTCGATTATGCTTGCTGCGTTTTCATTGGGGGCTATTGCCACTCAATTGCCGCTCGGAAATTTAAGCGACCGGTATGGCAGAAGAAACGTTTTGATTGTCGCTTTATCCGGTGGAGCAATCGTATTTGGAATCGGCAGCTTTTTTGAAGAATATGCCTGGATCACTGTCGGATTTTTCGCCTTGGCAGGAATGTTTGTCGGCTCCACTTTTTCGTTGGGCATTTCTTTCATGGCCGATCTGATGCCAAAAGACTTGCTTCCGACAGGAAATTTGCTTTGCGGCATCGCTTTCAGCATCGGCAGCTTGACCGGGCCGTTTTTAGGCGGACTTTTCGTCCAACATTCGGGTGGGCTCAGTTTCTTATTGCTGATCGCAGCCATGCTGCTCGTCATTTTCTTGGTTATCTTCCTTTTCGGCGGAAAGAAAAAAGAAGCGGCAGCGGAATACAGTTAAATGGAAAAAGGCGCGGAAGCTTGGATGGCTTCCGTGCCTTTTCTTATTGTTTAGACTCCGGCAGCCAGATTCTTGGGTCATAAGCCGCCTCGCCTGTGCGGCAAATAGCGCCGCTTCGGCAATTCGTCTAATGTCCGGCGAATCTATACGACTGCCTCCGCTTTTCTTATTTCAATACCAGTTTTGTCACCGATTCCACTTGCGCGGTTTGCGGGAACATGTCGACCGGCTGAATGTATTCGATCTTGTAGATCTTCGTCAATTGCTGCAAATCCTTCGCTAATGTAGAAGGGTTGCAGGATGTATAAACGAAACGCTTCGGCTTCACTTTCAAGATTGTCTGGATCAACGAGTCACCAAGGCCGGTGCGCGGTGGATCCACCGTCAATACGTCAGGCGTGTAGCCATCCGTACGCCAGATTTCCAGCCATTTTTCGGCACTGCCGGTAACGTACTTCGCCGTATAGCCCAACTTTTTCGCATTGGCTTTCGCATCCACAACACTTTCATGGATCAAGTCCATGCCGCGTATTTCCTTCGCACGATCAGCGAGCCACATACCGATAGTCCCTACACCGCAATAAGCGTCAACGACGGATTCTGTACCTGTCAAATCAGCTGCACGTTTAATTTCATTGTAGAGGGTCACGGTCTGTGTCGGATTCAATTGGAAGAAAGCCCGGGCAGATAAATCGAAAGACAGTTCGCCGAGTTTCTCGTGAATCGTATCTTTTCCGTAAAGGGTGAAAGTCTCTTCGCCAAAAATTAAAGATGTTTTTTCTTTATTGACATTTTGGACGATGGACACGATTTTCGGATCCAAGTTTTTAAGAAGTTCCACCAGGAATTCTTTTTGTGGAATTTTAGCGCGCGTCGTAATCAGGACAATCTGGATTTCCCCTGTTTCCACTCCCGTACGGACAACGATTGTGCGTATGATGCCTTTCATCGTTTTGCCGTCGTAGATTGGAATCTTCAAATCTTCCAATACGCGTTTTACGTCATTCGTGATGCGGGTCGTATTCGGATGCTGGACGATGCATTGCTCAATGTCCAATAATTGATGGGAGCCTTCTGCAAACAGCCCGGCAATTACGCGATTTCCTTTTAAGCGTGTTTGGAACTGGCTTTTGTTGCGGTAATACCACGGGTCTTCCATGCCAATCGTTTTTTCGACTTGGACATTGACCCCTTTCAAATAGCGCTCCAACGCTTGAACAACCAAATCTCTTTTTTCAACCAATTGCTGGCCATACGTCATATGCTGCAACTGGCAGCCGCCGCATGAATCATAGATCGGACAAGGCGGCGTCTGGCGGTGTGGAGAAGGTTTGCGCAATTTTAAAATGCGGGCTTCGGCAAAATTCCGTTTGATGTTCGTGACTTGGGCGGTGATTTCTTCGCCAGGCAATGCGCCTTGAACAAAAATGACATTGCGTTTAAAGAAACCGATGCCTTCACCATTGATTCCTAGCCGTTTAATCGTTAAAGGGAACTTTTGGCCTTCCTCGATTATGGGTTTATCGTTCATTTTTTCACGTCCTTTTTGTAATCATCCCTCCATTATAGTCTTATTTATAGATATCAGCCAGTGCCGATTGCAGACTGGGATAGTCGAATTGAAATCCGTGCCGCTCGAGTGCTTTCGGAAGAACACGCTGGCCTTCAAGGACGAGACGGCTCTTATCCCCGAGTACCGCCTTTAGTGCAAATCCCGGAACTGGAATCCAATGGGGTTTATTCAGCGTTTTGCCAATCTGCTTGCCGAAATCTTTCATCGTTTTCGGGTTCGGGGCGGCGACATTAAAGGGACCGGAAAGCCCGGGAGTTTCGATGGCGAATTGGATGGCCCTTGCCGCGTCTTTGACATGGACCCATGACAGCCACTGCCTGCCGCTGCCCACAGTGCCGCCAACAAATAATTTATAAGGCAAAGCCATTAAAGGGAGGGCCCCATCTTTTTCACCAAGAATGATGCCAAACCTTGCAAATGCTACTCTTACGCCATAAACGGAAGCGTGGTCCGCGAGTTTTTCCCAATCGATTACGGTTTTTGCCAAGAAATCATTTCCTCTGTCGCCTGAAGCTTCTGTGTAGGTGACAGTCGTGGAAGCAGGGTAAATTCCAATCGCGCTTGCATTGATCAATACTTGCGGCTTTTTCTTCAGCTGATCGATGATGCGGATTAGCTCATGCGTCGATTCAATGCGGCTGCTGTAAATCTCTTTTTTCTGTTCGTCGCTCCACCGGCCGTCATTGATCGAACTGCCGGCAAGGTTAATGATGGCATCGATTCCTTCAAGTTCCCGTTCAGGCGTACTTCCGGCTTTTAGCCATTCAACATACTTCGTGTTTGGTGTAGAAGGTTTCGGGTTTCGGGTCAAAATGTAGACGATGTGTCCGCCCGCATGGAAAAGCCTTGTCAATTCTTTGCCGACAAAGCCCGAACCGCCTGTAATTGCTATCTTCATCATCATCCCTCCTGTTTCTACTATAGTACCCACAATCCATGCAATTAAGCTCTCAAAAGGGTATAATAATGAAGGAAGAGAGGTGCCGGTAAATGCCGATTATTTCGAAAATCACACAAGGCAAAAAGAATCCTGAAAGGTACAATATTTTCTTTGAGGATAAATTTGCATTCAGTGTCGATGAAGCGGTACTTGTTAGGTATCAGCTCACCAAAGGAAAAGAACTGGACCAATGGACAATTGAAGAAATGGCTTTCGAAGACCAAATTCGCAAAGCCTACAATAAAGCCCTTCATTACCTTGGCTTTCGGATGCGAAGCGAAGGGGAAGTGCGGACGAAACTGAAAGAAAAAGAGTTTGGGGAAGCTGTCATCGATGAAGCCATCAAAAAGCTCTATGAGCACAAGTTTCTCGACGATCGGGCTTTTTCAGAAGCATTGATGCGGACCCAGATGAATTCAGGCAAAAAGGGACCGCGAGCCATCCAGCAGGATATGCAAAAGAAGGGGATTGATAAACAGATGCAAAAAGAAGTTTTAGATTCCTATACCGAAGAAGAGCAGCTGGAAATTGCCAGAGGGCTCGCCGAAAAGATTGCCGCTAAAGAAAAAATGAAAACCCCGAGCCAGGTAAAACAGAAAATCAGTGATTTCCTGATGAGAAAAGGGTATTCCTATACCTTAATCAGCCAAGCTATCGAGGGGTTGGAACTTGAAAAAGACGAAGACCAGTGGACCGATATTGTCACTGAACAAGGCGATAAATTGTGGCGGAAGCACAGCCATAAATTGACGGGCTACGATTTGAAATCAAAAGTTAAGCAAGGCCTTTATCAGAAAGGCTTTCCTGCAGAAGTGATCAATGACTACTTGGATAAAAAGGAGCAAGAAAATGACGGATGACAAACGCTATAGCCAAATGGATGAAAATGAATTGCGCAATGAAATTGCCAGACTGAAAGAAAAAGCAAGAAAAGCGGAGCAATTGGGCATCATTAATGAATTTGCCGTACTTGAGCGAAAAGCTGTAATGGCGGCTGCTTATTTGATGGATCCGAAAGACTTCAAAAAAGGCGAAGTCTATCGCATCGAAGGAGATCCGAATGTCTATTTCCAAATCGACTATTTAAAAGGCCGATTTGCTTGGGGATATCGGATGGGTGGAGAAAAGCATACAGAAGCGCTGCCAATTTCCATGCTGCGGCCGTTAAAGGAAGGGAAGTAAACCGATGAATGAAACGATTGATCAGCTAGTGATGGAATTGCTTGAAAAAAACGCGAATCTCTCAGAAGAAAAGGCACGGACTTGGATTGAACTGCTCGTCTCGGATTTTGAAGCCTCTTATGCCAAAGCAGGCTACGATTACCAAGGCACAGCTGTTGTAGAAAAAGTCATTCGCCAGTGGATTTCAAGCTATGGCGATAAAATCCATGAATTTGCCGGGACTAATCCCAAATACACACATCTTCTAGAAGATTAAAAAAACGCACACAATGCTGTGTGCGTTTTTCTATAGTTGCTAGTTGTGGCTAAAGTCGAGTTTTTTCCTTAACTTATCTTCGCTGAAAATCCAGCCGGTATAGGAATTGAGGACTTTGCATTTTTCATCTAGATGGGCAACTGCCACGAATGGATAATAATCGTTGCTCCGGTAGCGAAGGTCGATCAGGCGCACTTCATAGATTGAATCGTATTTTGTGATTTCCCAGCGGTATAGCGGAGAAAAAGAGACGAAAGCCGCCAGGTTCTTGTCTTTCATCGCTGCTTGGAATAAGTTTGAATCAGGAAGCGGCTTTTTCATGAACTTATCGTAAATATTGATCGAACGTCCGTAAGCACGGCCGACATAGTGATGGGTTGCCGTGTCAGCAGCGATGCGCCATTGGAAAAAGCGCATCGTCGGAGCGACAATGATATTCGTCGTACCCGGAATGGTATGCTGCACCGCTTTTTTTACCGCATGTTGGACCGCAAATCGGGCTACATAGTAGAAAAACAGGACGATGTATAAAATCGCCATGGTCCATACAGGGTTTGCACCAAATGCCCAACACATCAAAGCGAGTAAATGCGCACCAAATATAATGGGGTCAAAAGTATTGATGACGCCTAAAGCGACCCATTTATTGGAAAATGGCCGCAATGCCTGCGTTCCATATGAATTGAAAATGTCGACAAATACATGCAAGAATACCGCTAAAAATGTCCAAAGCCATAAATGGAGAAGATTGGCTTCCGGGAAAATCAGCCATAAAGCGCCCGAAATTAAAATCGGCCAAAGCAAGACAGCCGGTATGGAATGGGTCACGCCGCGATGATGGCGGATATAGACTGCGTTGTCTCTAAGTTTAAGAACCGTGTCAATGTCCGGCGCCTGTGAACCAATGATGGTTCCAGCAATGACTGCTGTGGTAGTAATTGTGCTTCCGGCGACTGCCGAGTCTGCCATGGCAAGGCCGCCAAGGGCTATTCCCATGACGATATGCGTTCCAGTGTCCATAGGCGCGCCCCCTCTCTAATCATATAAAAGCGTCGTCTTAATTTTGTTTCTGACTTACACGTGTTAACGCACTTTATTACAGTATATACCCGCTATGAAAGGCGGATAATCAAACCGAACGGAGGCAATCCCCATAGAATTCAATAAAAGCTTATTTCAACAGGATTTAATTCAATGGTTTTCAGCAGAGAAGCGAGATTTGCCATGGCGTCGGACAGCCGATCCCTACCAAATTTGGATTTCTGAAATCATGCTGCAGCAAACCCGGGTCGATACCGTCATTCCATACTATAAACGCTTTGTCGAAAAATTTCCCACGTTATATGATTTGGCAGCAGCAGATGAAGAAATTCTGCTGAAACAATGGGAAGGACTGGGCTATTATTCACGTGCCCGAAATCTCCAGGCTGGAGTAAAAGAAGTGGCGGAGAAATATGGCGGAATTGTTCCGTCAAACCGGCAGGACATTTCTGCCTTAAAAGGTGTCGGCCCTTATACGGCCGGAGCCGTTCTCAGCATTGCTTACGGCATTCCGGAACATGCAGTGGACGGGAACGTGATGCGTGTCTTGTCAAGGATCCTCTTGATCGAAGAAGATATCGCTAAACCGAAAACCCGAAAAATTTTCGAAGAGGCGGTAACTGACATCATCAGCCATGAAGACCCCTCTTCTTTTAATCAGGGGCTAATGGAATTGGGTGCGCTGATTTGTACACCGACTTCCCCGAAATGTTTGCTTTGCCCGGTGCGGGAACATTGCGCAGCTTTTCATGAAGGTAAACAGCAAGAGCTGCCGATCAAGACAAAAGCGAAAAAGACGAAAGCGTATCAATTCGCTATGCTCGCCATCGAAAAAGACGATAAAGTTTTAATGGAGAAACGCCCATCAACAGGATTGCTTGCAAATATGTGGCAATTCCCGATGATGGAAGTGACTGCAGAAACACTTCCGCTTGAAATTGAAGAGCAGCTTTCTGAAAGTTTCGCGGGTGAAATACAGTCGGCAGAAAAATTTACTTCTTTTAAACATGTGTTTTCTCATTTAACATGGAATGTGGATGCTTACACAGCAAAAGCAGGGGATTTAACGTTGCCTGCCCATATGAGATGGGTGACAGCTGAAGAATTGGAATTGCTGCCGATTGCAGGCCCAGCCCAGAAAATGAAAACAGCTTTATTACAAAAAGGAGATGTTTGAACATGGCAGAACAAAAAGTGGCATTAGTAACAGGGAGCAGCCGAGGTCTAGGAAAAGCTTTGGCGATTGCACTCGCTGAACAAGGCTATGATATTGTGGTCAACTACGCGCGAAGCAAAAGTGCAGCGCTTGATACGGTGAAAGAAATTGAAGCAAGAGGACAAAAAGCATTATTGGTCCGTGCGAATGTTGGAGATGTCGATAAATTGCGTGCCATGTTCGAAACCATAAAAGAAGAATTTGGCCGCTTGGATGTATTCGTATCGAATGCAGCATCCGGCGTTTTGCGCCCGATTATGGAACTCGAAGAAACGCATTGGGACTGGACGATGAACATTAATGCAAAAGCGATGCTATTCGGTGCGCAGGAAGCAGCGAAATTAATGGACGAAGGCGGAAAAATCGTTGGTGTCAGTTCTCTTGGGTCGATCCGCTATTTGGAAAATTATACGACAATCGGCGTGTCAAAAGCTGCCGTGGAATCGATTACGCGTTATTTGGCCGTAGAACTTGCACCAAAAGGAATTTCGGTCAATACAGTTTCTGGCGGCGCATTGGATACGGAAGCATTAAAACATTTTCCGAACCGCGAAGAATTGTTGAATGATGCGCGCGTCAACACGCCTGCTGGCCGCATGGTGGAAATTGATGACATGGTGAAAACCGCTTTATTCTTGATTTCGGACCAGGCCGATATGATCCGCGGACAAACGATCATTGTCGATGGCGGACGCTCAGTCATGTTGTAAGCCTTTAGCTTAGCCGGCTTTTTACTGTATGTTTTCAGAATTGATTGATATAATGATGAAATAGCAGAAAATATATAAACGGCTTAGACGAAAAGGTGTGATAGACATGGCGGTTCCCACTGAGGGAGAAACGATACAGATCCACAGCTACAAACACAACGGCCGAATCCACCGTGTCTGGCAAGAAACAACGGTATTGAAAGGAACGAACAACATCGTAATTGGTGCAAATGAGCGGACGATGGTAACCGAATCCGATGGAAGAACATGGATTACGCGGGAACCTTCCATCTGCTATTTCCATGCGGAGCATTGGTTCAATATCATTTGCATGCTTCGTGACGACGGCGTTTATTATTATTGCAATGTCAGTTCTCCATTTGTTTATAATAACGGATCATTGAAGTATATCGACTATGATTTGGATGTTAAAGTGTTTCCTGATATGTCGTACACCTTGCTGGACGAAGATGAATATGAAGATCATAAACGGCAGATGGGCTATCCAGAAGTGATCGACCAAATCCTCCACCGGAACGTGGAGAAATTGATCGGCTGGATTAAACAGCGAAGAGGCCCCTTTGCCCCTGACTTCATTGAAGTTTGGACGAGCCGCTATGAATTCCATAGGCAGTACCGGCTCACTGAGTGAAATGAAAACCTGTTGCCAGCCAACAGGTTTTTCATTTTGAAGAGATTGGAGTGAACAGATTGAGCCCGACAAAACGCTATATGCAATTTGTAAAACCGTATTATTGGCAAATTGCGTTAACCATCGTTATTGGGATTTTTAAATTCGCGATTCCCTTATTTATCCCGCTGCTGATCAAAATCGTAATTGACGACATTATTGGGGCAGAAGGATTATCAAGTGATGAAAAACTGACCCAGCTGTATTTATGGCTCGGGGGGACAGCGATCTTATTCTTTCTATTGCGTCCGCCGATTGAATATTACCGGCAGTATTATGCACAATATGTCAGCAACAAAATTCTGTACGATATCCGGCAGCACCTGTATGGACATCTGCAGCGTTTAAGTCTGCGCTACTACGCCAACACACGTGCAGGTGAAATCATTTCACGCGTCATCAATGATGTGGAGCAAACGAAAAACTTTGTGATGATCGGCTTAATGAATTTGTGGCTGGATCTTGCGACGATTTTAATCGCGATCGGCATCATGCTGACAATGGATGTGCCGCTGACAATCGTGGCGCTCTTGGCATTCCCGTTCTATGCATTCAGCGTCAAGTACTTCTTTGGAAGATTAAGGGATCTTACCCGGGAGCGTTCACAGGCACTTGCCAATGTGCAGAGTTATTTGCATGAACGCGTCCAAGGAATGAGCATCATTAAAAGCTTTGCCTTAGAAAAGCACGAACAAAAGATTTTTGATGAAACGAACGATGGATTTTTAGAAAAAGCGATTGACCATACAAAATGGAACGCGAAAGCATTTGCGGTCGTTAATACGATTACTGATATTGCTCCGTTACTGGTCATCGGCTACGCAGGATACCAAGTCATCCAGGGTAATCTCACATTAGGTACCATGGTTGCCTTTATCGCCTATATCGAACGTCTTTACAATCCACTTCGCCGTCTGGTCAACTCATCGACGACATTGACGCAATCTTTTGCTTCGATGGACCGCGTCTTTGAACTGGTCGACGAAGAATACGAAGTGACGGATAAGGAAGGGGCGAAGGATTTAGGGATTGTGGATGGAAAGCTTGAGTTCAGAGGGGTTTCTTTCCATTACAATGATGGAGAGACCGAAGTGCTCTCAAACTTGAATTTCACGGTGAAGCCTGGTGAAACTGTAGCCTTTGTCGGAATGAGCGGCGGCGGAAAGTCGACGATTGTTTCGCTTATCCCCCGTTTTTACGATGTGACGGAAGGCGCCATTTTAATGGATGACCATGACTTGAAAGAAGTCACCATCCATACGCTGCGCGACCAGATCGGGCTGGTTTTGCAAGATTCCATCCTTTTCAGCGATTCGGTTAAATCCAATATTTTAATGGGGAAACCAGGAGCCAGCGATGAAGAAGTCATCGCAGCTGCTAGGGCAGCGAATGCGCATGACTTTATCGAAATGCTTCCAAACGGCTACGATACAAAAGTCGGTGAACGCGGCGTGAAATTATCAGGCGGCCAAAAGCAGCGTATCGCGATTGCACGCGTCTTCCTAAAAAATCCGCCGATTTTAATTTTGGATGAAGCAACTTCTGCCTTGGATTTAGAAAGTGAAGCGCTGATCCAGGATTCCTTGGAGCGGTTAGCCCACGACCGGACGACATTGATTGTCGCCCACCGTCTATCAACGATTACCCATGCAGACCAAATTCTCGTGATTGACCACGGGAAATTAGAAGAGAGAGGCACTCACGATGAACTGATGAAAAAACAGGGAGTGTACTATAATTTATTCCAAGTTCAACATTTTAATTGATAGTTCTTTAGACCCTCGGACATTTCGAGGGTCTTTTTTTGATATGTATCATAAAAAGAGCTTTATATCTGAAAAAGCTATTGCAATAATACTAATATTACGTATAATAAAAACACATAGAATTTTCTGATTTAATCAGCGATTATAAGGGGTGACACCATGAGAGAACGGAAAACCATACTGGACGTTAAAGGATTGAAGACATCTTTTTTCACAGATGATGGAGAGATTCCAGCTGTAGACAATATTGATTTTCATATACGCGAAGGCGAAGTTCTAGGCATCGTCGGCGAGTCAGGGTGCGGGAAGAGTGTTACATCTTTATCAATTATGGGCCTTGTGCCAAGCCCTCCCGGAAAAATTACAGGGGGAGAAATTTTATTTCAAGATAAAGATTTGACGAAATTGAGCGAGAAAAAAATGCGTGCAATCCGTGGGAATGATATCGCAATGATTTTCCAGGAGCCGATGACATCGCTCAATCCTTTGTTTACCATCGGTGATCAGTTACGCGAAGCGATTAAAATCCACAAACGCGACTGGTCAAAAAAACAGATTCAGGAACGGGCAGTCGAAATGATGAAATTAGTCGGCCTTCCCCGTGCGGAAGACTTGATGAAAGAATATCCTCACCAATTGTCTGGCGGCATGAGGCAGCGTGTCATGATTGCCATGGCTTTGCTGTGTGATCCGAAAGTCTTGATTGCCGATGAACCGACAACTGCACTTGACGTAACCATCCAAGCCCAAATCTTAAAATTGATCAAAAACTTGAACGAAACCTTAAATACGGCCGTGTTGTTGATCACCCATGATTTAGGGGTTGTGGCAGAGACTTGCGAACGGGTCATTGTCATGTACGCAGGAAAAGTAGTGGAAGAAGGGCCAGTACATACCATTTTCAAAGATCCGCAGCATCCATATACAAGAGGGCTGTTAGAGTCTGTTCCGGATATGCGTTTTAAAAAGGAACGCTTGTATTCTATTCCAGGAAATGTGCCGAAGCCGGGATCGATTCGGACCGGCTGCAAGTTTGCTGCCAGATGTGAATTTGCATTTGACCGCTGCATAAACGAAAATCCTGACCTCTATCAGACAGCGGATGACCATCAAACCCGCTGCTTCCTATTTGATCCGAAGGAGGTTCAGGCTCATGACCGAACCGTTGTTAAAAGTTGAAGGCTTAAAAAAATATTTTCCGATTAAATCAGGGATCCTTGGGCAAGTGAAAAATCACGTTAAAGCTGTCGATGATGTTTCCTTCGTGGTCCATGAAGGCGAAACGCTTGGGATCGTTGGAGAATCGGGCTGTGGGAAATCTACTACTGGCCGCATGTTGATGCGTTTACTTGAGCCGACAGAAGGCAAAGTGTTTTTCGATGGCCAAGAGCTGACGAATCTTTCAAACCATGAAATGCGAAAAGCGCGAAGAGACATTCAAATGGTTTTCCAGGATCCGTACGCGTCATTAAATCCGCGTCATACGATTGAGAAAATCTTGATGGAGCCGTTGAATGTCCACGAAATCGGCGATCCGAAAGAACGCAAAAAGAAAGTCCATGAATTTTTGGAGATTGTTGGTTTGAGCAGTTACCATGCAAAACGCTATCCACACCAATTTAGTGGAGGGCAGCGCCAACGCATCGGAATTGCCCGGGCATTGATGACAAATCCTAAATTGATCATTGCCGATGAGCCGGTTTCAGCTCTGGATGTATCCATTCAAGCGCAAGTTCTCAACTTAATGCAGGATCTGCAAAAAGAGTTGAAACTTACTTATATCTTTATTGCCCATGACCTAGGAGTTGTTCGCCACATTAGTGACCGGGTAGGCGTTATGTATTTAGGGCAGATGGCGGAATTGGCTGATAGCGAATCGCTGTATGAGAAGCCGCTTCATCCTTATACGCAAGCCTTATTGTCTGCAGTTCCGGTGCCAGATCCAGATTTTGTCCGTGAGCAAGTGGTCATCAAAGGAGACGTGCCGAGTCCGGCAAATCCGCCGAGCGGCTGCAGATTCCATACTCGCTGTCCATTCAAGATGGATATTTGTGAATCCACGGTGCCAATTTTTGCGGAAGTTGAGAAAGGTCATTCTGTAGCCTGCCATCTTTATAAAGAGTCCAGGCCGCAATGATAATATATAACACAAAATGGAGGGGTAGATTTGAGAAAGAAAAAGCTCGTATCACTGGCAATTTTGATGCTTCTGTTGATTTCCACGGCATTGTTTGGCTGTAGTTCAAACGATTCTTCTGGCGATAACGGCGGGGATAGTGGAGATAGCGGCGACAGCGGAGATTCTGCTGAAGAAAAAGTATTAATTTTCGGCCGAGGCGGAGATTCCGTATCACTTGATCCGATTGCAGTAACAGACGGTGAATCTTTTAAAGTTACGAAAAACATTTTTGATACATTAGTAAACTTCGGTGAGCAAGATACAGAAATCCATCCTGCCCTGGCGACAGAATGGGAAGCTGCTGAAGACGGTTTGACTTACACGTTCCAATTGGAAGAAGGCGTTAAATTCCATGACGACACTGACTTCAATGCGGAAGCGGTTGTAAAGAACTTTGAGCGTTGGGCTGCTGGAGATGCAGATAAATTCCCGTACTACGCTTCAATGTTCGGCGGTTTTGGAGATGAAGAAGGCCACGTAATCGAATCAGTTACTGCAACTGGAGATTACGAAGTTGAATTCAAATTAAAACGTCCACAGGCACCATTCTTGAAAAACTTGGCAATGAGCCCTTTCGGAATTGCTTCACCTACAGCTTTTGAAGCTGCTGGAGACAAATTCGGAGACCAGCCAGTAGGGACAGGTCCATTCAAATTTGTTGAATGGAAACGCAATGACTCCGTAACAATCGAAAAATTCGATGGTTATTGGGTTGAAGGCGAACCGAAGCTTGACCAAGTCATCTTCCGTTCAATTCCTGATAACTCAGCTCGTTTGAATGCATTATTGTCAGGTGAAATCGATTTGGCAGACGGCATCACGCCATCTGATTCCGAAACAATCGAAAGCGATGAGAACCTGCAATTATTCGAGCGTCCATCTATGAACGTCGGCTACCTTGGGTTGACAGTTACACGCGAACCTTTCGATGATCCTAAAGTTCGTCAAGCAATGAACTATGCAATTGATAAGCAAGCGATTGTTGATGCATTCTTCGAAGGCCGTGCTGATGTAGCGGCTAACCCGATGCCATCAGTAATCAGCGGATACAATGAAGAAATCGATCCATACCCATATGATCCAGAAAAAGCAAAAGAATTACTAGCTGAAGCAGGTCTTCCAGACGGTTTCGAAATGGAACTTTACGCAATGCCGGTTCCACGTCCGTATATGCCGGATGGCCAAAAAGTCGCTGAAGCGATTCAAAAGAATTTGGCTGATATTAACGTAAAAGCTGAAATCGTTTCATTCGAATGGGCTACTTACCTTGAAAAAGCTGCAAACGGAGAAGCGGATGCTTTCCTATTAGGTTGGACTGGGGATAACGGCGATGCCGACAACTTCCTATATGTATTGCTTGACCAAGACAATATCGGTTCAAACAACTACACATACTACGAAAACCAGGAATTGCATGATCTGTTTATCCAAGCACAAACTGAAGTGGATGAAGAAGTACGAAATGACTTGTACAAACAAGCTCAGGAAATCATCCATGAAGACGCTCCATGGGTACCGCTTGCACACTCTACACCGCTGTTAGCTGGCGGCAAGAATGTTGTGAACTTCAAAGCGCATCCAACTGGCTCTGATAAATTGGCTTCTGTAGATTTAGAGTAGGCTTTTTAAGAGGAGAGGTCGTCATGATTTCTCCTCTTTTTTCTTAGTTTAGATACATACTGCAAGAGATGGAGAGGTGAAGAAAGTGCTTCACTATATAGGGAGACGCATTTTACAATTGATTCCTGTACTTTTAGGGATGACTTTTATCGTATTTTTGATCATCCGGGCAATTCCGGGCGATCCGGCTCAAGTCATCTTAGGGCAACAAGCATCTGAAGAAGCGATTAAGGCTCTAAGAACAACATTAGGTTTAGATAATCCATGGTATATTCAATATTTTGATTATCTAAAAGGGTTGGTTACAGGAGATTTAGGTGAATCGCTAAGAACTCGTACTCCAGTAATGGATGAAGTTTGGCCGTATTTAGCTGCAACAATCGAGCTATCCGTTTTCGCCATCATTATTGCAGTTGTCATCGGCATCAATGCTGGCATCATTTCTGCTTGGTTCCAGAACTCTTGGTTCGATTATTTAGCCATGATCATTGCATTAATCGGGGTTTCTATGCCGATTTTCTGGCTTGGCCTGATGAACCAATGGATTTTCTCCATTGAATTAGGGATTCTTCCGACAACTGGCCGGGAAAATGTTCGGGATCCGGTAGAAGTCATTACGAATTTCTACGTTATTGATACGATCCTGACTGGGCAGTTTGATCAATTGTCTACTGTATTGAAGCATTTGGTTTTACCGGGAACAGCTTTAGCGACGATCCCGATGGCGATCATTGCCAGAATGACCCGTTCAAGCATGCTTGAAGTTATGCGTTCAGACTATGTGCGAACAGCTCGCGCAAAAGGCTTGAAAATGTTCTTCGTCGTTTACAAACATGCATTGAAAAATGCGATCATTCCGGTTTTGACCATTATCGGTCTTCAAATGGGCTTGCTACTGGGCGGCGCTATTTTAACAGAAACGATTTTCGGCTGGCCGGGAATCGGACGCTATATTTATGAAGCAATCGGCTTCCGGGACTATCCGGTCATCCAATCCGGGATTTTGATTGTTGCGTTTATCTTTGTCATGATCAACTTATTCGTAGATCTTCTATATAGCTTAGTTGATCCGCGCATCAAATACGATTAAGGAAGGAGGAGTTCTTAATGGCTAATGCTGTAGCAAATAAAAACGACGTACAGATCGAAAAAGTGGCTGGCCCCTGGAAAGAGGCTTGGCGCGGATTCAGAAAAAGCAAAGTAGCGGTAGTCGGGATGGGCATTGTTATTTTCTTCATTTTGCTCGCTATTTTCGGTCCGCTATTTACACCGCAAGGCATCAATGAACAAAATCTAGGCAATCGCCTTTTACCTCCTTCCAGCGATCATTGGATGGGAACGGATGATTTTGGCCGCGATATTTTATCGAGAATCGTTTACGGTGCAAGAATTTCCCTTTGGGTAGGGTTCCTAGCGGTTATCGGCTCTGTCGTGATTGGAAGTATTTTAGGGATCTTGGCAGGATATTACGGAAAATGGGTAGATACCATCATTTCACGCATTTTCGATATCATGTTGGCATTCCCAAGTATCCTTCTTGCGATTGCTGTCGTATCTGTACTTGGACCATCACTCCGCAACGCGCTTATTGCGATTGCGATTATCAACGTACCGAACTTCGGGCGCTTAATCCGTTCGAAAGTGCTGAGCATCAAGGAAGACGAATACATCATGTCGGCTAAAGCGATCGGCATGAAAGACAACCGGATTCTGTTTTCTCATATTTTGCCGAATTCCATGGCACCGGTAATCGTCCAAGGCACATTAGCGATTGCAACAGCTATTATCGAAGCTGCTGCTCTCGGGTTTCTTGGGCTTGGTGCGCAGGCGCCAGATCCGGAATGGGGAAAAATGCTGGCAGATTCCAGATCGTATTTGACGAATGCTCCTTGGACCATGATTTTCCCAGGGGTGGCCATCATGTTAACGGTTCTTGGATTTAACTTAATGGGAGACGGGCTGCGCGATGCACTCGATCCTCGAATGAAATCATAATAAAAAGGTTCTCCGTCAAATGTTGGGGTGAGGTGAAATCTTCCTCACTCTAACCAACGTGAACTCCCATATTCTTATACTTGTGTGTCAGTAGTATTTTGGCGCGGGCGCGTTCGAAATTCTGAAAGCCGAACGCGTTCCGCTTAATCACTTTTGTCAGGTTATTGATGCCTTCCAAGAAACCATTGGAATACTTGAACGAGAAGCTGTTCAAGATTTCCGTCTGCCAGTTTCGGAAGGTGCCCATGGCTTTCTGGAACTCGGGAATGCCCGCTTGTTCCACCAGCCGATAAAATTCCAGCAACGCTTCTTTGGTCTTGAGGATTTCCTCGGGATCTCTTTTTTTGCTTGCCTGAAACCACGTGCAATACGCTTCCTTCAGTTCGTATGCTCGTTTGAGCTCCTCATCCATTTCAAGATACCGCTTCAAGTACCAACGGTCCTTTTCGGTTAACTTCTCACTGTTTTTGTAAAAGACGTAGCGCATCCGTTTGCCTTTTTTGCGGTCATAGTCGTTCCAACTTTTCTGCACGCGTCTGCGGACCGCGTCCAGCGC
The DNA here is from genome assembly GCF_057031095.1 of Planococcus alkaliphilus. Classification (NCBI taxonomy): domain Bacteria; kingdom Bacillati; phylum Bacillota; class Bacilli; order Caryophanales; family Caryophanaceae; genus Planococcus; species Planococcus alkaliphilus. The sequence goes on from NZ_CM168060.1 coordinate 1,035,967, forward strand.
CCAGTAAATGTACCGGCAGAAGTGGAAGCGATCGGCGATGATCACCGGTTTGCCGAGTGCTTTTTTGACCGCGGCTTTAAAGGAATGGCTCATGTCCATGACGACGATTTCCACCGCAGCTCCGTGCTGTTGGAGATACTGTTTGATCGTCTCTTTTTTCCGGTTGGGCAGGATATCGATCGGTTCTCTCGTTTCGCCATCGGCGATAATCAGTTGGTACTTTCCTTCGCGGGTGTCGCCTTTGTATTCGTCGATGGCGATCACACGCGGTAATTTTGCGGTTTCAGTAACTTCCTGGAGCGCCACCAGATCGAAACGCCGAACGATGGTCGAAGCGGAAGCGCCGTATTGTCCGGCCACTTCCTTGAACGTTTTCGCCTTGACGCTGCGCACATGAACCGCTTGGTTCCACTCTTTTGAGAACCGTTGATAGCGGCCGATGAATGAATTCTGTTCGGCGAATTTCTTGCCGCACGCCCCGCATACGTAGCGTCTCTTCTTATAGAAAAGGTAAGTCTGGCGTTCAAACCATTTCAGGTGTTTGATCTTTTGGATCCGGTAATCGTGGACACGCCGGGTCTTCTCCTGGCAACGCGGGCAACGGTGTGCCTTCACTTCCAACTCCACATGCAGGGCCACCCGGTCCTCCACTTGTTCCATCTTCATGATTTTCACATCTTCTAATCCGGGAAATTTCATGGTAAAATTCAAGTGCACGCATCTCCTCTTCTTTACTTGTTATTCGACATTTCAAGTATAAAAGAATTTGGAGATTGCGTGTCTTTTTTTGGGCCGAATTGTTTCAACACCCCAACAATTAGTGTAGAACCAATAAAAAGAGTGGCCACGGGAGATCCCCCCTGGCCACTCTTTTTGATTGCCTTTAGATGACATCTTCTAAATCGCTCTCTATTTCGTCCGCATGGAAATTATGGTAAGAAACTATCAACAAGTCCAAATGTTCAAGCTGTTCTTCATAATCCAGAATGGCAGAAAGTACATGCATTAAATGATAAATGGAGAATTCATTATCCTCTTCTTCTAGAGCGAGGTTGATTTCTTTTACAAATATTGACATTACTTCGTTTCGTTTAATGGCGGCTTCCGGTCCGAGAGCTACATTATGTTCCGGCTTCAACTTGCCCACATACTTCATATATAGCTGTTCGTGATAGCCCGCAAGCCTTTCTAACTGCTCCTGGACCATCATATGAAAATGTTCTGGAAGTTCGGTCAACTTGTTTTCAAAGCGGTGAAGCCTTTTAAGTACTTCCAAACTTTTTTTCGATGTTAGGATCATTTGCCGGTACATCACCAATTTACGGGCTTTAACATATTGCTGCTTTTTGGTATAGCTGCGTTCTTCTTTGTAAAACGTATACCATTGGTCAACTTTCGATAATTTATCTTCTAATTTGTCGATATCGTCTTTAATCGACGTATAGTCTGATGTATGGAGAATGGAAACCCGAATCCAGCGGATCACTTCTTCGCTCACATCATGAATCGAGGCAAAAAGGCGATTCTCATATTTAGGAGGCAAAAAGATCAGATTGACCACAAAAGCAGCTAATATTCCAAGCAATATCGTAAGGAAGCGCAGCGTTGCCAGTTCCAAGAAATTTTGATCATGGGCTTCCATGATGATGATCAGCGTAACCAACGTTAAAGGAACCGGTTTATCCAACTTCAGCTTTAGCATGATGACAATAGCCAAAACAGCTGCTAATCCAATGGTCAAATAATTGGTGCCGATCGTCAAAACAAATACAAAAGCAATAACAGCACCAATCAAGTTTCCGTAAATCTGGTCAAGCACGGTCAAGAATGATCGGTAAATGGAAGGCTGTATAGCGAAAATAGCAGCGATTCCGGCGAAAAGCGGGGAAGGCAATTGCAAAATATCTGCAAGAAATAAGGCGAATGAAATCGCGATTCCTGTTTTAAATATACGAGCACCTAATTTCATAAAATCACCTACCCCTTTCCTTAATTAATCACATCCGGTTTAAAGCTGGCGGAAAGCTTCGCGCACCGCTTTAATGGAAGTTTTCACATCTTCTTCAGTGTGTTCAGTCGTTAAGAACCAAGCTTCATATTTTGAAGGCGCCAAGTTAATGCCTTGTTCAAGCATCAGTTTAAAGAAGCGGCCAAAAATCTCGCCGTCACTCGCTTCTGCTTGTTCGTAATTTTCCACTTTTTGATCGGTAAAGTAAATGGTCAAAGCACCTTTTAACCGGTTGATGGTAATCGTAACACTGAATTCTGCTGCGGCTGAAAGGATGCCTTCTTCCAATTGGCGGCCAAGTTCATCCATCTTCTCGTAGACGCCTTCTTCACGAAGAACTTCAAGACATGCAATCCCTGCTTGAATTGACGCTGGGTTGCCGGCCATAGTTCCTGCTTGATAAGCAGGTCCAAGAGGGGCAACCGTCTCCATGATTTCTTTCTTGCCGCCGTATGCCCCGATTGGCAAGCCGCCGCCGATGATTTTCCCTAAAGCTGTTAAATCAGGTGTTAAACCAAGAAGATCCTGGGCGCCGCCGTAATGGAAGCGGAAAGCTGTGATGACTTCATCATATACGATCAAAGCGCCTTTTTCTTTAGCAATGCGGTGCACTTCTTCCAAGAAGCCTTTATTTGGCTCCACGATTCCGAAATTCCCGACGATTGGTTCTACTAAGATACACGCGATTTGTTCTCCCCATTTATCCATAGCCTCAGAAAAAGCAGCTGGATCGTTGAAGGGAATCGTAATCACTTCTTCGGCAATCGTCTTTGGAACTCCTGCAGAATCAGGGGTGCCAAGTGTGGCAGGGCCAGAACCAGCAGCGACTAATACCAAGTCTGAATGCCCGTGGTAGCAGCCAGCGAATTTCATGATTTTCGTGCGGCCCGTATAAGCGCGGGATACACGGATTGTCGTCATAACGGCTTCAGTACCGCTATTCACAAAACGGACTTTGTCCATTTTTGGCATTGCTTCTTTCAGCATTTTCGCAAAAGTGATTTCATGCCGTGTCGGAGTTCCATACAATAAGCCGGTTTCCGCAGCATGAGTAATGGCTTTTGTGATATGCGGGTGGGCATGACCAGTGATGATCGGACCGTAGGCAGCAAGGTAATCGATGTATTTATTGCCATCGACGTCCCAGAAATAAGCGCCTTTTGCACGCTCCATTGCCACCGGCGAACCTCCGCCTACTGCTTTATAAGAGCGCGACGGGCTATTAACTCCGCCAACGATATGTAATAATGCTTCTTCATGCAATTTTTCAGATGTAGAATGGTTCATTTTTTACAGCCTCCTAATATTGTCTACTCTTCATTGTAGACAATATTAAGGAAGAACGCCAAAGAAATTGAATATAGCGCTGCCGTCCGTTACGATAGATAGTAGAAAAGGAGTGGTAAAGATGACAACATTAGAAGGTTTGCAAGCGCCTGACTTCTCATTGAAAAATGAAGCAGGCAATACAGTCGCTTTAACTGATTTTGCAGGAGATAAGTATGTGGTCCTTTATTTTTATCCAAAAGACATGACTCCGGGCTGTACAACGCAAGCCTGTGATTTCCGGGATGCTGAGAAAGATTTCTCCGAACTGAACGGGGTGATTTTGGGCGTTAGTGCAGATTCGGAAAAACAGCACGGGAAATTCATTGAAAAGCACGGATTGCCATTTTCTTTATTAGTGGATGAAGACCATGCGGTTTCAGAAAAATACGGTGTCTGGGTGCAAAAGAAAATGTACGGCAAAGAATTCATGGGCATTGAACGTTCAACTTTCCTGATCGATCCAACCGGAACGATTGTCAAAGAATGGCGGAAAGTGAAAGTGGCCGGCCATATCGAAGAAGTACTCAATACCTTGAAATCTTTGACGAATCAATAAAGGGGCGGAAATTATGGAAGTGCTTTTTACTTTTGTGCCAAAAGAGCATCAGCAGGAAATGCTGAAAGAACAATTTCCGGAAGTGGAGTTCCACTTTACTTACCATGATAAATCACGTCTTTCCGATGCGGATGTCATCGTGACATACGGGGAAGATTTAGCTGCTGAAGACATCGAAGAAGCGGCAAATTTAAAATGGATCATGGTGGCAAGTGCCGGAGTAGAAAAAATGCCGCATGAGGCCATTCTCGAAAAGGGAATTACCGTATCGAATGTGCGAGGCATCCATAAAACACCGATGGCTGAATCGGTGTTGGCGCATTTGCTGGCGATTAAACGCTCGCTTCCGGCCATTTACGAAAGACAGCAACAGAAAAAATGGGACCGAAAAATCCGTTCAAGCGAATTAGCAGGATCCACGGCATTGATTATCGGGCCGGGTGCTATTGGCGGTGAAATCGGCCGTTTGCTGCAAGCTTTTGGTGTTTCTACCATAGGCTGCAACCGTTCGGGAAAACAAGCCGATTATATGGATGAAATGGTGTCATTTGACAATATCCTGGATGCGCTGCCAAAAGCGGATACGGTTATTTCTGTAGTGCCTAGCACTGAAGAGACAAGAGGGATGATTGGCAGTGCGCATTTCAAAGCGATGAAACAGGATGCAATTTTTATGAACTTCGGAAGAGGGGATCTTGTATCGGATGACGTTATGGTAGAGGCATTGAAGAATGAAGAAGTCGCTTATGCTGTATTGGATGTTTTTGAGCAAGAACCGCTGCCTGAAGACCATCCTTTATGGGAGATGGAAAATGTGGTGGTTTCACCGCATGTATCCAGCCATTCCGGCCGCTATGTTGAACGGGCATTAGAGATTTTTGCACCTAACCTGAAAAAATGGTTGGAAAATAATTCGGATCTTACAAACCTAGTCAATATGGAAAAGGGGTATTGAAAGTGAAAATCTATACGAAAACAGGCGATAAAGGCACAACTTCCCTCGTATATGGCACTCGGGTTGCGAAAAATGACGCACTTGTTGAAGCATATGGCACCTGTGATGAAGCCAATTCAATGATTGGCCTTGCAATTGGGCATATGAACAATGAATTCTTTGAGGAAAAAGAACAGTTGGAATCCATTTTTCATGAAATCCAGACTACTCTATTCCATGTGGGAGCTGAACTTGCCACGCCTGCTGGAAAAGAAGTGAAGTGGAAGCTTAAAGAGGAGGACATAACAAAGCTCGAGCAGTGGATCGATCAATACGATGCAGAAGTGCCAGCACTCAAAAACTTCATTTTGCCTGGGGGCCATCCGACAGGAGCTGCACTCCATGTCGCGCGCACAGTGGTCAGAAGAGCGGAAAGAGCAGCGATTTCCATCGGGGATTCAGTGTCGCCGAATGTATTGGCCTATTTGAACCGGTTATCCGATTTTCTATTCGTTGCAGCACGCTTAATCAATCAGCGTCTTGGGAAAATCGAAAAAGGCCTTCATCAGTCTTAAATGACTGATAAAGCCTGCAAAGCTTGATAATATAGTGATTTCTTGACATGCACCCTCTTTTTTAAGTACACTAATTATAACGATTATAATATAAGAATATTTATGAAGTGAGGTGCACAGCGATGTCTGACGGACAACTAAAGGACGCGCTTGATGCTTTGAAGTCTACAGGTGTGAGAATCACTCCACAACGCCATGCGATTTTGGAGTATATGATTCATTCTACAATGCACCCAACAGCGGATGACATTTATCGCGCGCTTGAGAAAACTTTTCCTAATATGAGCGTTGCAACTGTTTATAATAATTTACGGGTATTCAGAAAAGCCGGTTTGGTGAAAGAATTGACTTACGGCGATTCTTCCAGCCGTTTTGATTTTGTAACCAACGACCATTATCATATGATCTGCAATGATTGCGGAAAAATAGTGGATTTCCATTACCCAGGACTGGATGAAGTGGAGCATCTTGCTTCGCATGTAACAGGATTCCAAGTAGACTATCATCGTCTTGAAATTTATGGAACCTGCCAGGAATGCTCGGAAAAAACTGCAAAAGCCCAATAATCGACGAGCATGTTTCTCATGCTCGTTTTTATTTTGTCGATTTGCTGCAAAAAAAAATCGCCGGAGCAAGTGAATAGCTCCGGCGATTAGCAGTCATTATAGTTTAGAATTTTTCTTATTGTAATCGACATCGAATTCTTTTCCTTCAAGAGCAGGATCCATAGTCAATGGTTCACGGCAATGCATGCACATGTCTACACGGCCAAGCATTTTTGTATGTCTTCCGCAATTCGGGCATTCAACGGGGATGGTTTTCATCGAGAGCAATCCGATCCATGCATAGACCCCTGTACTGCCGACGATGGCAATAAGGCCAAGCAGCATGAAGATCACCATCACAACCGGATGGCTTCTAAAATAGATCCCGACGTACATAATGACAATACCGATGAAGATCAACGACAAGGCAAAAGTCCGAATGCGATTGATTTTATTTTTATAAGGTTTCATTATTTATTTCCTCCTTGCATCCATCATACTATATCATAAATGCATCGAAAAAGTGATAATGATTCATAGATGCAGGAATCTAAAAGAAATATGTCGAAATAAAGAATACAAGAGCC